>NZ_JASPJK010000010.1 GCF_030232265.1 Corynebacterium sp. MSK041
GTTCTTTGGCATTGGGTAACCGAACCACCGCTGCTTAGCACATTGCGACAGCCACACCGTGGATTGAGCGACGATGGACCAGATATACGCCTGCAGAGCATATACTTTCAACGTTAATGCAGGTCACCTACTGGAAATCAGCCAATCCAGACACACTTTTTGACCCTTAAGCCTCAAAGTCGGTTGCACGTCCTGCGCGTTTAGTGAAATCCTGTAGCGTTTTCAAAATCTGATCGCGGGGAGCCACCCGATCTACTGCTGCTTGCGGCGGTAGTAGACCTGGCGGCGCACGTGTGCGACGACGTCGCCTTCCTCGTCGACGATGTCTACGTCGAACCAGTGGAGGTACTTGTCGCCGTTCGCGGTCTTTTCCTTGATCAGCGCGTAGGTTTCCTCCGGGATGCGCATGTCAGCGGTGATCTTGCCGCGGCCCGGCTTGACGTACTTGATCTCGCCGGCGGTATCCCAGATGCGGTACTCCTTGCCCAGGCGGTGCATGGAGGCAAGCATGAAGAAGGGGTCCGTCATGGCGGACATGGTGCCGCCGAAGGCCACGCCCATGGCGTTCTTGGTCAGGATGTTTGCCTTGTGCGTGACCACGACGCGGGTGCCATCATCGGCGAATTCCTTGACTTTCACGCCGGCGCCCAAGAAGGGAGGCCAGAAGCTCATGAAGTTTTTCAGCTGGCGTGCAGTGTAGTGGGGCATGAAAAAGCTCCGTCTGAGTGTTGGTAATCATGGATCAAACGGAGCTAACTATACCGGGGTGCGGGGTGAGGTGTGGATCACACTCAGCCCGGTTAGTTGGCGGCGAGTTGGGTGTTGATGGCGGAGCGGAAATCGTCGATAGGCATCGCACCGGCAAGGAATTTCTTACCGATGATAAACCCGGGCGTCCCCGTGATACCCAGGCCTTGTGCGTAGTTGCGTGCCTCATCGATCGCGTCGTCGTACTTATCGCTTTGGGCATCGGCGATGAACTTATCGATGTCAGGGACTTCAGCCTTCCTGGCAAAACCGATGAAGTCCTCGAGTTCAAAGCCCGGGTGACCACCCTTCTCAGCCGCGGCAGCCATGTAGGCATCCTTGTAGGCGGCGAAACGGCCCTGCTCAGCAGCCGCGCGACCAGCCTTGGCAGCAGCGATGGATGCAGGGCCCTGGACAGCCAGGTCATTCCACTCGATGCGCACGTACCCTTCGTCCACGTATTCCTTGATCAGTTCCGGTTCCACGGTGGTGGCGTGGCGAATGCAGAACGGGCACTCCCAATCGCTGAATTCAGCGATAACGACGGGTGCGTCCAAAGCACCAACCGCCATCGGGTCCTTGGGGTCGCGGCGAGCAGCGTTATCAATCTCATCCTGGGAGGTGATGGGGGCGCTCGGCCCGTGGATGGTGGCGTCGAAGAAGCCATTGGAATTGGCCTTCACCGGGCTGAAATCGGTACCCGGGGTGGCGCCATCAGGAATACCGGCGCTGGTTCCTTCAACCACCGCACCGTCCGGACCAACGCCACCGACCTGCTCCGCCATCTGGTTCAGGGCGTTCTGCTGCCCATCGCGCTCACCGATGACGTAGCCGCCTACGGCGGAAGCCAGGGCGAAAACAATGGTGAAAGCCCACATCAAGGGCGGAATCTTGGTCTTTGGGGTGTTGTTGGTCATGGGGTCTCCGGTTGAGGGGTGATTCGCGGATAAGCGTGCGACCGCACGATACCGCAATTCTTACTCGCGGGCGGCATCGAGTAGATACTGCCCGTAGCCCGACTTCAGCATGGGTGCGGCAAGCTCCTCTAGCGTCTCCGCATCGATGAAACCTTGGTGATACGCGGCAACCTCGGGCGATCCGATGACCGTGCCCGTGCGCTTTTGCAACACCTCGACGTAGGCGCTGGCCTCGCTCATGGAATCGATCGTGCCTGTATCCAGCCACACATCCCCGCGGTGCAGGCGATGAACCTTGAGCTTGCCTTGCTTCAGGTAGGCATCGTTGACGCTGGTGATTTCCAGCTCCCCGCGCTCGCTGGGCTCGATGGATGCGGCTATCTCCACCACGTCATTGTCGTAGAAATACAGTCCGACCACGGCGAAGTTGGACTGGGGATGCTCGGGTTTTTCTTCAATGGCGGTGGCCGTGCCGCTGTCATCGAAGCTAACCACGCCGTAGCGTTCCGGGTCGCTCACCTCGTAGGCGAAAATCGCGCCGCCGTCAGGGGCCGTCGCCTCATTCATGAGGCGGGTGAGTTCCGTGCCGTCGAAGATGTTGTCCCCAAGGACGAGGGCCACCGAATCATCCCCGATGAAGTCTTTCCCGATGAGGAAGGCTTGTGCCAGGCCATCGGGGGAGGGCTGCACCGCGTAGTCGATCATGAGGCCCCACGCGGAGCCATCACCAAGCAAACGCTCAAAAGCCTCACGGTCCTCCGGCGTGGTGATCACCAGGATCTCCCGGATACCCGCGCTGATCAGCGTGGACAGCGGGTAGTAGATCATTGGCTTGTCATAAATAGGCATCAGCTGTTTCGAGATGCCCTTTGTAATCGGGTACAGCCGTGTGCCGGAACCGCCGGCGAGAATGATGCCCTTCATGTTTGGAAGTCTAGCTAGCCCAGATACAAGGCGAGTGCCACGCGCCAATTCGTCGGTGTGAACCCGGTAGCCTCAATCTTGTCCAACGCCAGCGTTGATTCCGCCGGGCGGGCAGCTTCTGGGCCGTTGAGCTCCTGGTACTGCGCGGTGGTCACCGGGGTCACGCCCGTTGGGTCGGAGCCGGTGGCGATGAAGGTGGCCATGGCGATCTCATTCCGCGATGCTGGATCCCCGCCGGAGGTGATGTTGTAGATGCCATACTCCGCGTTCACATCTAACAGGTGCACGATGCCCTTGGCTAGGTCCTCCGCCCACGTTGGCCGCCCGCGTTGATCGCTGACCACCTTGACCGTTGTGCCATTGGCGGCCAGCCGTGCCATCGTGGCCATGAAATTCGCTCCGTCACCGAAGACCCAGGCCGTGCGCACGACGTAATGGCGCGGGCACACAGCAGCCGCCGCCTCACCTGCGCTTTTCGACGCCCCATACACCGACAACGGACTCGGCACCTCTTCCTCCGTGTGCTCTTTTACGGTGCCGTCGAAGACGTAGTCCGAGGAGACGTGTACCAACGTCAGGTCATAGCGCGCGGCGATCTGGGCCAGCTTCGCCGGGCCGAGCGCGTTGACCTCCCATGCGGCTGTTCGGCCTTCTGCGGTTTCGGCGCTGTTCACGTCGTTGAAGGCAGCGGCGTTGATGATGGTGGAGTACTGCGTCCAGTCCCGTGCCGCCAGCAGGTCTTCCACGGGTGCGGTGAGGTCAAAGTCCTCGCGGGTGCAGAAGTCGGCGCCAGGCAAAACTTGCTGTAAAGCCCTGCCGAGCTGCCCATTCGCACCCGTCACCAGCGTGCGGCGCGGTGCCACGCGCTGTGCTTCGCTCAGTGGTGGGTGGGCCAGGTCTTTCTCCGATACCTCGGTGGGCTCCAGTGGCCACTCGATCTCCCGATAGGAACAGAATGCGTACTGCGCATCCGGGTTCCAGCGGGCATTGCACAGGTAGATGTACGTCGTGCCGTCTTCGAGTGCCTGGAAGCCATTGGCCACCCCGCGTGGCACGAACACGGCGGTATCGGGGCCGATCTCGCAGCCGAATTTCGCACCGAAGGTAGGGGAGTCCTCCCGCAGGTCCACCCACGCACCAAACACGCGACCCGTGGCCACCGACACGTACTTGTCCCACGGCTCCGCGTGCATGCCACGGGTCGCCCCGCGCGAGGCGTTGAAGCTCACGTTGTTCTGCTCCACGCGCATCGGCGGCTGCCCCGCCCAGTTCTCCTTGAACCAGCCGCGGTTATCGCCGTGGACCTGCAGTTTTCTGATAACAAGCCCATCGATGCCCGTGTTCGTGTCAGTCATGCCCGCCATCTTAATCCCCTGAATATTCACTGAATCGCACACGCTAGATAGCTAGTTTTGCAATACTAACCAGCACCCACTTTGGAGACCCTTTGAGGAGGCTGACCACGCATGATCAACCACCAGGTGCGCACGCACCGTTCCGCAGAAGATTTCCCGTATGAAGAACACCTCGCGTACAAGGTTGCCCAGGTAGCGGCTGATCCCGTGGAGGTGCCGGCCGAGACGACGGAGATGATCATCAACCGCATCATCGACAATGCGGCGGTGGCCGTGGCATCGGTGGTGCGCCGCCCGGTGACCTCGGCCCGCGTGATGGCTCAAGCCCACCCAGTGGACAAGCAGGGCGCCACCGTCTTTGGCATTGATGGCCACTACTCCGCCGAATGGGCTGCGCTGGCCAACGGCACCGCCGTACGTGAGCTGGACTTCCATGACACGTTCCTCGCCGCGGATTACTCCCACCCGGGCGACAACATTCCGCCGTTGCTCGCCGTGGCACAGCACAAGGGGCTGGATGGTAAGGCGCTTATCCGTGGCATTGCCACCGGGTATGAGATTCAGGTGAACCTGGTCAAGGGCATTTGCCTGCATGAGTTCAAGATCGACCACGTGGCTCACCTCGGCCCCAGCGTGGCCGCCGGCCTGGGCACGATGCTTGATCTGGACGTGGACACGATCTATCAGTCCGTCGGCCAGGCGCTGCACACCACCACCGCGACCCGCCAGTCCCGCAAGGGCCTCATTTCCTCGTGGAAGGCCTATGCGCCGGCGTTCGCGGGCAAGATGGCCATCGAGGCCGTCGATAGGTGCATGCGCGGCGAAGGCGCACCCGCCCCGATCTGGGAAGGGGAGGACGGCGTCATCGCGTGGATGCTGCACAGCCCGGACCGCACCTACACGGTCCCGCTGCCCGCGCCGGGCGAACCCAAACGCGCGATCCTGGACACCTACACCAAGGAGCACTCCGCGGAATACCAGTCCCAGGCCCCGATCGACCTTGCGCGTCGCATGCGCCAGACGCTTATTGACGCGGGACGTTCTACGACGGATATTGCCTCCATCGTGCTGCACACCTCGCACCACACCCACTACGTCATCGGCACCGGTGCGAATGATCCGCAGAAGATGGATCCCACCGCGTCGCGTGAAACGCTGGACCACTCGATCATGTACATCTTCGCCGTGGCACTGGAAGACGGCACATGGCACCACGTGGACAGCTACTCCCCGGAGCGTGCTGGCCGTCCGGAGACGGTGGAACTCTGGCACAAGATCTCTACCGTCGAAGACCCCGAGTGGACACGCCGCTATCACTCCACCGATCCCGCCGAGAAGGCATTCGGTGCCCGCGCCGTGATCACCTTCGCCGACGGCGAGGTCATCGAAGATGAGCTCGCGCTTGCGGACGCGCACCCGGACGGCGCCCGCCCCTTCACCCGCCCGGATTACATCCGGAAGTTTAGGACGTTGGCGGAGGGGCTCGTCGATAAGCAAGAGCAAGACCGCTTCCTCGCGGCCGCTGAAAATCTGGAAAACCTCACTGATTTGAGCGAACTCAACGTGCGTCTCACGCAGGACGCGCTCGCCACAGCCCCGGCAACGCCTGAGGGCATCTTCTAACCCGACTAAGGAGCTGAACATGACTGAGCAACCCGACATCCGCAAAGGCCTCTACGGTGTTGTCGCTGACTACACCCAGATTTCCAAAGTCAACCCTGACACCAACTCGCTGCTCTACCGCGGCTACCCCGTGCATGAGCTTGCCGAGGGCGCCAGCTTCGAAGAAGTAGCCATGCTCCTGTGGAACGGCGAGCTGCCCAACGAAGACGAACTCAACGAGTTCTACCGCGTTGCCCGCGCGCGCCGTGGTCTTGATGAAGAGCTCATTGGCGTCATCGAGGCGATGCCGAAGGACTGCCACCCGATGGACGTGCTGCGCACCGCCGTGTCCTTCCTGGGCACGCGCGACCCGGAGAAATTCACCCCGAATTCTGACCACATCCGCGACATCGCGCTGACCCTGCTGACCAAACTGCCCACCATCATTGCGCTGGACATTCGCCGCCGACGCGGGGAGGGCTACATCGAGCCCGACGTGAACCGCGGCTACGCGGAGAACTTCCTGTGGATGGTCTTCGGCGACGGTGAAGGCTCACCCGCCACCATCCCGTCTGACGTGGAAGCCTTTGAGAAATCCATGATCCTGTACGCGGAGCACTCCTTCAACGCGTCCACATTCACCGCGCGTGTGATCACATCCACCCAGTCCGACACCTGGTCTGCCGTCACCGGGGCGATCGGCGCGCTCAAGGGGCCACTGCACGGTGGCGCCAACGAGTTTGTCATGCACAACTTCGTTGAAATCGACGACCCGGCCAAGACCGAAGAGTGGACCCTGAACAAGCTCAAGAACAAAGAGCTCGTCATGGGCTTCGGTCACCGCGTGTACAAAAAGGGCGACTCCCGCGTGCCCACCATGGAAGCCGCGTTCAAGAAACTCGCCTCCGAACACCCAGAGAAGAACGCCGACAAGTGGGTAGAGATGTACGACATCATGGCCAAAACCATGTACGAGAACACGTCAATCAACATCATGCCCAACCTGGACTTCCCAGCGGGGCCGGCGTACTACATCCTCGGATTCGACATCGAGTTCTTCACCCCGCTCTTCGTCATGGCGCGCATCACCGGGTGGACCGCCCACATCATTGAGCAGTTTGAGAACAACACCATCATCCGCCCGCTCGCCGCGTACAACGGGCCGGATGAGAGGCATTTGGACTAAGGGGCTAGTAGGCCATGGCTTGTTGTCCGTGGCCTACTGGCCGTGCGCGGCGTAGTCCTGCTCAACAGCATCTTTTGCGTCGCGCCACCAGGCCTCGTTCTCGCGATACCAGGCAATCGTCTGCTCGAGCCCCTCGCGCAGATCCGTGTAGCGGGGTTTCCAGCCGAGTTCCTCAGTGAGTTTGGTGGCGTCCATCGCGTAGCGCTGATCATGCCCAGGGCGATCCGCGACATGCTCGTAGGTGCCACCCATTAATTCGCAGATGAGCTCGATGACGTCCTTGTTTGAGTGCTCGCCGTTGGCGCCGATGTTGTAGGTCTCGCCGATGCGGCCGCGCTCCAAGATGGCCAGAACAGCATCATTGTGGTCATCCACGTGGATCCAATCGCGCACCTGCTCGCCTGTGCCATACAACTTGGCCGGGCGACCGGTGAGCAGATTGGTGATTTGCCGCGGGATGAACTTCTCAATGTGCTGGTAAGGGCCGTAATTGTTGGAGCAGTTCGAAATCGTCGCCCGCACCCCAAAGCTGCGCACCCATGCTCTGACCAGGTGATCTGACCCCGCTTTTGTCGCCGAGTAGGGCGAGGACGGGTTGTACGCCGTCGTTTCTGTGAACTTAGCCGGATCATCGATGGCCAGATCCCCAAAAACCTCATCTGTGGAAATGTGGTGGAAGCGCTTGTCATATTTTCGTGCCGCTTCCAGCAGTGTGAATGTGCCCACCACATTTGTTTTTAGGAAGGGGGACGGATCGCGCAACGAATTGTCATTATGGGACTCCGCTGCAAAATGCACGATCGTGTCTACCCGCTGGCACAGCTCATCCACCAGTACGGGGTCCGCAACAGAGCCCTTGATCAGCTCGACCTGGTTGCCTGCACCTTTGAGGTTTTCCGCGTTACCGGCGTAGGTCAGCGCATCCAGAACAATGACGCGAGTATCCGGATAGCGCTGCGCCACCATGTGCACAAAGTTCGAGCCAATGAAACCGGCACCACCGGTGACGAGCATAGTCATGGCACTCATGCTAGCTGGCCCCGTTTGGGCTGGCTCGGTTCGGGCTGGCTCCGTTCGGGCGGTGAAAGATTTTGCATCCGGCCGAGATGTGGCCAGGGATCGCAGTGGCCTGACCTGCACTGATGGAAACTGGTGTTGGGGTGGCACTAAGGGCGCGGCACTAAATCCTTCACCCAGCCTGATTAGGCCGCCTGCGCCGCCCGTGTCAGGAACTCAGGCAAACGTGGGAGCGTACCGGCAGTCACTCGGATGACAGTCCAACCCTGCAATGCGGCTTCAACATTGACCAGCGAATCCCAATCACGCTGTTCCCGTTTCAGGTGGTGTTCGCCGTCGTACATGATGGCCACTTTCAATTCCGGAATCGCCAGATCAAACACAGTGACCAGAGAACCGGCAGCCCACAGTGGGTGCTGCTCAACAACCATCAAGCCAAGTTTTTTGCACAATGCGTGGGCCAATAGGCGCATCTCAGTTTCTTTGGGTGAGTCCGCTTTGGCTGTAGAGAACCCCACAACTTTTTGGAGCCAGTGCTTGTTCACTCTGTCCTTTCCAGCGGTGAAAATGTCCTCAGGACTAATAGCTAGGAACCGGCGTGCAGCGTCAATGAGCTGGATGGACTGCATTTCCTGGTGCGTAATTCCATCAATATGCGAGGCTGCCCACCGGTGAACGTTTGCCCGGATCATGTTCAAAGCAGAAATAACGGCAATGGACGGTGGTGAAATTTTGAGGGGCACTCCCTCGAAGTAGACATACCAATGTTCCAAGCTGGTTGGCCTTTGAACGAGGGGGCTGAACTGGGTTGGCGGTTTGTTCCGTTTTACGGGGCCGAACAGTGTGGTGTGGCAGTGATCAGCAAAGTAGGGCATCCCGAACACAGCCAACGCACTCATCCCCGCAATGATGTGGCCGGGGTGTTCCATCGCCATGGCTATTGCACGCGCCGCAGCCGGTGCGGGATAGAGGGGGCGCGCGAGGTTTGTGGGTAGTGACGTGTAGATGTTCTCAGTGACTTGGGTTCCAGGACCACCACGGAAGAGGCCACCCGGCACAGAGGGGGTCACATCCATGGAATCGTGTAGTTCGCGGTAGGTCCGTAGGTTGTTCGGTAGGTTTTTCTGAACGTTGCTCATACCTACTTAGACCGCCGCTGACCCCGCTTCGGTTCCCTTGAACTTTGAGAGGGTGAAAGATTTAGCATCCGGACGCGCGCCAGTTTTTGTAAAAGCGCAGGTCATCGCAATCTGGTTGTCGGTGGCCTCCGCGGGAAGGCGCACATCCTTCACCCGGCAGAGTCTTAGCTAGACCTCAAACAGATCCTGGCCCCAGTATTCGCCCTCTTTCGTGCCGCGTGGCACCGCGAACACAGCGGAACCGATGTGGGTGATCCACTCGTTGAGGCGATCCGCTTCGTCGAGGCGTTTTTGGATGGGGTCGAACTGTTTCAGCGGGTTCTTTTGGAAGCAGATGAAGATCTGGCCGGCGTTGGAAGTACCGCGTGTGTCTGGGCCCGGTGGCATGTCGTAGTTGTAGGGCCGGCGGTAAATCCGTTCGGAACGGTCGGTGGAAAAAGCGCGCGCCATGTGGGAATTCGGGTCGATGACGGGCAGGCCGTATTCATCGAGCGCATCAAAATCGGGTTGATCGAATTCGTCGGTGCCAGTCAGTGGGGCGCCGGTATCGATTGTTCTGCCCATGGCCACTTCACGGGATGCGCGGTCAAGAATGTCCCATTCATCCATCAGCATGGCTACGCGCCGAATCACCATGGCGGTGCCACCGTGGAGCCACTCGGGGCCTTCATTGATCCACACGATATCGTCCAGCTCGTCCAGGGCTGGGTTGGCGGTGCCGTCGAGCTGACCGAAAAGGTTGCGTGGCGTGGTGCCCGGCTCGATGGAGCCACGGGCATGCAGGAAGCCATCCTGGACCCATGCAGCGTCAACGTAGGTGCGTGCCGTCTTGGTCATGAACCGAGCAGCGTGGGACAGGGTGAAGCGGTCATCAGAACAAATCTGGAGGCAGATATCACCGCCACTCCAGGTGTCTACGAGCTCATCCCGGGAATACTCAGGCAGATCATCGAGCCAGTCCGGCGCTTTATCGCTGAGACCGATTTTGTCCAGCAGGCTACGCCCGTAACCAACCGTGATGGTTAGGTTCGCAGTTGATTCGAGATTTTCGGGCTCCAAGTCGGCGAGCCCGGCTACACCACTGCACATGCGGCGTGCATCATCGGTCCAAAGGCGCATCAGCCGGATCACGTCGTCGCGGTTGGTTTTGCTGTCCTTGAGATTGAACGCGATGAGTTTGATGAAGGCCTGCTCGGGCGTGGAAATACCCGCTTGGTGGGGGCCATCAAAAGGAACCCGGGCTTCCGCAAGAAAGTCATTATCGCCGGATTCGTTTGAACCTTGGCCCGGCCATGTCTCGTTTGAAGGGGAGCCTTCAGCGCACCCGCCCAACCCCATCACCGTGAGTCCAGCGACACCTGCCGCACCGGCAGTACCTGCGCCACGTAAGAATTGGCGGCGGGTTGCTTCGGTTGGCTGCTGTTTCGCGTTCTCTGGATGGTGCTGTTCAGTCATGGCGGGTGGCGCTGCTCCTTTCGGGCTTTAGTGGCCGGCGTGGTCGCCGTGGTCCATGTGCTCCATGTTGTCCATGTCCCCTGCGTAGTTTTCTTCACCGGAAGGCTGTTCACGCACCGGGATTTCGGTGGTGATGGTGGAACCATCATCCAGCTTGAGCTCGACGGTCAGGCTATCACCGGCCGGGATGGCGTCAGGGTAGTTCATGATCATCAGATGGTCCCCACCCGGGACCAGGTCGTAGGTGCCGCCGGCCGGGATGGTGAAGCCGCCTTCCTTTTCGCGCATCATGCCGTCCACAGTCTCGTGGAGTTCGGTGCTTGCGCCCTCGAGGGTCGGGGAGGAGAAGGAAACCACGTTGATGTCTTTGTCGGACATGTTCTTGAACTGGCCGAAGCAAGCAGTCATGTCGGCGTGCTTCATGTCCTTCTCGGTCATGTGCTCATGTGCATCAGTGTCATCCACAGCTGCCTTGGCGCGACAGTAGCCGTCGACCAGCTGGATAGCTGCTGCGCTGTTGTCAGCCTCAACAGCTGTGGTGCTTTCCACGGCGGAGGTGGTTGTAGAGGTGTCAGTTGAGTCGCCGTTGTCAGAGCAGGCGGCCAAGCCGAGAGAGCCGGCGCAGAGTGCAGCGGCCAGAGCAATGGTCTTCTTTGAGTTCAGCATCGTAGTGGTCCTTCTGTCGGTGGAACGATGTGTTGGATTAGTCGCGTTAAGAATCCGGAAAGTTCCCGAAAAGTTTACCTTTCTTCCAACTTTTTATTGATCCATTGGTAGATGAGTGTTTCTACCCGTGCGACCTGTTGGTTATCCGCGGCACCGGCATGACCGCCGGCAGTGTTTTCAAAGTAGTCCACCGGTTGCCCGGCCTTGGCCAGCGCAAGGGCGAAGGTGCGTGCGTGGGCTGGGTGAACGCGGTCATCGCGAGTGGAGGTGGTCACTAGCGCCGGCGGGTATGGGACGTTGGAGGCAATATTCTGTAAGGGCGACCATGTCTCAATTGCTGCCCGCTCCTGGGGGATGTCTGGGTCACCGTACTCGGCCATCCAGGACGCGCCGGCGGACAGCGTGTGGTAGCGCAGCATGTCCGTGAGCGGGACTTGGATGACGGCGGCGCCGAAGAGCTCCGGGTATTGGACCAGTGCGCCGGAGGTGAGTAGGCCACCGTTGGAGCCGCCGCGAATGGCCAGCATCGAAGGGGTGCTGTAACCCCTAGCCACCACGTCTTCGAGGACGGCGCGGTGGTCTTCCCACACTTTGTGCCGGTTGGTCTTCACTACTTGGGAGTGCCATTCTGGGCCGAATTCTCCACCACCGCGTAGGTTGGGCTGCACGAAGAAATTGCCTTGTTCCAGCCAGGCCATGCCGCGGATGGCGGAGTAGCCCGGGGTCAGTGAGACCTCGAATCCGCCGTAGCCGCCGATAAGGGTGGGGCGCGGCCCACGTCTGAAATCACCGGTGATGAAGTAGGGGATCTTCGTCCCATCGGCTGAGGTTGCCCAGTGCTGGCGGGTTTCCAGCCCCGAAGCGTCGAACTGGGCTGGGGCTTGGCGCACCACCGCACCGTCGCGAAGCAGTGTTGAGGGGGTGGTGAAGTTGGACACGTTGATCCACACTTCCTCACCATGAATTGGGTCCAGTGGGCTGGTGGCCACGACGGACGCGGTGGCAGCATCCGGCAGCTCCACCTCAGAGCGCTCCCAGGTGCCCAGCTCAAAGCGGGAAATACGCGTCACCACATTGTCCAGGGTGGTCACCAGGAGGTGGGTGGAGGTGATGGAGAGGTCGTCGATGGGGGAGTCGCTGATAAGCGTGCGGATGTCCCTGTCGCCAGCGAGGAACGCGTCGAGTTCGATGACGCCGAGCGCGCCGGCGGGCAGGCCCGCGAAGGGGGTGCGGGGGACGAGGAAAAGCCACTGTTTGTGGGGGACAACCGTGCAATCGGTGGGGGCGTCGATAAGCGTCATGCGGCCGGTCGCATCGCCCATGAATGTCAGCGACGTGTAGAAATCCAGCGCGCGCGAGAAGGTTACGCGCTCAAAACCGGGGGTGTGGTCCATCCGCGCGCCCACGGCAACATCGCTGTGCTCGCCGCGGAAAATCATCGGTGCGTCGGCCAGCTCAGTGCCACGTGTCCAGCGCCTCACCTCAACCGGGTAACCGGACTCCGTCACCGAATCCGCGCCCAGGTCCGTGCCCACGAGCAGCGTGTCCAGGTCCACCCAGCTCACATCAGATTTCGCCTCCGGCAGTGTGAAGCCATCTTCGATGAACTCGCCGCGCGCCAGATCAAACTCGCGCACGACCACCGCGTCCGCCCCGCCGCGCGAAAGCTGCAGCAGCGCGCGGTCATGATGCAGTGGGCGCACGGTCGCACCCTTCCACACCCAATCCTCATCTTCAGCATGCGCAAGCTTATCGACGTCCACCAGCACCTCCCACCCCTCCCCACCAGCGAGATACTCCTCCGTGGTGGTACGGCGCCACACCCCGCGGGGATGATTCCGGTCACGCCAGAAGTTATACAGGTGCTCCCCACGGCGACTGACATAGGGGATTTTGTCTTCCGTATCTAAGGCCTCACGCATCCGTTGCTCCAGCTCGGCTGTGCCGAGTTGGGCGCGGACGGCTTGCTCGGTGGCATCCGACCATGTGGTGGCCCAGGTGAGGGCTGCGGGGCCGGTGATTTCGTCGAGAAGCTCCGGCTTAATGCTGAGGTCAGGGGTGAACTGTGTGCTCATGCCCACCCACACTAATCACGTGCTCGAAACAGCGAAAAGCCCCTGCTAGCCAGCTCAAGCTGGCAAGCAGGGGATTGGGCTGCCTAGCAAGGGGTAGGGAAGTGTTCTTACATCTTGAAGGCTGGCTTAATGGTCTTCCACCAGGAATTCTCCAGATCCTTGCGCCAGTCCGGCCAAGAGTGGGTGCCCACGTTGCGGAACTCGTAGTGCGCCGGGATCTGCAGATTCTCCAGCTTGGCGCGCAGGTCATGGTTGCAGGAGTTGATAGCGGCCTCAATGACGCCACCTTCAATCTGCAGGGTCATGGCAGCGGCGGAAGCCTCAGCCTGGGTTGCGCCCTTGCCTATGAGGGTGCCCATCATGTCATTCTCAGAGGCAAGGCCAGTAGCGGTGGACACGTACAGTGCGGTGCCACGCAGCTTGTCGGCGTTGACCAGTGCGTCATTCCAACGGTTGTAGTCGCCGCCCATCGGGCCCCACATCTGCTCCGGGGTGACGTTCTGGTAATTCGCACCAGCAGCGCCTGCACCACGGTTCACGGTCAGGCGAGCGAAGTTGTACGGAGCCCAGGTGGACGTTGCGGCACAGCCAGAGAAGGAAGCAGCAGCGTCATAGAAGCCCGGGATCTTGGTGGGCAGCACCAGTGCGGAGGTACCCGACATGGAGAAGCCGACGATGGCGCGGCGGCTATCTGCGCCGAGCTGCTTCTCAATCGGGCCCGGAAGCTCCTTGGTCAGGAACGTCTCCCACTTCTGTGGGCCACGGAAGTACTGTGCCTTCGGGGTGTTCAGCCAGTCGGTGTAGTAGGAGAACGCGCCCTCCATCGGGATGACCACGTTCACGCCCTTATCCGCAAAGAACTTTTGGGTGTCCGCGTAGGTCAACCAGTCATTGTTCTGCTCCGCGCCACCGGCACCGTTGAGCAGGTAGATCGTCGGGGCGTTCTGCACCGGCTGGCCAGCTTCATTGCGCGCCGGGATGACCGCGACTGGGATGTCGCGTCCCATGGACGGGGAAGTGACCCAATAGGCCTGCACCTTGTTGCCGTCAACCTCATTGACCCACTCTGCGGTCTCGCCGGTGGAGATGGCCTTGGGTGCCGGGTTGGCATTCCAATTTTTCACGGTGCCCAGTGCGGCATCACCGGCTGCCTGCTCGGCGGTGACGGTTGCGGCGTTCGCTGGGGTGGTAACGGTGGCGCCAAAAGCAATCGCGGATGCTGCCGCGATGGCGAGGGCGGAGCGGAAAAGCTTCATGGTGTTCCTTTACTGCTTCGGGTTCACTCACATTATTCGCTTGAGTGGCGGTGGGTGTTACCGAGAGATACTTTAAGATCGCACTTGACTTTAACTGTGCGATCCCTGACCGACAAGCGATAAAAGTTACTAAAGTGACCCAAGTGAATCATGTTATTGTGGGGATTGGCTGTAACGACACTTTGTTTCCTCACGAATAACCGCGTGAAGGTAACTTAAAACGGTTCGGCCCACGGGGCATCGAGAACCAACACTCAAGGAAAAGGACACCATGAATCCCATCGAGCAGATCCAGCTTACGATCAACGAGTTCCTCGGCGGCCTGGTCCACGGGGCATCCTCTATGTCCTCGGGCATCGCACTGGCTCTGGGCATGTTCTAAGAACAAGCTCACTGCAGATAACTGCAGATAGAAATCGGCCGTCCCCACCGTCTTCACGAGGCAGCGGGGATGGCCGATCTTGGCTTAAATGCGGAGCTATCAGCTGGATTTATCAGCATCCCAGGACGAGGAGTCCGGCAGTTTCTCCGAGTCGGCCACGAGCTTGTCGCCGAGCAGGGCGGGCCCGATCACGGTTTCCCAGGAGCGACGCATGTCGTCCTTCCATACCGGCCAGGAGTGTGTGCCGGCATTCTTGAACTCGTAATGGGCAGGAATATTCAGGCTGTTGAGCTTCGCGCGTAGGTCATGGGTGCATGCGTTGGTTGCTGCCTCGATGACGCCACCTTCGATAGTGGTGGTCATGGAACCACTAAGGGCATCCGAGGGGCTTTGGCCACGATCGTTGCGGCGGTAGCCGTACATGTCCTGTTCTGCGGCCAGGCCGGACGCGTTGGAGATGTACAGTGCCGAACCCGCGAGCTTGTCCGCATTTACCAGTGCATCGTTATACCGGTTGTACGGGCTGCCCATTGGGCCCCAGATATCTGCCGGGGTGATGGAGGCGTAATTCGGGTTCTTAGCAGCACGGTTCACGGTGAGTGAAGCAAAAGCCCAGGGTATAGAGGTGGAGGTGGCGGCGCAGCCGGAGAAAGAACCAACGGCCTGGTACTCGCCCGGGTAGTGCTCTGCCAGGAGGAGTGAAGATGTGGCGGACATGGACATGCCAACAACGCCGCGCTTGGTGGCGTCAGCCCCCAAGTAGTTCTCCACCGGCTCGCGCAGTTCGCGGCCCAAGAAGGTGGTCCATTTTTGAGCGCCCTTGAAGTAGTTGGACTTCTGTGCCAGCTCCGGACCATCGGCGAGCCAGTCCACGTAGTAGGAGAAAGCTCCCTCCATGGGGATCACTACGTTGACGCCTTTGCCAGGGAAGTAGGTATGAGCCTTACCGACGTTGACCCAGTCAGCGTTCTGTTCAGAGCCACCGGCGCCATTGAGCATGTACAACGTCGGTGCGTTGGGGATACGCGTTGTCTTATCCGGTCCGGTGGCCGGAATGAGGGCCACTGGGATCCAGCGGTTCATGGACTCGGACCAGACTTCCCAGGCTTCGACGTGGGAGTCCGCGCCTGTGGTGGTGGCAAACCACGCTTGGGTTCCACCACTTGCCGTCCGTGGTGGGGTGGTTAGCTTACGCATCTGCGCGGCGGCCGGGGCTTGGGCAGCGTGATCCGGCTGGGACTGGGCCTCTTGGACAATCTCCTCGGGAACGTGAGTTTCAGCAGCATCAGCCTCAGCAACATCAGCCTCGTCCACAACCTCCACCGGGAGATCAGACGCGTCTTCTTCCGTAGTAGAGACTTCCTGCTCGTCCTTGGCCTCGGGGGTTTCGGGTGTGTCGGCGTCGCTGTTAGCGGTGACCTCGGTCGCGTCGACAAGCGGTGCGAAGACTGGCGCTGACTCGCTGGCGACGAATGAGCCTGCGATGAGTGCGCCTGCGGTGGCAGCGGCCAGCACGGGGCGGGAGGGCTTCATAGGGGGTCCTTCTTGGATGACGGGGCAACTTCGTACATCATGCCAAACCGTTCAGGAAGGCTCTGAATCAGAGGTAAAGGCCCCTATTTGGGCGCGGAAAATTCGGTTTGAGTAAACCTGTCCGAGCGTTTAGGCGCAAGCGCACGTATCCTAGTGGGCGTGGCTAATGAACATTATGACGTTGTAGTACTCGGCGCGGGCCCTGGTGGCTACGTCGCCGCTATCCGTGCGGCTCAACTGGGTAAGAAGGTTGCAGTCGTAGAGAAGCAGTATTGGGGCGGTGTCTGCCTGAACGTGGGCTGCATCCCGTCCAAGGCCCTCATTAAGAACGCTGAGGTCGCGCATATCTTCAACCATGAGGCGAAGACCTTTGGCATTAAGGGTGAGGTGTCCTTTGATTATGAGGACGCGCACAAGCGTTCCCGCCAGGTCTCCGAGAAGATCGTGGGTGGCGTCCACTACCTGATGAAGAAGAACAAGATCACGGAGATCCATGGTCTGGGTTCCTTCAAGGACGCTAAGACGATTGAGATCACTGAGGGCGATGACAAGGGGAAGGAAATCTCCTTTGATAACTGCATCATCGCTACCGGTTCTGTGGTGAAGACCCTGCCGGGCATTGAGCTGTCTGAGAACGTGGTGTCTTATGAGGAGCAGATCCTCAACCCGGAGGCCCCGAAGAAGATGGTCATCGTCGGCGCGGGCGCAATCGGCATGGAGTTTGCGTACGTGCTGTCCAACTACGGTGTGGACGTCACTGTCGTTGAGTTCATGGACCGTGTCCTGCCGAATGAGGACAAGGATGTCTCCCGCGAGATTGCGAAGGCGTACAAGAAGCTCGGCGTGAAGCTCTTGACGGGTCATGCCACCACGGCTGTGCGCGACAATGGTGACTCGGTTGAGGTTGATATTCAGAAGAAGGGCTCTGACGACACGGAGACCCTGACCGTTGACCGTGTCATGGTTGCTGTTGGCTTCCAGCCACGCACGGAGGGCTTCGGCCTGGAGAACACCGGCGTGGAGCTCACTGAGCGCGGTGCAATTGATGTGGACGAGCGCATGCGCACCAATGTTGAGGGCATCTACGCCATTGGCGATGTCACCGCGAAGCTGCAGCTCGCTCACGTGGCTGAGGCCATGGGTATCGTCGCTGCGGAGACGATCGCGGATGCAGAGACGTTGGAGCTCGGCGATTATCAGATGATGCCGCGCGCTACCTTCTGCAACCCGCAGGTCGCTTCCATGGGTTACACCGAGGAGCAGGCACGCGAGAAGTTCGCGGACAAGGAGATCAAGGTTGCTACCTTCCCGTTCTCCGCGAACGGTAAGGCGCTTGGCCTCGCTGAGTCCCAGGGCTTCGGCAAACTCGTTGTTGACGGTGAGTTCGGCGAGATCCTCGGCTGCCACCTCGTTGGCGCCAATGTTTCGGAGCTTCTCCCGGAGGTCAACCTTGCTCAGCGCTTTGACCTCACCGCTGGTGAAATCGCACGTAACGTGCACATTCACCCGACCCTGTCTGAGGTGCTCAAGGAGATCGCTCACGGCGTTGAAGGCCACATGATCAACCTGTAAGCACTTGCTTATCGACGGCTGGTAGGCCCCAAACTCCACCTGCGCAGGTAGAGTTTGGGGTTTTTTAAGCGCCTATTAAGCCAAACTGTTTTGTGGACGGTAAAGTTAGCGATGTTATTTACCGTATGAACTGAGCAAGAAGGGTCAAGACGTGTCAACGAACAACCCCAATGGCGGCCCCACCCCGGGCCCGAACGATCCGAAGGGTCCAGTAGATCCCAAGGATCCGAAGACTGGTAATGACTCTCAAGCCGGCTCGTCCGGCACGAGCGGCTACACCCCGTCGAGGTATTCCACCGGCGCCGGCGGCACCAATGGCACTAGCAGCACTGGTAGCACCAGCAGCGCCAGCACTTCTTCTGGGTACACGAGTTCCCCGTACGGCAGCACGCCGTCATCGAACAGCTCGAGCCCCACAACCCCCTTCGGCCAGGCCAACCAGTCGGCTTCTGCTAGTGCTTCGGGCCAGTCCGATAAGCCAGCTTCGTCTGGCCAGCCCAGCAAGCCGAGCGAGCCAAGCCAGCCGACGCAGTCAGGCCAGCCCGGCCACTACGGTGCGGGTGCTGGTTCCTCGTTCGGTGGGCAGCAGTACGGCGGACAGCAGTCAGGTTCCGGTTACGGTGCCTCCAGCTTCGGTGTGCAGGGTAGCCAGGGTGGTCAGAGTCGCCCGACTACGCCGGGTGGCGCGAATGAGACCCGTGAGTTTGGTGCACCGCAGTCGGCGTATGCGCAAGGTGGTCAGAACTCTGGCTTCCAAGGTGGGCCACAGGGCGGACAGCAGGCTGGTCAGCAGGGCTTCCAGCAGGGTGGTTACGGCTCGCAGTACGCGGGCGGCCAGTACGGGGCACAGGGGCAACCTGGCCAGCAGGGCCAGTACGGCCAGCAGGGCCCATATGGTGGTGGCGGCTACCAGAACCCGTACCCGGGTATGACGCAGCAGGCGGATGGGGAGAAGCCGAATATTGCGGGCATCATTGGTCTGATTCTCGCGGTCTTCGGTTTCATTCTCGCCTGCATTCCGGTTATTCAGGTCATCGGCTGGGTCGTGCTGTTTGTGGCATTTGTCCTGGGTATCGTCGGTCTGTTTATTCAGTCCAAGTCGAAGGTTCCGGCTATCGCGGCGATTGTAGCTTCGGTTCTGGGTGGCATCGTGGGAACGGTCGTGTCCTTGGGCATTCTCGGGGCGGCACTCGGCACTGATGATCCGGAGCCGACCACTACTGCGCCAAGCACCACAGAGGGTACGGAGGCTCCGGCTGCTACGGACACTTCAGCGGCAAAGCCGTCGTCTGATAACAAGCCGGATCCGAACAGCTCGCACAAGGGGACGCGTGAAGATCCGCTGCCGATCGGCACTCCGATTCAGTCCGGTGACTGGGTGATCACGGTGAATTCCGTTGACTTGAACGCGCATAACACGGTCATGTCTGAGAACCCGTTCAATGATGAACCGGGAGCTGACATGGAGTACATCATGCTGAACCTGACTATTGAGTATGTCGGTGACAAGGCAGATGGTGACCACGCTATGGCGGACGTGGACTATGTGGGAGTGGACGGGAATACCTACTCCTGGACCGACCACGTAGCTGTGGTTCCGGATGATCTGGAACTGTACAAGACCCTGTACAAGGGTGGCAGCGTTACCGGCAACATGGCTATCGCGGTGCCGAAGGACACGAAGGACCAAGGCGTTCTGTCTGTCCGCGCGGACTTCATGGGTGACAAGAAGTTCGTCGCTGTGAAATAGTGCTGTGAAATAAAAGCCTGATACTGTGCCCCCGGTTCCGAAATGGAGCCGGGGGCATTGCCATGAAAGCGTGAACAACAGGCGGTTTTATGCCGATTGGCAGGCCATATTCACTTAGGTTCATCTAACCAACCAAAGGTTGACACCCTTCGGGGTGAACCTGGTGGGGGTGACCAAAATTAGGGGTTGAAAGTGGGAAACCTCACACCTATGGGTGGGGGCAATGGGGAAAGTGTTGCCAGGCTTGCCGGGTGGGAGAGAAACGACAGCGCAAAGGGGGTAAATGAGGGGGATTGGGTCGGGGGACCGTGGGGCGCCCGAAAGTAACTGTGAAGAGATGCGCGTCAAATGGCCTAAAAAGTGGTGAGAAGCGGGGGTAATAACCAGAAGCAAACCTGTTTGACTCGTGAGAAATCTCAAAGAAACCGTAAAGTTAAATCGACACTGGAGGTGCCATGACTGTAAAAAACGCAGATCGTGACGCAATTCGTCACGGCAAAATCACTGAGGAGCCGCTGCGTGAGCGGCCCGGAGTGCCTACCTGGGCACTCAAGCTCATCATGGCCGTGACCGGCCTGTTCTTCTTCTTGTTCGTCATCGGCCACATGGTCGGTAACCTCAAGATCTTCATGCCGGACCACGGCGCGCAGCCGGCTATCGACGAGTACGGTGAGTTCCTGCGCTCGATGGGCCAGCCCATTTTCCCAGGTGAGTCGCTGCTGTGGATCATCCGCATCGTGCTGCTTGCCTGCTTGGTGCTGCACGTGTGGGGCGCATTCGCCCTGCACGGTCGTTCCCGTCAGTCGCGCGGTAAGTTCCGTCGCACCAACCTGATGGGCGGCCTGCAGTCCACCGCTGCTCGTTGGATGCTGGTGACCGGCGCGATTCTGCTGCTGTTCATCATCTTCCACCTGCTGGACCTGACCATTGGTGAGGTTGTGGCCTCCGACAGCTTCGTCGCAGGCTCCATCAAGGCGAACATGATCGCTACGTTCGATCCTGCTCGCTGGCCGGTCACCCTGTTCTACGTGGTGGCAATGCTCGCGCTCTTCATGCACCTCACCCACGGTGTGTACCTGGCTGTGTCTGACCTGGGCTGGCTGGGTAAGCGAGGCCACGCGATCATGGTCGTCCTGGCTTACTGGATCCCGGCCATCGTTGTGATTGCCAACATTGCGATGCCGCTGGCTATCGCATTCGGATTGGTGTCTTAGGAACTGCTGGAGGAACGTCAATGACTACTGCAACTAACCCGGCTACTGACGCCGACAAGAAGGACTTCACTAACCCGCAGTCCAAGGCCAAGGGTGTAACTCCGGGCACCATCCTGGAGAACAATGAGCCCAAGGGCATCCCGATGCGTGACATGTGGAGCTACCAGAAGGACCACATGGAGCTGGTCTCCCCGCTGAACCGTCGTAAGTTCACGGTCATCGTTGTGGGTACCGGCCTTTCCGGTGGTGCTGCCGCAGCCGCATTGGGCGAGCTGGGCTACAACGTGAAGAACTTCACCTACCACGATGCGCCGCGCCGTGCGCACTCCATTGCTGCTCAGGGTGGTGTGAACTCCGCCCGCGGTAAGAAGATGGATAACGACGGTGCGTACCGCCACACCAAGGACACCGTCAAAGGCGGTGACTACCGCTGCCGCGAGTCCGACTGCTGGCGCCTCGCCGTTGAGTCGGTCCGCGTGATCGACCACATGAACGCGATCGGTGCTCCGTTTGCTCGTGAGTACGGTGGCGCTCTGGCTACCCGCTCATTCGGTGGTGTGCAGGTCTCCCGTACCTACTACACCCGTGGTCAAACAGGCCAGCAGCTTCAGCTGTCCACGGCGTCTGCACTGCAGCGCCAGATCCACCTGGGCAACGTGGAGATCTTCACCCACAATGACCTGGTTGAGTTCATCATCACCGAGAAGGACGGCAAGAAGCGCTGCGAGGGCATTGTTACCCGTAACCTGATCACGGGTGAGTTGGTTCCGTTCACCGCGCACGCTGTGGTTCTGGCTACCGGCGGTTACGGCAACGTGTACCACAAGACCACGCTGGCGAAGAACTCGAATGCTTCCGCCATCATGCGTGCGTACGAGCACGGTGCGTACCTGGCATCTCCGGCTTTCGTGCAGTTCCACCCGACGGGTCTTCCGATCAACGCCAAGTGGCAAGCCAAGACGACCCTGATGTCGGAGTCCCTGCGTAATGACGGCCGTATTTGGGTGCCGAAGCAGCAGGGCGATGACCGTCCGGCGAATGAGATCCCGGAAGAGGATCGTGACTACTTCTTGGAGCGCCGCTACCCGGCCTTCGGCAACCTGGTTCCACGTGACGTTGCGTCCCGCGCTATCTCCCAGGAGATCAACGCTGGCCGTGGCGTTGGTGCCCTGCACAACGCTGCGTACCTGGACTTCGCTGACGCGATTGAGCGTCTGGGCAAGGACACGATCAAGGAGCGCTACTCGAACCTGTTCGAGATGTACTTCGACTCCGTGGGCGAGGACCCGTACGAGTCCCCGATGCTCATTGCCCCGACTGTTCACTTCACCATGGGTGGTCTGTGGACGGACTTTAACGAGATGACCTCCATCGACGGCCTGTTCGCTGCCGGTGAGTGCTCCTGGACCTACCACGGTGCTAACCGCCTTGGCGCGAACTCCCTGCTGTCCGCTTCCGTTGACGGTTGGTTCACCCTCCCGTTCACGGTGCCGAACTACCTGGCTGGCCACCTCAACGAGCCGCTGCTCGACCTTGAGGCGAAGGAAGTCACCGAAGCTGTGACCCGCTCCCAGGAGCTCATTGACCGCCTGATGAACATCAACGGTGATGAGCCGCACGGTCCGGACTACTACCACGAGCAGCTCGGCGCGATCCTCTACGAATCGTGCGGTGTTGCCCGTAACGTGGAGCTCATGGAGAAGGGCCTCAAGGCTGTCCGTGAGCTGCGCCGTGACTTCTGGGCAAACGTGAACATCCCGGGTGCCGCAATGGACATGAACCAGACGCTGGAGAACGCCATCCGTGTGGCGGACTACATCAACCTGGGTGAGCTCATGATCATTGACGCCCTGGACCGTGACGAGTCCTGTGGTGCGCACTACCGTGAAGACCACCTCTCTGAGGATGGCGAGGCCGAGCGTGATGACGAGAACTGGTGCTTCGTCTCCGCTTGGGAGCCGGCTGGTGAGGAGAAGTTCGTCCGCCACGCTGAGCCCCTGTACTTCGATTCGATCCCGCTGATGACAAGGAACTACAAGTAATGAAACTGACACTTGAGATCTGGCGTCAGGCCGGACCCGACACTGAAGGATCCTTCGAGACCGTTCAGGTGGATGACGCTGTTGAGCAGATGTCCATCCTGGAGCTGTTGGATCACGTGAACAACGCCCGCGTTGAGGAGGGCAAGGAGCCTTTCACCTTCGCATCTGACTGCCGTGAGGGCATCTGTGGTACCTGTGGTCTGACCGTCAACGGTCGTCCGCACGGTGCTGGCCAGAACATCACTGCCTGCCTGCAGCGTCTGTTCAACTACAAGGACGGCGACACGCTGAAGATTGAGCCGTTCCGTTCTGCTGCTTTCCCGGTGATCAAGGACCTCACCGTTGACCGCTCCGCACTGGACCGCGTCATGCAGCAGGGTGGTTACGTCTCCATCCAGGCTGGTACCGCTCCGGATGCAGATACTCTGCACGTGAACCACGAGACCGCTGAGAAGGCGCTCGACTTCGCTGCCTGCATTGGCTGTGGTGCTTGTGTGGCTGCCTGCCCGAACGGTGCTGCGCACCTGTTCACCGGCGCTAAGCTGAGCCACCTGAAGCTCCTGCCACTGGGCAAGGAGGAGCGCGGCAAGCGTGCTCGTCAGATGGTTGATGAGCTGGAGACCAACTTCGGCCACTGCACCCTCTTCGGTGAGTGTGCAGATGTGTGCCCGGCTGGTATCCCGCTTGAGGCTGTCGGCGCTGTCAACCGTGAGCGTGCCCGCGCGGCATTCCGCGGTAAGGACGACTAGGCTTCGCTTTAAAGGAAGAGAGGAATTTCCATGAGTGGACACCACGGACCTGCACCTGTTGCGGATCGTTCCGTCGAGACCTTCCCGGAGTACGGCCAGAAGATCCAGGACAGCTACATCGAGGGCTATGACCCGGTTTCGTTGGGTGCACCGCACTCTTCGCTGATGCGTAACACCACCTGGATCGGCATGGGCCTGATGCTGGCTTCCCTGGCTGGTATGGGCACGTTGATCTACGGTGCTGGCACCTACATTTGGGGCCACGGTGCTTCGGACAACATCACCAACGAGCTCTTCATCGCTGGTGCGGTGATGACTGCGGTGATGGTGATTGGTTCGATTGTTCTGATCGCTGTTGGTCGCAAGGACTACAAGGCTTACCGTAAGGAGACTGGTCGCCGGAACTAACGGCGCCACGAAAGCCTAAACAGGGAAACCTCCCACTTCACGTGTGTAAACGTGAGTGGGAGGTTTCTTTGCGCTTTAATCAAGCTATGGCTGAATACACTCTCGATAGTGCCGCCGCCGATTTGAATAGGTTGGGGGTTCCGGGCTTGTCCCTTGCGGACCAGGCAGAGAAGCGCCGTTCGCTGCGGATCCATAAAACGATCATGACGGGCTTGCTCGTCGTGGCGGCGATTATTTTTATCATCTGCACGTTGTGGCTAAAGCACCTGGATGGAAATGCTGCATGGTGGGTTGGTCTGCTACGCGCAGGCGCTGAGGCCGGCATGGTTGGTGGTTTGGCGGATTGGTTCGCTGTTACAGCGCTGTTCCGGCACCCGATGGGACTGCCAATCCCGCACACCGCGTTGGTGCCTCGTAAGAAGGATCAGATCGCTGGGGACTTGTCTAAGTTCGTTGGGGATAATTTTCTGAATGCGGATCAGATCGCGCAGCAGATCTCTAATGCGAATCTCTCGGAGAAACTGGGTTCATTCTTAGCGCAGCCGGAGAATGCGGAGCTGGTTACGGACAAGGCGTGCCAGTTCACTGTGCACGCCATCAATGCGATTGATCGTACGGAGGCAGAGGCCCTGATTAATCAGCAGGTGATCAGCCGGTTTACGGAACCAGCGTGGGGGCCTCCGTTGGGGCGGATACTTGATGCACTCATTGCGGACGGCAAGGTTGAGCCGGTTGTGCAGGAGATCATTTCATGGGGCCGCGTCAAGGTGCGGGAGATGGAACCCACGGTGGTCACCTTGATTGATGAGCGTATGCCACGTTGGGCACCGCGTTTTGCCAAGGAGCTTGTGGGGGAGCGGGTGTACCGCGAGCTGGTTGTGTTCATGGCGGAGGTGGATACTGATCCGCAGCATGAGGCGCGTGGCGCGATCCGCCGTACGCTTTCGCAGTTCGCGCAGGACCTCCAGTTTGATGCGGAGATGATCACGCGCATCGAGGAGCTGAAGCAGGACATCATGGGGTCGCGTGCAGCAGCGAATCTTGCGGGAGAGTTGTGGGATGCGGCCTCAGAGTCGCTTATCGACGCTGCGGTGGACCCCAACTCCTACCTCCGTCGCCGTGGTGCCGCCTCCGCTCAAAGGTTGGGTGAGCGCATCAACAATGATGCATTGCTGCGGGAAGACTTGGACCGCCGTATTGAGGGCCTAGCCCGCTGGTCGGCGAAGTATGCCGCGGACGAAATCACTGGAATGATTGCTAAGCAGATTCAGAGCTGGGATGGCCAGGAAGCCGCGGAGAAGATTGAGGTGGAGGTGGGTAAGGACCTGCAGTTCATTCGTCTGAACGGCACGATTGTCGGTGCGCTCGCCGGCATTGCTATTTACACGGTGAGTCACTTCCTGCTCTAAGCTCAAACCCAAGACAATTCCTGACCGTAGAAAGGCTTTGATCCCGCCATGACCTTGCTCCAGCTCTCGAACCTTCCGCTTGAAGCGTGGATCATGCTTTCACCCACCTTGCTGCGCCAGTTGGTTATGGCGCTCGTGGGTCTCGCAGGCCTCGTGGGGGCGGGGATGGCGAGTGTCACGCGCGATGATGCGTTTACTGCGGCAGACCGTATGCAGAAGTGGGCGTGGGTGGCCGTCCTCGTAGGCAGTGGTGCTGCCTGCTTGAGCGGTTTCGGCTTCCTCGGCCTGATTGGGTGCGTGTTCATCGGTATTTACTTCTTCGATGTGCGCCCCCAGATCAATAACATCCTGCGCGGTAATTACGGCTGGTAGTCGGCGTGGACGTTTCCGCTGAGGATCTTGCGTGGCTCTCACAGCGCATCGGAGTCTTTGACCCGGGGGCCAAAGCGCCATCAAGCAGCAGCATTATCGACGACCCTCAGGCAGGCCTTGTCGTCGAACCCACCGGAGTGGCCGGGTCAGCAGCCCCCGTCATCGCGCTCGTGGGGTGGCCAACGGGACGCCACCACAGCCTGATCAAAGCGGCTGAGGCACGCCTGGCAGTCCAGGAAGGTGCAGGGGAGATGTGGCTAGCGGTGGATACTGATCTGCTTGTCGCCGGCGACAACAGCAGTGCCAGCGCCGTGCTGGCGGACATCATTGCAGTAAGCCAGGTGGTGGATGAGCCGGCGAGGGTGGGGGTGGTTGCAGGGAGCGTCGATAAGCAAAAAATTGAAGCTCTCGCGCGCATCGCGCAACGTGCAGAGGTAGCTGTCCTCGCGGTGCCTGCTGGGGCGGATCTACCGTCGACGGCCTGTGAACTGGCGGTCTATGGTGTGGAGACCCTTGAGGGGGCAGTGGACGCGCTCTACGCTGGCGCGCACCGCGTGTTTATTACACCTGCAAGTCGTTGAAGTGAACGTTCTCCCCGATGATGGTCACGGCAAAACCGCCATCAACCACGTCAAAACGTTCCACCTTCATGGGGCCAACCACCTGGTCATTGAGGCCACGCTCGAGCGCAACGCTCACTGCGTCTGAGAAGAAGTCCGGCAAACTACGCCCCAGAAGCTGAGTGGACACCGCCTCAAACACGGGCTGGCCATTCTGAATATTCGGGCGTAACTCTACGGCAAAAGCACCACTGGAAAACACGATGGTGAAGGTGCCACCATCCGGGTTTGCCTGCACGTTGGAGACATTAAGGATCTTGTTGTAGCCGGGGAACTGCCCATCGCTGGTCTCCTCCAGCGAGGCCCCAAGCTCGCGCTGCAGCATGTCGCGGACAACCGCCTGCGGCAAAATAGTGTGCACCTCAACCCGGTCTGCCCGAGGATCATCAGGATCAAGAATGAACCCAGTCGCATTGATTTTCGCAGCTGGGGTGCCAGCAATAGAGGTGCTATCAGGGGTGAGAGTGGACGGCAGATCCAGGTTGATGTGGTGGATCTTCCCAGTGGCCAGCCCAAACAAAACTGGCTGCGCACCGAAGTACACCTTGGGCTCACGCTCCACGGTCACGGTTTCGGGCGCGCCATCGAGAAAACTTGTTTTGATTTGCTGCGTGATGAACACTCGGATGGCTATTTCCAAAACGAAAAACAGCACGATCAGCGCAGCGAGGATTCCAAGGACAATTTTGAGTCCTCGGCGTGATTTCGTGCGCGTCATGGAACGTTATTGTTCATCACACACTTGACATTGCCACGTGTGCTCCCATCAAAGATCCTGTGAGTTTCCTGGGGGGAAGCGGTGTGGCGTGAGGCGGGGTTTAGAGGTTCTCGCTGATCCACTTCTCGGTCAGCTCGCCCTCCTGGTTGAACAGGTCACCCAGGGCTTCGCCCACCTTCGGCTCGATCGCCGGGCCCATGAACGGGATGTTCACGGAAACCTCGTTGTCGTAGCTCAGCGTGGTGGTCTCGCCAGCGCCGGCGAGCTTGATGGTGCCACCGAAGTCCACCGGGGTGCCCTTGACGTCAGCGGTGTAGGAGACCTCAGCTGCGTCGCCCTCGAGCGCGCCGATGTTGACCACGCGCTTGACCTTCAGCGCCTGGGAAACCATGGACTGCACGGCCTCTGGCAGGACGGTAGTGGGTAGAACCTCGAAGAGGGTAACGGAGTTATCGGTGAATTCGTTGACCTCGCCTGCCTCAGGCGACAGGTTTGCGGCGATGAACTCCCAGTATGCGCGGGAGGAGTATGCCTCGTGCACCTTTGCTACGGGCTGGTTGATGGTCACGGTGTTTTCGCTATGAGTTGCCATGCCAAACAGACTACCGTTGTTTGAGTGCATGAACATTCAGCGACTCCACCGGCCGAGCAAATTGACGGCGTGCGTTTAGCCGACCTGACTACGTTGCGTGTGGGAGGTTCCCCGCGCTACGCATATCGCGCCCGCACCTCTGACGAGCTTGCGCGCACCGTTTCGCTTATCGACGCCTCCCGTACCCCCCTCCTCATCATCGGCGGCGGCTCCAACCTCGTCGTGGCTGAGGGGGACCTTGATCTTGTTGTGGTGATCGCCGCCAATGACGGTATTGAGGTGAACGCCGATGGTGTGCCGGGTCTTGTTCGCGCCGGCGCAGGTGCTGTGTGGGATGACGTTGTCGCCGCCACGGTGGAGGCGGGACTTTCCGGTATTGAAACCCTGTCGGGGATCCCCGGCTCTGCCGGTGCCACGCCGGTACAAAACGTCGGCGCTTATGGTGCGGAGGTCTCCGACGTGCTCACCCGCGTCCACCTGTACAACCGCGAAACCGGTGCGACTGAGTGGGTGCCCGCCAGCTCTCTTGAACTGGCATACCGCTATTCCAACCTGAAGTTCACCGGCCGCGCGGTTGTCCTGGACATCGAGATGCAGCTCGCGCCCGCTGACCTGTCCATCCCACTGCGTCACCTGGGCGGGGAGCGCCTTCCGCTTGCCGACGCCCGCGCGGACATCCTCCGCGTCCGCGCCTCCAAGGGGATGGTGTTGGAGGCTGCGGACCATGACACCTGGTCCGCCGGCTCCTTCTTCACCAACCCGATCGTGCCCGCGGCCGTCGCTGACGAGGTCGCCCGTACCGTCGGCCCCGACGCCGCCACCATGCCGCGCTACCCCCAGCCCGACGGCATGGTGAAGCTGTCTGCCGCCTGGATCATTGAGCGCGCTGGCTTCTCCCGTGGTTTCCCCAGCGAAGACGCCCCCGCCCGCCTGTCCACCAAGCACACCCTGGCGCTAACCAACCGTGGCACCGCCACCGCCGACGACATCGTCGCGCTGGCCCGCACCATCCGCGACGGCGTCCGCGACCGCTTCGGTGTCACCCTCGTGCCGGAACCGGTGTGGGTGGGTGTTTCCCTGGACTAGCTTGCGTTAGTTAAGGCCGATCGGCGGCAAGTGCTTTCGCAGATCCGGGTATGCGTTCAGAAGCAGCACGCCCATGAGCGAAAGTGCGCTAATCACACTTGAAAGGACCACCAGCGTCCCACCGAGGATGCGAAGCCACGCAGGAACATCAGACGATTCCGAAGGGACGGGCTTCGGAGGCTCCGGCGAAGGAATCGGTGTGATGGTAGGGTCCTGCTCCGTCTTGGCGTCAAAGTCGACGGTTATGGGGTGCGGAACCTTAGCCGCGTCCGTGGAGCCTCCTGAGGTGTACCAGAACGACGACAGGCCTGTTTCAAATTGGAAGTCCACAAACTCTTGTGGCCACGCTCCCCACGCTGCTCCGGAGCGCACCTGTGGTCGGTTCCCTTGCTCTACCTCAATTTCGCGTCCCGCATATTCAGGCGAAATAACAACAGATCCAGTGCCGTCAATGTGGACATTCTTGAATGTCGCAATTTGAACATCCTGACGGGGTGCCAGTGGGTGTTTTGTTAGTTTGACGCGATCAGATCTGTAGCCTGACAGGTCCCCACGCAATTCCCCGGTGCCGCCTGAATTGACCACCAGGTGGGGGTTGGTGATGCTGAACACCGCCATCCCTCCGAAGAAGTTGAAGCTCATTGAGCCTTCCCACGCGATTGTGGCAGAGCCATCCGGATTGATAGCGCCGTGACCGCCCGAAAACTCAACTACCTGTTGCGCATTGCCCATGCGCAGGAAGTTGTTCTTGGTATTCCAGGTAGGGGAAGTGACGGAGTCGCCGTTGACGATCTTGATAGCCACGTCGCCGTCGTTGGCAGAGTAGGTCGTCTTCTTTCCGTCGGAAATACCAGCTGTGAGGTAGTTGACACCGCCTACAGGTGGCCGTTTTTGAAGCTGATCGCTGATGGACCAGCGCAGCTGTGCGTCCCTGATGGTCCGTGTTTCCTGCGGAGCGGGGGTTGCTTCCTGGGCATGAGCGCTTGTGGGAGGTGGCATGAGTGGGCCCAAAATGATCGCGAGCGCCATGAACAGCGCTACCCATATGCGCCTTGCAGAGATGGACATGAGCCTTCCTTGGGTTGAGGGGATTGAGAACATGACCGCGGGAACCCGCGGGATCAGATGAATAAAGGGTAACCTAAACGGGTGTCAATCGAAATATTGAGTGGCGCGTGGGGGTCATGTCAGATTGGATTTCGGGCTGGTTTGACTATGCGCCACACCGTCCAACCACGACCTGGGTTTTTGCTGCGCGCCGGGCGGCATAGTCAAACCGGTTCTGCAGAACCAACGACGAAGCCCCTCCCCGCCAAGTGAACTACTCCCCACTAGTCAGTAACTGATTTCTCAGTCCAACTTTCGGGGGCTAGTTCATTGGCGGGAAGGGGCTTTAGCGGTTGAGCGAGGCGTTAGTTGGGGACGATTGAAGGCAGGTACTTTCGCAGGTCTGGATATGCGTTGAGAAGCATCATGCCCACGAGCGAAAGCGCACTAATCACACTTGAAAGGGCCAGCAACGTCCCGCCGAGGATACGAAGCCAGGAGGGGCCATCAGAAGATTCTGAGGGGGTAGGCATTGGCGGCTCCGGCGTAGGAGTTGGCGTGGTGGTGGAGTCCTGATCTGCCGTAGTGCCGAAGTCGAAGGTAACCGGATGCGGAACCTTGGCACTGTCAGAGGAGCCTCCCGACGAGTACCAGTAAGAGGACAGGCCTGTTTCGAACTGGAAGTCCACAAACTCTTGCGGCCATGCTCCCCATCCTGCTACGGAACGGTTCTGCGGTCGATGTCCTTCGGGAACTTCAATCTCCCGGCCCGCGAATTCAGGCGAGACGGTAATGGATCCAGCTCCATCAATATGGACATGCTTGAATGTTGCAATTTGAACGTCCTTGCGGGGCTGTAGTGGGCGTTTTGTTAACGCAGTGCGATCAGTTTCGTAACCGGATAGGTTGCCACGTAGTTCTCCAGTTCCATCTGCGTTGGTCACGAGACGGGGGTTAGTGATGCTAAATACCGCCAAGCCTCCGTAGTAGTTGAAGCTCATTGAGCCTTTCCACACGATCGTGGCAGATCCATCTGGATTGATAGAACCGTGACCGCCCGAAAGCTCCACTACCTGTTGTGCTTTTTCCGTACCGAGGAAGTCAGCCTTGGTCTCCCATGAAGGAGACACTACGGAATCGCCGTTGAGAATCTTGATGGATACATCACCGTTGTCGGCGGAGTAAGTTGCTTCCGTTCCATCAGAAATGCCAGCCGAGAGGTAGTTAACGCCTCCAGCGGGTGGACGGCGCTGGAGCTCGTCGTTGAAAGCCCAGCGCATTTTGGCCTCTTTGACAGATCGCGCTTCTGGTTGGGTTGGTGTTTCGCCTGAGCTCCCTGTCTGCTTCACGGTCAGTGTTGCCGGAGCGGTGAAGATATCGCCCGCGTCGTTCACTGCGTGTGCTCGGACCCTCACTGAATTCATGTCGGGAGTGATCTTGGACAGGGTAAGCACCGAGGTGGTGTCATGGGTTTCTACCGTCGTGTCGTCGTCAAGCGAAATATCTGCCCAGAACCCGTTGGAGTAGCGCTGCCACACGACTTTGGTTGCTGGCGGATGGGATGCGAAGCTCGCGCTGAAAGCGGCTTGATCACCTGCCTTAACGGTGATGTCTTTGGGGTGTTGGGTCACAGCCGGTGCGCCTGTCACAGTGATGGTCGCGGCATCGGACACCACGTCCCCGCGTGCAGTGCGTTCGACCGCACGGAACTGTGTGCCGTTATCGGCCGCGGTGACATTGATTGTCAGCTCATCCCCTGTTTCTCCGGCGATATCCTCAAAGGAGCCTTCATTGGGGCGTTTGACCTGCCACTGGCGAGTGCTAGCCAGGTCTGTCTTCGTTGCCTCCGCGTTCAGGGTCACGGACCCTTCATGGTCACGTCCGAGGTTGATTGTGGCGGACGCTGGCGAAGCGGTGAACGACGGCGATGTTCCGAGCAGCTCAAAGCGCCTCAAGCCAGCGTTTTTGGTTTCAGGGTCTGTCACCTGGAAGACCACGGATCCGTCTGCGGTGACCGTGAGTGGGAACGTTGGTTGTGGAGACAAGCCGGCATTCGAGGTATCAGGGAATTGGTAGCGGTGGACAAACGCACCGTCACGGAGAACATACAGGGCTTTATCCCGGCCGAGCACATACTGGAATCCCGATGTTGGATCGAAGGTTGCGGCGTAAGCTGCAGTATTTTCCCAGTTAGGAAGGGTGAATTCTTCGCCTGCCTCGGCCTCGTCGTCTTCTACAGTGACTACCTGCAGGTCACCGTAGAAAAGGTCAGCGGTGCTAAGGAGGACGTGCTTATCGTCTATTCGTTGAGCAATGGAGTATGCAGTTCCTAGCAGTGCCTGCTTTGAAGGAGTGGTGCCTGCGATCGGTGTTGCAAATGTTTGCTTGCCGGCGCGCTCAAGGAGAAACGCTGGCATACCTTTACGTTTCGCGCTCCCCGCAGTTTGGTAGGTGCCACCGAGTGCAGCCACATAAACACCGTCGCCGATGGGAACGATATTCATTGGCTGGAATGACTCACTGGTGAACATTGACGGGCTGAGCATGAAGGGCTGTTGTTCGCCGATTCGACGGGATTCAAGGTTCAGCGGTGCGATCGTTTCGCTCCAGTCCTCCCCGTCCAGATACACGAACCCGATCTTCTTCGGATTGTTCGTGCCAGTGTCGATTGCGACAACAAGCTCGTTTTCGTGGGAGTCCCAGACGATGGAGCCGATACGGCGATAATCCGGGTCGTCGGTAAGCGTTGCGACAGTACTGACCTGCGTCTGCTTGGTTTCAGGATTGTATTGAGCCCTCTTGATGTCCACATTGCTCAGGCCAGAGCGGTTCGCACCAAGCGATAAATCACTGTAAAACACCGACTCGCTTTCCGGGTCGTAGGCAAAACGGGCCGAGGTTGACTTGCTCACCGGCAATGGTTCGGACGCAAGTTCCTCCATCGTGCTGGCCTTGATATGCCGGAGCGTCAGCGCAGGTGTGTCCGAGGTGATCTTGGAATATTCGATGACGTGCAACAGGTCATTTGTTGGTGAGGCGAAGGTGACAAAAGGTTGCTCGTCCTGGGTGTTGCTCACCCATGTTTGATTCGGGGACAAGACGGGAATGCCACCGGGGAGTTCCGGTTGGGATGTATCGGGCTTGCCACCAGGTCCTTCATACTCGATGGACACTGGGTCGATGGGTGTGCCCTCCGGGTAGAGGTCAATGAGAGAGGCCTGAAAAGCAGGAATCCGATTCCACGTGGTCGTATTGTTTTCCGTCGTGGGATTCACGTCGGAGAGATTCAGGGTCGCGTACGTGCCGGATTTTTCTTCCAGCTGCCCGGTCGACCGAGAGTTGCCCACGTAGTCCAAACGAATCTCTTGGGAGGTAGGAGAAATCACAACTTCAACGTTTTTATAGGTCGAATCGAGCTGGTACGTGCCGTCAGGCATTTTGTACTGCGTGAACCTAACTTGGCCTTTGGTTTTCACCTTTAGGGTGTTCGACTCCGGGTCGTACGTGCCGGATTCAATTGGCCAGCTGTACTCACCGCTGGGTAGCACTTCAACGCCCCCAGATACTGTTGCTGCTTGGGCACCGACGTAGTTGCGCCAAGACTCGTAGATTCCCCAAGTCACTCGGCCTTGAGTGATGGAGAAACTTTCTTGGGCATGGGCAGTTTTGGGCGGTGGCATGAGCGCACTCGAAATGATCGCGAGCACCATGAACAGTGCCGCCCATGTGCGCCTTGCGGAGATGGACATGAGCCTTCCTTGGATTAAAAAGATTGGGAAAATGGTCCTGGAAAATTACCAGATCAGGTGAATGAAGGTTAGCCTAATGTCACATCAATCTAAATGTTGAGTGGGTGGCCGGGGGTAGAGCTAGGTTCTTGGTGCACACGCTGCTTGGCGCCTCGAGCGGCTTTCGGGTCCGTTTGACTATGCACTTCGCTGTGTGTTTTTGACCTGGGTTTTTGCTGCGCGTGCGGTGGCATAGTCAAACCGGCTCCGCAGCCAACAACGACGAAGCCTCTTCCCGCGTTGGCGGGAAGAGGCTCGCGTGGCGTTGGGCTAGGCGTTAGTTGTCCTGCTTGCCCTGCTCGATCTGCTCCTCGGTCGGCGCCTCCGGGGTGCCGGCGGCGTTCTCACCGTCGGCAGCGGTGCCGGCGTTGAGGCGGTCGATCAGAGACTGCTGGACCTCACGGCGGCGGATCTTGCCGGTCATATCGCGGTTGAGCTCCTCGAAGTGGTAGAAGGTGCGTGGCACCTTGTACGCGGTGAGGCGCTTACGCGCGTAGTCCTGCAGACCCTTCGGGTCGAGCGCTGCACCCTCGGCGAGGGTGATACAAGCAACGACATCCTCGGAGCCATCATCGCGCGGGCGACCCACGACAGCGATGTCTTCGATGTCGCGGTGCTCACGCATGACGTTCTCCACCTCATCCGGGTAGACGTTGAAGCCGCCGGTGATGATCATCTCCTTGATGCGGGAGACCAGGCGGAGCCAGCCGTCCTCTTCCATGATGCCCATGTCACCAGTGCGGAAGTAGCCGTCGACAAACGCCTTCTCGGTAGCCTCGGGCTTGTTCAGGTAGCCCTTCATCACCTGCGGGCCCTTGACAATGAGCTCGCCCGGCTCGCCGTCCGGCATGAGCTCGGTCGGGTTGTCGGGGTTGACGATGCGGACGAGGGTGTTCGGGAACGGGATGCCGATGTAGCCGGGGCGACGGGTGCCGTCCATCGGGTTCGCGGTGACAATCGGCGAGGTCTCGGTCAGACCGTAGCCTTCCACGAGGTTACCGCCGGTGACCTTCTCCCATGCCTCCACCGTGGAGACCGGCAGCGTGGATGCGCCGGAGAAGGAGTTGCGGATGGAGTCCAGTGTGGTGCCGTTCTTGATGGCGGACTGGCTGATGCGCTGGTACAGGGTGGGCACGCCCGGCATCCAGGTAGGCGGGTTCTTCTTCAGTGCGTCCTGGATCAGGTCTGGCTCTGGTGCGGGCAGCAGGATGATCTCGCCGCCGACCATGATGCCCAGGCCGAGGTTGAGGGCCAGACCGTAGACGTGGAAGAGCGGGAGGACAGCGAAGATCTTCTCATCGATCTCGCCGAGGCCCTTCACCCAAGCCTTACCGGCCTTCATCTGGTAGTTGAAGTTGCCGTGGGTGATCTGGGCACCCTTGGGCTCACCGGTGGTGCCGGAGGTGTACAGGATCACGGCGGTGGTGTCCTGGTCAATCTCCGGGCGGGCAAGATCATGGCCTTCGCCGCCGATGGCGGAAGACAGCAGCATCTCAAATGCGATGGTGTCCGGTGCGGGGCCGGAGAGCTTCTCACGGGATTCGCGCAGCTTCTTCACCGGAACGTACTTGAGCGCGAGCTCCATGTACTTCGGCATTGCCTTAGTCATATCCACGGAGATGATGGTCTCCAGCGGAGTGTCCTTGCGTAGGCCTGCGAGGTTGCCTGCAGCCTTGTCCCACATGATGGCCACGCGTGCGCCGTGGTCCTGGAACTGTCCGCGCAGCTCGTGCTCGGTGTAGAGCGGGTTGTGTGCAACAACGGATGCGCCCAGCTTCAGTGTGGCGATGAAGGAGACAACAAACTGCGGGCAGTTCGGCATGACCAGTGCAACGCGGTCACCTGGACGGACGCCGAAGGCCTGGAGGCCGGCAGCACAGCTACGGACCTGACGGTCAAGCTCAGCGTAGGTGGTGGTTTTGCCGAAGAAGTACAGAGCATTCTTATGGGACTTCTTGGCCAACGTTTCGTCATAGATGTCCAAGATGGTGTCATCGCCGAGTTCTACCTCCGGCGGAGTCCACTCTGCGTAGCTGGATAGCCAGGCTCTTTCTTCGAATGCCGACATTATTGTCTGCCCTCCACGTTTGTTGTGAATTGGTTTACTCCCGCGAAGTATATATGTGATCCGTAAGCTATGGGGGAAATTTTGTAACTTAAATCACGCAACCTTTGCTTGTTCCGAGTAAGGCGCATTGGCGCGCTAGGATGATGGGCCACAGCGGGCTGTAGAGGGGCAGCGCGCACGGTAAAGGGGGGGGATTTTTTAAGTGACGGATACGCACGACCATCCTCAGCAGCACCGTGAGCAGCCTTACAGGCGGTTCGCTCACAACGGATTGGGAGAGTGGGTGCCAGAAGTTACAGCGTCCCGTGGGGGTGCAGCCAGTGCCACCGCAACCAGCACAACCAGCGCAGCAGGCCCAACCAACACCACCAGCCGAGCCAGCCCAACCACCGTCGGTGATGGAGGGGCCGAAGGCGTTGGATGGGGGAGTCGTCGTTAAGCCTGCAAAAGCTCCCCCGAAGTCTGGCTGGCGCAAGCTTGTGCACGGGGTGACAGGCGGGCGCGTGAATCCGGGTGCTTCTCCCCGCGAGCAGGAGCTCAATGATCTCACCGAGTTGATCCGCACCCCGCTGCGTGGTGATTACCGGATTGCGGTGATGTCGCTGAAAGGCGGCGTGGGTAAAACAACAACGACGGTGGCATTGGGTTCTGTGTTGGCGGAAGAGCGCGGGGATCGCGTGATCGCGATTGATGCGAACCCGGATTTTGGCACTCTCGCGCAGCGTGTGGCGGCGGATGCGGCGGGTGCTGCGACGATTCGAGATTTGTTGAGTGCCCCGGACACCAACCGCTACGGACAGGTGCGCGCTTACACCACGCAGGGCACGTCACGCTTGGATGTGATTGGCAGTGAGCGCGACCCGGCAGTGTCAGAAGCATTCAGTGAGGCTGATTACCGGCACGCGGTGGATATTCTGCAGCACCACTACAACCTCATTCTCACGGATTGCGGGACAGGGTTGATGCACTCGGCGATGGAGGGCGTGCTGGATTTGGCTAACACGCTGATTCTGGTGACCTCACCCGCGTTGGATGGGGCGCAATCCGCGGCAGCCACCCTGGATTGGTTGAGTCTGCACGGCTATGACCGTTTGGCGGCGAATGCGGTCGTGGTTGTGTCCTCCCCATCCCCCAAGGTCGCGGTGTGTATGGATAGTGTGGTGGGGCACTTCGCCGCGCGTACGCGGGCAGTCCACGTCATTCCGTATGACGCGCATTTGGCGGAAGGATCTGGCATTGATGTTGCACGGATGCACCGGCGCACTCTGCGTGCCTACCGGGAGCTCGCGGCCACACTGGCCACGGATTTTCAGCAGTGGCACAAGCATGCGCGCTAGGCTGGGGGACCATGCGCGTAGCCATGTTGTCCATGCACACATCCCCGCTTGAACAGCCGGGGTCGGGTGATGCCGGCGGTATGAACGTTTATGTTCTGAATATCGCCCGTGAGCTTGCCGCTACTGGCATGGACGTGGATGTGTATACCCGCGCCACGCGGCCAAGCCAGGGGGATGTGGTGCAGGTGTGTGAGAACCTGCGTGTGATCAACATTGTGGCGGGACCGTATGAAGGCCTGGCTAAAGAGGAACTGCCTACGCAGTTGGCGGCGTTTGCTGGCGGGATCGTGCAGTTCACGCGGGATGAGGGGCTGGAGTATGACCTCATTCATTCCCACTATTGGCTGTCCGGCCAGGTGGGATGGCTCCTGCGGGATCTGGTCCGTGTGCCACTGATCCACACTGGGCACACGTGGGCCGCCGTGAAAAATGCGGCGCGCCTGGGCGCGGCTTCTGCGGATGATGCGGATTCGCCGGAGACAGAAGCGCGGCGTATCTGTGAGCAGCAGCTGGTGGACAATGCCGATGTCCTGGTGGTGAACACGCCTGATGAGATCACGCAGCTGGGCCGCCATTATGACGCGGACCCTGCCCGCATCCGCGTGGTCACTCCGGGCGCGGATACACGGATGTTCACGCCGGGTACGAACCGGAATACGGAAGTGGCTCGGCGTCATCTGGGTATTCCGCTGGATAGCAAGGTGATTGCTTTTGTGGGCCGGCTCCAGGAATTCAAGGGGCCACAGGTGCTCATCCGGGCGGTTGCGGAGCTGCTGGAGCGGGATCCGGATAGCAATGTGCGCGCCATCATTTGCGGTGGTGCGTCTGGTGCTGATGCGTCGGTGGATTATTACCGCGCGATGGCGCACAAGCTCGGTGTGGGCCGCAAGATTCGTTTCCTCGGTCCGCGCCCGCCGGAGGAGCTCGTGCAGATTTACCAGGCGGCAGACGTCGTCGCGGTGCCCAGCTACAACGAGTCTTTCGGGCTTGTTGCCATTGAGGCGCAGGCGACGGGCACCCCGGTCGTGGCCGCACGTGCGGGCGGGTTGCCCATTGCGGTGGCTGATGGGGAGACCGGTGTGCTGGTGGACGGCCATGACCCGGTCGACTGGGCTGATGCGCTAGAGCAGTTGCTTATCGACGACTCCGGGCGCATCACCATGGCCGAAGCCGCCGTCGAGCGCGCAGCGCAGTTCAGTTGGGCTGCCTCCGCTGCAGCGCTTGCGCAGGTGTACGGGGAGGCCGTGAAAGGATTTGAGCCCACTCCACAAAGGCGTGCAGTGGGCAATTAGAGCCAGGAACTGTTAGTTCAGTCCGTCGAGCGCGGCGTACACGCCTGTGTTCACAATGTTGTTGACGTGGGCGCCGGCGTAGTTGCCTACGGCGTTGGCCAGGGTGTTGCCGGCATCAGCGATCTGGTCCAGGGGTACACCGGCAACGGCAGCTGCCGCGCCGAGAACAGCGAAATCACGCAGGTCTGCGGCGATCACATCCACATCAGCAGTGGCGTTAGCTACTGCCTGGTCGAACTGCTGGCGTGGCGTAGGCTGCGCAATCATCTCCGGGGAGAGACCCGGGTTGTGCTCAGTGAAGTACCGGTTGAACTCCACTTCCTCATCCTTGATGGACATGAAGTCAGCACGGTTCCTATTCGGCGCAGCCGGGGTGAAGTAGTCATTCACCTTGCCCGCAGGCAGTGCATAGGCGGATTCAATCGCACGGTCAGCGCGCTGTGCAGTACCCAGTGGGCCAAGACCAAGCGAGGTCACGCCGATGATCTGCCCAGTGTTGGGGTCAAAGTTCACACCGCCGGAATCGCCGGTGGCGTAACCCAGGTTCAGGGACCACACGTTATTAGCCGTGTAGAACAGCTGGACGCCACAGGTGCGGCCCTTCGTGGAACCGTCCTTGCACACCGGCTGCGCGAAGTTATCCAGAGCAATCTCACCCGGAGCGAGCGTGCGGTACGTACGCACACCCGTCAAGGTGACAGGGGCGCTGGGTCCACGGTTGAACTGGTCGCGGGAGGAGGCGGAGCCGTCGGCCCCCGCGCCGTCGTCAAGCACCACAATGCCCCAGTCTTCCGCGCGCAGAGCTTTCTGCGTGGACTCGCCGAGCGTCTCGTACCCGCTGGGCAGACCGTTGGTGTGCACGAGGTCGATGGAACCGAGCTTCTTGTACCCGCCACGCACCGGCGCGTCGACGTTACGGCCCATGAGCATGCCGCTGACATCTTCAGCAACAAGGCAGTGACCGGCGGACACCATGATGCGCTGCTGTGTGCCATCCGGAAGTGTCACAGTGCCCACAGGGCCCTGGGTGCACACGCGGGCGAGCATGTCCGGATGCACGTCAAGGCCGGTGACCTCCTTGAAAGTTGCATTGCCGGGGCCAAACGGGGACGCCGCATCAAAGGGGCGCAGGCGCATGGGCGCGCCGGGAGCAGCAATGGCAGGGCTGGCCGTTGTTCCTTGATTACTCACTGGCTCAGCAGCGGCAGAAGGAGCCTGGGTAGCGGGAATGAGACTACACAGGACGGCGAAAACGATGGCGGGGGAGGAAAAACGACGCAAATTCACACCAGTTAATTTAGACCACAGGGGGCACATCTGGGGAATAACAGCGCCGGTAAGTTTTCGTACTACCCTATTTCGGTAGGGGAACCCCGTTTCACCGGCGAAGAAGCCGATGTTTTGGCATGCTGGGCAGTATGAGTAACGGAAAGCTAGTCCTTGTCCGTCACGGACAAAGCAAGTGGAATGAGTCCAACCAGTTCACCGGCTGGGTGGATGTGGATTTGACGGATAAAGGTGTGCAGGAAGCTATCAACGCTGGCAAGTTGATGGCCGAGAAAGGCGTCCTCCCGGACATCGTGTTCACCTCGCTGCTGCGTCGTGCTATTCGCACCGCCAATATTTCCTTGAATGCGGCTGACCGGCACTGGATTCCGGTTGTGCGCAACTGGCGTTTGAATGAGCGCCACTACGGCAAACTGCAGGGCCTGAACAAGGCTGAGATCCGGGACAAGTTCGGTGAGGAACAGTTCATGTCCTGGCGTCGCTCCTACGACACCCCGCCGCCAGAGATTGACGTGGATGACCAGTACGCGCAGACGAATGATCCGCGTTACGCATTCCTGCCTGAGGTCCCCCGCACGGAGTGCCTGAAGGATGTTGTGCAGCGCTTCCTGCCTTACTACATCGACGTGATCCTTCCAGAGGTACTCGAGGGCAAGACTGTCATGGTGGCCGCGCACGGCAACTCCCTGCGCGCTCTGGTGAAGTACCTGGACAACATCTCCGACGAGGACATTGCGGCGCTGAATATCCCGACGGGTATGCCGCTCGTGTACGAGATTGACGGCAAGGGCAAGGTGCTCAACCCTGGCGGCACCTACCTGGACCCGGAGGCAGCAGCTGCAGGTGCCGCTGCTGTTGCGAACCAGGGCAACAAGTAAGGCCTGCTTGTCCTGGTGAACACGGTTGTTGCCTTCCTTGCTGGAGGCCTCGTTGTTGCCCTCGCCGCTTATGGAGTAAAGCTCTTCAATGAACGGCGAGGGCCTCGTCGTGCTGCCCCGGGCCCGGATGAGAATCGGGTGCGTACGGTCAGTCAGATCCTGCACCTAGTCATCCAAAGCTCGCCGACAGGTGTGACTGTGGTGGGACGCAACGGTGACGTGATCCTGTCCAACGCGCGAGCACATGAGATGTCCATCGTGCATGACCGAGCCCTCAACCCGCAGGTGTGGGAGGTTGGTCAGCAGGTCTTTGAGGACCGGGAAACGCGGGTGCTGGACCTGAACATGAGGCATCGCTCGACGGGCAGTCGGGTGAACAACGTTCGCGCAGTCATCCAGCCAATGTCGTTGGCGGAGGATTCCTACATCATCGTCTACGCGGCGGATGAGTCGGAGAATGTGCGCATGGAATCAGCGCGCCGGGACTTTGTGGCGAATGTGTCGCACGAACTGAAAACTCCGGTGGGTGGTATGTCGTTGCTGGCAGAGGCGCTGCTGGAAGATCCGGATGATCCGGAGATGGTCAAGTACTTCGGCGACAAGCTCCTCGGTGAGGCTCATCGGATGGGCGCGATGATCACGGATCTGATCAATCTGTCCAAGCTGCAGGGCGCTGAGGCGTTGCCGGAGATGTCCCCGTTGCGGGTGGATGATCTGATTGATGCAGCGATTGAACGCAACCTCATCGTGGCGGATAACCATGAGATTGAGCTGACCCGGGGCGAGCGGAGCGACACGTTTGTCATGGGGGATAAATCCCTGTTGACTACGGCGTTGGCCAATTTGATTACAAATGCGATTAATTATTCGCCGAAGGGTCAACCGGTCAGTGTCACACACAAGCTTGTACGTGATTCGGTGGTGCTCATCCGTGTAACAGACCGCGGAATCGGCATTGCCCCAGAGGATCAGAAGCGCGTGTTTGAGCGTTTCTTCCGCGTGGACAAGGCCCGTTCGCGTCAGACGGGTGGCACTGGCCTGGGTTTGGCCATCGTGAAACATGTGGTGGCTAACCACGGCGGTAATATCAAAGTGTGGTCGCGCTTGGGCACAGGCTCGACGTTCACGATTGAACTTCCGGTTTTCGCTCCTGACTCCATGGCCTCAGCGGTGGTGCCGGAAGAAATTGAACAAATTGAACAAGAAAACCCAGATAAATAACCATCAGCTGCACCTGTGAAGCAGAGGTAGGAAGAATCGATGACATCGACCATCCTGATTGTCGAGGACGAGGAATCACTGGCGGATCCGCTCGCGTACCTTCTGAAGAAGGAAGGTTTTGAAGCCGTTATTGCGGTGGACGGTCCGACGGCATTGAAGAAATTCGAGCAGAACCAGATTGATCTGGTGTTGCTTGACCTCATGCTTCCGGGAATGTCTGGCACGGATGTGTGCAAGAAGCTGCGCGCCACGTCGGATGTGCCAATCATTATGGTGACGGCGCGTGATTCGGAGATTGACAAGGTGGTGGGCCTCGAGCTCGGCGCCGATGATTACGTGACTAAGCCGTATTCCACCCGTGAGCTCATCGCGCGTATTCGCGCTGTGTTGCGTCGTGGCAATGGAGCCGCCGAGGCCGCGCAGGAAGCGGAGGGCGATGATGTGCTGGTGGGCGGTCGCGTCCGCCTCGACGTGGAGCGCCACACGGTGTTTGTTGAGGATCAGCCGGTGGCCATGCCACTGAAGGAATTTGATTTGCTCGAGTACCTCATGCGTAACGCCGGGCGCGTGCTCACTCGTGGGCAGCTCATCGACAGGATCTGGGGTTCAGATTATGTCGGTGACACGAAGACTCTAGACGTGCACGTGAAGCGTCTGCGCACGAAGATTGAGAAGGAGCCTTCGCGTCCAGAGCAGCTCATCACAGTCCGCGGTTTGGGGTACAAGTTCGAGGCTTGATGCCCCTTGTAGGGGCATCAAGATAGTAGGGGCATCAAGATACTAGGGGGCATCAGGATTCAGCGGCGCGCGTCGCTGGGTGAACCGCCTTCGCATCCGCGGGGAGGGCGGCACGTGCTGCGCAATGCTTTTCGACGATCGCGTACGGCCCCTCCCCAATCAACTGCGTCAGCTCCGCCTTCATGGATTTCCACACCGGCTGCGCATCTGGCCCACCGTGACAGGCGGGATCATTGGTGCACCACCAGTCAAAGTCCTCACCACCGTTGCCCCACTGGCGGCGGTCATATTCACCGATAGTGGTACGCAGGATCTCCTGACCATCGCTGCGTTCCTGCCACTCATCCTCACGCGAAAATGGCACCTGCCAGCACACTTCCGGTTTAGAGCCAATGATGTTGCGCCCTTCTGCCATCGCCCATTGGTGCAAGGCACAACCGGCGCCGGTTTCGTGGCCGTGGCGGTTGGCAAAGATACACGCGCCGTCGATAAGCGTGGTCTTGAGCGAAGGTTCCTCTTCATCCTCATCCCACTCGAGCCACGGCTCAAGCTCCACTGGATCTCCTGCGGCGAGGTAGCTATCCACGCTGTCCGGACGGAGCTGCCAATATTTCGCGGGCATCGCCGCGACGGCGTTGTACAGATCATCCCGGTCTGTCTCATCGGACAAATACGCGCCGTGAATACAGCACCCCACCACGGGTAGATCCTCCGAAATGCCACGGCAGGTTGATGTGCCAAAGCGACACGACCACGTGGATTCCAGCCAGGTCAGATCGATACTGAAGTAGTGCAGAGGATCATCCGGGTGGATGAATTCGAACCACTCGCGGGGAAAGTCCGGCGGCAACTCATGGCCGGCGCGAATGGATTTCCCGGCGGGCGAATTTTTTGGAAAACCCAGAAATACAGGTTGGTTCACACTTGACCACGGTAGACGGTCTACTGTGGAACGCGTGCGACTAGGTGTATTGGACGTGGGCAGTAACACTGTTCACCTCGTAGCGGTGGATGCCGTGAGCGGTGGGCACCCAACCCCCATGAGTGATTGGAAGCAGTCTTTGAGGCTGGTTGAATTGCTCGATAAGAAGGGGGCTATCGAGGAAAAAGGCGTAAAAAAGCTTACCGACGCTGTTCAGGAAGCCGCCGACCTCGCCGGCAACCTGAAATGTCAGGAATTCCTCGCTTTTGCTACTTCCGCAGTGCGTTCCGCGACGAATGCGGATGAGGTCCTAGAACACATTGAGAATGTCACCGGCGTGAAACTCGATGTCCTTTCCGGAACGGATGAAGCCCGCTTGACATTCTTGGCGGTGCGTCGCTGGTACGGCTGGTCTGCCGGCCGGATTACCAACCTGGATATTGGCGGTGGCTCGCTGGAACTCAGCACTGGAAGTGATGAAGAGCCGGACATTGCTCGCTCCCTCGACTTGGGCGCAGGTCGCTTGACCCACGAGTGGTTCGACTCCGATCCACCATCAAAGCGCACCGTGAATACCCTGCGTGACTTCATTGATGCGGAACTGGCCACGGTTGCTGATGAGTTCCTCGCCCACGGCGAAGCCGGCCTGACGGTGGGCACATCAAAGACATTCCGCACCCTTGCGCGCCTTACCGGTGCCGCACCCTCCTCAGCCGGCCCATACGTCAAGCGCACACTGACCGCACCCGGCCTGCGCCAGCTCATTGCCTTTATCACCCGCATGACGGCAGCCGACCGCGCGGAACTCGAAGGCGTGAGCCCAGATCGCTCCCACCAAATTGTTGCGGGCGCGCTGGTCGCCGAAGCAGCGATGCGAGCACTTAAGATAGAGAAACTAGAAATCTGTCCATGGGCATTGCGCGAAGGCGTGATCCTCCGGCAGATTGACAAGGGATAGAAGCAAAAGGAGACGCTCAATTGGCTGACAAGCAACTCACCGTTGCCGAGTTGATGGCCCGGGCACAGAAAGAAAACCCGGACATCCAGCCTCGGCGCCGTCGCCGCCGCAGCCTCGAAGAAGGCGGCATCTCTGTCGCCGAACTCACCGGCTCGTTCCAAGCGGTTAACGCTCGCCCGGCTGAGCCTAAGCACTCCAGCGCTCCCATCGACGCTGAAAACACCCAGCGTGATGAACCCCAGGCTCACGCTTCTGCGAAGCCCGCTGAGGCCGAGAAGCCTCAGCTAAAGCCCGCTACTTCTGCTGAGCAGGCTGCTGAGAAGCCGAACGTCAAGGTAGTCAAGGTTGAGCCGACCGCGCCGACAACGCCGACCAAGACCCCTGAGGCCGAGGCTGAGCCGGCTCAGCCGGACGCTGCGAAAAAGGCTCCGGAGACCCCAGCTACGACCGATGCTGTGCCTGTGCGCCAGGTTGAGGTGGAGGACCAGAAGCAGAAGCAAGAGGCGAAGCTTGCCGAGAAACCGGTCGAGAAACCTGCCGCGGATACCGAAGAAACCCACGTGATCCCCGTTGTGCGTGAAACCCCGGCGCAGGCAGCGTTGGTGGCGCAGCCTAAGACTGAGCCACAGGAAGCTGTGGTGGCTCAGCGTGCCCACGAAGACGAGCTCGAGGACGAGTTTGAGGATGAGGCTGACGTCGACGAGTTCGTCGATGGAGACCTTGAAGATGAATACGAGTACGAGGACGACGAGGACATAGACCTCGAAGAGGACGCGTCTGTCAACCCGGTCATGCTCGTCCTCATGGTCTTCGGTGGTCTGCTGGTTGGCGTGCTCGTGTTCCTGGGCTTCCAGGCACTGTGGGAGAACTTCAACTCCATCGTGGTGAGCGTGCTCGCTGTTGTTGTGACGGCAGCCATCGTGCTGACCGTGCGCAGCATGAAGACGGGCCGCGATGGTTTCACGTTGGCCCTGGCAGCGCTAGCTGGTCTGGCCATGACTGTCGGTCCGGGCCTTATCACCGGTTTCTAAATAACCTCTGGCCACAGGCCCCTCGCAGAGGAAAATATCGCCGAGTTGCGTGCACTGTGGCACGCTAGTGCGCATGAGTAACATCGCAGTAATCGGTGCAGGCAATATTGGCGAGGCCCTGATTTCCGGCCTGGTGAACTCCGGAATCGACCCGGAAACCATCACCGCCACCAACCGCACCGCGGAGCGCCGCGAAGAGTTGGCGGGCCGTTATGGGATCAACACCACGGAAGACAATATTGAGGCTGTCACGGATGTTGATGTGTGCTTCCTGTGCGTGAAACCGCATGACATCACCACGGTTATTGAGGAGCTCTCGGAGCCCATCGCAGCATCAGATACCCCGACGGTGGTTGTGTCCATGGCGGCGGGGGTGACGCTGGAGACGATGACGGAGGCGTCGCATAGCGCAGGCACTCCCATCGTGCGCGTGATGCCGAATACCCCGATGCAGGTGGGCAAAGGCGTCTGTGTCGTCGCGTTTGGCAAGTATGTGGACGAGGACCAACAGGAACTAGTCACCGATCTGCTCGCTGCCGCAGGCAAGGTCGCCGTGGTTCCGGAGAAGCTCATCGATGCCGCGTCGACGATCTCGGGTTCCGGCCCCGCGTACTTCTTCCTCATTGCAGAAGCGCTTATTGATGCCGGGGTGGCCATGGGCCTGCCCCGCGACACCGCCACGCTGTTGGCTACTTCCACGGCCGAAGGCGCTGGCGTGATGCTGGCACATTCCGGCAAAACACCGGTGGATCTGCGTGCGGGCGTGAGCTCCCCGGCGGGCACAACCGTGCAGGCGATCCGTGAGTTGGAGGAGTCCGGCATCCGCGGGGCTTTCTATCGTGCGACGGAGGCTGCCGCCTCCCGCGCTGCCGAGTTGGGGGACTAGAAGCGGGTACGCCGAGGGGGTAATTTCAAAAAATCTTTCGTGTCCGGGAGGTCACTTCCACATCCTGTTGCAAGGTGTGTTCTACCAGCTGGAATGAAACAGTTGACCCAGAATGGCCCTTGAGGGAGCAGTGGGGATTTTGTGAATAGTGTGAATCTTTTCTTGCTTTTGAGTCGCATGTGACACTGGTTTCACGCTAAGCTCGTTCAAGCACGTGCGTGTTCATTCTGTGGGAGGGGAAGCCTACAGCGCGCACAGATGCTGGAGGTTAACTACACATATGGCAAATGAAGATAAGGGTAAGTTCCTGACCGTTGCTGAGGTCGCGGAGATTATGCGCGTATCCAAGATGACGGTGTACCGCCTGGTTCACTCCGGTGAGCTGCCGGCTGTTCGGGTTGGTCGCTCGTTCCGTGTGAACGAGAAGGCTGTCTCCGAGTACTTGGACTCCTCGGTCTACGACGTCAGCACCGACGTCGGATAGTTATCCCCAGAGGGCACGCCCCCTGGTTTGTGGAAGGGTCAGCTTCGGCTGGCCCTTCTAATATTTTTGGGATTGACCCGTGTTTAATCCCGTGATGAACGATTCCCACGTCTCGGGTCATTGTTCAAGATTCTGGGGATCGGGTCGTTTGCGGAGTAGTTTTCTAACACTGCTGGACTAAGGCAGTTTAAAAGCTCGAATATCTCTTTTCGGTATCGTCGACAGTCAATATCAATGAGGGACTCTTGGTGTCCGATTCTGTTTCGGAGCAGGACGACATGGTTCATGATGAGACTGGCTCGATCAGGGGAAATAGACTTTGGGCCTGAGGAAAGTGCACGAACTGTAATCTCTTCATAAACGCGTTTGCAGTCGTTGTAATTAGTCTCATTGGGGTAGAACTTGTACGAGCCATCGGGTAGCTCCTCGGGATCGCGGTAGAAGAAGTTGTTTTTCCATTGAGTGAGAGTTACTTGCGCAACCACATCATCTCGAGTGATTGACTGTCCTTTTCTAGGGTGGTTACCGATAAAGAGTCCATCCCCTTCATCGCGTAACTTTTTGGCCTCGAGGGCCTTCCTGAGTGCATCCTTTGCAACAGACGCCGCGACCTTTGACAGGGGCTCTCGGACGTTCACCCGAGGGTGTCTGATCCATTGTTTATTGCTTTGTGGGCGCTGTTCCTCGCTCCATTCATCGACTGCCTCGCAGATCTTGTTTCGCAGAACGACCTCAAAAATAGAAAGCAGGTTCCACATGGCGCCAGAAAGCTCTGCGTCCCATTTATAAAGCTGCAGCGCGCGTCCTGCGTGGTTTCCCATCTGTGATAGATACTTCTCCATGCGTTGTTTCCCCAACGCAGTTACAACAGATTGTTCGTTTCTGCTTCCGTGCATGACTGTGACTCCCCCTAGCCTTCATCTTTGGCTCTTGATGTAGTTTACCTTTTGCGCTATCCTTCTTAGCGAGAGAACGGCTAGGGCCAGAAGGGCCCTTGAACCGTTCCGGTAGAGAGGGCCACGTCCGAATACCGGCTTTGTGCCGAAGCATCGGAAGGGGTCCTTTCGTTTTGTCCTATTTTTGGGATTGACCAAAACCGGCGGTAAACTCAAAACCCATTCGTGCCGGATGTTCGGCCCGCGCGTTGGGAGTGCACCCCGTGCGCACCAGGTGAAGACCCAATGGTTTTCACTTGGGTCCGGGTCCGGCGGGAACTGTACGTACAAAGAGAAGCGAGGTAACCCATGGGTTCAGTGATTAAGAAGCGCCGCAAGCGTATGTCCAAGAAGAAGCACCGCAAGATGCTGCGCCGTACGCGCGTTCAGCGTCGTAAGCTCGGCAAGTAAGCCGTTGCTGGTTGCATAACCTTGGATTCCCGTTCACCTGGTGAAGGTGGGCGGGTTTTCTTTTGGTTTGGGGCCAGCCCCAGTGTCCGCGTGCCCTTAACTCCCCGGAATCGTGCACGGATCCCTCTAAAACCCTAGGACTGCCCTTAAGCCCCCGGAATCGTGCACAAAGAACCTTACTTCTTCCTCCGGGCGGCTTTCCACCCCTTCGCCAGGGCCACCACCCCACCGGCAACCAACAAAGGAACGAAGGCCTCGGTGAAGGCGCGACGGACCGGACGGTAGTCGCGGATGAGCCAGCCATTTTTCTCGGCGTGTTTGCGTAGTTGGCGGTCAGGGTTGATGGCTACGGGGGTGCCAACGAGGGAGAGCATGGGGATGTCGTTGACGGAATCGGAGTAGGCGGTGCACTCCTTGAGGTCTAGGCCCTGGGCTTCCGCTAGTGCTTGGACGGCGTGGGCTTTGCCGGGGCCGTGGAGGATGTCGCCGACGAGGCGGCCGGTGAATTTGCCGTCTTTTTCTTCGGCGACGGTGCCCAAGGCGCCGGTGAATTCGAGGCGTCCGGCCAGTGCTTGTCCGACTTGGACCGGGGTGGCGGAGACGAGCCACACTTGTTCGCCGGCGGCGATGTGCATGGCGGCGAGTTCGCGGGTGCCGTGGTAGGTGCGGTCCACCAGGTGGTTTTCCACGATGTCGGTGCACAGTTGCGTGAGTTCTTCCACGCTTTGCCCCTTGACCACACTGAGTGCTTTTTCCCGGCCTGAGGCCATGGCGTCGGGGAGTTCGGAGCCGAAGACGCGGTAGCGAACTTGGGCGATGAGGTAGGGGAAGATATCCCCAAGTTTGATGTAGCGCCGTTTGAACAGTTGGTAGCCAAGGGCGATGAGGGAGTTGCCTTGGATGAGGGTGTTGTCTACGTCGAAAAAGGCGGCGGCGGTGACGTGTTGGGGGATGTCGGGGTCGGGGGTGGTGATGCGGATGCCACCGGCTTCGACGGCGGCGCGGGCGGCGGCGAGGCCGGCTTTGCGCTGATGGTCATCGTCGATGGGCGGGAGTGCGGTGCTTTCGATGAAGCGGCGCACGTTGCCCCGCGAGTGGGACCACTGTGAGCGGGGTCCATTGATTGGGCTCACGGGGTGTGTCCTTTCGGTCGTGCTGGTGGCGGTAGCCTAGTCCATCGTAGGCGCCCAACGCGTTGGAGAGGGGTTGGAAGGTGCTGGTTGAACTCATGGTGCGTGCGACGTGCGGTTCTTGTGAGCGTGTGGCCGCGCAGATTGAGCCGGTTGTCGCGGATGCGGGTGCGCAGTTAGTGCTTATCGACGTCGACGGGGACCCCGAACTCGCCACCGAATTCGGCGACCGCGTTCCCGTGGTGGTCATTGATGGTGAGGAATTCGCGTGTTGGGAAGTGGATAACGCGGAGCTTGCCGCGGCACTTCAAGGGTGATGGTGTAGGCGCCAGTTTTTTATTTCCGGCTGCTCAATTTAAGGTGTAACTACCACATGCCGTCGGCACTGCTATTCATATGGTCCCCTGAACGCTGATTCGGAGGATCTAGCAGGCGCGACGGCTGCCCTGTGAATTTTTAGGTTCACCCAGTTTTAGCAGTCTGTTTTAGAAGAGATTTGTGTCAATGACGAGTGCCTCCACGCCCTTAGCCGCGCCCAAAAAGGCAGCTACCGCTAGTTCTGGCGACCCAGAATTGGCTGCTCTGCGGGGGAAGGTCATTTTCGTTGGCGCCGGTCCGGGCAATCCGGATCTGTTGACTATCCGTGCGCGTGACGTGCTGGAGCGCAATGCCGTTGCGGTTGTTGATCCGGATGTGTCCGCAGGCGTGCGTGATGTTGTTGGTTCGGTGCTTCCTGTCCCGGCGGAGAAGCTTGAAGCGGCTGCAGCTGCTTATGAGGAGATGTGCGCCAAGGCGAAGGAAGCCGGTGCGCGCCGTAAACCGGCTAAGCCGGCTGATCCGACGGCGGCGGAGGTGTCGGAGTGGGCGCCGGATGGGGAAGGGATCGTCGAAAAGCTTGAGGCTGCTTTGGATGAGGCGGCTGCTGCGATTGATCGCGGTGATGCGGGCGATGGTGACGTGATTCGACTTGTTGCGGGTAACCCGTTGACCCGAAATGCTGTCATGCAGGAGATTTCTGCTGTGGCGGCTGCCGGGATTGAATTCCAGGTTGTGCCGGGCATGTCGTTGCCGTCGACCGTGCCGTCCTTTGCGGGCATCGCGCTGGGGTCCACGTACACCGAGGCTGACCTGGCTAATGAGCCGATTGATTGGGATGGCCTGGCTGCCGCACCGCAGCCGCTTGTGCTTCAGGCGGAAGTTGAGCACCTGCCGGTGATCAGTGCGGAGCTCACCGCGCGGGGCTTTTCCCCGGAAACTCCGTTGACGGTCACGGTCAACGGTACGACCCGACTGCAGCGCACGTTTGATGCGACGTTGGGCACGGTGGGCAAGCTGGATGCGGATTTGGATGGCACGCTCGTTGTCACCATCGGTACCGCGGTGGATGACCGTTCGAAGTACTCCTGGTGGGAGAACCGCCCGCTGTACGGCTGGCGCGTGCTGGTCCCGCGTGCGAAGGAGCACGCCGGGCCGATGAACGCGCGGTTGAACTACTACGGCGCTATCCCACAGTCTGTGCCCACGATTTCTATGGAAGCGCCGCGTAACCCGGCGCAGATGGATCGCGCGATCAAGGGCATTGTTGAGGGCCGCTACCAGTGGATCGTGTTCACCTCCGTCAACGGTGTGGATGCCGTGTGGGACAAGTTTGAAGAACTCGGGCTGGATGCGCGCTCCTTTGCTGGAGTGCACCTGGCGGCAGTGGGGCAAAAAACCGCTGATGCGATTCGTGCCCGTGGCATGATCCCTGAACTGGTGCCACATCGCACGAAGCAGACCGCCCAGGGCCTGGTCGATGTCTTCCCGGATTACGTGGAAGAGATCGATCCGGTGGGCCGCGTGCTGCTCCCGCGCGCTGATATTGGTGGCGACGTTTTGGTGGAAGGCCTCAAGGAGCGCGGCTGGGAGGTGGACGATGTGGTGGCGTACCGCACCGTCCGTGCCGCCCCGCCGGCACCGGAGGTGCGCGACATGATCAAGACTGGTGGTTTTGATGCCGTGTGCTTTACCTCCGCATCCACCGTGAAGAACCTGGTGGGTATCGCCGGTAAGCCACATGCCCGCACCATCATCGCCTGCATTGGCCCTATGGCCGCGGCGGAAGCCAAGGAACAGGGCCTGCGCGTTGATGTTGTGCCGGAATCGGCTGACGTACCATCCCTGGTTGATGCGTTGGCTGAGCATGTTGCTGGACTGCGCGCCGCTGGCCAGCTGCCGCCGCCGCGCAAGAAGCGTCGCGCGCGCCGTTCTTAAGCCTCTAAGCTCATTTGTCAGCTCGGAGATTCCGGGACTGGAAGGATCAGTGACTTCATCACTATGACCACACCTGATCGGGGCACGCCCCCAAGCCACATTGCCCCAGCTGCTGCCGAGGAGCCGGGGAAGCCGGAGGCAGTGCGCCTGTTTGTGCTCACCGCCATTGTCATGCTGTGTGGTGAGGTGATTCACCAGATGTTCTCCGTAGCTGCGGTCCTGCTGGATCCATCCGCGATGATTGAGCAGGCGAAGCAGGCTCGTCCATCCGCGGTGAAGGAGGTTGGAGATGCAAACATGATGCTGCTTGCGTACGCTTCCGTGGGCATTGCGGCGCTGTTTGCCTTAGCCATCGTGGTGGTGCTGGCTATTGCGGTGCGGGCAGTGGCTAAGCAGGCCTCTTGGGCGGAAAACGCACTGAAGTTGCTCATGGTTTTCGGCGGTTACTTCGCCCTACGCGTCATGCTGATCTTTGCAGTGCCAGTCAGTGGCAGTGCTGTACCGACACCACTGATTGCTTTAGATGGGGCGATGCAGATCATCGCGGGAGTGGCCGGCGTGTGCGCCATTGTTTTTGCCACCCAGGATGAGGTGCGCAAGTGGACAGCCAAGCCCAATACCTCAAAGGATGCGAAGACACCGCACGGCCCCAAGTGATCTGAGGCAGACTAAAGACCATGGCCGGTATGTTTCCCACGATGGTGACGGATCCGAATGATCCAAACCGCAATCACAGGTCCTCAGCGTGGACAGCAGGGCAGGGCTGCCCACGCAACCTGCGTGTGGCGTTCTATCTCATCTGCACCGCGGGTGTACTGATGCTGCTCACCGCGTTCACGCTGTTGTCCAACGGATATCCCGGTGATGACGTGATCCATGATGTGAGCAAGCTCTTGGGTGATGTCGCCGACGAAGAATTTCGCCAAAGGTACATGACCAACATGCGGGTCACGGCGTGGGGCAGCATTATTCTCACGCTGTGGCTGGTGTCCGCAGCAGCGTATCTCCCCAAAGGTAGCCGTACCGCGCGCCGTTGGGCTGGTGTGGGCGTGGCTTTAACGTGTTTCTTGCACTTGGCGTCGTTTGTGGTGCAGTTAACGGCGTGGGTGTCCATGGTTGTGGTGGTTCTGCTGGTTGTGGCTATGCTTCTAGCGTTTCGTCCGGATTCAAACGCGTATGTGGATGAGATGAGTCCACGCTTCCAATGAAGCCAAGAATGAAGCCAAGAATAAAGAGCAAAGAGTAGCCATGACCAACCCAGAGAACAACGGTGAACACCCGGACCCGGTGACGGAGTCCCATGAGCAGCTTGGCCGTTCCATCCAGGATGCGATGGATGCTGCGCGTGAGGCGGGTATTGGCGTGGAAGAAAAGCCGGGGGAGGCATCCGTTTGGTTTGCGGCGGATGTTGAGGACAGGCCACATGTGTCCTATTCCTTCGTGTTGAAGAATCTGCCACCGGCGCCGGATATTGACATGGTTGAGGCCGCGGTGGAAGAGCTCGACGGGGTGGAGTGCCGTGTGGTTCATCCGCGTAAAACGGCGTGGGTGACGGCGACGGTGGATACGAGGCCGGGGGTGATCGTCGATAAGTTTGCGGAGCTTGGCATTGAGGCTTCGTTGACTGATACGTCGATGTTCCGTTACGCGGCGGCGGTGGAAAGTGCTGAGCATTATGTGCGGCGTAAGGCAACAAAGGATGTTCCGATTCAGTTGCGTCGTCGCCGTCGTTCAGCACAGCGTTCCTTGGATCGAGCGCGGCAGGCGGGTTTCGGTCCGCGGGCGCGACGCGAGGAGGCGCAGCGGAAGAACCAGAGCAAGGACCCGGTGAAGCGGGACAGGAAAGACGATGTTCTGTACACCGCACGTGATCTGATTACGCCGGCGCGCATGTGGGTTGCGCTGGTGCTCACTCTTCCGGTGTTGGTGCTGGCGTATGTTCAGGCGGCGCAGTTTGATGGCTGGCAGTGGATTGAGCTCGCCTTGGCCACCCCGGTAGTCACGTGGTGTGCGTTTCCTTTCCACCGTGCGCTGGCGGGTGGTGTGCGGCGCGGTATTACGGCGCTTGATGGCGCGAGTTCTGTGGCCATCATCATTGCTTATTTGTGGTCCGCCGCGGTGATTCTTCTCGCGCCGACGGGGCAGCGTGGTGGGCATTCAGGGTTCACGTGGTTTGCTACGACGTTGGGTACGGATCATGGCCCCGAGTTGTTCCTGGATGTGGCGTGCGGGATCACGTTGTTGCTGCTCATCGGCCGGAGGTATTCCATTCGTGCGCGCCGGTTGTTGATTGATGAGATGGCGGATCAATCACTCAACCCGGAGGTTGAGTACATCCGCATTAATAAAATGCGTGGGCGCGCGGAGATTGATAAGGAGCTCATCCCGGTCGCTGAGATCAACCGCGGCGATGACATTGTGGTGCATGTTGGTGAGGTCATTCCTGCTGACGGCAAGGTCATCGGTGGCAAGGCTCGTTTGAAGCAGGGGCTTATCGACGTCCACGAGCCCAACGACGTCAAAGTCGGCTCTACCGTCTATGCCGGTTCCGTGATTGAATCCGGGGAGATCAAGGTGCGTGCGCAGCGCACCGGCCATGCAACGCGCTGGTTGGTGGTGATGCAGTGGCTGCGGGATGTAGAGGTACGTCAGCGGTATGCCTCGGTCCAGTATGCCCAGAGTGCTGCACGGCTGTTGCCGGTATCTATGACCGTGGCCTTTTTCAGTTTCATTTTGTGGGGCTTGATTTCGGGCGATTACAACGCGGCTTTGCGTACTTCTTTGGCGGTTCTAGCTGGCGTCGCACCGGTGGCGTTGGCATTGTCCCCAGCGTTGGCGCTGCGGTTGGGTATTGAGTCCGCGGCGCGCAACGGTGTGTTGTTGCGTGATGGTAATACGCTGCGTTCGTTGGAGACGGTGGACACGGTTGTGTTCAACCGCGTGGGCACCCTGGCAAAGTCCCAGATGTGTGTGGAAACGGTGACACCGGCGGAAGGGGAGAGCGAGGAGATGATCCTCCGCATCGCCGGTGCGGTGTCCATGGAATCGGACACCCCGGCCGGGCGCGCGCTGGTGCAGGGGGCACGTGAGGCGAAGACTCAGACGGACAACAATCCGGATCTACCCACGCGCTATGAATTGGTGAATGTGGCCACGGAGCCGAGCGGTGATGTGAGCGCGCGCGTGAATCTGGTGTTTGTGGATGAGGAGGGCCGTGAGACATCCACCCAGGTTGATGCCTTGTTGTGGCGGCCGGTGAATCTGTCTCACCTGCGTGGCCGTTTGGCGGTGGCTGCCACCTCGGGCGGTACCCCCGTGGTTGTGCGGTGGAAGGGCAAGGACCGTGGCGTGATCACGTTGTATGACCCGTTCAAGGACGACGCCGATGAGGCTGTGTCCCGCTTGGAGCAGATGGGCGTGGAAACGGTGATGCTCACGCGGGATACGTACCCGGTGGCTCGTCGTTTTGCGGATTTCTTGGGTATCTCCAACGTGCTGGCGGGTATTACGAATAACCGGAAGGCCGGGGCAATCCGCAACCTTCAGGCGGCGGGGGCGGAGGTCGCTTTGGTCGGTGATGCGTCCGTACGTGATGCGCTGCGCGCAGCAACGGTGAGCATCATGTATGCGGATTCGGAGGAGCTGGAGTTTTCCCGCCGTCGCGGGCGCACGGTGTCTGCGGTGTTGTTGCGCCATGATGTGATGGCGGTGCCGCAGCTTGTGTCGCACGCCCGCAAGGTGTGTGAGGTCATTGACCGCAACTTGGCGCTGGCGTGGATCTACAACGGCCTCATGTTGGTGTGTGCGGTGGCCGGTGTCATTCCGCCGATCGCGGCAACCGTGCTCATGCTTGGTTCTTCGCTGCTCATCGAGGGGTTGTCTATGCGCGCGCGTAGTTTCCCGAATGAGGATCGCGTGGAGCCGGAGACTATTTCTGAACTGGTCAACGGAGAGAACAATGGCTAAAACAAACATCGCTGTTATCGGTGCCGGGTTGGCAGGGCTCACCGCGGCCAAGCACATTAGGGGCGCGAGCGTCGATGTGTATGAAGCAACCGATCGCATCGGCGGCAAACTCCATACCGTCGCATTCGAAGGTGGCCCCACGGACATCGGTGCGGAATCTTTCATTCCCACCGACGTCACGCGCGCATTCGTCGAGAAGCTCGGCCTCACCGGGTCCCTCGTCGAACCCAGCGATGCGCCAACCATGCTGTGGGATGGCAAGGAGCTTTCGCTTATCGACGTCCCCCGCACCACCACCTTCCGCCACGGCCTCCAGGAGCTAACGGAGAAGCTCGCGGAGGAATCCGGTGCTGATATTTACATTGATGCGTTCATCTCCGGCATCACGCGTGCGACGGATAAGGAAAGCGGCAAAGAGGGCTTCCGCCTCAAAGGTGGGGAAGACAAGCTGTACGACCACGTTGTCCTGGCTGTGCCGGCACCGACCGCCGCGCTTTTGCTCAAGCAAGTGGATGCGGATGCTGCACAAGCGTTGGCGAAAGTGAAGTTGGCCAACAGGGTTGTGGTGGGCATGCGCTTTGCCACCGGCGAGGGCTTGCCAGAGGCTGCGGAGATCCGCATTGTGGACGGTGGGGACGGTGCGCAAGGCGTCCATACCGAATCTTTCGTGTTCTCTTCCCAGCGTTGGCCACATCTCGCGCAGCGCGAGGGTGCACTGGTCCGCGCAACTCTCAATGCCGAAGCGCATGCGGATGAGGATGACCTGGTGGATTGGGCCCTAGATGACCTGACAAAGGTCACCGGCTTTGATGGCCGTGCTGCCGGACTGGAAGAAATCTACGTCCAACGCTGGTTCGGTGCCTTCCCGGAAGCCACCGATGCCAACAAGGCTGCGGCCACCGAAGCAGACGAAATGATCGCGCAGATCCCCGGTATCTCTGCAACCGGCGCATGGGTAAGCGGCCCCGGCATCCCCAATGTCATCGCCCATGCCCGTGCGACCGCGGATGAAGTGCCCACTGCGTAGATCGCTTCAACCCCGTGTAGTTTTGGGTGCCATGCACAAAGAGCAGGAGCCAACAGGCAACGAGGAGATGGCTGATCCGGTGGAACCCGATCAACCAGATACGTCAGGTGTGCCAGAAGGTTCGGACAAAGAAGAACCCGAATGGTGGGAGCAACCCGGTCTGCCGTGGAACTCTAAGCCGACGAAGTCGGACTACTGGTGCCTGGCCTGGTTTGGTTTCGTGGGCATCTTTGGCATGTCCATGATCCCGCTGCGCGCGTGGCTGCTCGGTTTGGATCCACCGATCTTGCTGGCGGTGACGGGCTCGCGCATTGGTGCGGCCTCCACGGGCGCGCTCGCCGCGGTGGGTGAAGCACCAGGCTGGTTGTGGTTTCTGCTCATTGGTTCGCTGGTGAACATCAAGTTTGACTGGGTGTACTGGTGGGCTGGCAAACTGTGGGGCCGCGGCATTTTGGAGGTGCAGGCGCAAAACTCCAAGCGCACGGAGAAGAATTTCAAGCGCGTGGAAGGCTGGTTCCACCGCCTCGGCTGGGTAGCCATTTTCCTGGCATACTTGCCCATCCCGTTGCCCATCGCGTTCGTTGTCTTTGTTTTGTGCGGTGCAACCGGTATGGATGTGAAGAAGTTCATGGTCCTCGACTTTGTGGCGAAGACCATGTGGTCCTTCCTCTACTTCGGCCTGGGCTGGTCGATCGGCGAGCCCGTCGTGTTCGTGCTTGAGCAGTACTCGAAGGTGGCCAACTGGATCGCCATCGGTCTTATCGTCGTGGTGTTCTTCGGTGTCTTCCGCGGGCAGTCCAAGACCACACGCAAAGCGTGATCTGATACCGCGAGCTAATCCACGCGCCGGGCGCCATCCTGCGCACTGGTCGCGTAGATCACCGGAGTGGGGTGGCCTTGGGCGGTGGTGTCAGCAGTGATAGCTGCGGCCACCGCATCAACATCCTCATCTCGGCATAGGGCGATGATGGACCCACCAAAACCACCACCGGTGATGCGGGCGCCCACTGCACCAGTGGACAGGGCAGTTTGAACCGCGGTTTCGAGGGCGTCCGGGACGATCTCAAAATCATCACGCAAAGAGGCGTGGCTTTCATTCATCAGCTGACCAAACTGAGGGATATCGCCAGCCTTGAGTGCCGCAATCGCACGGAGAGTGCGGGCGGTTTCCGTGTGTACGTGGCGCACACGGCGACGTACGACGTCTGCAGTGAGGTCAGTGGCACCGGATCCAGCTGAAGATGCCCATTCCACGGCGCGGTCCACCACATCGTCCTCACGGAACGTGCAGTCAAGGGCAGCAGCAACCTGGTCGATGAGACCGCGCCGGGAGCTGTACTCGCCCGTCACGTGGGAGTGTTCAACACGGCTGTCAGAGACAAGGAGCTGGTAGCCCTCCCAATTGCACGGAACCTGCTCGTGGGTGCCAGCCAGGAAATCGAGGGCCAGGGCAAAACCTTCACGGCCACGAACCACGGCGTTTTGGTCCAAGCCACCGGTGTTAGCACCCACGTAGTGGTTCTCAGCGCGCATGGTGGCGGCGATGATCTGATCATCAGTCGTCTCCGGCGCTAGTAGGTCACGCACGGCAACAGCAACAGCGCACTCCAAAGCAGCGGAGCTAGATAGACCAGAACCCAACGGCACATCGGAGATCACCGCGATGTCCAGGCCGGATGTGGCATCACCGATGAGGGCATGGACAGTGCCGGCGATGTAGCCACGCCAATCAGGCAAGCAGTCAGACTCCGAGCTGGCGGTAGAGAGTTCTGCCAGATCCACTTCGGCATCGAGGATCTCGCCGTTGGGGGAGTGGGAGACCATACGCACAATGCTGTCCTCCCGCGCGCGGGCAGCCACGGCGGTGGCCATGGTGGTGGCAAAGGGCAGGCACACACCGAAGGCATAGTCCACGTGATCACCGATGAGGTTCACCCGGCCAGGAGCAACCCACACTCCGGTGGCGGTGCCGCCAATGTGCTCAGTGAAGAATGCTCGCGCATCGGTGCTGAGACGGTCGGGGCTGCGGGTGGAAGAAACAATCACTGGTAGGCCTCCTTCAACGTGGTGGCGATGACCTCAGGGGTGGTGTCATTGATCCACGCGCCCATGCCGGATTCACTCCCAGCCAAGAACTTCATGCGGCCGGGGGAGCGCATGAGAGAGAACAGCTGGAGGTGGAAGCGCCCATCCTCCGGGGCATCCACCGGCGCTTGGTTCCATGCGGCGATGTACGGGGTGCGTTCAATGCCGGGGAAGAACTGATCCACAGCGATGAAGAGCTTGTCGCAGATCACCGCAAGATCATCACGTTCAGCAGTGGTCAGTTCAGCGAAATTCGGCACCGCACGCTTAGCCATCACCATGACTTCTAGTGGCCACTTCGCCGCGGCGGGAGTGAACACCACAAAGTGGTCCGTCTCCTCGATGATGCGGCGGGCGGAGGTGAGTTCGGCGGCCAAGAGCGCGTCGAAAAGCGATGTGCCATGCGCTGCGCGATGAGACTGTGCCTGGCGTGCAATCGCGGCCATGCGGGGTGGGACGAACGGGTAGGAATAAATCTGACCGTGCGGATGGTGCAAGGTCACGCCGATTTCCTCACCGCGGTTCTCAAACGGGAAGACGGCTTTGACCGGTTCGAGGGCGGAGAGTTCGGCGGTGCGGTGGGCCCAGACGTCGATAAGCGCGCGCTTGCGGGTAAGTGGCAGATCCTTGAATGAGCCATTCGCGTCCGGCGTGAAACACACAACCTCGCAGCGTGACCACGCAGGAGCGCGCTCGAAAAGCTCTTGGCTATCGACGAACGGGCTATACCCCTCCGGCACATCCAACCGCATGCTCAAGGACGGGAAGCGGTTTTCAAACACGACAACCTGGTAGTCATCCTCTGGGATCTCACTCGGCTTCTGGCCGGGGCGTGTGGGGGCCAACGGGTCCTCATTCGCGGGCGGGAGGAAGGTCCGGTTCTGTCGGTGCGCGGCATAAATCGCCCACTCACCGGTGAGCGGGTCACGCCGCATCCAGGACTCGGTGAGAACCTCCGGCAATCCGCGCTCATCGGTGGCGGTGCGGTCCGGTGTGCCGGGCTCATCAAAGTAGATGAGCTCACGGCCATCAGACAATGTCGTGCGCGTGATCTTCAACTCAGTCATCTACTCTGCTGCTTCCAATGTGTCGGGGTTGAAGGCGATTGGGCGCAACCGTGCCCACAGGAAGAACACCAGCGCAGTGACAGCAAGGGCGATGCCCACCCACAGATTGTCGCTGGATTCTTTAGGGATCTTCTCGTCCACATTGAATCCCGGGTCGAGTATGAAGGAGCAGATGATCAGCACGATCCCATAGAAACCCAGCAGCGCGCCAATGACGTTGCGGATATCAAACGTTGCGGTTTCTGCTTGTGAATTAGCCATAAGAATCACTTCCTTTAGAGGAACATCAAGTTCAGGCCGATGACAAGGACAAGAGCGATCACACCAAGCGGGATGGTGCGCTGGTACCACGGCAGGGCGGCCTCAGAAGCATCAACGAGCTGGTCCTTCGGGGTGACGCTGCGGACAAAGCCCACGAGCTCCTCATCCGGCTTCGGGGTGGTGAACAGGGATACGATGACGGACACGAGGATGTCCACTGTGAACGCCAGGGAGGCAGCGACGAATGCGGTGCCCTGGCCCGGCAGGCTAACCAGCGGGTCTTCGCCCAACGAGCAAGCCCAGAAGATGATGGCGGCAGCGGTACCTGCCACCAGGCCGGACCAACCGGCGTGCGGGGTCATTCGCTTCCAGAACATACCCAGGATGAAGGTGGCAAACAGCGGGGCGTTGAAGAAGCCGAACAGCGTTTGCAGGTAGTCCATGATGTTGCCAAAGTTTGCGGCGAGCAGCGCCGTAAAAACAGCGATCACGGTTGCGCCGACGGTGGCCAGGCGGCCAACGCGCAGGTAGTAATCATCGTCCTTGTCCTTGACCACGTAGGTCTGCCACAGGTCATAGCTGAACACGGTGTTGAAGGACGAAATATTCGCTGCCATACCGGCCATGAATGCAGCCAGCAGGCCAGCGATACCCACGCCGAGAAGACCATTGGGCAGCAAATCGCGCATGAGGTACAGCACCGCATCATTCGGATTGGCAGCACCCTCCATGATCGGGGTGACCAGGACGGACGCGACCATTCCCGGCACAACCACGATGAAGGGGATGAACATCTTGGGAAATGCGCCGATGATCGGAGTCTTGCGCGCCGAGGACAACGAATCAGACGCCATAGCGCGCTGAACTTCAACGAAGTTGGTGGTCCAGTAACCGAAGGACAGCACGAAGCCGAGGCCGAACACGATACCCACGACGGACCACACCGGGTTGTTGAATCCGGAGATGTCTTGGCCAGGCCAGGTGGAGAAGTGGCTCGGATCGTTGATAGCTTCCTTCAGTCCACTCCAGCCACCCACGTGGCGCAGACCAATGATGGTCAGTGGCAGCAGCGCGGCAACGATGACGAAGAACTGCAGCACCTCGTTGTAGATCGCTGCAGACAGACCACCCAGTGTGATGTAGGCCAGCACGATCACGGCGGCAACAACGAGCGTTGACCACAGCGGCCAACCCAGCAGTGCTTCCACCACCGTGGCCAGCAGGAACAGGTTCACGCCGGCGATGAGTAGCTGTGCGACCGCGAAGGAAATCGCATTAACCAAGTGTGCGGCCGGGCCGAAGCGTTTGAGCATGAATTCCGGGACGGAGCGGACTTTGGAGCCGTAGTAGAACGGCATCATCACAATGCCGAGGAAGATCATGGCGGGCACGGCGCCGATCCAGAAATAGTGCATGGTCTGCACGCCGTATTCCACACCATTGGCAGACATGCCGATGATCTCCACCGCGCCGAGGTTCGCCGAGATGAAGGCCAAACCGGTGATCCAGGCGGGTAGCCCGCGGCCGGAGAGGAAGAAATCAATCGACGAGGACACGCCGCGCTTCGCGGCCCATCCAATCCCCAGCACGAACGCGAAAAATACCGCGACGAGCATGTAGTCGACCCAGGAGGCGTCGAGCCTGAGGGCTGTATCCATGGCGGACACTCGCTTTCTGTTGAGTTACGGGTTCCGTATTTAGTTACTCGTTGTTCAATTATTAATCGCCCGCACGGTCCAGCTCACGCTTATACGCTCACCAGGTTCCAGCACGGTCAGGTCTTCGCCCGTGGCCAAGGCATTCGGAGGCGCGGTCATCGGTTCGACAGCCAACTCCCGCTGCGGGGAGGTGAAGATTTGGGTCCAGGGCATGTTTGCGTGCGCCTCTAGTTCCACCCCGCGCCCATCCCCATCCACCAGCCGGGCAACGTGTGGGTGTTCCACCGAATCAAACCCCGCGTCGTCGAGGTACACCCCGTTCATGTGCATCGGGCTGGCCGGCCACGGTTGGCGTGGGCCGGTGGGAATGTTGCGGGAGTCCACCGGTTGGCGCTCTTCGATGGTGTGGTGCAGCGTGCACTCATCGAGAGGTGCACCCTGGGGGTCTAAGTAGGTGTGCACACCCAAAGCGCATGGTGCGGGGCCGTGGTCACTGTCAGCCGGGGTGATGTTGCGCGCTGTCATCGTGCCGGTGATCCCGGTATCCGTCAGCGTGTACGTCACGGTGAGCTCAATCTGCCACGGCCAGCCAGGCTCCGGGCCCAGGACGGTGCGCAGCGTCGCGCTGTTGTCCGTGTGATCCACGATGTCGAAGATCCGCCCCCACGTGAACCCGTGGATGGCATGCCCACGTTCAGCTTCGGTGACCTCCAATTGGTGGGTCACGCCGTTGAAGGTGAACGTTGCATCCGCGACGCGGTTTGGCCACGGTGCCAGCACAATATTGGCTGCACCCGGTGGTCGGGGAGTGGGGTCGAAGCTCTTGAGTAAAGGGCGTTCGTCTACCTCCAAACGTCGAATAGCAGCACTTGAGGCCGTAATAATTGCGGTGACCTCGTGGTCCGCGTCCTGTCGAAGCGTGACTTCCGGAATTGTCTGGGCACCCATGCATCAATTATCCACGGGTGCACCCTCCTGCATGCAACCAGTATCAACCAATAGGATTAGTAATCGCGTTGTGTCTGGGTTTGTGTCCGTGACTATGTCCCAGGCACACTTTGACTTAATCGGACGCACCCCCTGCGTCCAGCAATTCCATGAAAACTGCAGTTTTAAAGAGGAGGGCTTGTCATGGTTGAGACCGTTGTCCACCTCGTCCGACACGGGGAAGTGCACAACCCGCAGAAATTGCTCTACGGGCGACTCCCTGATTTTCACTTGAGTTCCCGTGGCCGCTCCATGGCGGCACGTACCGCCGCGAGCTTTGAAGGCAAGGACGTGACCTACCTGGCAGCGTCCCCGCTGGAGCGCGTGCAGGAAACCGCGGCACCGATCGCAGAAGTGCTTGGGTTGGAGATTCAAACGAACCGGGACCTCATTGAGTCCGGCAATATCTTCGAGGGGCTGCGCACGAAGGGGCTTCGTAGCCAGCTGTTCAACCCGATCCGGTGGCGCCACATGGTCAACCCGTTGAAGCCCAGCTGGGGTGAGCCGTATACGGAGATTCTGGAGCGGATGCGACGCGCCGTGGATAAGGCTCGGGCTGAGGCTGAGGGCCATGAAGCAGTGCTCGTGTCCCATCAGCTGCCCATCGTGATGGTGCAGCGTTGGGCCCAAGGCAAGCCTTTGCCACATAGTCCGGCGACGCGAAAGTGTGACTTGGCCAGTGTGACCTCCTTGGTCTTTGAAGGGGACACCCTGAAGTCCTGGTCCTACGCTGAACCAGCGAAGGGGATTTAGATGCGTCGCTTTCATGCCATGGTTCTGTCAAGCGTGGCACTCCTCGGCGCGTTCGGGATGTCTGCCTGCGCTGTGCCTGGTTCGAGTGAGACTTTTGCCTTCCACTCACCCGGCGGCCAGGTAGAGATTTTCTACGACGAGGCGGATCGTGCTCCCTTGTCGGAATTTTCCGGCGAGTCTTTGATGGAGCCGGGCACGCAGATTTCCTTGTCGGACTTTGAAGGACAGATGGTGGTGCTCAACGCATGGGGCCAGTGGTGCGCGCCGTGCCGTGCGGAGGTGGATGACCTGCAGGAGGTGCAGGAACACTTGACTGGCCAGACTGTGGACGGCAAGCCCTCCGGCACGATCCTGGGCATCAACGTCCGTGACTACCAGCCGGAAATCTCCCGGGACTTTCTCACGGACAACGGGGTGACGTACCCGTCCATCTATGACCCGCCTTTCCGGACTGCCGCGGCCTTGGGTGGTATTCCCACCTCCGTCATTCCCACCACGATCATCCTGGACAAGCAGCACCGCCCCGCGGCAGTGTTCCTGCGTGAGGTAACCGCGTCCGAGATCATTGAGGTCACGGACCGCCTGGCGGGTGAGAACTAAATGGGTCATACGTTTGCGGACCTAGTTTCTAACGGCCCGCTTTTCGCGGGTTTCTTCGCAGCAGCCGTGGCCGGTCTCGTGTCCTTTGCGTCCCCCTGCGTGATCCCACTGGTGCCGGGGTACCTGTCGTACCTCACCGGCATTGTCGGTGGGGAAGTGAAGATGAAAGACGGGGAAATAACCGTGGGCAAACGCCGCCAGGGAGCGGTGGTTGTTGCAGCGGCGCTGTTCATTGCGGGCTTTACCGCGGTGTTCCTGCTGGCCACGGTGACAGTCTTCGGTGCTATCAGTGTTATTGCGTTGAATTCTGACACCTTGATGCGCATCGGTGGTGTGGTGACCATCATCATGGGCCTGGTGTTCATGGGGAGTGTGCCGATTCTGCAGAAAGACACCCGCATGCAGCCTAAGAAGTGGGCCACGTGGTTGGGTGCGCCGCTGCTCGGCGGTGTGTTCGCGCTCGGTTGGACACCGTGCGTGGGCCCCACTCTCGGCGCGGTGATTTCAGTCTCCGTGGGCACCGAAGGCATGACCGCTGCTCGTGGCATCGTGCTGGTGATTGCTTATTGCCTTGGCCTGGGCATTCCCTTCCTGCTCCTGGCACTGGGCTCCGCCAAGATGGTGGAGGCCGTGGGCTTTTTGCGTAAGCATTCGCGTACCATCCAAATCATCGGCGGTGTTGCCATGGTGCTGGTTGGTTTGTTGCTGCTCACCGGGGCCTGGAATGTGTTCATCTCCTGGACCCGCCAGCTGGTTTTCGGTTACGGCGCCACCGTGCTCTAGAACTACTGAATAGTCGATAGATTCTTATGCTCTCTCCCGCGAAACCCTCCGCGAACTCTTCCGCAAGGTCTGCCATGACATTGTGGGCTAAGCGCACCTGGCACTGGTTGACCAGCATGCGCACGGCGCTGGTGTTGTTGTTCCTGCTGTCCGTCGTTGCGGTGCCGGGTGCGCTGTTGCCTCAGCGGGAAGTAAACGCCAGCAAGGTGGATGAGTACATCGCGGCGAACCCGACGATGGGCAAGATCTATGACGCATTGAGTTTGTTCGATGTGTTCGCCTCCCCCTTCTTTGTGGCGCTGCTGACTTTGCTGATCATCTCCTTGATCGGCTGCATCATTCCGCGTTCTATCGACCATTACCGCGCGTACAAGGCGAAGCCGACGCGCGCGCCGAAGTACCTGCACCGCATGCCATTCCATGCTGATGGTGATGTGGATGTGCCGCTCGAAGAGGCAGTGCAGCACGCCAAAGCCCAGTTCAAGCGCTGGCGGGTGGCGGAGTACACCGCTAAGGAAGATCGCGCGGGTGCTGTGTCCATCTCCGCGGAGCGCGGTTATTCGCGTGAGCTGGCCAACCTCATCTTCCACGTGGCCATCGTGGCCATCATCGCGGTCTTCGCGTTCGGCCGGATGGTGTTCTACGAAGGCCAGGTCATCGTGGTAACCAATTCAGAATCAGAGTTCGCGGTGCCCGTGGAGCAGTCGCGCGAATTCTGCAATACGTCCCCCGCCAACTTTGATACCTTCCGCGCCGGCCCGCTTTTCGACGGCACCGGGCTCACCCCCTTCTGCTTCGTCTCCCACGACTTCACCGCGGATTACCTGCCCAATGGCCAGGCAGACACGTTCTCCTCCACGGTCTCCTATGCGGAAGGGGAGGCGATGGCTTCCACTCCGCCGAAGAACCCGGGGGAGAACCAGCGCGGTTGGGAGGACTACACCCTGCGGGTAAACCACCCGCTGCGTGTGGGTGGGGACCGCGTGTATCTGCAGGGCCACGGTTTTGCCCCGCAGATCACCGTGACGTGGCCTAACGGTGAAACACGCACCCAGATGATTCAGTTCCGCCCCACGGATCTGACCTTCTTCCTGTCCACCGGCGTCATGCGCTTTGACCCGCCGGCGGGCATGTACCCGGATTTGATGGAGCGCCGCCAAAACCAGATTGCCATTGAGGGCGTCTTCGCCCCCACCGCCGCGTGGACGGGCCCGAACGGGGACATGCTCCAGTCGGCTTTCCCATCCATGAATGATCCGGCGGTCTCCCTCGACTTGTACATCGGTGATGCCGGCCTGGACACCGGCCGCCCGCAGAATCTCTTCGAGCTCGACCAATCCCTCATCGCCTCCGGTGAACTGGAGCGGGTGGAACGAGTGATGCTTAGTGCTGGTGAGGAGGTCACCATTCCCGCAGGGGATAACCCCGAAGGAGGGGAGATCACCGTGCGTTTCGACGGCGCCGCTGAATACGCCAACTACCAAATCTCCCGCGACCCCACCCAGGGCTGGGCACTCGTTGTCACCACCCTGTTGCTGGGTTCCCTCGTTGGTTCTTTGCTGATCAAACGTCGCCGCGTGTGGGTCCGTTTCACCCCTTCCGCTGCTGGCGGAACGCACATTGAACTCGCAGGACTCGCCCGAACGGATCGCGCCGGGTGGGGCAGTGAGTTTGATGAGGTGGTGGAGGCGGTGCTCCGGGGCGTCGATAAGCAAGAGCTCGATGGCGCCCCACACGAGGCTGAGCTTGACGACGACTCTGATGCCGAAGAGTGGCACTGACGTGCAGTGATATGCCCCACAGCCTTGGTGCGTTGAGGGCGCGTGGAGTAGGGTTATTCGCATGTTGGTCAACTCCACCCTCGCCGACGTTTCCGATTTGTCGCTGCGTACGGCATTCGCTGTTTATATTGTTTGCCTGATTCTTTCCTGCATTCACTACATGCGCGCGCAGGCCGTCATCGACCTCAAGCGTGAGCGTGCTGCGGTGGAGGAGAAAGAACTCGTCGCTGTCGGTGGCGGTGCTGGGGTGGAGAAGCCACGTTCGTCTGAACTAGGCAGCATCACCGTTACTGACGAGGACATTGATGCCGCTCGCCTGCGCGCCCGCAAGATGGCTGGCAGCACCCAGTACCTGACGTGGGTGGGCATCATCTTCCACGTGGTCGCTGTGGTCACGCGTGGCATGTCCGTGAGCCGTTTCCCCATGGGCAACATGTACGAGTTTGTGATCACCTCGACCGCTGTGACCATGGTGGCCGCCGCCGTGATCATCCAACGTCGTGGCTGGCACACCACCTGGCCGTGGCTGCTCGCACCGAACATCGTGCTGCTCTTCCTAGCCGCCACCGTGCTGTATGCCCAGGCTGCTCCGCTCGTGCCTGCACTGCAGAGCTTCTGGTACCCCTTCCACGTGTCCACCGTGTCCGTGGGTGCTTCCATCGGCCTGATCTCCGGCATGTTCTCCCTGCTGTACCTGCTGCGCATCTGGCAGCCGCGCGGGGAGGAGAAGGGCTTCTTCGGCGCGATTGCGAAGCCTCTGCCCAGCGCTAAGAAGCTGGATTCTTACGCCTACCGCACCGCGATTATCACCCTGCCTGTCTTCGGTATTGGCATCATGCTCGGCGCGATCTGGGGTGAGGTCGCATGGGGTCGCTTCTGGGGTTGGGACCCGAAGGAAACCGTCGCCCTGATCACCTGGATCCTCTACGCCGCGTACCTCCACGCCCGCGCTACCGCCGGCTGGAAGAACGCCAAGGCGGCGTGGATCAACGTGGCTGCTTTTGCAACAAGTATCTTCAACTTGTTCTTCATCAACCTCGTTGCATCTGGCCTTCACTCCTACGCGGGGCTCAATTAGCCTGTAAAAATCCTCAGGGGCGGGTATCTTGTAATAACAAGTTAGGTTTTCGGATGGTTAGTCCGCTGAAACCCTGTTAGAACTCTGTTATGCCCTGCCCATGAAGGAGCCCTCGCGTGCCTAATCCCCGCAATAAACAAGGCAAGCCCGCCAGCGACATCCCCGTCTTGATTGAACTCGGCGCCGCCCTTGCCCAGTACCGGCGTGAGGCTGGTCGCCTACAGCAGGAAGTCGCTGATGCCGCAGGCGTCTCGCGCTCAACGCTGCACACCATCGAACGTGGCGGTGCCGGGGTGCGCTGGGAGAAGGTCGTTGCCGTCGCCCAGGCCCTGGGGCTTGAGCCGCAATGGACAGAAAAGAAATAGTTGCGGGGGATAGTTGTGATCGACTTTGGAAAGTCGGTCGCATGTCCAGCGAGTTTAATGAATTCCTGCAGCAGATCAGGATCTGTGTAGCGCTGGCCCTCTAGTCGTCTTGTTCCTTTTCTCGCTGCTGCTCGCGGCGCAGCCGGCGTTCCTCTTCCTCCCGGACGCGGCGCTCGGCTTCTTCCTTTGCGCGGCGTTCTTTGAACCGGTTCTTCTCAATGTTCCACAGGAACTCTTCATCATCGTCCGGCCCTTTAATGGCGGGCGGCTGCTGCACATTCTTGGTCCGCAGCGGGCCGTAGCGTTCAGAACTGCCTGGGCCGAAAGCGCGCCATAGCAGCCAGACGGCCAGAACGATCAGAAGCAAAAGAATTAACCGACCCATGCCTTCCAACATACTGGCTTGAACTGGTTCGCCACACAACGCCAGGGACGGCTAAGGTCAATGGCTGTGACAGACCCAAAGACGAACCAGACCACAGACTCCGCGCCAACCGTTGACCCGGAGGCCCGCTCGCGCGCTAACCGCGCCGCGTTGAAGTACGGGGCGCTGCGGTTCGGCCTTTTCGTTCTGCTTGCCGTGGTCATTCAGATCGTGGCTGTGGTGATTGATGCGCCGGTGCCCATTGTCATGTCGGCGCTGCTGGCCCTGATCGTGGCGTTCCCGCTGTCCATGCTGGTGTTTACCAAACAACGCGTTGAAGCCACCGAGGCGATGGCGGTGTGGAATAGCCAGCGCAAGGCCCGTAAGCAGTGGGTGAGTGATGAGCTGGCGGGGCGTTAACGCCCGTCTCAGATTCCTTTGCCAAACAGCAACGCGATGACCACCATCGCGGGCAGCGACAAGAACGTGGTGATGAACACGGTGTCTCGCGCCACGGTCTCACCGGCGCGGAAGTTCGCGGTGTAGTTGTACACGTTTTGGGCGGTGGGCAGAGCCGACAGAATGACCGCGGCGTAGAGTGCTGAACCTTCAATGCCAGCCGCCACGCCAACAGCCCAGGCGACAGCGGGCATCACCGCGAGTTTCAAGAACGACGCGGTGATCGTCGCTGGCCGATCCGGCCCCGGTGACAGCACCGCGCCGCCGCGGAGGCTGGCGCCGAAGCTCATGAGGATCATGGGGATGGAAGCACCCGCCAGAATTTCCAGTGGCGCCATCACTGGGTCCGGAATTGTCCACTCCATTGACGCGAACACCAAGCCAAGGAGCGGTGCCACAACAACGGGAGCAGTCAGCCCTGATTTCACGGCTTCCCACGCATTCCGCCCACGGGACCCCGGTGCGGTGGGGTCCGCGCTTAAGCCAGCGATGACGATGGGGGAGACAATCACCATCTGCATGAGCAGCACCGGCGGCATGTAGGCGGCATCACCGATGACGTAAATGGCAATGGGCAACCCGATATTCACCGAGTTGAAGTAACTAGCGGACGCAGCGCCAGCCATCCGCGTTGGCACATCTGCCTGGAAGAACAGCCGGGAGATTACCCAGAACACCGCCATGGTGATCGCGGTGGCAATGAACACCACGACCACGACGGGGGAGATAAACGTCGCCGCATCAGAGGTTGCCACCGTGGTGAACAGCAGTGCCGGGGAGGCAACCCAGTACGCGACGCGGTTGAACATGAGGCGCTGATCCCCAGCGCCAATGACTCCTCTTTGCGCGAGCACATAACCAGCGCCGATCACCACGAAGATGATGGCGAAGCCGGTTAAGACATCAACCACGTAAAAGCGCCTCCTTGGGAAACGTCGAAAAGCTTGCTTTGGCTACCGGTCGATGTAGACGGTCCACCCAAAGTCCTGGTATCCATCCACGGTGTAAGGGACTGTTTCACCCACCCACCACATGGGGGAGGCAGCGGTGAGTGCGACCGCAGTGACCAGGGACCACACCAGCATGGCGCGCCCATTGCGCCCCAGAACGGGGATGAGATCCGGGCCTTGCGCGCCACGTTGAACCACCATGATCGAGCTGATCGCCCACGGCAGCGCCACGAGAGCGAGCAACGTCGTGAGAAGGGTTGTGGCCAAAATAAGCGTAACGACGAAGGGGACCAGGGTCAGCACACTAAACAGGATGCGGGCGCGCTTATCCCCGAGCTTTACAGCGAGGGTGACCTTCCCAGCTTCCTTATCCGTGGGGATGTCTCGGATGTTGTTGGCCAGGTTGATTGCCGCGGAGATCGCACCCACCGCCACGGCACACGCCACGCCCACCCACGTCACGGTGAGTGACTGCGTGAACTGGGTGCCCAGCACCGCCACGAGGCCGAAGAAGATGAATACGGCGACCTCGCCCAAACCCCGATAGCCGTACGGGTTCTTCCCACCGGTATAAAACCACGCGGCAAGAATGCACACCGCGCCAACGAGGATGAGCCACGGTTCAGAGATCAGCGCTAGCACCAGGCCAGCAAGGCCGGCAATACCAAAAGAGATGAACGCAGCCCGCTTCACGTTCTCCGGGCGGGTTTTCCCGGAAGCGGTCAGGCGCGCGGGGCCCGAACGGTCATCATCGGTCCCGCGCACGCCGTCGGAATAGTCATTGGCGTAGTTCACACCAATGATGAGCCCCATGGACACGATGAGCGCCAAGAAGGCTAGGGGGAGGCTCCACCAGAACTCATAAGCCGCTGCACCAGTACCCACGACAACGGGGGCTACCGCGTTGAACCACGTGTGCGGGCGTGCCGCCTGCCACCAGTCACGGAAAGTAGCTGATCCACTATCTTCTGGCATGTCAGCAGGGTCGGAGGAAGGGCTAAGGGGCGCGGAATCCATGTTGTCCATCATGCACTCAAAGTGGGCGCGGAGGGAAGCTGGGATAAAGTAGCGCTTCATGTGGATCGACTATGCCGTCCGCCAGGTGCTCCACACGGCGGGCACTTTCGCGCGCCAACCGGGTTTGTTGTTGGCAACAAAGGCGCACGCATTGTCGTTCCCCGACGCATCCACGGCAAGGGAGGGGGACACCGTCATTTCCCTGACCACCTACGGCAAACGCCTGTCCACCGCGGTGTACGCCATCGCGTCGCTCCTCGTGGGGACGGTGCGCCTGCCGGTGATCTTGTGGCTCGATGCGGAGGACTTCAATGGCCCGTGGCCACCGAGGTTGAAGCGCCTGGTTCAACGCGGCCTCGATGTGCGGTGCTCTGACGGCAAGTACGGCCCGCACACTAAGTACTACGGCACCTTCCAAGAGTTCGCTGGCAAGGGCGTGCGCGTGATCACGGTGGATGATGACATGATGTATCCGCGGTGGTTCGTGGAAAAGCTACTGAATGCGGCGGACGCATCCCCGCGCAACGTTGTTGCCTACCGTGCGCACACGATCACGATGAACGAGGCCGCCCTCGCTCCGTACCGCCTCTGGACCGCCACCTTCACCACAGACCCCTCCTTCCGCCACTTCGCCACCGGCGTGTCCGGAGTGATCTACCCAGCGTCGATGGTGGAATTCGTCGCTGCTCGCGGCAAGGAATTTCAAGGAAAAGCACCGCTTGCGGACGACGTCTGGCTCAACCACTGCGCCCTCCGCTCCGGCCACCGCGTCCGGCAGGTGTTCCCCCACCCGCGAGAGTTCTCCATCATCCCAATGTCCCAGCGCCAAGCCCTAGTGCGCAGCAACCAGTGGGGTGGGGGCAATGACGTTCAACTCGAAGCCACGTACATCGATGAGGACATCGCTGTGCTTCTCAACGAACCCACGGACGAGGACTAGCCCACTAGAGCCATAGTTGGCGGCGGTGGCTCAGAACGCGGCGGAGATCCCGTGCGCGGCGGGCATCAAAGTCAGTCGCCGCAATAATCTGCTCTGCTGCATCCTCTGTGGCGACAAGGGCAAGACGCATAACAGAGTCCGTCGCCCTTGCATTCAAACCGATCTCGGCGCAGAAAGCCCGAAAAATCTTTCCACTGATGCTGTCCTTTTTGCCCTGGATGGACAGTGCCATCGTGGTGTCGCCGTAGGGGAGGGTGGACGGAATGTCGTAGATGGGGGAGACCTCTGCCATTCCATCGCGCCAGATCAATGACATGTTCTTGGCGTGGAGATCGCCGTTGCCCGTCAGCCATGCCAACGCCACCTGAAAAGCGAGATTGCGAGCTGTCAATAATGGTGAAGAGCTCACCGCCATAAGTGCTTGCACCACCTCCTCCATTGCTGGGTTGTACTTCTCACTGGGGTAGAGCCCCATGATCTGGGCGCCGTCTTCGACATGAAGCCGTTCAACCCCCACGCGGTCGAAGCGGGAGATGAGGAGGCCGGGGCGGGAGGAGGTGTCGGTAAGCAATTGCACCTGCGCTAACGGAAACCCTGCGGTGCGGGCAATGCTGAAGCACGCTGCTTCATTTTCCACGAGCTGTGGGTACTCAGGGGGCGAAACTTTGAGAATGTACTCGGTGCCAGCGCCGCGGACTGGGGCCGCGATTGTGCGGGCGGATGCTTTATCCTGCACTCCCGGCACGGCGATCGGGTCGGTGATCCCCGCGGTGGTCAGTGCTTGTGAAAAGTCGAGTTCACCATCTAAATCGATGGCTGCGGAAGTTGACTGGGGTTGCTGCCCATGGGGAACCACCACAACGTCCCCAACCGTGTTGGATCCAACGGCAAGGAGCAACGCCAGTTCGTCATCCAACGATGCCTTCACTGTGCGCTTGAGGCTAGAAAGACGCCGACCTTCCGGCAGCAAATTGGTGAAAAACGGGGGAATCGCCCCACCAAACGTGGTGTAAGGCGAACCCTGAATAGGCAAACTGGTTGCGACCGCGCCAGGGGCGTCCGCCACATAGTGAAACTCGGTGACACCACCTGGCTGCTTGGAGAAATAGCCGGCAAGCACGCCTGCCTTGTACACATCCGCGACAATCACAGCAGATCACCCCGGTGGACCCGTGGCTCTAAGTCGAAGCCGAGGGTGGATAGCACGGTGAAGACCTTGCCCACTTCGGCCGTTGGTTTGCCCTTCTCCAGCTCTCGCAGGAAACGATCCGACACCCCCGCCAGGTCGGCGAGGTCTACCTGTGTCAGGCCGACGCGTTTACGTTGGGCCCGAACGAACTGGCCAAGCGCGCTGACATCCATGGGGTGGCTCCTCTCGTGGTGGTTTTGATGTGGGCGTGGCGGAGCGGCCGTTCCGAATTTTCTTGGTTGTGGTATCAGGTTACCTGTGGGCCGCCAGAAACGGAATGGGCGATCCGAATTTCGTGATTCTCGGGCGGACTGAGTCTTGATGAACGCTGGATCGGTGCGTGCGTTCCGAATTTGGTGGGCGGGGCCAGGGACTTTAGACCTCCCCGGCGAAGATTGCCGCGACGGCTCGGCGGTCGGGTTTGCCGGGGCCGGTGGTGGGGATCATGCGGAAGTGGCGGAGGTCTTTGGGGATCTGCCAGCGGGGGAGATCATCAAACGCCTCGATGAGGTCACCCAATTCGGCAGAGCCGGAGTAGGCGGCGCAGACGCGGTGGCCGAAGCGGTCGTCGGGAACACCGACGACGCAGGCGCCGGTGACGCCGTCGAGGGAGAGCATGAACTCCTCAAGCAGTTCAGGCTGGAGTTTGAGTCCGCCGGTTTCAATGAGGTTGTCCAGACGTCCACTGACGGTGAGAATCCCGTCCGTGAGTTCACCAGCATCGGAGGTGATGAACCACCCTGGTTCGGAAAAAGCCTCGTGGTCAGGCAGGTTGCGGTAGCCGTGCGCGATCATGGGGCCGCCGAGGTGAATACGGCCATCGCGGACGCGGACGTGGGCGCCGGCGATGGGGCGGCCGTCGTACACGCAGCCACCGGAGGTTTCAGAAGAGCCGTAGGTGGTCACCACATTGATGCGCAGTTTGGCTGCCGAGTCGAGCATTTTCGGGTTGATGCGGCCGCCGCCGACCAAGATGGCGTCGAAAAGCCTTAAGGCTTCGATCCCGGCGAGGGTGCTCATGATCTTGTTGAGCTGCATCGGGGCGAGCGAGGTGTACATGCGGTCGCCGGTGGCGGCGAGTGTTTCGGCGCGTGCGACGAAGTCAGAGGTGTGGAAGCCGTCGGTGAGGTCGACGAATTCCGGCTCGACGCCGGCGACCATGCTGCGCACGAGGACCTGCAGGCCCGCGATGTGGTGCGCCGGCATGGCCAGCAGCCACTGGCCCGGGCCACCCAAAGCCTGGTGGGTGGCATCGGCGCTGGAGATGAGATTCACCGGTGTGAGCTGTGCACCCTTCGGCGTGCCCGTGGAACCAGAGGTAGCCACCACTACTGCGATGTCATCCGCGATGGACTGGCCCGCGCGCATGCTCACGCGGAGTTTGTCCGCCCGCGTCGGGTCATTCGCCGGGACCGGGAGCAGCGCGCATTCGCCAGAGATCGCCGCTTCCAGGTCCGGCATGATCGCCAGGGGATCAGCCAGGTCAACGGGGAGGAGTTCGAGCATGTTGGGCACGCGCGTCATCCTAGCGTGAGTCAATCTCCTCCTGTGGGAGGAGGAGTCGGGCTGGGGCAGCGGGATAGGCTCATGTTTGTGCGTATGAAATCCGGTGAGCTCGTTGTCACTTCGCTGGCGGCTGGGTTGGCGCTGGTGTACACGGTACCGCTGTTCACTGGCCATGTAGCTGCCCAGGATTGGGTTCAAGTGCTTCTGTCCTGGTGTTTTGTTGGGGCGCTGTCACGGTGGCAGAGAAATCCGTTGACATCATCAACATTGATGGTGTTGTTGAACGTGGCGTGGTCAGTGCTGTGGGTAGCGGCACCGACGAATATTGGTTACACGGTGTGGGTGGTGTTGGTTCCGCTGGCGGTTTATACCGGACGCCGCCATGCCCAGGACATCCACGGCGGCAAGAGGGATGGTGGGTCCAATCGTGGGATGTGGCGTGCCACGCTACTCACCGCGGTTGCGGCAGCGTGGTGTTTCATTTCCCCGTTCATGTGGACGTGGGACGAGGGCTTCATGCTGTTCTACCGGCGACCGCCGGATGCAGCGTTGACGTTGTTGTTTCACTGGGCGGTCATTGCTGTGGCGTATCTTCTTGCGGCGAGTGGGGCTGCTGAAGAGGAGGCGGAGAAGCATAGGTCGCGTATGCGGGAGCAGCGTTTGGTTGCGGCGCGGGAGGAGGAGCGGCTGAACACGGCCCGCGATATTCACGATGTGCTGGGCCATTCGCTGACGCTGATCAAGGTGCAGGCTAATGCGGGGCTGGCTGCAGGGACGGAACGAGAATCGCTTGAGCTTATCCGGGACACAGCGGGGGACGCGCTTGCGGACATTCGCTTGTTGGTCAAAGGGCTCCGGGATGAGGGGCCCGGGCTCGCGCCTGCCGTGACGGCTGAATCGCTTCCAGCGGTGATTGAGCGTTTTCGTGCCAGTGGCATGACGGTCACGCTGGATGCGCCGGAGCGGTTGAGCGTGCCTACTGTGACGGCCCAGGCGCTCAACAGGATCGTCGCGGAAGCGCTCACCAATGCGGTCAAGCACCAGGAGAATCCGGTGGCGCGGGTTGCGGTTGAGCAGGGCCCGGAGGCGATCGTTGTGACGATTGCGTCGGTGGGCCGTACGCAGCCGCAGCCGGGAGCGGGCACGGGGATCGTCGGTATGCGGGAGCGTGCACGCGCGACGGGCGGGACCTTCGAAATTGAACACGAAGACAATAAGGTTACTGTCACCGCAGTGCTGGGAGTTTGAGATGCGCATTTTGCTTGCCGACGATCAACCGCTCCTCCTCCACGCCCTCACCACCATCCTGAACGCGCAACCGGATTTTGAGGTGGTGGCCACTGCTGCTGATGGTGAGAAGGCGGTGGAGCAGGTGAAACAACACGACATTGATGTGGCTGTGCTGGATATCCGTATGCCAGTGCTTGATGGGATTTCCGCGGCACGTCAGATCATGCCACTTGGCCCGAAAGTGATCATGTTGACCACCTTTGATGATGATGCGTTGGTAAAAGCTGCGATTGAAGCCGGCGTTCACGGATTCCTGCTCAAGGACGCTGATCCGGAGGTGCTGGCGGAGGCCATCCGGACGGTTTTTCGTGGTGAATCTGTCCTGGCTAGTGGTGTGACAGGGAAGGTGCTGGAGTGGGTGCGAGGTGGGGTGGATAGGCACAACGCTCTAAGTAACGAGCAGAGGCAAGCCCTTTCCTTTCTCACCCGACGCGAGGTGGAGGTGCTGGCCGAAATTGGAACTGGAGCAACGAATGCGGAGCTAGCTCAGCGGCTATTTATCGCGGAGACCACAGTGAAAACACATGTGAAGAATTTGCTGCACAAGCTCGGTGCACGCGACCGAGTTGCCCTGGTGCTCTTTGCGCAGCGCGCTGGGATAGTGGACTAGAAAATCCTCCCACGGGGGGATTACACATCTGACCTGGACAACAAAGATGGTGTGCATGATCAGTTCGCACCTTGCTTGTTCAGATGTTTCCGTTACTTTTGGTGACCACCATGTCTTGAAAGATGTGTCGCTGACAACGTCACCTGGTCGTGTGCATGCGCTGCTTGGCCCGAACGGTGCCGGCAAGTCCACGCTGATGTCGATGCTGCTTGGCCTGATTAAGCCCGATCATGGCAACGTGACGTTGATGGGGCAGCCTTTCAAGCGATCCCAGTTGCGTTTTGTTGGGGCCTCCATCAATGACCCGGCGTTTTACGGCCACCTCAGTGCCCGCGACAACCTGCGGGTACACACAACATTGCTCGGTCTGCCGGATTCGGAGGCAGATCGAGTCATTGAGCTTGTCGGGCTGGAGGCCGCGGGGAAGAAGAAAGCGTCTACTTTCTCCACCGGCATGAAGGGGCGTCTCGCTCTGGCACAAGCACTGCTCGGTGAACCACCGGTGTTGGTGCTCGATGAACCTCAGAACGGTCTTGACCCGGAAGGCATTGCGCACTTGCGTGAGTATTTGAAGGACTATGCCCGCGCCGGGCGCACCGTGCTGGTCAGTTCGCATCAGCTTGGTGAGGTCCTTCACCTGGCCGATGATGCGACCGTGATCGCCGATGGCACCGTGCGTTTTGCAGGTGAATTACGCGAGCTCGGCCCGAACTTGGAGGAATCCTTCTTCCAGCTCACCCGTGGCACTGCTGCGAACGGGGAGGTGCTCTAAAACAATGCGGGAACTGCGTGCTGAATGCATCCGTGCGAAAGGCTCCGTCCTGTGGTGGCTCGCCGGCAGTGGTCTAGTGCTGGGCTTAGTCCTGTCGGGAATGTCGCTGGCCGGCGTTGTTGAAGACGCTTCCGACATGCTCAACTGGCAAGCATTGCTGGTCACGGGCATGCTCGCGCCGATCGCCGCACTGTATGCGGGGCTGGTGGAGCAACGGGAAAAACAGTCGCGCTCGGGCGGAACGCTGTGGCGCCCGGCTTCGCAGCATGCGACACGCGCGGCCCGGCTTGTGGTGGTGTGGGTAGCGCTTGGTTTGTTTTTCTTGCTTGATTTCGGTGCGACATGGGCGCTTGCTGCGCTTTTCGGTCTCGAGCACGCGGCGCGCGTCCTATTGATCGGAGTTTTCACGTGGGTCGGTTCGCTCGGTGTTGCTGGCGTAGCTGCGGCAGTGAGCCGCCGCTACGGTCTTATCGTTGCGCTCGCTGGTTCCCTCATTTGGCAGTTCCTCGGCTATTCCGCGGAGCATGACTGGTGGTGGCTCAGCCCCGGCGCGTGGCCTATGCGTCTCGTGCTGCCCACGATGGGGCTGCACTTCAATGCAACACCATTGGAGGCAGATTCGCCGTTGCGGTATGAGTCACCGTGGCCGGCCTTCGCTCTGTGCGTGCTGCTCGCCGTGGTGGGGATGGCGTGCACAGTGCTTGTTCCAGCGCGGCCGACGCCTCTGCGCTTGCGCCGCCAAACCGTCCATGCGGTGACCGCGCCGGTAGCTGATAACCCTGCAATACCCGCTGTGAACCGTCCGGCCGCCGTGCCACACCTGGCAGCACTTCGTGGCATTCATCGCGCTGCGTTGAATCCGGCGGTGATTGGGTGCGTGGTCTTGTCCGTGCTGGTCATGCTGCTCGCACTGCGCTACGACCCATCCGTACGCACGGGCTTGTTCACCTATGCGATCCTGCCCGTCGGTGCGGGTCTTCTCCCAGTACTCGTGTGGCCACAGTTGCGGCCGGCCTGGTCGCTCATGCAGATCGAGCACGCGCGCGTCCGCGCAGCACTTCTTGGTTGGCTGCTCATTGTGGTCACGCTCGTTGCGCTCGTTGCCACGGTGACCTGCGGGGCAATGCCTATCGACGCTGCGCGTCGCCTCCTCCTCGCCGCCCTCATCGGCGGCGCGATGGTATTCCTCTCACTGGCCGTTACTGTTCGTTGGGGCGTGGGGTGGACACTCGCTCTGACACTGGCCGTGACCATCTTCTCCGCCACGATTGGCGGAGATGTCCTTGCCAAGAGCGCGCTCTGGGTGATCGCGCCGACGGCTTGGCCGGAAACTGCCACCACTTATCCTCGCTTCATCACAGCCGTTGGATTGGGGCTTGTGTTCTTGGTCAGCAGTGCTGCCACGGCTCACTGGCAGCTCCAGGGACCACAGCGTCGGCGTTAGCTGGATTTGTGTAGGTGGGGGTAAATAATTTTCAACCGCTGACGTTTGTGTTTCTTTAAAAAACATATTTTGGGGAACTTGTGCGTCACAGGATGCGACTTTTATTGCGTCCCAATCTCAATCGAAAGGTGCACATGTGTCTCGGACAACACGCCAACGCAGCGGCTTGCCCGCGCTGACCAGAAGAATTCACTTTTATGCCGGGCTGTTTATCGCCCCGTTCATTTTCATCGCGGCACTCAGTGGCGCGCTGTATGCCATCGCGCCCACCCTGGAAAACCTCGTGTACAAAGATGTGCTGACCGTGTCCGCGCCGGAAGGCGGCGATGCCACGGAGGTGCCGCTGGCCAGCCAAATCAAGGCCGCGCAAAATTCGCACCCCGACATGGATGTGGCGCAGGTCTGGCCGTCCTCGAAGGCTGATGAGCCGACGCGCGTGCTGCTTATCGACGAATCCTTGGCCGACAACAGCGAACTCCGCAGCATCTTCGTCGACCCGTACACCGGCTCGGTGATGGGCGATGAGCCGAGCTACTCCGGTTTGGGTGAGCTGCCGCTGCGCCACTGGATTTCTGCTACACACAAAAATTTGCACCTGGGCGAGGTGGGTGAGCTCTACTCCGAGATCGCCGCGAGCTGGTTGTGGGTTGTGGCCCTGGGCGGCTTGTTCCTGTGGTGGCGCATGGCCCGCAAGCGTGCGCTGACTGGTCTGGAGAACAAGAGCGGCCGCCGCCGTAAGGTTCTCAACTTGCACGGTGTGGCCGGCACCTGGTTGCTGGTGGGCATGCTTGGCCTGTCCGCGACGGGTATCACCTGGTCTGTGTTTGCCGGTGGCAACGTCGATCGCACGATTACGTGGCTTGGCGGCAAGGCGGAACCGATTGAGACCTCGCTGGTTGCCCAGCCTGAGGCTGCTGAAGCTGATCCGCATGCGGAACATAATCACTCTGGTGCTGCGGCTGCCGGCGGCCTGACCCCCGCGCAGATTTCCGATCAAGCAGCGACCGTCCTGGACACCGCACGCGCTGAAGGTCTGACAGGTCAGCTCCGACTCTTTGTCCCAGAAGACACTGACCACGCATGGCAGGCCAGCGAACGCTGGGTGCCGTGGCGTCTCACCTCCGACGCAGTGAGCGTCAACGGTGAAACCGGTGAGGTTGTAGACCGCCTGCCGTTCTCGGAGCTGCCACTGTTTTCCAAACTCACCCAGTGGGGCATCTACATGCACATGGGCATCATGTTCGGCCTGGCTCTGCAGATCACCCTCGCCCTCGTTGCTCTGGGGATCTGCGCGATGGTGGTGATGGGCTACATCATGTGGTGGCGCCGTCGCCCCACCAAGAACGGTGTTGCCGGTGTTCCGGGCCGCGCTGATCTGACCCGCACGGACTGGGTCATCATCGCTGCCGTGGGTATCCCAGTGGGCTTGTTCCTACCGTTGCTGGGTCTCAGCTTTGCGGCCATGCTGGTTGCAGACAGGCTTCTAGCGCGCCGCAGGAAGCCCGCCACGGAGTCCGCTGTGGAGTCCGAGAGCGACCTGAACGCAGGATTGAACCCGGAGCCAGAGCCGGAGAAAAAACCCCAGCTCGCCTAGTAATAGAACGGGAACTCGTCCCAGTTCGGCGGGCGCTTCTCTAGGAAGGAGTCGCGGCCTTCCACCGCCTCGTCGGTCATGTAGGCGAGGCGGGTGGCTTCGCCGGCGAAGACTTGTTGGCCCATGAGGCCGTCGTCAAGCAGGTTGAATGCGAACTTGAGCATGCGCTGGGCAGTGGGTGACTTGCCGTTGATTTCGCGGGCGACCTGGATGGCCTCGTTTTCGAGCTCCGCGTGGTCGGCGACGATGTTCACGGCGCCCATGCGGTGCATGTCTTCAGCGGAGTAGCTGCGGCCGAGGAAGAAGATCTCGCGGGCGAATTTCTGTCCGACTTGCTTGGCCAGGTAGGCGGAGCCGTAGCCGCCGTCGAAGGAGCCGACATCGGCGTCGGTCTGCTTGAAGCGGGCTTCCTCGCGCGATGCGATGGTCATGTCGCACACGACGTGGAGGGAGTGCCCGCCGCCGGCCGCCCACCCGTTCACTACAGCGATGACCACCTTCGGCATCGTGCGGATGAGACGCTGGACCTCCAGGATGTGTAGGCGGCCGCCCTCGGCTTTTACGCGGGCTTCATCGACATGCTCCGCGGTGGCGGCTTCCACATCACCGTCGTGGCTGGTGGCGTACTGGTAGCCGGAACGGCCACGAATGCGCTGGTCACCGCCGGAACAGAACGCCCAGCCGCCATCCTTCGGGGAGGGGCCATTGCCGGTGAGCAGCACAACACCGACAGACGGATCCCGGCGCGCGTGGTCGAGCGCCCGGTAGAGCTCATCCACCGTGTGCGGACGGAAAGCATTGCGCACTTCTGGCCGGTTAAACGCAATGCGCACGATGCCGTTCGCGCGGCCCTCACCGGCGTGACGGTGGTAGGTGATGTCGGTGAAATCAAAACCCTCAACGGCCTTCCACTGTGACGGGTCGAAGGGCTGGGCGGTGGAATAAGTAGCGGAGTTGGTCATTCCGTCATTGTGCCATTGAGTGTGTTTGGGCGCGGTCGAGATATCTGCCCGTTTACCGGATCCGCTTTTGAATAACGCCTGGTCGCGATTTTTGGGATGAGAGAAATCTCGGATCCCTTGCGTGGCCCACTAGAGTAAACCTCCAGAACACGGCGTGGAGGTGAAGGATTTGGAGCTGGCGGACATTCTGGACCGCGCCCATGTGGTTGCGTTGCCGATGGTGGTGCCGTTTCGGGGGATCACTACGCGGGAGGCCCTGCTCATCGAGGGCCCGGCGGGCTGGGGCGAGTTCGCACCCTTCGTGGAGTACGGCCACGAAGAATCTGCCGTCTGGTTGCGCGCCGGGTTGGAGGCCGCCTACCAGGGCTATCAGGGGATTGACCTGGGAGATCGCGCCGTGCGCATCAATGGAACGGTGCCCGCGGTTGCCGCCTCTGAGGTCGAGGGGGTGCTCGAGCGTTTCCCGGGGGTGGGCACCTTCAAAATCAAGGTGGCGGAGAAAGGGCAGACGCTTATCGACGACATCTCCCGCATCGCCGCCGTCCACACCCACCGCCCCGATGCGGAACTGCGCGTGGATGCGAACGGTGGCTGGTCAGTCGACGAGGCGGTCCAGGCGGCTGAGGCCTTGGCGGATGCCGCTGGTGGGATGCTGCGCTACATTGAGCAGCCGTGCAAGACAGTGGAGGAGCTGGCGGAGGTGCGTCGCCGGATAGACGTGCCGGTTGCTGCGGATGAGTCCATTAGAAAAGCCGCGGACCCGTACCGTGTTGCCGAACTTGATGCAGCGGATGTGGCGGTGGCCAAGGTGGCGCCGCTGGGTGGGGTGGGAAACACCCTGACAATTGCGAAGGATCTTGCCGCGCACAACATGAGCATCACCGTTGCTTCGGCGCTGGATACAGCAGTGGGAATTGGTGTGGGGTTGATCGTGGCGAAGGCGGTGGAGATGTCCATGGCTGGTGTCACTGTGAATGCCGCTGGGCTGGGCACACAAAGGTTGTTTGTAGAGGATGTTGTGGAAAAGCAGGAGCTTCGGAACGGCTGCTTGGAGGCTGCCCCGTGCGTTCCTGATCCGGACCGCTTGGCGGAGTTGGCAGCGCCCGGGGAGCGTAAGGATTTCTGGTTTGACCGGCTACGACGATGCTGGGACATTCTTGATGTCGCGGGTGGAAGCTACGATGTGCCCTATGGATGATCAGACGCGCAAGTTCCCGCGGGATAACTCAGACGACCGGACGGAATACTTGGGTTCGACCTCGCCGGCGCCACGGCAGTACATGCCGGATGAGGATAATCAGACGGCCTACATTGGTAATTATTCCTCCGGGTACGAGGACCGCTATAGCGATCCGCAGCCATATGACGAGCCCTATCGTCCGGCTGGCTACAACGGGCAGCAGTTCGCGCCTGAGAATGCCGGAAAATCAAACAGCGCCGCAATCGCATTGGGGATTATCGCGGTGCTCATGGCGCTCGCCGGGGTGGTGCTGTTCTTCCTGTGGCGTGGTGCGGAATCGCGCGCAAACCAGCCGCCACCAGCACCGGTCACACTCACCGAAACGGAAACGGTGACGACGGGGAAGGATGGCTTCTGGGAAAGCCTGTTCAACAGTGATAAAGACGGCGACGGTGAGATCACAGTGCCCACTGAGCTGCCATCGGAATTGCCCACTGCGATTCCCACGGAGGTCCCGGAAGATGTCAGGGATGATTTCCAGAGCATGCTGGATGATTTGAAGAAGCTTATTGACGAGATGAAGGCGTCCAATTAGATCCTCATAGATCTGATGAGAAAGAGAGTGTCTAACTCAGTGGATTCCCTAGACTCCCTCACGCTGGCACAGCATGTGGCGCAGGTGCTGGCAGAGCACGTCACGGATGTGGTGTTGAGCCCCGGCTCGCGTAATTCTCCTCTTGCGTACGCCTTACTGGCACGTGAGGACATCACAGTGCACGTGCGCATTGATGAGCGTTCGGCAGCGTTCACCGCCCTTGGTCTTGCGCGGGTGCAGCGGCGCCATGTGGGTGTGGTGATGACGTCGGGCACTGCCGTAGCCAACGCTTTCCCAGCGGTGGTGGAGGCTTACATGTCCCACACGCCGCTGGTGGTAGTGAGTGCGGACCGTCCAGAGCGCCTCGTGGGTACCGGTGCATCGCAGACCATCTGGCAGCAGGGCATCTTTGGCCGCTACGCAGAAACCCAACAGGTCACATCCCCAGCCGACCCGATTTCCTTTGCAGCGGATCAAGTACACATCAACGTTGCTTTTGACACCCCGCTCGTGCCACAGGCACTGCCGGAGCCGGCAGGCCAGCCGCGCAGGGTGGGGCCGGGTCGACTGGTCCGCGACGGGGCAGCTTTTGTAGACCACGGCGTGGTGGACGTGGACCTGGACAAAAACACCCTGGTCATTGCTGGTGATGAGGCATGGGACGTGCCTGGACTGGAGCACGTGCCCACCATTGCCGAGCCCACTGCGCCAACCCCATTCCATCACGTCCACCCGCTGGCGGCACGCTTCTTCGTGCAGGATGAGGTGGCTATTAGTCATGACGGTGGGGACTTCGCGGCGTCGACAAAGCCCGAGCAGGTCATCGTGGTCGGGCATCCGACGCTCCACCGGGATGTGCTGGCGCTCATGGGGGATTCGACCATTGAGGTCATCGGCCTGTCCCGCACGGACACGTTCACCGGTAACCCGCAGCGCCGTGGCAGCCGGGTGAACGTTACGGGGCAACCCAGCGACACGTGGTTGAAGATCTGCGAGGCAGCTGGGGATGTCGGCGCGCAGACAGTGCGTGACGCACTGGCGGATGAGAAGTTTGGGTTCACTGGCCTGCACGCCGCGGCGGCGGTGTGTGACACGTTGGGCGTGGGTGACACGATGGTGCTGGGTTCTTCCAACCCGGTGCGCGACGCCAGCTTGGTGGGTATGCGCTTCGATGGCGTTTCGACGTTTGCGGCACGCGGCGCAGCCGGCATCGATGGGACGATCTCCCAGGCCGTTGGTATTGCCATGGCAACTCAGGCGCTTCACCCGGAGGAGATCCGCGCACCCCGCACTGTTGCGCTGATGGGGGACCTGACGTTCCTGCATGACATTGGTGGGCTCCTCGTCGGTGGCGAAGGGATTGTGCAGCCGCGGCCGAGCAACCTCACCATCGTGGTGGCCAATGACAATGGTGGAGGCATCTTCGAAGCACTAGAGGTGGGTGCGCCGAGCGTGCGCGACCAGTTCGAGCAGGCTTTTGGCACCCCGCATGATGTGGATATTGAGTCCCTGTGTGAGGGCTACGGCGTTGCCTATGCGCGGGCAGAAAGCACAGCTGAGCTGACCGATGCGTTGATGGACAACATCGATTCCCCGCACCCGGTTCTGGTCATTGAGGCCGTGACTACGCGCACGTCCCGCCGGGACCTGGCTGAGCGGTTGAAGAAGTAGGGCGAAAGGGCACACCGAGTGAGAATTGTTGTGACGCGGGAGACCGCCCGCCGCCGGCTCCACCAACTGATCATCGCGCTGTACATGTGCGCGATGCTCGGTAGCGTGGCCATGGTGGCTGGTCCGGCGTACAACGATTACCTCATTGCCAAGGACCCAGGCCGCGGCATCGCCACGGTGAACAGCGTGTCCACTCTGCGCATGTCGGTGGAGTACCAGGATGAGCAGGGGCGCTTCCACACCCCGCCGTACGGCTTGCTGTACCCATCCGGGATCGGGGAGGGGCAGCAGGTGTGGGTGGCGTATGCCAAGTCCAACCCCGACATCGTGAAGGTGGAGGGCCGTCAGTGGACGTTGGCCATCATCCCGGCGCTCTCAGTTGCTGCTGTGTCTACCCTGATTGCGGCTCTTGCTTGGTGGGCAGTGAGTGCTCTTGCCACCCCGCGTGATCGTCGGAAAAGAAAATTAACCTAAGGTTTCCCGTAATTCCATGACCAGTTCGGCGCAGGCATGGATAATGCCATCATGCGTGTTGCCATTGTTGCCGAGTCCTTCCTACCCAATGTCAATGGCGTAACCAACTCGGTTCTGCGAGTGCTGGAGCACCTCAAGGAGACGGGGGTAGAGGCAGTGGTCATCGCCCCCGGTGCTCGGGAATATCAGGAAGAAATCCCGGATTACCTTGGCTTTCCTATCGTGCGGGTGCCCACGATCATGGTGCCTCGCGTGGACTCCTTGCCCGTGGGTGTGCCCAGTGGCCGGGTGCTTCAAACGGTGAAAGATTTCAAGCCGGACATTATCCATTTGGCCAGTCCGTTTGTGTTGGGTGGGATTGGGGCGATCGTCGCTAAGCAACAAAAAGTGCCTTGCGTTGCGCTGTTCCAGACGGATGTGGCGGGCTTTGCTGCGAAGTACCGTCTGGGCTTGCTGGAATCGGCGGCGTGGCGGTGGACGCGCAGGCTGCACAATCTGACGCAGATGACGCTGGCGCCATCCTCGGTGGCGATTTCGGAGTTGGAGGCCCACAAAGTACGAAATGTGCACAAGTGGGGCCGCGGGGTGGATTCGGTGCTGTTCCACCCGCAGAAACGCCGTGAGGATCTGCGCGCGAAGTGGGATCCGACGGGGCAGAAGAAGCTGGTTGGCTACGTAGGCCGGTTGGCGTCGGAGAAGGGCGTGGAGCGTCTCGTGGCACTGTACGGCGATCCGAATATTCAGCTGGTCATCGTGGGAGATGGGCCACTGCGGCGTGATTTGGGCAAGCTCATGCCGGGCGCAGTGTTCACGGGGCAGCTCGGCGGTGAAAAGCTCGCCGCCGCCTACGCAAGCCTGGACCTGTTCGTACACCCAGGCGAGTTTGAAACCTTCGGGCAGACACTCCAAGAAGCGCAAGCTTCAGGCGTGCCGACGATTGGGCCGCGCGCCGGTGGCCCCATCGACACCATCCAGGAGGGCTACAACGGCCTGTTGCTGGATGTGGAGACCTTCGAACGTGACCTGCCGGCAGCCGCAGCGCATATTCTCGCCGACGAGAACCTGGCCACCATGAGCGCTAACGCGCGCACATCCATCGAGGACAAGACATGGCCGGCGCTGTGTGATCAGTTGTTGGGCTACTACAACGATGTGCTCGATGCGTACCCCAAACACAAGGGTATAGACCGTTTCCCGCGCATTCACCCTGCGTGACTTAGACTCGGTGGCTATGGCCAAGGCGAACCTGGAGAAGGACCCACACGATGTTGCGGGAATGTTCGATGATGTGGGAAAGAACTACGACATCACCAACACGGTGATGACGGCTGGCCTGGACCGCTACTGGCGCAAGCGCACTCGCGAGCTGCTGGACGTCAAGCCGGGGGAGAAGGTCCTCGACCTCGCCGCCGGCACCGCCGTGTCCACCGTCGAACTGGCTAAATCCGGCGCATGGGTTGTGGCCTGCGACTTCTCCCAGGGAATGCTGCGCGCCGGGGCGCACCGCGATGTGCCGAAAGTGTGCGGGGACGCGATGCACTTGCCGTTCGCGGACGAATCTTTTGATGCCGTGACCATTTCCTACGGCCTGCGTAACGTCCACGATTTCAAGGCAGGTCTGCGCGAGATGGCACGTGTAACCAAGCCGGGTGGACGCTTGGTGGTCAACGAGTTTTCCACCCCCGTCGTGCCGGTGTTCTCCCAGCTGTACAGCCGCTATTTGCCCAAGATGATCCCACTTTTAGGCAAGGTGTTTTCCTCCAACGCGCCGGCGTATGAGTACCTCGCCGAATCCATCAAGGCGTGGCCCGCGCAAAAACAGCTCGCCGCTGACATCAATGCCAACGGCTGGGCCGAGTGCGAGTGGAAGAACCTGGCGTTTGGCATCGTTGCCCTGCACCACGCAGTAAAAAACTAATACCTCGTGTGAGCGTCAGCTCACACGAGGCTCCACAGAGGCGTATCCGCGCGCAAACCACTGACAACTTTCCCGGCGGTGCGCCAGGCGCGGGCGATGAGGTCCTTGTCCTCCTCCGTGATCAGGTTGCCCATGAGGCGTGCTGCCGCCGGCATGAGGTAGCGCCCACCAAGGTTGCGCATGGCCACCGGCCCGGCGATGGGGAGGAACTGGGGGTAGGTGAGCAGACGTGCGGCAGTGCGCGCAAGCATGAACGCCTCGCCGTAGCTCTCGCGCAGAACCCATGGCCAGGCCAAGGTAGCGTCCGCGCCGGGGCCTATGGATTGGATGAGGTCCACGGCCATGATGGCCGTTTCTAGTCCGTAGTCAATGCCTTCACCGTTGAGGGGGTTGACGCAGGCAGCGGCATCCCCGATGAGCATCCAGTTTGGGCCGGCCACGCCACTGACCGCGCCACCCATCGGTAACATCGCCGAGGTGATGTTCTGTGGCTCACCCAACTGCCACTCCTCGCGCACCTGGTCCGCGTACTGCACCAGGAGTTTCTTGGTGTTCACCTTCGCCGGACGGGCATCGGTGGACAGGGCGCCACAACCAAGGTTGACCTGGCCCGAGCCCAGCGGGAAGATCCAGCCGTAGCCGGGTTGGATCTGGCCATCCGCATCGTTGAGTTCGACGTGGGAGTGCATCCAGGGTTCGCTAGCAAGCGGAGAAGAGCAATACGAGCGCGCAGCGATGCCGTAGACCTCCCCACGGTGCCACTGGCGGCCGAGCTTCTTGCCAAAGGGGGAGCGCACACCGTCCGCCACGATGACCCAGCGCGCCAGGATCTGGCCGCGGGGCGTTTCCACCGCGGAGATGGAGCCGTCCGCACCGAAGGAGACGCCTGTGGCAGGGCAGTCATAGAACACGTAGGCGCCGGTGGTGGCTGCTAGTTCGGCCAAGGTGGCGTCGAAAAGCGTGCGTGGGCTGGCAGACCCTTCCGTGCCGTACACGCTGCGTGGCCACGGTGCGGTGACGGAACCCCCATAACCGTGGAGTTTCAGGCCACGGTTGCGGTAGGCGGGCAGCGCTGATTCGAGGCCGAGCTCTTTCAGCGCGTGGACCGCGCGGGGGGTCAGACCATCACCGCACGTCTTATCGCGGCCGGCGGGAGCGGCATCCACAACCACCGTGCTCATACCAGCCCGAACCGCGGCGATCGCGGCGGCGGAACCGGCGGGGCCAGCGCCGACAACCACGCAGTCATAGCGGCCTAAAAACGAATTCACGGTACTCACGGTACATATTGCCCTAATTGGATGTGGGGTGGACTACGGTAAAGGAGGTTCATATTCTCGCTGTAGACCCGCAAGGACGATAGATGACTCACGGCTCTCCTACGCCGCCCGCAGCCAGCAACCAGCTGGATCTTGGGGATGAGGCGCTGGCGGCTCGCGTTGCTGACGGGTTGGCCCGAGTGGAACAGCTCATGTTCCAGCGGCTCAACAGTGGGCAGGATTTCCTGTCCGCCAAGGTCACACACCTAGCCAAGGCTGGCGGTAAGCGATTCCGCCCGGTCATGGCCATGCTGGCTAGCGAGTTCGGCCCGCACCCCCAATCCGCCAACGTTGTGCGTGGCGCCACCATCGTTGAGATGGTGCACCTAGCCACGCTGTACCACGACGATGTGATGGATGAGGCGGACAAGCGTCGCGGAGTCGAGTCTGCCAATTCGCGGTGGACGAACACGGTAGCCATACTCTCCGGCGACTTCCTGCTGGCTGAGGCCTCCCGCATCATGAGTGAGATTGATACCGCCACCGTGGCTCACTTCGCCGAAACCTTCGGCCAGCTGGTCACCGGCCAGATGCGGGAGACCCTCGGCGCCGGCGACAACGACCCGATCGAGCATTACTTAAGCGTCATCCGTGAGAAGACCGGCGTGCTCATCGCCTCGGCCGCCCATCTCGGCGCGGTTCACTCCGGTGCGGATCAGCCCACGATTGATGCACTGACCAGGCTCGGCGAGGCCGTGGGCATGGTGTTCCAGATCGTCGACGACATCATCGACATCTTCTCCGACACCGATCAGTCCGGAAAAACACCTGGCACGGACCTGCGCGAAGGCGTGTTCACCCTGCCCGCGCTCTATGCCATGCAGGATCAAGGTCCCGCCGGGGAAGAGCTCCGTGCGCTTCTCACGGGGCCGCTTATCCACGATGCCGAGGTCACACGTGCCCTCACCCTCATCAGCCACACCGATGGCCGCGAACGTGCCCTCGACCGTGTCCGCGACTACTTGGCCGTGGTGGATGAGTGCCTGGATCAGCTCCCCGACATTCCGGCCAATGCGGCGATGCGTCAGATCGCCCGCTACACCGTCGACCGCGTGGGCTAAAGCGCGGAAACGTTTGTTAGCCAGCTGATTTGCACTTTGTCTGGGAGGCTACTGTAGAGTAGTCCAAGCACGCCAGGTTGCCCGAGCGGCCAAAGGGAGCGGACTGTAAATCCGCCGGCATTAGCCTTCAGAAGTTCGAATCTTCTACCTGGCACCAACACACCGAGAGGATCATTCCCTCGGTGTTTTTGTTTTCCCGGTCGGTCGCGCAGTGATGGGTTAGGGTTAAGGGGGGTTAAGGGTCAAAAAGTGTGTCTGGCCCCGGCGTGTCGTGGGGTTAGATTTGGCCTTTTTGGATGCCGATTGAGT
>NZ_JASPJK010000011.1 GCF_030232265.1 Corynebacterium sp. MSK041
AAACGGAGCAAACAGTCACAAACCAACCAAACAAAAAATCATTGGCACACTATCGAGTTCTCACACAACACACGCACGCTCTCCGCGAAACCGTATCGGCTCCGTTTGAAGCGGCTTGTTCGACATTACTGGAGATCAACACACTGTGTCAATTCACTCGCAATATCGTTTTATTTTTGTCCTTACGTCCCGTTTACCTTGCGGTAACCGTCTGTAGGACGGATTCATACAATAGCCTCATTCGTTTCAAGAATGCAAACTCGGCCAAAAGCACCAGTTCAAACACACAAATGGCCAAACGGTGATTGCTTAGAAATACGCAGCAATAGGCCCACGGGATGTGGTGATCACGTCGATGTCGGTGCCAAAGATCTCGGTCAAGATATCGGCGCGAACAACCTGCTCAGGGGTACCAAACTCGACGATCTTGCCGTCTTTGACAGCACAGATGTAGTCGGCGTAGCGGGCAGCAAAGTTGATGTCGTGCAGGACAACGATGACGGTGCGACCCATCTTCTCGGCAGCATCGTGAAGGTGGCGCATCATGTCCACGGAGTGGGAGATGTCTAGGTTGTTGAGGGGCTCGTCGAGAAGCACATAGTCGGTTTCTTGTGCGAGGACCATTGCGACGTACGCGCGCTGACGTTGACCACCGGAGAGCTGATCGAGGTAGCGGCCCTCGAGTCCGGTGAGACCGAGGAAGTCGATGTAGCGGGAGATGATCTCTTCATCTTCTTCAGTCAAACGCCCCTTGCTGTAGGGGTAACGGCCAAAGCCGACCAGCTGTCGCACGGTTAGCTTGGTAACAAAGTTGTTCTCCTGGCGCAGGATGGAGAGCTCCTTGGCTAGGTCCTTGCCTTTCATGGAGGAAATATCGCGGCCGCCAATACTAACGGAACCGGAGTCCTGGGCAAGCAAGCGCCCAATGATGGTCAGCAGCGTGGACTTACCAGCACCGTTAGGGCCGATGAGAGCGGTCATGCCACCGGCGGGGATCTCCAGATCAATGGGGCCGATGGAGACTTCTTGGCCGTACTCCTTGGCGATAGATGACAGCTTGATCACAGCGTCCCCTTTCTCAGAATGACGGCAAGGAAGACAAGACCACCCACCAACTCGATGATGATGGACACGATGCCTTGAGCGTAGAAAATGTGGTTCATCACGAAATAGGACCCGGTGAGCACAACGAATCCAATCAGGGTGGCCATCGGGAAGATATAACGGTGATCGTAGGTGTCGGCGAACTGGTAAGCCAAAGTGGCCACCAGGAATCCGAGAAAAGTCATGGGCCCGACGAGGGCCGTGGAAATAGCCATGAGCACGCTCACCAGTACGAGCACGTAGATCGCATGCGCGCGGTGGTTGACACCCAGGTTCACGGCCGGTTCACGGCCGAGCGCGAGAACATTGAGCGTCCGCGAATGCACGTAGAGCAACAGCGCAGCGCCCAGCGCGAGAGGAATAGCGAGGGGAAAATACTCCGGGTCGGCGTTATTCACGGAACCGAAAAGGCGCGCTGTCAGCACGTCGAATTCGCTCGGCGCGAGCATGCGCTGCATGAACGTCGAAAGGCTAGCTAGTCCCCCACCGATCACCACGCCGATGAGCAGCATCGCGTGCATGTTGTTCTCACCGGTCAGCAGCCACGAGTACAGCAGCAGCGTGAAGCCCACCATGATGACCAGCTGGAGGATGAACATGTCCAGCGTGCGCGCATTAATCAGCCCGGCCGCGCCAAAGAAGTACACGGTCGATGTGTGAATAGCCACATAGAGCGCTTCAAATCCCATGATGGAGGGTGTGATGATGCGGTTGCCGGTCACCGTGTGAAACGCCACCGTAGCCATGCCTTGACACAGCGCAACCAGCGCCATAACCAGCACAGAGTTCGCGCGCCTTTCAGCAATCAGCCAGTAGCCGCGTGTGCCAAATTCCATCGGATTCTGGTACGCCAGCAGGCCCCACGCACTCGCCGCAGCAATCACAGCGAGCACCGCAAGGATCACCCAATAGCGCTTTTTGCTTGTCGACGTCTGGAACGCCCCCACATTCCTTCCACCTTTTACCTCCATCATGCGCGCACCTTCTTCGCAATCAGGGCCACAAAAACGAACGCGCCGACGATGCCAAGAATCACCGACACTGGCATTTCAAACGGGGCGATAATGGTGCGACCGATGATGTCGCAGATGGTCACCACGGCAACGCCAACGAGGCACACCCATGGAAGGTTTGAGCGTAGGTCATCCCCGCGCACCATGGAGACGAGGTTGGGCACGATGAGCCCCAGGAAGGGCAGCATGCCCACGACCACGGTGACCACACCGGAGGCAATGGCAACAAGACCGACACCGAGCAGCACGATGCGCTCATAGTTCAGGCCAACGTTCACGGCAATGTCTTTACCCAGGCCGGCGATAGTGAGCCGGTCCGCAAAGATGAACACCGCCACCACCACGATGCCCACGGTCCACAGCACTTCATACTGCCCACGGATGATCGAGGTGTACGAGCCCGCAAACCAAATGCCGAGCGACTGGAGCATATCCGTCTTCATGGCAAAGAACGTAGAAATGGAACTAATCACAGCACCCAGCATGATGCCGATGATGGGCACCACCAGGGAAGACTTCAGAGTCACCTTCCTCAAGAAGAGGAAGAAGACCATTGTTCCTATGAAGGCAAAGATCACTGCCACGATCATGCGCACGGTTAGCGATGAATTAGGAATGAAGTACAGCGCCACCAGCAGGCCAAGGCCCGCCCATTCAGTCGTGCCGGTGGTGGTGGGTTCCACGAATTTGTTCTGAGTGAGCAGCTGCATCACCATGCCACTCATAGCCATGGCCATGCCGGACAACACCAGCGCGATGGTGCGTGGCACGCGCGTGATCCAGAACATTTCAGTTCCTTCTTCGCTGCCCAGGATGTCGTACTGCCCCACCATCAAGGACACTGCGAGCAATGCTCCGACAACGGCGATACCCGCCAGCAGCTTCGTATCAAGAAGCCGCGGGCGGGTCGTCGATAAGCGATGCGGCACTAAGCGGCAGCCTCCCACTGATCTGCGAGAGCATTGAGAATCTCGGTGTACGTAATGATCGACTCATTAGTGTACGTGTCTGCCGGAGCGATGTAGATGTGGCCCTCCTTGATGGCGGTCACGTTCTTCAGCGCCTCACTGTCATCCAGAACCTGCTTCGCCGGCGCGGAATCCTCGGTGCGGATCGCGGCATCACGGTCAAGGACGAGCATCCAGTCCGGATTAGCCTCAGCGATAGCCTCCACCGAAATATCATCACCCTTGTGGTCATCGCTGGCATTTGCAACCTCGAGCGCCGGAGTCAGACCCAGCATGTCAAACAGCGGGCCCCACGTACGGCCAACCTTCGGTGCAACGTAGCCGATCTCACCACCGGAGACGTTTACCGCCATGACCTTCCAGTCCTTGTTGTATGCCTCGCGGGCGCGCTCAAGAGCCTTGCTGAAGTCATCGGCCATCTTCTTGGCATCTTCCTCCTTGTCAAAGATCTTGCCCAGCGCGTTGACCTGACGGAGGAACTCCTCATCCAGTGGCTGATCCTTGCGCGGCTCCAAGTCCACGAGAACTGCGTCCGGAACGAGCTTCTCAATCTCCTCGTTGTACTTGGTGAAGCGCTGGCCAGAAACGATCACCTGCGGGTCAGCTGCGACGATGGCCTCCAGGTTCGGCTCGCGGTGGTTGCCGATGTCCACGATGTCCTCATCATCCGCAATTCCCGGAATGGTCTCCGGCACGAGTGCACGAGCAGCCGCAACCGGCTTCACGCCCCACTCATCCAGGATTTCGAAGCTGCGGTTATCCAGCGCGACGACGGACGTCGGGTTTACCGGAACCTCCTTGGTGCCCTCATTGTCCTCAATGGTGACTGTCTTGGCTTCAGCTGCAGCCGTGGTCTCCTGCGCTGTGTTGTTGTCGGTCTGTGCACAGCCAACGAGGGTGAGCGAAGCAGCGGCGAAAAGGGCAACAGCAGCGCGCACCGGACGGCGGCCTGCGAGCCAGGATTTACGGGACATGATACTCCTTGTCCATCAAAAGTTTGGTAAGCGTTGCCTAACCTACCATATGGCCACTGAGAGTCAACACCCGCCCTAATAAATCGCCGACCAGTGGTTAGCTAACTCGTTGAACATCAGCGTGTACGCAGATAGCGTCCCTTGTGGCGGCGTGGAATACGGCGCGATGTAGACATTGCCCTTCTTCACCGCTGGCACATCCTTCATCTTGGGGTCCTTATCCAGCTGCCTGATCGTCGACTGGTAGCTCTCTGCGCTGTGCAGCGGCGACGGCTCACTGACCAAGATCACATCCGGCTTGTCCGCCAACGTCACCGGTTCAAGTCCCACCATCTCCATCACTGGACCGAAGAGCTTTCCGCCATCCTTGTCTAAAGGCAAGATTTTGCCGTCCACGACCTGAACCGCTGCGGCTGTCCAGCTTTTCTTCGCAGCGTTACGGGCGCGTTTGAGGGCGGCCGAGAAGTCGTCGTCAAGCTGCTTGGCTTCTTCTTCCCTACCGAAGATCTTCCCCAGCACCTGCGCCTGGCGCACCACTTCCCAATCCAGCGGCTGCTCCTTCCGCGGGGCAAGATCTACCACCGCTAGCTCGCCGAAATCGGCCGGCGAGTGGGACGTCTTCGCGCCGATCACCACCAGGTCAGGTTCCAGCCGCGCGACCTCCTCCGGCGTCGACCCATAATCCGCGTCCACCCCCAGGTTCTCCAACAGTACGGCGATCCCGGAGTCTAAGGCTACGACTTTTTTCGGCTGGAACGGCACCGTCTTCGTCCCCGTGTTGTCGGTGATCTCCACCGTGCCGCCCAGCCAGCGCGGCTTGGCTATTGTCTGCTCTCCCGCTGCCTCCGCTTCCCCCGCCTCACCGCACGCGCTCATCACCGGCAAACTCACCGCGCACAGCGCGACACAGACCAACCTCTTGCGCCAGATCATCTGCACCGGGGAGCCTTCTTTCACCTAATTCCAAGCGCACGAATCGGCGCGGTCACCCTAATGTCTTAGCACATAGGTAACCGAGGCTTTCTCCCCCGGGCTACTCACTTGAGGGGGCGGTTTTCCTTAACAAAGCGCCTTGCCTCTTGGCCATCACGGGTGGCCTCATTGCGGAACACGCTAAACCCCGAACCTTAGAACCCGAAAGTTGGCCCTTTTCATGCGAGGTTCGGGTTCTAGGGTTCGGGTTCTACGGCTGAAGCTAGGCCAGACATGGAAAAACCCCGGCCACATGAGCCGGGGAAATCCCACTAAGTGGAGATGCCGGGAATTGAACCCGGGTCCTTCGCCACTGCACCAGGGCTTCTCCGTGCGCAGTTCGCACAGGATCTCTGCTTGACCCTCCGGATCAGACGAACATGTCCGGATGATGGGCCCAGTCAGTGAAAGAAGTCCCCTCCAAGCACCTCACTGACACGGTGAGAGGGCAAGCTCCCTAGTCGATGCCAGGGTCCGGGGCGGGAGCAGGCCCGGCCTGACAGACACGCGGTCGCTACTTAGGCAGCGAGGGCGTAGTCACGCTGAGAGTTCTTCTCTGCGTTTATGAAGTGCTGCGACGCTTCAGTCGGTGGTCTCCAGCCTGCACCGGCACGCTTCCCCTGGATTGGTCAGCGAAGTCGAAACCAAGTCATCCCCTTGATTTAGACGTCCTGCGCGGTAAGAATACCGTGCAGGAAGATCAAGGTTACTACGCCAGGCCGGATGGGGCAACGCGCAGGAATTCGACGGTTGCGCCGGGGCCAGCATCGACGGCGAGGCGGACGGCGCGCGCGACGTTGGTGGCGTCCATCTTCGGGCGGTCGCCGAACTGCGGACCAGCCAACATGTCCGTATCCGTGCGTCCCGGGTGGATGGAGGTGACACGCACAGCGCCCTTCTCTTCCAGCGCCAGGGAGTCAGTGAAGCCCTTCAGCGCGAACTTCGACGCGCAGTACGCGGTGTGCTCAGGCACGCCATGGAATCCGGCACCAGAGTTAATCGCGATGATCAAACCATTCGAGCGGCGCAGCGCTGGCAGCAGCTCGCGGGTCAGAATGACCGGGGCAAGGAGGTTGAGGTCGAGGGTTTCGCGCCAGATGTCGTCGTCAAGCTCCTCGAAAGGCCCCTTGTGCAGCACACCCGCATTGAGCACAAGGACATCTAGCTCCTCGATGCCACGCGCGGCCGCACGGATCGCGGCGGGATCGCGCAGATCAACCTCGAAAGGCTCGGCGCTGGGCAGCTTTTCGACGACCCCCGCCGCATCCTGCGACGCCCCCGCAATCACGTGGTGATCCTTGCCCAACTCTTCCGCGATCGCGCGGCCAATTCCGCGGGTTGCGCCGGTGATGAGTGCCTTTTTCATGCCTTGATCCCCTTGAATTTCCGGCCAAGATCGCGCGCAATTTCACGGTCTTCCGTGCGGCGCTTGATGGCTTGGCGCTTGTCGTAGTCCTGTTTACCTTGGGCAAGCCCCAGTTCGACCTTGGCTAAACCGTCCTTGAGGTAGAGCTTGAGCGGCACGAGGGTCTTGTTGCCGTCGCGGATCTTGCCTTCAAGCGAGGCGATTTCGCGGCGGTGCATGAGCAGCTTACGGGTACGGCGCGGCGAGTGGTTCGTCCACGAGCCCATCGAGTATTCGGGGATGTGGAGGTTGCGGAGCCAGACCTCGCCGTCGTCGATAGTTGCGTAGGCCTCAACGAGTGAGGCCTTGCCATCGCGCAGGGACTTGATCTCCGTGCCCTGGAGGACGATCCCGGTCTCATAGGTATCCAGGATCGTGTAATCGTGCCGCGCCTTGCGGTTTGCGGCGATCACGCCTGCGCCGGGGTTTTTCTTCTTCTTAGCCATAAGTTACTTACGAACGTAGGAGCGCAGCGCCACTTGCGCAACCAGCCCGGACACCACCAGGGCAGCCAGGCCCACCAGTGGCATGACAGTCCACACCGCGGAATCTGGCAGCTTGGCCACGAGCAGGTTCTCATACACCGTGCCAAGCATCGGGTCGACCAGCTGGGACTTGGTGAGCCACACGCCGAGCGTGGCCACCACAGCACCGATGAACACGGAGGCCACTGCCTCCAGAATGAACGGCGCCTGGGTGAACCAGCGGGTGGCGCCCACCATGCGCATAATCGAAATTTCCTCGCGGCGGTTGTAGGCCGCCAGCTGCACCATGTTGGAGATGAGGAAGATCGCCGCCAGCGCCTGGGTCGCAGCCACAATGAAGGTCGCGTTGCGGAAGGAATCCATGGAATCAGCCACGCCGCGGACGTCGCTCGCTTGGTCCGCGATGAAGGTGACCTGTGGCTTGTCACGGATCTTCTCAATCGGCGCGGTATCCGTCGGATCCGCCAGACGCACGTGCAGTGCCGCCGGCATGGAATCGCGGGACGTCTCCTGCACCAGCACCGGGTCGGACTCGCGGAACAGCTCGGCGAAACGCTCGTAGGACTGCTCGCGGTTGCGAAAGGTCACCGATTCCACGCGGTCATCGGCTTGCAGCGCGTCGCGGATTTCGGCACAGCTTTTCGACGTGCAGTCTTTGTCCGACGCCGAAATCTCCTCATCCAGCTCCACCATCACTTCGACGCGGTCCAGGTACAGCGCCTTGGTCTCGCTCGTCACCTGGGAAATCAAAATGCCCGCACCGACGAGTGCCAGGGACAACGTGGTGGTGATGATCAGCGCGATAGTCATGGTCAAGTTGCGTCCGAGACCACGGAATCCTTCGCGGAAAATGAAATTCCAGTTCATAGTTATGCTCCCCTAGCTTCCGTGGACGCCGTAAACGCCGTTGTGGTCATCGCGGACGAGCTTGCCCAGGTGCAGCTCAATCACGCGCTTGCGCATGTCATTGACGGCGCGGGCATTGTGGGTGGACATCACCACTGTGGTGCCCATGCGGTTGATGCGGGCGAGCAGCGCCATGATGTCGTCTGCGGTGGAGGGATCAAGGTTGCCCGTCGGCTCGTCCGCAAGCAACAGCGGCGGACGGTCCACGAAGGCACGAGCAACAGCAACACGCTGCTGCTCACCACCGGAGAGCTCATTGGGCATGCGGTTCGCCTTCGCATCCAAGCCCACGATCTCCAGTGCTTCCGGCACGAGTTTGTTGATCTTGGACTTCGGCTTCCCAATCACTTCCAGGGCAAACGCCACATTGTCATACACGCTGAGTTTGGGCAGCAGACGGAAATCCTGGAACACGTAGCCGATGGACTGGCGGAGCTTGTTCACTTCCTTGCCCTTCAACTCATTCACATGGAAGTCGTTGAAGTAAATATCGCCGCTCGTCACGTTTTCCTCACGGATCATCAACTGCAAAAACGAGGATTTGCCCGACCCAGACGGCCCAATAAGGAAGACGAATTCGCCGTTTTCAATGGTCAGCGACACATCATCCAAAGCCGGACGCGTTGACGTCGGATATGTCTTAGTTACATGAGAAAAGGTGATCACCCCAGCCACCTTACCCGTTACGTAAGCAACCAATGAAACAGAAGGGGCAAATGTAAACAAAGAGTCATGCGCGCTCAACGCGAGACCCCTAAGATCAATCCCAAACCTGTTACCCGCGTCACATTAAGGCTCTATAGTGGCTACACAAAAGGAGGGACCCTTGACCGCTTTCACGTACCAACCCTGGCACCCGCTTCACGCCACCATCACCGGCACGCGCATCACCGACCCACAACGCGAGCTAGACAGTGCAGGGTTCCTCGCCGAAGTAGAGGCACTCGCCCAGCAGCTTATCCGCGCAGGCGTTAAGCCCGGCGACGTCGTTGCCACGTTCCTGCCCAACCGCATTGAGCTCCTGACCACCATGTGTGCTGCATGGCGCATTCGCGCATCCGTCACCCCGATGAACCCCACCTTCGCCGTACCCGAGTCCGCCTATCAGATCCAGGACGCGCATGTGAAGCTCGTGGTCACCACTGATGAGTTCGCTGCCCGCAGCCCGGAGGACTACTTCCCCGGCGCGACAGTGCTCGCGCTCAAAGACCTTGTTACTGATGCTCCCGCCACCGATCTGCCTGAACCACCGACGGGCGAGGACATTGCCCTGATCATTTACACCTCCGGCTCAACGGGCCGTCCAAAAGGTGTATTGCTCAGCCACAACAACCTGGATGCGATGACCAGTAGCATTTGCGAGGGCTTTGGCATGGACAGCAGCTTCCACGCGCTCATGCCCCTCCCACTGTTCCATTGCAATGCGATTCTGGTCAGCTTCCTCGCCCCGTTTAGTCGTGGGGGTCGCGTGACCATCCTGGAGCGCTTCGAACCAGTCGCTTTCGTCCAAGCCGTGGCGCAACACCGTCCCACGTATTTCTCCGCGGTGCCCGCCATCTTTGCCTACCTGCTCCAGCTTCCCGACGATGCCGGCGCCGACTTCTCCAGCGTCACGTTCGCCGTATGCGGTGCTGCACCCGCCTCGATCCAACTGATCGAGGCCTTTGAGAAGAAATACGGTGTAAAGATCCGGGGCGCCTACGGCCTCACCGAAGGAACCGTCGGCTCTACTGCCGTGCGACTGGAGGACACCCCACCGTCCGGCACCGTCGGCCGCGCACTCCCCGGACAGGAGGTGCGGATCTCTGACGGCAAGGGCGGGTTCCTCCCCACCGGCGAATCCGGCGAGGTTGTTATCAAGGGGCCCAACGTCATGGTGGGCTACCTCAACCGGCCGGAAGAAACCGCTAAGACAATCGTCGATGGCTGGCTGCACACGGGCGATGTGGGCTACTTGGATGAGAACGGCTTCCTCTTCCTCGTTGACCGCATCAAAGACATGATCATCCGTGGCGGAGAAAACCTCTACCCGTCTGAAATCGAGGCCGCCCTGAATACACACGAGGCGGTTGTTGAATCCGCAGTGGTGGGTCTCCCCCATGAGGTACTCGGCGAAGTCCCCGTGGCGTACGTCTCCAACGCAAACCCAGACTCAGTCGACCCTGAGGCCCTGCTAGACCACATCCGCCCGCAGCTGGCCAAGGTCAAGTGGCCAGTACACATCACCGCGCTCCAGGATCTGCCGCGCAATCCGGTGGGCAAGGTGGATAAACCTCAACTTCGGGAGATGGCCAAGGAACACTTCCTCAAGCAAGGCGACTAGAAAACTTCAGCCGAACACGGTGGCAGAGAACACTCCATACGAGTGTCCTGCCACCGTGTCGTTGCATTCAATGCAATTCTCTCGCTTCTGTTTCAGCACATTGAAGCTAGCTTTTGTACCCCCGGCACAAAAACCGCTGATTTCTTTAGCCAAACAAACATTGCCACCAATATCGCAGCAACCCTACGGTAATGCCTCAATCCTGTAATCCACGTCACACAAACAATTCTCATATGTGGAAGACCGGGGCGAGTGCCCAGGTTCACAACAGGATCTTGGACAGAAGCAATCGAAAGGAGAGACTGGTGGCCTGGTCTACACCCGACCTCATCGACACACCGTATGAGGAATACAAGAAACTAAGCCTGACCGAACGTCTGCGAATCTCGAGTGCGAGCCTCGCAGAGATCGGTCTCGGCTCGCCGAGGAACGCAACGATCTTCTATCTCGTCAAGTGCACTGCCTACGTCCTTATCGGTTTGGCAGTCTCTACCTTATTCGCGGGAGTGGGCAATCCCCTCAATGTCAGCAACTGGTGGGCTGAGCCGATCGTCTACCAAAAGTTCCTGATGTTCGCGATCCTTTGGGAGCTTTGTGGCCTAGGAGCTAGCTCTGGACCGGCGGGATTCCACTATGTACCGAAGTTTGGGGCCAACAAGTATTGGTCCAAGGTCGGCGTAATCAAGCGCCCTCCTTTCGCTGGCCGCTTGCCAGGTCAAGGCGGAGACACCCGCTCGCTCCTGGATGTGGTGCTCTACTACACACTGATCGCTTCTCTGATTGTCGCGATCGTGTTCCCTCCGACTAACCATAACTACGTCGCGGACTACATTCCGGGCGCAGAGGGTGGAATGTTGCCAAACTGGTGTTTTCTTGTTCCGATCCTGCTGATCTTGGCAATCGGCTACCGCTGCCAGCATCTCTTCCTGGGGATGCGCAATGATCAGTACTTCTTGGCGCTGCTCTTCGCCGTTGTTCTCAACCCGCACGATTACATCATTGGTGTGAAGATGATCATCATCCTCGTCTGGATGGGCGCTGGTGTTTCCAAGTTCGGTCGCCACTTCGAGTACGTCGTTCCGGTCATGATGGCCAACGCTCCGTACATGCTCAGCAAGCGCATCAGCCGGTTGTTCTTCCGCAAGCATCCACATGATCTGCAGCCTTCCAAGTTGTCCCTCGCTATGGCGCACGGACTGGGCACCGTGGTCGAGCTCATTTGTCCGCTGGTCCTTCTCCTGTCCGGCAACGCCGTGGCAGCAGGCATCGCCGCCTTCGTGATCATCGGCATGCACGTCGTCATCGTCTTGTCGATGCCGATCGCTGTACCTCTCGAGTGGAATATCCACTACATCCTGCTGACCGTATTCATCTTCTTCGGATTCCCGGCGTGGGAAGGCTTCGGCATCGGAGACATCAGCAGCGTAGGCGCAGGCGCATTCATTTTCTTCTGTGTTCTGGTCGGCCCTGTCGTGGGCAACCTCAAGCCAGAATGGATCTCCTTCCTGATCAGCATGCGCCAGTACGCAGGAAACTGGGCATGCACGGTGTGGGCTTTCTCTCCGGAAGGAATCGAGAAGATGTACAAAGACTACCCCGGCGCCATCCCGCCACCGGAGGAGATCATCAAGGCCGGCTTTGGTGAAGAGGCCAAGTTCAAGCTCATGGACAAGGTGCTCTCCTGGCGCGCCATGCACTCCCAGGGACGCGGCCTTCTCTCCGTGCTCAAGCGTGAGCTCGGCTCGAATATTGACGGCTATCACCTGCGCGAAGGTGAATACATGTCCGCGTGGCTGCTTGGATGGAACTTCGGCGAAGGCCACTTCCACGGCCCAACTATGTGGCCCTCCGTGCAAAAGCATCTCCAGTTCGAGCCAGGCGAGTGCGTTGTCGCTTTCGTTGAGTCCCAGCCGATTCACAAGAAAACACAGCGTTACATGGTCTACGACATGGCACTCGGTGTACTGGAGACCGGTTCTTGGAAGGTCAAGGACTGCATCGCTGAGCAGCCATGGCTGCCAAACGGCCCGATCCCGGTTAATCCGGATGCGGAGTTCGAAGGCCGCAAGTTCCTGCACGAGCGCATCGCACTCTACACTCGGGACGCACAAGAACCGGTCGTTCCGCAGAGCTAAATAACCACTCTCCCCCATACGCCACCGGCGACGTGGGGGAACCCTATTTATCGTGAGGAGCACAATCATGAAAGCAGCAGTTGTCGGTAGCGGACCGAACGGGCTCGCTGCGGGAATCACTCTCGCTAAGAGTGGATACGACGTGACGGTCTACGAGTCGGCTCCTACTCCTGGCGGTGGCATGCGCAGCAACGACGACCTCCGTACCGGTGTTATTCATGACATGTGCTCCGCTGTACACCCAATGTCAGTAGTCAGCCCCTTCTTTCGGGACACTGATCTTTCCAAGCACGGCCTGGCCTTCGCCTACCCAGAAGTCGACCTCGCTCACCCACTCGATGGCGGTCGTGCTGGAGTACTGTACAAAGACATTGATCGGACTGCTAACCGCATGGGAGCAGACGGAAAACTATGGAAGGCTACCTTCGGCCCCATGGCGAAAAGCTTTGACAAAATCGCCACTTCTGTTTTCGGCCCGATTATTGATATTCCGAGGCACCCGCTACCGTTCGCCTACTTCGGTCTGAATTCTGCATTGCCGGCAGTACTGTCGGCAAAGAGATGGAGGTCCGATGAAGCACAAGCGCTCTACATGGGTGTGGCTGCCCATATCTTGACCCGCTTGGACACCCCTATGAGCTCCGCGGTGGGTACGTTGCTCACGGCAGCGGCTCATAAAGCGGGTTGGCCGGTTGCTGAAGGCGGAAGCGGGGCTATTGCTGCAGCTATGGTCGCCGAGCTGGAAGCCCACGGTGGTCGCGTTGTGTGTGACCACAAGGTGAACTCACTTAAGGAGCTCGGGGATGTGAACGCAGTCATGCTCGACGTCAGCCCTTCCATTGCTCTGGAGATCTGCGGAGATGCCCTCCCTGCACGCCAGAAGCGGGCTTACCGCAACTATCGCCATGGAATGGGTGCATTCAAGGTCGACTTTGTCATCCGCGGTGATGTCCCATGGACCAACTCGGAAGCCCGTAAAGCGGGCACAGTACACGTTGGAGGCACCGCTGCTGAGGTTGCGCGAGCAGAGAAAGCAGCCACCGCGGGAGGGTTGTCTGACCGCCCGTTCGTTCTCGTCGGTCAGCAGTATCTAGCCGATACAACTCGTAGTGACGGTGAGTACCACCCTCTTTGGGCCTACGCCCACGTCCCCGCAGGGTATGCCGGTGATGCAACCCAGGCGATCATCGAACACATCGAGCGGTTCGCTCCAGGTTTCCGCGACACCATCGTCGATTCGGTCAGCTATTCAACTCAGGAAGTCGAGGGTTACAACGCTAACTACATCGGTGGGGACATCATCGGTGGGGCCTCGGACATGATTCAGTTGCTCGCCCGGCCAATCCTCTCTATGGACCCTTACTTCACTGGAATTGATGGTGTCTATCTCTGCTCTGCGTCGACTCCTCCTGGTGCTGGTGTTCACGGTATGAGTGGCTGGCAGGCTGCAACCCGAGCAATCAAGAGCAATCAAGGTTAAGGCGGACATCGGTGGTCAACTCATCACAGCGGTTGGAGAGCGAGCAGTTTAAGCTCCTCAGCCAGCGGGTTTCCGAAAACGTCGAGGAGCTCATTTCTACTGTCACGCAATACATCGAAGACACGATCTTCGTCGATATTTCCCCGGCGCTCCACGCAGACCTCTACGCCAGCGTCCATGCCAATATCTCTAACCTAGTACTGCTGCTGCAAGGCAAGCTTGAGCTGGAGGCTGTTCACCACATTCCTCTACCTGAAGGGGTCGTCCGATTTGCACGGTCATGCGCACGCCACGGCTATTCGGTCACCACCCTCACTCTTGCGTACCACCAAGGCCAAAACTCGATTGAGCGAGCGGTCTTGGTGATGATCCAAGAACAGTTTGCCGAGCAAGAGTCTGCGTCCTCGGTAACTGACCACTTCGAGCTGCTCGAAGAAGCGATGCATCTGTGCCACGAATTCCTGCTCATCGTGCAGGGAAAAGTGGTGGAGCTTTATAACGAAGAGTTGGAGCTTCTCTCGCTCCCTGGCAATACTGCGACACTGGAAATGGTCAGCTCGATCCTCACTGCCCCTGAGTCTGCGCCGTCAGATGGCGAGGTGGAGAACTACTCTCTAAACGGGCGACATATCGCCGGCGTGCTATGGACTGATCCACAGGAAACGCTTCCGGCCAAAACATCGGTGGAGCTTGCCCAACGCATTGCCCGTTTCCTCGGATCCAAGCTAGATCCATTGATTGTCTTTCCTCGCCCAGGCGAAATGTGGTTATGGGTCAAGAACCCAGCCCAAGGAGTCGCACCGACGTGGGCAAACCCATTGGGACAGCTTTCAGATATCTTGCCGGAAGACACTAAGCTCGCATTCGGCCCTTCTGCCTCTGGGGTGAGCGGTTTCGCTTATTCACATTCCCACGCGCTGCGATTCCAGCAGCTCGCACTCAAAGCCGCATGTAGTGTCCCGCAAGTGATCGATTACACCGTGCCCGGCGCGACGGTCGCCGCTGCCTTTGTCGAGCAAGTAGATGTCGCGTCTAATTTCGTCCGACTCACGCTTGGCGAGTTGGCTCTGCGCGATCCGAACAGTGCAATTCTCCGGCAAAGCGCCCGGATGTTCCTGCTTCACGGGACTGACGAGGCTGCCCGTCTTTTACACACTCACCCGAACACAGTTAAATACCGCAACAAGCGTTTCCGCGATATTTTGGACCGCGACTCTTTGCGCTCCTCAGATATCCAACTCGCACTCGATCTGACGTACTGGTACGGAGAATCCGTACTGTGGTCGTCTCTCTATGCCTAGCCCTGCTGCTTCGCCATCCGCCAGCGAATCCCGGCCTCGAGGAATCCGTCCAGGTCCCCGTCGAGCACCTTCTGCGGGTCGTTGACCTCGTAGTTCGTGCGTAGGTCTTTGACCATTTGGTACGGGTGCAGAACATAGGAGCGCATCTGGTTACCCCAGCTGGCGTTGCCACCGGCGCCGAGCGCATCCATTTCGGCCTTCTCTTCTTGGCGCTTCTTTTCCAGCAGTTTGGACTGCAGGACGTTGAGTGCGGAGGCCTTGTTCTGGATTTGGGATTTCTCGTTCTGGCAGGTCACCACGATGCCGGTGGGGATGTGCGTGATGCGCACGGCGGAGTCGGTGGTGTTCACCGACTGGCCGCCGGGGCCGGAGGAGCGGTACACGTCAACGCGGATATCGGAGTCCGGGATGTCAATGTGGTCCACTTGCTCCACCACCGGCAGGACCTCCACCTCAGCGAAGGATGTTTGGCGGCGCCCCTGGTTATCAAAGGGAGAGATACGCACGAGGCGGTGTGCGCCCTGTTCGACGGAAAGCTGGCCGTACATGTAATCGCCATGGACGACGAAGGTCGCGGATTTAATGCCTGCTTCCTCGGCATAAGAAATGTCGTAGAGATCGACCTTGTGCCCGTGCTTGTCCGCCCAGCGCGTGTACATGCGCATGAGCATCTCCGCCCAATCAGCCGCATCCACGCCACCCGCGCCGGAGCGGATGTGCACCACGGCCTCGCGCTCGTCGTATTCGCCCGAAAGCATGGTGGTCACTTCCAGGCTGTCGATGGCGGCAGAGAGCTGCTCCAGTTCATCGTCCGCAAGCGATGCGTCGCCTTCTTCTTCGGCGAGTTCGTACATGACCGGGAGGTCGTCGATACGCTGGCGCAGATCACGCACCTTCCGCAATCGTGCCTGCACAGCGGAGAGTTCGGTGGTGATTTTCTGCGCGTGATCCGGGTCGTCCCACAAGCTCGGGTCGGCGGCTTGGTCTTCGAGTTCGCGCGCGCGTGATTCCATCTCCTCGAGGTCCATGACCTTCTCAATCGTGGTCAGCGTGGAGTTCAAGGAGTCAATGCGTGCGGAAGTCTCGGGCTGCATAGGTGCGAAGTCTAGTGGACACCGCCATAATGGCAGCCATGAGCACATTGACCTCCTCTTTCATCGAAGAGCATTTGCTTATCGACGACCCCCACCTCGCCGCCGCCCTCACCCGCACCGCCGGCCAGCTTGCCCTGCGCATGCGCGCTGAGGGACTGGAGACCGCCCAGAAAACCTCCGTGTCTGATGTGGTGACGCAGGCGGATACTGCCGCTGAGCAGTTCGTTGTGGAGGCGTTAGCAGCCCTACGCCCCGAGGACGGCTTGCTAGGTGAGGAAGGCGCTGCCAAAGAATCCAGCAGCGGCCGCACCTGGGTGATTGACCCGGTGGATGGCACCTATAACTTCTCGTGTGGGTCTGATTACTTCTGTTCCGCACTGGCGTTGGTGGAAGGCGATCCTACTGAACCGGAGCGAATCCTGGCCAGCGCCGTGACCCGCCCAGCCTTGGACACCACGTGGGTGGCTGATGGCCTCGCTGCTTCTATCAACGGCACTCCCTTGCCCGCTTTGGAGTCTGCCCCGCTGCAAGCCCTCGCGCTGGCTACCTACCTGCACCCGCGCGATATGAACAACGCTGCCATCCGCGATTCCTGGCTTCAAGCTGTCAACAGTGCCGCCACGGTGCGCATGTTTGGTGCTGGTTCCATCGACTTGGCCACCGTGGCCAGCGGTGGCGTGGGCGGGTGGCTCCAACATTCCGTGCCCGCCTGGGACTGGCTGCCCGGAAAAGCACTGGTGGAGGCAGTCGGCGGACGCGCCGAGCAGATCACCGCGGGTGGAGTGACCTGGAGTGTTGCCGGCAATCCCCAGCTGGTGGCCGATGTTCTGGCTAAACTTGAGAGCCATGTCTAACTACTCCGACGATCTGGCACTCGCCCTTGAACTGGCGGATATCGCTGACGGCATCACCCTTGACCGCTTTGAGTCCACGGATCTCTCCGTGGACTCAAAGCCGGATATGACTCCGGTGACGGACGCGGACCTCGCCGTTGAGGCTGCCCTGCGCAGTCGCTTGGAGGACGCCCGCCCCGCCGATGCCGTCCTCGGCGAGGAATACGGCGGCAACGTCACCTTCTCCGGCCGCCAGTGGGTCATTGACCCGATCGATGGCACCAAGAACTTCGTTCGTGGCGTTCCTGTGTGGGCCACCCTGATCGCGCTGCTGGAAGACGGCAAACCGGTCGTAGGCGTCATCAGCGCCCCCGCCCTTGCCCGCCGCTGGTACGCCAGCGAAGGAAGCGGTGCTTGGCGCACGTTCGGCGACGGTGCTGTGCGGAAGTTGTCCGTGTCCGGGGTGGACCGGGTGGAGGATGCGTCGTTGGCGATTTCGTCGTTAAGCGGATGGCACGATCGCGGCTTGCGTGAGAATCTCATCGCGCTGACGGATGCGACATGGCGTCTGCGCGGCTACGGCGATTTCTTCTCGTATTGCCTGGTCGCGGAAGGTGCTGTGGATATTGCTGCGGAGCCGGAAGTCTCCCTGTGGGACCTGGCACCGCTGGCCATCCTGGTGACGGAGGCCGGCGGTCGTTTCACTTCCTTGGCTGGTGAGGACGGCCCGCACGGCGGCGATGCCCTTGCCACGAACGGCCCGCTTCACGAGGACGTCCGCGCCCGCCTTACGCGAGCCTAAAGCCCTGGCCCGGCCCCGGCGTGGCGTTGAGGTCCCGCATCACCGCGTCGATGTTGCGCGACACCGTCGGCGCGTGGAAGCCACCCTGCAACGGCGTGTGGCAGGACAGGTTGACCTGTTGCGGCAGAATCCCGCCGTTGATCATGCCGACCAGCCGGCCCCCCGCATACACCGGCGCACCGGAATCCCCTTCCATCGCACAGACCTGCGTGATGTGGCGGGCAGGCTCAGATGCCCAGGTCACACCACAGGTCACGCCCGTGGCATAGCCGTTCTTGCACAGCGTGTCACCGGTCTTAGCCCAGCCACCGAGCGAGCGGATCGTCGTGCCGTTGTAGCTGCCCGTCACTTCCGCATTGGGGCCAAGCTCAATCACGGCGTAGTCCAGCGCGCCATTCTTGCGCACGATGCGGCCCGAGTAGCCAGCCTCCAGCGAATCCGCCGCGGCCACCAGCTCCCCCACGTTGCCGCAGTGGCCGGCCGTCAGCGCGATCTTCCTGCCGGCCGCATCCCAGCCAGCTGCAGTGACGGTGCACATGCCGAACTGTCCCACGTAAATCGGCGTGCCGGGCCCGTATAGCGATGTGCCCCTGCCCACCGCCGCGCGGGCCGCGGGGTTTACTGGGTTGGCGTCAAAGAACGACCCCGGCACACGGTTGAGCACCCGGTCCGCAAACGGCTTGCCCGCCATCACCTTGGACACCGGGTCCGTCTTCCAGTGGTAGTTCGGATCCACCTGCGCATTGGCCACCGCGGGCACCATGCTGAGCAGCAGCGCTGCCGCCACAATTCTTCCGGCACGTTTCATCCTCGGCCCCTTCCTGCCTGGTAATTTCGCACTAATCTTGTCACACCTCTTGTCCTTTCCCGGTGAGCCCACCCCCAGTACTGTTACTGTGGTGCGGGTGAATCAACGACTCATCGTTCCTGACCTTGCCCGTGGCCTTGCATTGCTGGGCATCGCCATGGCAAATATTTCCACTGCCTGGATCATCGCTGACATGCCTGGCGCGACTGGCGAATATGTCGGCTGGGTCCAGCCCGGCAATGTGGCCGACCAAATCGCGGCGATGTTTGCCGCCATGTTTGTCCACGTGCGTGGCCTACCCATGTTCTCCACGCTGCTTGGCTTCGGTGTCGGCCTGATCACCATGAGCCTGTCGCGGAAGAACTACCCGGCCAAGCAGGCCCGACTCGTGTTGGTGAAACGCTACGGCATCCTGGCTCTCTTCGGCCTTGTGCACATGTTCTTCATCTTCAACGGTGACATCATGGTCTCCTACGGTCTGTGCGGCATGGTTCTGGGCCTGCTCATCGCCGTGCGCACAAAAATCTTGCGGATCATTGCCTACTGCTTCATTGGATTCTCCATCTTCATGGCCTTCCTCGGCGCCGTTGGCGCTGCATTCGGTCAGGACCTGATGCTTCCGCTAGATACAACAGACAACTTCACCACTCCCGCTGACTACTTCATCGATAACGCCACCTGGGGCTTCATCATGCTCATCAATGCGGTGATGGCTAACGGTTTCCTCCTCGGCGTGATGCTCATCGGTTTCATCTGGGCTCGCGAAGGCGTGCTAGCTGACGTCAACGCACACCACCGCACCCTGCTCGTCTGGTCCGCCTTGACCGTGGCCGTCATCCTTCTCATTGGCATCCCCTTGGGCCTGGCCTCCATCGGCGTGTTCAGCGGGCGCGTTGAAGCCATCTTCATTGCCCTCAACCAGGGTTTGGGCATGATCACCGGTCCCGGCATCCTGGCCATGCTCGCGTTAGCCACCCAGCGCCTGCACAACAAGGTCCCCGTGGTGTTTTACCCCTTCGTCGCACTGGGCAAGCGTTCCATGTCCGGCTACATCATGCAGTCCCTCCTCTTTATCGTCACGGTCATGCCCTTCGGTCTCGGGTTGGGCCTCGAAGACGGCGTTGCCATGAAGCTCCTCATCGCCACCGGTATCTGGGCTGTCACTCTGGTGTTGGCCACCATCCTCGAGATCACCAACACTCAGGGGCCCTTCGAGTGGGCGCACCGCCACCTCTCGTACGGCAAGACTGGCCGTCTGGAGCCCTACACTGTTGCTCATGCTTGATCTGCGCTGTTACTTCATCACCGGCCACGGCTCGCACGAGCAGATCGTGGCGACCGCCCGCCAAGCCGCTCTCGGCGGCGCCGGCATGATCCAGGTGCGCAGCAAACCCATCAGTGCCCGCGCGCTCTACGACCTGGGCCTCGCTGTGGTCACCGCTGTTCGGTCAGTCAACCCCTCCACGCACGTGCTTATCGACGATCGCGTCGACATCGCCCTCGCCCTCCAACCCCACGGCGTCGCCGGTGTCCACATCGGCCAAGATGACCTGGACCCGCGCGTGGCACGGGAGCTGCTGGGCCCTGATGCGATCATCGGGCTGACCACGGGCACGCTTTCACTCGTTGAGGATGCGAACCAGTACGCCGATGTCATCGACTACATCGGGGCCGGCCCCTTCCGTGCCACGCCGACCAAGGATTCCGGCCGCGAACCATTGGGGCTTGCTGGCTACCCCGAGCTCGTCGCCGCCTCCAAGCTGCCCGTCGTGGCTATCGGTGATGTCACCGTGGATGATGTCGCTGACCTGGCTGGCACGGGCGTGGACGGTGTTGCGATCGTCCGCGGCATCATGAACGCTGCGGACCCACGCGCCTATGTTGAGCAGGTACTGCAGAACTTCCGCTAGTCGGCGAACGAGTCTGAATCACCTCCGTCCTCCGCGATTGGCAGGCACACATAATCGTCATCCCTGACCGGCAGAGCGAAGTCATAGGAGACGTACCGGGCGCCATCCCGGAAATCGAAGACGATATTGTGGCGGTCCCGCTGGATCCTCACATAACCGTCCGTGACAAGTGAGTGGCAGCCAGAGCACAGCGGCAAGAGGTTATCCAGGTTTGTCATTCCGCCATCTGCCCACTCCCGTATGTGGTGGATTTCCATGAAGCGCCGATGGATACAACCCGGCATTGCGCACTGGCCTCCCCACATCGCCATCAACGCCTTCACCTGCTTGTCCGTGGCCAGACGCGCACCTCGGCCGACGTTGAGCACCAGCCCGTGTTTGTCCACGATGTTCAGCTTCATCATCGCGTTGGACACGATGTTCGCTAGTGCCGTGGATGGTGCACCAGCATTGTTGGGCAGGTAGGCCTCGCCGCTCACCGTCATCATCACATTCACCTGCGCAGCCGGTGCACGCAGCGCGTTCTTCGGGTTTGTGCGCACAATATTCACCATGCCCATGAGCGCGTAGAGCATCGCCCGCCCGGTGGGGAGCCCGAAACTGGACTTGTCCCGCTTCGCTAGCTGCTTCTCCTCGTCGATTTTCTGGTTGTAAAGGTTGTCGATGCTGGCATCGTCGTTAAGCTCCGCGAGCTCTTCTTCCCCCGCACAAAACGCGAGGTGACCGATCTTGAGAGCTGCTGCCAGCGCTTCCCCGTCGACGGCGTTGAGCTTGCCCCACACGTTCACGTCGCCGTTCTCGTCCTGGCTCATGCGGAGGTAATGCTCCGGATAGTCCTCGCCCGCACCCGTTTTCGGCTTGCCGGCGAGCGCGTGCTCCAGCCCGTGATAGCCGAGCTCTATCGCGCGATTGACCAGTTCAACCTCATTATCTGGGGCGAGATATTTGAGTAGAAGGCGCACTGCGGAATAGCTCAGCTTGCCTTCCCCAAACATCAGCTTGAGGTACGGGAAACTCTCTAGCTGGCGGGCGACCGCCACGTATTCGTAGGCTGTGGAATGAGAGATCCCCAATCTTCGGATCAACCACGCGCTCGTGCTCGTTGCCCCGAGCTCTTGGGCTAACCCGAGGTAATCAAACTCCGCGATCTGCGCCAGGAGCGAAGCCTTAGAACGCATCATCGTGGCATACGTATCAATGATCCTCGCGCCTACATGCGCAGCTAGAAGGTTCGGCTCCGCAAGTGTCGCTGTCATGATGTCCCCCTATTTGTTCGTTGTAAATGTGTCGTGGGGACACCATACAAAACGAGCGCGACATCATTCGAACGACAATTCGAACATAACCTAAGGAAATGAGTCCGCATTGCGGACTCCCTGGGACTTTGCGTTCATACCAAAACGTAGGCTTCAAACGCGCCACAAAACGCATCGAGCACTTATTCGAAACTAACCTAAGAAAAAGAGTCCGCATTGCGGACTCCCTGGGGTTTTATAGGCCCAATAGATGGCCTCCCGCGGGAACCCGCCCAAACTCATAAAGATTATGGGGTAAGCCATTTTTATTTATAGTTTTTCCCTCAAACCCACTCGAAGGCACCATTTTTTCGGCATAATGTGACCTGTCCCACTATCTAGCTCTGATGAACGGAGGAATCACATGGCAACAGCTATCGACCAGCGCGAGTCACAAAAGCCACCGCGTGACCCATTCTTCGCCCGAGCCATGCGACCAATCAATCGACTAATTGAGGAGTACACGCCTTCTGCCCTTACCTTTGCGATTGCGCTCACCGCTGTAGTGGCAATCATGGCGCTCCTCTTCACCGATGCTGGTCCAGCTGACATTGCTCTTGGTTGGGGCGACGGGCTTTCCGGCCTGCTGGAGTTCATGACGCAAATGGCCCTCGTGCTCCTCCTGGGGTCGATCCTCGCTGGCACCAAAGCGGTGCGCACTTTGCTGAGCAAACTTGCCACGGTTCCCAAGAATCCGCTTTCCGCGTACCTATTCATCTTTGGCATTACCGCTATGGCCATGCTCTTTTCCTGGGGTCTTGGACTGATTCTGGGCGCCATTCTGGCCAAGAATGTGGCCGTTCAATTCCACCAGCGTGGCGAGCGAATCAGTTTCCCCATGCTCATTGCCTCCGCATACTCATCCATGGTTGTGTGGCACATGGGCTACTCGGGCTCTTCACAGCTCACTGCAGCAACGGAAGGGTCTTTCATTGCTGAGCAGCTCGGCCACACCATCCCCTTGTCCGACACGCTTTTCGCATGGTGGAACCTGGTCACCATCGTTTTTACTCTTGCGTGTGTCGCACTTGTCCTTTTCATCCTCGCACCACGAGAAGTGCAAGTCTCTCATCTAATTAAGGACGAGACGGTAGCCCAGCTCGTCGATGCAGAAGATGTCGCTGCGCCGAAGGATACGATGGCAGACCGTGTCGACGCCTCGCGGATCCTCACACTAGTCGTTGGCCTGGCACTTGTGACCTATCTCGTGCTGCACTTCATTAATGGTGGCAGCGTTACTCTCAACATCGTCAACTGGACGTTCCTTACCCTCATCTTCCTCTTGGTCCGCAGCCCCCACGAGCTTGGCCAGCTAACTAAGGAAGCGGCTTCGAACGTCGGCGACATCCTGCTCCAGTTCCCTCTCTATGCAGGCATTATGGGCATCATGACCTCGACGGGTCTTGCGGCAATCTTGTCCAACTCCATTGTTGCCGTTGCTACCCCGGAAACGCTGGGCGTCCTCGGCTTCATTTCCGCCGGAATCGTGAATTTCTTCGTGCCATCAGGCGGTGGCCAGCTCGCTGTCCAAGGGCCCATCCTGTTGGATGCCGCCCAGCAAATGGGCGCCTCACCCGAAATGGTTGTCATGGCGATTGCTTACGGCGACCAGTGGACAAACATGATCCAGCCATTTTGGGCATTGCCAATGCTCGCTGTCGCCGGCATGAAGATTCGTGATGTCCTGGGCTACACCACAGCAACACTTGTTGCTGCCGGAATCCCAATGGCAATCATGATGCTCATCGTCGGATACACCGTGTAAACCCTGCTACTTCAACCCGTATTGGAGCTGTAATGTCTCACTCGAAAATCGTTCAGAACGCAGAAGAAGCCCTAGCCGGTCTCTCTAACGGCATGACACTTGCTGTTGGTGGTTTCGGTATTTGCGGTAATCCGCTAATCCTACTCAGGAATATCGTTCAAACAGAACTCAGAGATCTCACCGTGTACTCGAACAATCCGGGCACGATGATTGATGATCAGCACCTCGGCTTGTCACTGTTGTTCCAAGCTAAACAAGTGAAGAAGTTCTGTGGTTCCTATTTTGGATTCAACAAAGAATTTGAACGCCAGTATTTCAACGGCGAGATCGAAGTAGATCTCATCCCCCAAGGCACCCTGGCCGAAAAGCTCCGCGCTGGCGGCGCAGGTATTCCGGCTTTTTATACCGCCACCGGTGTGGATACTGCCCGCGCAGACGGTGGACTCCCTGAGCTTTACGGCAGCGATGGCAACTTGGCCCGCGAGTCGCAACCGTTAGAAACACGTGAGTTCACTTTCAAGGGCACGACTCAGACTTATGTTCTGGAAGAGGGCGTCGTAACTGATTTCTCTCTTCTCCGCGCGTGGAAGGCTGATCCGGAAGGCAACTTGGTTTTCCGTCGCACGGCCAACAACTTCAATGCTGATGCGGCGACATGCGGAAAGATCACAGTCGTCGAAGTGGAGAACCTCGTTGAAACGGGTGATCTCGACCCCGATGAAATTGATGTTCCCAGCATCTTCGTTGATCGCATCCTGCCGCTGACACCAGAGCAGGCTGAAGACAAGTATGTGGAACGCGCAACGGTGCGGTCTCACGAAGAAGAGCACGACACAAAGAGCACAGCGAATGACTCTCCTGAAAAAGGATGGAGTCGCCTCCAGATTGCTGAACGCGCCGCACTTGAATTGCAGGATGGCGAATACGTCAATCTGGGCATCGGAATGCCCACAGCGGTTGCTAACTACATTCCAGACGGAATCTCGGTGACCCTGCAATCCGAAAACGGCATCCTCAAAACGGGCCCCTTCCCTTACGAGGAAGAGCTCGACCCAGACATCATCAATGCTGGTAAGGAGACTGTCACTATTCTTCCCGGGGGCGCGACGTTCAGTTCTTCTCTGTCCTTCGCAATGATCCGTGGCGGGCATGTAGACACCGCCATCCTTGGCGCGCTGGAAGTGTCTGAAAAAGGCGATATCGCCAACTGGAGCATCCCGGGCAAGAAAATGACCGGTATGGGCGGGGCCATGGATTTGGTGAAGGGAGCGCGCAAAGTCATTGCCGTCATGGACCACGTTTCCAGGAAAGACGGCGCCCCACGTGTGCTGAAGGAGTGTGCTCTGCCACTCACAGCCAAGGGAGCAGTAGACAAAATCATTACAAATCTCTGCGTTTTCGACGTGACCGACCAAGGCCTAGTCCTCGTCGAGCTCGCACCGGGAGTCACCGAGGAGGACATCGCTGCAGCGACCGAAGCGAGCTATACGGTTGCCTAGTCCTCCATCTCCGCGAAGGCCTCCTCCACCGAGTCATGCTCCTCGCGGGATTCCTCCCACACTTCCTTTGCGGCGGAGAGATTCACGAAGATGATGATCGCAGCGACGATGATGTCGAACCAGGCGGTGGCCCACACGAAGGTGAGCAGTCCAGCGAGGATGATGAGGAGGTTGGCCAATGCATCGTTACGCGCAGCCAGCCAGGCACCCGTTGCTAGCGACGACCCCTGGTTGCGCAGGCGCAACAGGATCACGGCGCAGATCAGATTGACCACGAGAGCGCCGAGCGCGATGCCAGTTAGACCCGACGGCGACGGCGGCTCCGGGTTGATGATCTTCAGAACTACGGTCACCAGCGCGGCAACAGCCGGAATAAGAATGAGGCCGGAAAGAACGGAGCCTGCCACGCGACGCTTAGAAGCCGGCCACGCCACCGCAAAGAAAACCAGCAGGTTAATGGCGGTGTCTTCGAGGAAGTCTGCCGAGTCGGCAAAGAGAGACGCCGAGCCGATCGCGATAGCAGCTGTGAACTCGACGAAGAAATAGCCGAGATTCAGCAGCGCCACGATCAGAACGGCGCGACGAATACGTTGTTCAGTCATAGCTAGTAGCTGCTGAATCCGTCGTCTGAAAGCGTGTGCTTTTCATCGCCGGTGATCGCCGGGTTGAAGATGGAGACGAGGATCAGGTCCTCGTCTTTGCCGCCACGCAGGTAGTGCGCGTCGTGCTCGTCGAGGACGTAAATCGTGCCCGGGGTGATCGGGTACACGTTGCCCTCGGTGTCCTCGACCTCGCCGGAGCCAGCGATGCAGTAGCAGGCTTCGAGGTGGTTGCGGTACTGCAGTTTGGACTCGGTGCCGGCGCGCACGACGGTGTGCGCGACAGCGAAGCCCATGTTGTCTTTCGCGGTGAGCACGCGCTCGGAGGTGCCGCCACCCCACTCAACAGTTTCGACATCTTCTCGGGAACGAATGAACATGATTCTCCTTCCAGTTACCCGTTCCACGGTACGCGTAAGCTCGTGGGCATGATTCTTGCCATCATCACCGCAGAAGTTGCGTTCTGGCTCTGTTTGTTTGGCGGAATGTTCCTGCGCTATGCCCTTAAGTTGCCTAAAGCAGGAATTGTGCTGCTAGCGGCAACCCCCCTCATTGACCTTGCTTTACTCGTTTACACGTTTTGGAGTCTGGCCGATACGCACCGCGCAAATTTTTTCCACGCATTCGGCGCTTTCTACGTCGTTTTTTCCATTGTTTTCGGCAAAGATCTGGTTCTCGCACTGGACAAGAAGTGGCGTGGTGAAACAGAGATCAGTGGTGAGGGCTTCAGCCGCTCGATCCGCGACAATCTGATCCGCGCGGTCATTGCCTCCGGGATCACCATCCTCATCCTCGTAGCCATGGTCTTTGTTACAGGCATCGCCGGTAGTTTTTGGTTGTTCTATTGGATCATTGCTATGGCGTTTCTGCCGGCCTGCTGGTGGGCAATCGATAAATGGGTGGAAAGAAGGAAAGCATGAAGGTCGCAGTAGTAGGCGCAGGAATTATTGGCTTATCGACGAGCCTTACCCTCGCCGACCACGGCCACCAGGTCACCGTGTACGACCCAGCACCAGCTAGTGGTGCCACGTGGCATGCGGGTGGGATGCTCGCCCCGGCGGCTGAGGTGGTCTACCAGCAGGATCCGCTGTTTCCACTCATGATCGCGGCCGGGAAGTGGTACCCGGAGCTCATCGCGCTGATACAGAAGTACACGGACTCCCCCACCGGCTACCGCACGGAGGGAACACTGGTGGTGGCTAAGGACCACGCGGACAAGACCCACTTGGAAGAGCTGCAGGAATACCAGCAGCTGCATGGGATGACCACGGAGCGCATCACTACGCGGGAGGCGCGGAAGCTCGAGCCGGCGCTCGCTCCCGCCATCAGCGGTGCCGTGCATATCCCCGGTGACCACCAAGTGCGGCCGCGTCTCATCGCGGCAGCGCTGCAAGATGCGTGCCACAATGCCGGGGTGACGTTCGTGGCGGAGACGGTGAAAGATGTCAACGATGTCGCAGCTGATCAGGTGCTGCTGGCCAACGGTTTGGGCGCCCGCGAAACGACGGGCTGGTTCGAGGGCACGACCCCGTTGAAGCTGCGCCCGGTATACGGCGACATGGTAGAGCTGCGCGTTCCGGAACACCAGCAGCCACTGGTTAAGCGGGTGATTCGCGGGTTCGTGGAGGACCGGCCGATCTACCTCATCCCGCGCGAAGACGGAACGCTCACCATCGGCGCCACCACCCGCGAGGACGACCGCCCCGAGCCACAGGCAGGCGGGGTGCTGCAGCTGCTGCGCGACGCCAGTGAGATTGTGCCGGGAATTGAGGAATGCGACATCATCGAAACCCACGTTGGAGCCCGTCCAGGCTCCCCGGATGATCTGCCGTACCTTGGCCGGGTGAATGACCGGGTGGTGGTGTCCACTGGCTATTTCCGCCACGGAATCCTGTTGACGGGGGTGGGGGCTAGGTGTGGGGCGGAGATCGTCGAGAAGCTTAAGCCCTCCGTAGACTTGGAGGCCTGTAACCCGCTGAGGCACAAGGAGAACCATGAAGCTGACAGTGAATAATGAGGCGGTCACCACGGAGGCGACAACCGTGAAGGGGCTGCTTGAGGAGTTGCTTGGGAAGGTCCCCGCTGGCACCGCCGTCGCCGTGGACGGCGATGTGGTGCCGAAGTCGCAGTGGGAGACGCACTCGCTGAGCGAAGACGCCCGCGTGGATATTCTTACCGCTGTTCAGGGAGGCTAAACGTGCTGGAAATTGCCGGCAAGCAGTTCGATTCCCACCTAATCATGGGCACGGGCGGGGCGAGCTCGCAGGACATGCTCGAGCGCGCGCTGATCGCGTCGGGGACGCAGATGACCACGGTGGCGATGCGGAGGTTCGCTGCTACCGCTCCCACGGGCGAGTCGGTCTTTGACCTGCTCAACCGGCTGAATATCGCGCCGCTGCCAAACACCGCTGGCTGCCGTACCGCGCGCGATGCGGTGATCACGGCGAAGCTGGCGCGCGAGGCGCTGGGCACAGACTGGGTGAAACTCGAGGTTATCGCCGATGATCGCACTCTGCTGCCCGATGTTGTGGAGACCGTGGATGCGTGCGAGATGCTTGTCGACGAGGGCTTCACCGTCCTCGCCTACACCTCCGATGACCCTGTGGCAGCGAAGCGGCTGGAGGACCTCGGTGCGGCTGCGGTCATGCCGCTGGGCGCACCGATTGGGACTGGCCTGGGCATTTTGAACCCGCACAACATTGAGCTGATTTGTTCGCGGGCGGAAGTACCCATCCTCATCGATGCCGGTGTGGGCACTGCCTCCGATGCGGCTTTGGCGATGGAGCTTGGCTGCGATGGTGTGCTTCTGGCCAGCGCCGTGAACCGCTGTCAGGACCCTGTAGCTATGGCTAAGGCGATGCGTCTAGCCGTGGAAGCAGGACTGCTTGCGCGTGAGGCGGGGAGGATTCCGAAGAGGGAGCACGCGGTGGCGTCCTCAAGCTTTGATGGCCTGGTCAGCTGGGCAGATCAGGTTTTGTAACCGAAAACTCCGTAGAATGTACATGACGGGGGCCACATGGGCCCCGCGCTACCTCAAGGAGTTCAACCATGAAACGCACACTTGGCGCCACGGTTCTCGCCGCTGGTCTTGTCACCGCCGCGTTCACTCCGAATGCGGCAGCCAACCCCAACTACGTATCCAACGCCAACAACACCGTCCGCTGCTACATGGTCGAGGGTGAAACACTCTGTGTCAGCGACATCGGCCGCGACGCGCAGCCGGAGTGCAACCCGCCGAACCATCTCATCCCGGCCGTGTCCATCCAGCGCAACTGGGTGGGCACCAAGTGCTGGAACCAGGGTTTTGATGGCCAGCCAATGCGCCTCAACCCGCTGCAGATTCACGTCAACGGCAGCAGGGTTGTCATCCCAGGTTTGGCCGGTGAGTTGTACGTCCTTGACGTGGCAAAGCCGGCGCTGGTTCGCGCCGGCACGCACAATGCAGTGTTGTTTGCCCTCTAACTAGTCCTCCTTGGAATCTGAGGACTCTGGCGTCTCACCGTCCACCACCAGTGCTTCGGTGAGGCGCCATGTTTCGTTCTCAAAGTCGTACTCGAGCTCAGGGCGGTCGATCTCATTGCCCTCCGCGTCATAGCCCGGCGCGGGCTTGGCTTCGGCTTCCTCGTACTTCTCGGCCGTGTCGGTCTTCTCCCACTTACGGGAACGGAAGCGGCGGTCAGCGGAGGCGTCATCGCTCATTGCCTTGATCAGCGCGTACATCATGATGAAGTACACGAAGAAGAATGGCAGGGCGATGATGATCACCACTTCTTGCAGAGCTTGAATGCCGGAGTCGTTGATGAACAGCAGCGCAGCCGTAACCACACCGACGGAACATGCCCAGGCGACTCGGTAGTAGCCCGGTGATTTTTCTTCCTCGCCAGTGGCAAACATGTCCATGACCATCGCGGCGGAGTCAATGGATGTGACGAAGTAGAAGACGATCACAGCCAGGGCGACCGTGCCGGTGATCGTGTACAGCGGGTACTGCGCAAGCAAGGTAAACAGTGCCTGCGGTGTCTCACCATCTTCCACGACAGGGCCGGTGAGCACACCCGGGTTCTCGCTTTCCACTTCAAGGGCAGCGCGACCGAAGGTAGCAAACCAGATGATGTCAAAGAGAGTGGGCAGCATGATCGTGCCAGCGATGAACTCGCGGACACTGCGGCCACGGGAAATGCGGGCGAAGAACATACCCACGTACGGCGACCAACAGATGGTCCACGCCCAGTAGAACGCAGTCCAGGTGGCATGCCAGCCGGGGTTCTCACCGTTTGAATCCACCCAGAACATCAGCTCTGGCAGCGAATTGGCGTAGATGCCAAAGGACTCGGTGATGTGCCCAATGATCTTCAAGGTCGGGCCCGCGATGAACAGGAACACCAGCAACAGGATGGAGCCGATGATGTTCAGATTGGACAGCAGCTTCACGCCCTTGTCCAGGCCGGTAGCCACGGAGATGGAGGCGACCAGGGTGATGGCAATGATGATCACCAGCTGCACCCACGTCACCAGCGGGACGTCGAACATGATGTTCAGGCCGGCACTGATCTGCAGCACACCAAGGCCCACGGAGACGGCGAGGCCGAAGACGGTGCCGATGATGCCCACTGCGTCGAGAAGCTTGCCGGGCCACTCGTACACCTTGGATCCTAGCAGCGGGGAGAACATCGAGGAGTAGCGCGCGGGCATCTTGCGCTTGTAAATGAAGTAACCCATAGCCAGGCCAGGCAGGGTGAAGATCACCCACATGTGAATACCGAAGTGGTAGTAGGTGAACTCAAAAGCTTGGCGGATGGCGCCGGGGCTCATGGATTCAAAGTCGCCGCGCGGCGGGTTGAAGGAGTGGTGCAGAGGTTCAGCCGCACCCCAGAACATCAGGGTTGCGCCCATGCCGGCGGCAAACAGCATGGAGAACCAGACGGGGAGGGAGTACTCCGGGTCATCGTCATCATCGCCGAGTTTGAAGTTGCCGTATTTAGATACGAAAACAACAATGAGGAAGACGAACACCGTGGACACACCGCCGATGTACAGCCACGCGAAGTTGTCCATCATCCAGCCGGAGACCTGCGAGTATGTCTCACGGGCACGCTCGCCGAAAATGATGGTGGCGGCCACGAAAAGGGTGATGAACCCGGCCGCGGCGCCGAAGATCAGAGGGTCTGAGTGAAATCTAGGTTTCCTAGGCATGACGATCAAGCTTAAGTTAAAAGCGTGACTAACGCTCATCAGATTCCACAAAGCGAACTTCAACGCACCGCGCGCCAGATGAATTTGCCGGGCTTCGGCCCTGAGCAACAGACCGCGCTCCATGCAGCTCACGTGCTGGTCATCGGGGCAGGCGGCCTTGGTTGCCCCATCATGCAAACGCTCGCCGCGACGGGGGTGGGAAAAATTTCGCTTATCGACGATGACACCGTCGACCTCACCAACATCCACCGTCAAATTCTCTTCGGCGCAGATGATGTCGGCCGGAAGAAGACGGAAGTGGCGGCCGAGCGGCTGAAAGCACTGCAGCCCGACATTGAGGTCACCATCATCGACGGCCGCATGACCGCGGATAACGCCGTGGGACTCCTCGAGGGCATCGATGTGCTTATCGACGGCTCCGATACCTTCGCCACCAAATTCCTCGCCGCCGACGTCGCGGAGATCACCGGCACTCCCCTGGTGTGGGGCTCCGTGCTCCGCTACCGCGGCGACGTCGCCCTGTGGTGGTCCGGCCCAGGTGCCCCGGAAGGCGGCGTAGGCCTGCGTGACCTCTACCCCGACCAACCCGATGCGGGCTCGGTCCCCGACTGCGCCACCGCCGGTGTACTGGGCGTGACCACCTCGGTTGTTGGCGGACTCATGGCCACGGAGGTAATCAAGTTCCTCACCGGCATCGGACAGTCCGAGGTGGGCAAGTTGATGATGTATGACGCGCTGGGGGCGTCGATTAGCGAGTTCCACGTGACCCGCGACCCGGCGCGTGCGCTGACGACCTCTCTGCGCACGAGCTATGGCGAGGTCTGCGCCGTGCCCGACGGTGCGCCGGAGCTGCTCGCACAACTGGAAGCTGGCAAGCTCATTCCGCTGGATGTGCGCGAACCGCACGAAAAAGCCATCGCGGACATGCCTGTTCCTGGCCACCTGCTGCCCACTTCTGATCTGGAGATCCAGCCCCGACTAGCCGCCGATTTCTTGGACAGCGTCGAAGCAGGCTCCCGCGTGCTTGTCTATTGCGCCTCCGGCATCCGCTCACAGTGGTTCGTGGACACCTTCGAACCGCTGGCGAAGGAGCGTGGCATTGAATTGGTGAACTTTCCCGGCGGAGTCAAGCTGCTAGCGTAGGAGCATGACTAACACCAAACTCCCCCTGTCCAACATCGATCCGGATGGCCTGCTGGAATACTCCGCAGTGTTCAGCGACCGCTCCCTGAACCACATGTCTGCCCGCTTCATCGGCGTCATGCAGGAACTGCAGTCCATCCTCCGCGAGACCTACAACGCCTCTACCATGGCCGTTGTCCCCGGTGGTGGCACCTTTGCCATGGAGGCTGTGGCCCGTCAGTTCGCCCGCGGCAAGAAGGCACTGGTGATCCGTACCGGTAACTTCTCCTACCGCTGGACCCAGATCTTCGACACCGGCAATATCACCGACTCCGCCATCGTGCTCAACGCGGAGCCGACCGGTGACGCGCAGCGCCCGTCCTACGTCCCGCCAGCTGCTACGGCACGTATCCGCGAGGAGCGCCCCGCCGTGGTCATCGCCGCCCACGTGGAAACCGCCGCTGGCCTGGAGCTGCCGAAGGAGTACATCACCGAACTGACCCAGGCCACCCACGACGCTGGTGGGCTGTTCGTCCTCGACTGTGTTGCCGCCGGCACCAAGTGGGTGGACATGAAGGAGTGCGGCGTGGACATTCTCATCACCGCCCCGCAGAAGGGCTGGTCCGGCTCCCCGTCCACCGGCTACATCATGTTCTCCGAGGCAGCCCGCGCGGAGCTGAACAACACCACCTCCGATAGCTTTGCCATGGACCTGAAGAAGTGGACCGCGATCTCCGAGGGCTACGCCTCCGGCTCCGCTGCCTACCACGCCACCCTTCCCACTGACACTATCCAGCACAACCTGGCCCTGATGAAGGAAGCCAAGGAAGTCGGGCTGGACACGCTCACCGAACGTCAGGTGGAGCTGGGCACCAAGATCCGCCAGGTTCTGGCTGACCGCGGCTTCGTCTCCGTTGCCGCCCCGGGTTATGAGGCCTCCTCCATCGTGGTCATGCACGCCACCACCCCGGAGCAGGCTAGCGGCGCTGCCTTCAAGCAGGCCGGCATCCAGATCGCTTCCGGTGTGCCGCTGCACGTGGGCGAGCCGGAGAACTTCTCCACTTTCCGCATCGGCCTCTTCGGCCTGGACAAGTGGGCCGACGTCGACGCGGCCGTTGCCCGCTTCACGGAGGCACTGGACAAGGTCGAGCGCTAACCAAACGTCAGCGAATACAACTTCACGCCTGCCGATGGCCGGATGCGCAGCACCCCATCGATGGGCGTGTCGCCTTTCACTAGGTCCAAGGTGCCGTCGGTGACCTCGAAGGTCTTAGTGGAGCCGTCTGGGTACTCCACGTCCACCGACCCATTACCGGACACCACCAGCTGCACCCACGCGGCGTGCACGTTGATGTCCATGTGACCGCCATCAGCCTCCACGGATTCTGGCCCCAGCGTCCACTTCCCGGACAGCGCGAACATGTACGTCCCCGGCGCGGGCTGCTCGCCAAAGTCGCGCGGGCCATCGATGTAGTCCCGCTGCGCTGTGTACTTCGCACGCGCGGTACCCAGGTAGGTCTCCGGGTTACGGTCCTTCGTGCCAGACTCACCCGCTTGCTTTTCGACGACCTCCGGCAACTCCACCCCCGGATTCGCCTCCCGCAGCAGTTGACGGATGAGCTGCTCCGTCTCGGCATACGAGCCCTCCCCTTCCACGATCTGGCGGACATTGCCGTCCTTGTCGATGAGGTAGCGCGCCGGCCAGTAGCGGTTGTTGAAGTTCTTCCAGGTCGCAAAGGAATTGTCTTGCGCCACTGGATAGTGGATGCCTTCTTTCTCCACGGCGGCCTTCACGTTGTCCAGGTCGTGTTCGAAGCCGTACTCCGGGGAGTGGACGCCGACGACGGTGAGGCCGGCGTCGCGGTAGGCGTCGTAAAGCTTGGTGATGTGCTCCCCTGCCCGCTGGCAGTTAATGCAGGCATAGGCCCAGAAGTCCACGAGCATGACGCCGCCGTCCTGCGGGCTTGGCGGCTGGTCGGTGTTGATCCAGTTCTCCAGGCCGGCGAATTCGGGGGCGGGGCCGCAGTCGTGGAGGGTGGAGGGGTCGGAGCGTCGACAAGCATTCAGCTCACCCGTACCCAACGCATTGGTGGCGAAGTCTGAGTTCTCAAAACGCTGCGACAGGCCCGCCGTCCAGTTCGGCAGCGAGCGCTGAATAGCGGCCGGCGCATTGAGCGCGAGCGCGAGCGTGAACACGAGCACGATCGCACCAATCGCGCGGCGGTGACGTTGCACCACGTCGACCTTCTCCCCGATCTTGTTGCCCGCGAGCGCGAAGATGAACAGCGGCAGCGCGGAACCCAGCGCGAAAGCCACGGTGAGCAGCACCGTATTCCAGCCGATCTCACCCGTACTACCCGCCACCGTCACCGCGGCGAGCACTGGCCCTGCACACGGCACGTACACCGCACCGAGCGCCAACCCGATAACAAAACCACCCTTGTCCTTGGCATTCTGCTGGAGCTGGTACGGGCGCGGAATGGCATCAAAGGGCTTCTGCACGATCGCACCGATCTTCGGGAAAATCATGCTCAACCCGACCAGGCACAGCAGGACAATGCCCGTCCACCGCAGCACCGACGGCGGCAAATGCAACACGCTGAGCAACAACGAACCCAGCAACGCAATCACCGCAAAACTAATGGTCAAACCCGCCACCACGTGCGATGGTTTGCGGCCCACACTCACACCGAGCACCACCGGCAACACTGGCAAAATGCACGGCGAGAGCGCTGTGATCACCCCTCCGATAAAGCCGACGAGAACAACACTGAACATCTCAAACGTCCTTACTTCATTGCGTTTTCCTGACACCCGGAACTACGGAGCCACCCACTTTTTCGGATTGGTCCAATCTGCTGTGGCGGGGTGCTCCGTAGTACTTCATGACGGGCCCGAAAACTGCGCCCGCGACACCAACCCAATGAAGGAGACACCATGTCTATCAAGCGCACCATCGCCACCGCCAGCACCATCGCCATCGCCGCTGTCAGCCTCGTTGCTTGCAACGACTCCGCAGACAAGATGGACAACATGGACAAGATGGACGGCTCCATGACCCCGAGCTCCAGCGCGATGATGAGCGAGGACAAGATGATGGAAGAATCCAAGTAATCCATGACCCGGGTGTTAGATTTGGAACTTGTGGATCTGGATAGTCTGTTAGACGGCGTGCGCGCAGGTGATAAAGCCGCGTTCAGTGCGCTGTATGACGCCATCGCGCCACAAGTTCTTGGTCTAGCCACTCACATTCTGCGCGACCAGGCCCAAGCCGAAGAGGTCACCCAAGAGGTGTTCGTGGAGGTGTGGCAGAAAGCCCACACTTTCGATCCGGCTCGGGGCAGCGCAAAGTCGTGGGTACTCCGCCTGGCCAAGTCGCGGTCTATTGACAGGCTGCGGAGTTGGCGCAGTGCGCAGGCCCGCGATACGGAAGACTTCAACCTGCAGCTCACCACGTGGGTCGCTCCCGCTGAAGAGGAAGCCGAGCAGCGGCTAGAATCGCAGGAGCTGCAAGAACTCATTGATTCGATTGGGGAGCCCCACCGCAGCGCGCTCATGTTGGCGTACTTCGGGGAGTACACCCACCAAGAAATCGCCGATGCAACGGGTGTTGCGCTGGGCACCGCAAAGACGCGTGTGCGCGACGGCCTGCAGAAGTTGCGCAAGGCAGTGACAGTGAAAGGATGCCTGTGATGGATAAGGATTTTGAGGACCTGTTCAATTCCGCGGCCTCACCAGTCACGCCACCGCCAGAGCTCAAAGACGCGATCATGCAGCGTATCGACGCCACCGAGCAACCCACCGACCTCACCACCGCCCGGAACAATCGCCTGAGCCGCCGCCTCATGGCCGCCGCTGCTGCTGTCGTGCTGTTTGTTGGCGGTGGCATTGTGGTCACCCAGTTCAACGACAATGGCGCCACGGAATCCGTAACTGCCCAGGGCATCGAGGAGATGCATGCGGTCATGGGTGCTGAGGATGCGCGCCAGGGCCAGGCGGACGCCATGGGAGCAACGCTGGACATCGTGCTCAGCTCCGACATGGGCAAAGGCGGCGCCATGGTCAATGGCCAGCCCGCGCTTGCGGACGGCATGGGTGCCCAAGTCTGGGCCGTCATGGACGACGGCGCGATGGAATCCGCCGGCGTCATCGGCCAGGAACCCCACGACGACGTGTGGATGCCCCTGCCCGGCGGCACCGCCTCCGTCCTGGTCACCGAGGAAGTGGCCGCCGGCGCCGAGCAGCCCTCCGGCACGGTGCTGGCCAAGGTGCAGCTCTAGCCCCCGCCCGCCGCAGAACCCGAACCTTAGACCCCGAACTTCGCGTAAAAAGTGGTGACTTTCGGGGTCTAATGTTCGGGGTTTAGACGACTGTTAGCGCAGGGCGGGGAGCACGTACTCGATCAACTCGTCGATCTGCTCCTCCGCAGAGCGTTTCGACGACCTAAAGTTCACCATCACGTGATTGATCCCCACCTCGCGCTGGGTGTGCAGCAATTCGATGAGGGCATTGCGGCCCAGGCGGTAGCCGAAGGTGCCGCCGGAAGCAGGCGCGTCTGGGTCTTCGTGGAGGTCCAGCCAGAGTGACTCGGCAAACGGTTTGAACTGGTCCGGGCCAACAGCTGTCTGCCAATTGCGCACGTTCTGGCGCTGGATCTCCAGGCCCTTGTGGTACATCAGCCAGCCGTGGGTGTGCTCCGCGCGCCACTCCAGGGTCTGCTGGCAGGAGCCGGTGGCCAACAGAGGGACTTCGCGGGCGATGGGTTTGGGCACGACATCAGCGCCGCCCATTTTGCCGCCGGACCAGCGGATGGGGGTGGCGGTGGTGAGGGTGGCGCGTCGATAAGCAGCAATTCTTTCGCGGAACTCTTCGTCGCGGTTGCCTTTGTCCTGGCCGAAGGCGGGGAACTCCTCCGGGCGATCGCCGGTAGCCACCCCCATGAGGAAGCGGCCGCCGGAAAGCCGATCAAGCGTGGCGGCGCGCTTGGCCAGCAGCAACGGGTGCTGGAAGGGCACGACGATCGCAGCAGTGCCGAGCGCGATATCAGTGGTCTGCGCCGCGATGTAGCTCAAGTACATCCAAGGGTCGTAGACCTGGCCGACGTCACCGAACGTTTCGACGCGCAGCGGGATATCGCGGACCCAAATGGCGGCCACTCCCCCGGCCTCTGCCTTGCGGATGAGGCGCAGCTGGTTCTCCAGGCTGTCCTGGGGGTTGGCCTCCGCATCCTCCTCGATAGGCAAGGACAGGCCCACAGTGAGCTCACCTTGCTGGAAAGTGCGCTTGAAGCCGGGGAGGTCGGTGTATGGGAGGTCCGAAAGCTCAAACATACCCCCAGCTTAGAAGAACTGGGAGACCACCCCGAAGAGATCGCTCACGATCGCATCCGAGCTGTACTCGCCGAAGATCTCGCGGGCCATGTCGCGCTTCTCCTCCTCAGGCTTGGTCAGCTCCGACAGTTTGACGGAGGCGACGATGAGGTCGATCAGGTCTTTGATGATGTCCACGACACCGTCCGGCACACCGCCGAGAAGCTTGTCCAGATTCACTACTACCCCACTCCTTTTGTAAGCCAACATATCTGTGATGTTCAGAGATTACAGCGCCAGTGAAGGTTTGGGGCAGGAAACGGAAAACTTGCGCTAGAGCACCACCCAGCCAACGAGCGCAGCGCCGATCACCACTGCCCACGGCGGCACCTTCCAGGAGGTCAGCGCGGCGTAGCAAACCACAGCGATGCACAGCGTGGCCGCACCCGTGATGCCGGCAGTGAAGACCGGGGTGTACAGCGCCGCACCGAGAATACCCACGACGGCGGCGTTTGCCCCAGCCAAAGCGGCGCCAGCGCGAGGGGCTTGGCGGATGCGCTCCCAGAACGGCATCGCACCGAGGACGAGCAGGGCGGCGGGCAGGAAGATCGCAACGGTGGCAATGACGGCACCGAGCAGCCAATTCGTGCCCTCCATACTCGCGCCGAGGAAGGATGCAAACGTGAACAGCGGACCTGGCATGGCTTGTGCGGCGCCGTAGCCGGCCAGGAACGTGTCATGGTCCACCAGGCCCGGCCCGACGGTGACGGACTCAAGCAGCGGCAACACCACGTGACCACCGCCGAAGACGAGAGCCCCGGCGCGGTAGAACGTGTCAAAGATGCCCGCGCCGGTCGTACCGATGAGCCGCGCAACGACGGGCAGGGCGAAGAGCAGGACGAAGAATAGCGCGAGACACACAATGCCCAGCGTGCGCGAACCACTCTCCTGCGGTGTCTCTTCCGGCGTCTTCTCCGACCGCAAGAAGAGCAGGCCCGCCACGATGCCAAGCACGATGGCCCCAACTTGGATGAATGGGTGCGGGACCAGCAGCACCACAGTAAGCGCCGCCACGGCAATCGCCGCATGAATCTTGCCGGTAACCAGACTCTTGGTCATCCCGTACACCGCCTGCGCCACCACAGCCACGGCCGCGGCTTTGAGGCCAAGGAGCCAGCCGGCACCACTAATGTCACCCAGCTGCGCTACCCCCAATGCGAAGGCCACCATGAGCAACACCGAGGGCAGAGTGAAGCCCACCCACGCCAACAGCATGCCTAGGTACCCGGCGCGTTTCAGGCCAATCGCCATACCCACCTGGCTCGATGCCGGCCCGGGCAGGAACTGGCACAGGGCCACCAGGTCCGCGTAGTCCTTGTCGGTAAACCACTTTCGCTTATCCACGAACTCGTCGCGGAAATACCCCAAATGCGCCGTCGGACCGCCGAAGGATGTGCAGCCGAGACGGGTGAAAATGCGAAGGACTTCCCAGGGGGACGATGTAGCTGGTTCGGTGGCTTTCACGGGGTCAACATCTACCAGACCTATGCCCACCTGACCTGTTGATGAAGGGGTGGGACTAGCGTTAGTGCTATGACGTTGCCAAAGTTCGGTCCCGCTTGGGCCGGCGCTTTAATGGGAACCTCGATTGCGTCGAGTTTGACTGGGTTACATGGTTTTCATGTAGCCCAGGTCGTTTTTGCGCTCATCGCGGCGGGGCTCCTCGTTGTGTTCACGGTCGGCGTGCGCAATGAGCCGCCGCGGCACCAGAACATGGCGGCGTGGGGTATGTATTCGATGGGTCTGCTCGCGTGCGGCTCGGCGTGGACGGCACTCACGGGCAACGATGCGTTCCAGCTGATCAGCTGGTGGATCGGCGCGCCACTAGCCATCATCGTGTGCTTGTGGCAACTCTGGGGTTTGTGGAAGCAGTCCGCGCACTACACCGAGCCTGCGTTCCCCTGGGGCTTGGCGCTCGTGTCCCCGATGGTCGCCGCGACATCCGCCGGGCAGCTGGCCACCTATCACGGCGAGTTTTATCACTACGCGGGTGAGCTGTGCTTCTTCCTCACCTTCTTCACCGCGATCCCGCTCTTCCTCTACTGCTACTGGTCCCGCACGCGCCCGCGTGGCGCCGCCGCGGGTACAGCGTGGATTCCCCTCGGTGTTATTGGCCAGTCGACGGCAGCATCGACATTGCTTTTCGACGCCCACCTGTACGGCCTCATCATGTTCACCCTCGCCGTACCGTGTGTCCTCTACGCCATGTACTGCTTCTACGAGGCTGTCCTCCACTGGGCGCCCTACGGCCCTGGTTGGTGGGGCTCTACCTTCCCCGTGGGCACCCTGTGCTTGGGTGCTTGGGACGAAGGCTGGCACACACTTTCCTTGGCGCTCCTCGTGCTCTTGCTCCTCCACTGGGGTGTCTGCGCGGTGCGCTTTGGCTCCTGGGAACTAAGCCAATCTGGTGCTAGATGAACTAGCTATCCGCGCTTCTCCGATGCCGTCGTCGTGGTGGTCCACGACTCGGCATAGCGGCCGCCCTTCGCCAGCAATTCATCGTGCGTGCCCCGTTCTACGACCGTCCCGTCCTCCGAAAGCACGACGATGAGGTCGGCATCGCGGATGGTGTGCAGGCGATGGGCGACGACGATCACAGTGTGATCGCCGCGCAACGCCTCAATCGTGCCTACGATCGCCCGCTCAGTGGCCGCATCCAGCGAGGACGTCGGCTCGTCGAGAAGCACCACCGGGGAATCCTTCAGAAGCGCCCGGGCGATGGCGAGGCGCTGCTGCTCACCTCCCGACAGCAGCGTCCCCTCCTCCCCCACCGGGGTATCCCACCCGGAAGGCAGCAGCTCCACGATGCGGTCCACCCCGGAACGCCGGGCAGCCTCGCGCAAGCGGTCCCCGTCACCGGGCCTGGAACCGAATCCGGGGTCGGCGAAGACCACGTTGTCCCGCACGGACGCGTCGAAAAGAAACGTCTCCTGGAACACCGGGGTCACCAGCGCGTTCACGCCGTCGGTGCCGATCCGAGGCAAGGGCACCCCGCCGATGAGGATCTCCCCCGAGTCCGGATCATGAAAACGCGACAGCAGCCGCATGACCGTCGTTTTGCCCGCCCCCGACGGTCCCACTACGGCAACCAGCGCTCCCTGAGGTGCACGGAAGCTGACGTCGTCGAGAACCTTCTTATCTCCGTACCCGAAGCTCACGCCGCGGAACTCCACGTCATGCCCGTCGGGCAGCTCCGGTGCGGCAGGTTCAGGAAGGGCGGGGATTGCCCGCAGGTCACGCAACGCAGCCAACGTGTTGCGGCCCGCACCGAAACCGCCGGACAACGCTCCCGCCGTGGTGATCGGTCCGGTGAACTGGACGAGCACGATGAGCATCGGCGCCAAATGCGTCGGCGCCATCCCGCCCGTCGCGGCGACTGCCACGGCGACGATCACCGCCGCCGTGAACACCGCATGGACGACCGAACCCAACCGTCCGATGGCCGCCCCCTGCGTCGACGTCGCCTTCGCGAACGCATCGTGTTGGGCCTGGATAGCCTCATCTACCATCGCGTCCGCCGCCGAACCGTCGCCCGCGGCGCGAATCGCCTGCTGGCCGCGGGTGAACTCGATCAGCCTGCCGGAGACGGCAGCGACGGCCTCAGCATGTGCTTCGTCCGACTCCCCGCCGACCCGGCCAATGGCCCGGTAGGCGAAGAAGAGCACCGGCGCCGACGCGACAAGAACCAAACCGACGCGCCAATCCACCGCCAGAATTCCGAAGGCGATGACGGTCGGCGTAACCACCGCGGCGATGACGGGCCGCAGGATCACGTGCGGCACGGACGCCGCGAACGCGATACCCGACGACGCCATCTCCGAAAAGCGGCCAGCCGTGGACTTGGTGACGTACCCGAGTGGCAACGTCAGCACGCGTTCGCCCAGGGAACGCAGCAGGGACGAAAGCACCGCTGCGGAATTCGCCCTGCCAACTGTCCCCGCGGCAAGGGACAGCACCGCATGGGCGGCCGCGAGGCCGGCGATGACGCCGGTGAAACGCCACGCCGTCGCATCATCTCCCTCGGCCAGAGCCGACAACAGCGGCAGCAGCGCGACGAACGCCGCTCCCTGGGTCAGCGCGGCAAGCGTGGCCAACGCAATGAGCCACACCAGCGTCATTCTCGAGCGCCGATCCGTCATCGACCACAAGTCTCGAATCATCGGTTCCCCGCCTTTTCATCGTCTGATTCAGTACCCCGCGGGGCGGATGGTTCGTCGTCGAGCGTGAACGCGCGCCACAAATCCCGGTAGCGGCCACCGCGCGCAAGCAACTCGTCGTGGGTACCCGCCTCCGCGACCGCTCCCCCATCGAGAACGAGGATGCGGTCGGCGTTGCGGATCGTGCTCAACCTGTGCGCGATCACAATCACCGTCCGCGAACGGGCCAAACGCTCGATTGCGGACTGGATGAGGGCCTCGGAAGCCGGATCCGCGTAAGCGGTTGCCTCGTCGAAGATGAGCACCGGCGCGTCCGTGACGATCGACCTCGCGATGGCTACGCGCTGCGCCTCACCACCGGAAAAGGTCACATCGACGTTGACCACCGAATCCAGGCGCTTCGGCAGCGCCGCGATGACCGCATCGAGGTTCGCGAGCTTCGCGGCCGCCATGATTTCGTCGTCGGTGGCGTCTCTCCTGGCCAGCCGGATGTTCTCCCGCAACGGCAGCGTGAACAACTGCGGATCTTGGAACACCACCGACACCGAGCGGTGCACGTCGCGCACGGCGATGTCGCGAAGATCGACGCCGCCCAGCAGCACCGAGCCTTCAACGGGGTCATGGAAACGCGCCAACAGCCGGGCGACGGTGGACTTTCCGGAACCGGAGGACCCCACCAGCGCAGTGAGGGTCCCTGGTTCGAACGTCGCGGACATCCCGTCGAGGACCCGCGGCCCATCGCCGTAGGAGAAGACCAGGTTCCGGACCTCGAGCGCGCCTCCGCGCGCGGGCACCGGATCGGCGGGCTCGGCGATCGGCGGCGTGCTCAGCACCTCCGCGATGGACTTCAGGGCAGCGATCCCCGCGATGATGGGTTCGGAGTTCATGGCCACCCGCACGATCGCCGCGGAGAGTCCAAGGCTGAGAACCAGCCCGGCGACGAGACCCTCCGGTATGCCGCCCGCGGCGTCCCTCAGAGCGAGGCCGGCCCCGCACACCACTGCAAGGACTGTGGTCGGGGACGTCACCACTTCGATGAGCCCGAGATAAATGTTCGACTGCCGGGACCAGGCGGACCACGCGCGGACGAACGACAATGCCGCGGCATCGTAGCGCCCCGCGCCCTGGTTGGCGCGTCCGAAGGACTTCATCACCGGGATACCGCGCACCAGCTCGATGACCGCGGCCGTCACTCCTTCGGAGGCTCGCTCGTAGTCGCGCTGAAGAGCGGCTCCGCGCGAAATCATCACGCCCATCAGGGCGAAGGTGACCAGCACCGGGACGACCGCCACCACCGCGATCCGCCAATCCACCACGACGAGCGCGATGAGGGAAAGCAGGGGAACCAGCACCGCCACCACGGTCTCACCGACGGTGTGGCCCATGAGCTGGTGGACAGCCGCGACGTCCTTCTCAACCGACTCGATGATTCCCGACGAGCGCCGGGCGTCCAGCCAGCCCAGCGGCAACTTCCGGATTTGGGCGACCAGCCGGCGCCGGAGGTGGAGCTGCAGGTCGTTATCCGCCCGGTGCGAGAGCATGCCGGCGGCGCCGTCCGCGGCCATGCGCACCGTTGCGGCGACGACGATGACAGCCACGGCCAACCACGTCCGATGCTCCGGGGCCTCCGGGTACGTCATCGCAATGTCGATGATGCCGACCAGCGAAGCGACGGTAGCCACCGACGACAGGACGGATAACGCGACCACCGCACGCATCCGGGTCCGAATCGGGGCGAGCAGCGACCACGGGCCTACGGTCCCGTCCACGGCGCTCACTTGCCCGCCTCCCCGATCGCGCTTTTCTTCGTGAGAGTGCGGAAGTACACCATGCCGACGTGTGAGGCTCCGCCCAGCTTCAGCCCGTTGGCTTCGGCGAGGTCCTCGACCTCGCTGCCCGGGAACACCCGGTGGCCCATCTTCGCAACGACGGCCATGTCCACATGCTCGTTCACGTCGGGATCCTCGGCGAACGTCTGCACGTAAGCGATGCCTCCATCGGCGAGCAGCCCGGCGACCCTGCCGAGCGGCGCGAGGACGTCGGCGACGTGGAATTCCGTCCGGCCCCGAGCCCTTCGACGGCGGCGTCCATCGGTTCACGCGCATAGCGGCTGAGGAACCTCGGCTGGACCTTGTCCTCGTAGGCCGCGAGGAGTCTGAGGTTGTTCTGGACGATCTGGGCAATCGACTTCATCTGGTTCTGTCTCCGGGTGTGTGGGCCGCGTCCACGCGACGGTTTCGGGTTAGGTGATCGGGTTCGCGGGCCGTCGTCGGCGGTGCCGCCCCCTCTCGGCCGACTCGTCGACTCATTGGTCGCTGTGGTGGGTTCATCAGTCACAAGCGGCACTGTGTTGCCCTCTCAGAAGATAATAGCCATTATTACGTTAGGTTAGCCTAACCTCGCATGCGACTCAAGTCCCGTCTCGTGCGTTTGATAGACATTGCTGAAACCGAGATCGCGCAAAACCAGCACACCATTGAGTGACGCGTGGACGAAGACTCAGGATGGGCGCAAGAATCCGCAGGCGTTTTTAACAATCTTCTCGGTGAATCAGCCTGTAAATCCGGGGAATCCCCGTGCTCAGGGGACGATCACTACCCCGCTGGAGTGGGAGCAGAAGGCTTCTCCGGATAAGCGCTCTGGTAATGGCCCGAAACCGAAGGTGCGGGCGTGTCCCAAAATGGCACGGCTATGGATCCGGCGCTCGGTCAAGGGGTTCCAGCGCCCTTTCACCGCCATCGACCATAAAGAAGCCAGCTAGGGAGAGAAACACCGTGACCGCGATGAAGGCCCAGGATTCGCGCCATCCGAAGGCTTTGTATTGCCTTGTCTCTGGGCCTGTCTCTGGGCCTGTCTCCGGGCTTTCCGTCACACTGCTCATCCTCTTGCAACAGCACATCCCCCTCGCTCATGATCAGAAACAGCCTATAGTTGACGTGTCACAAACTTTTCACGCGATAAGGGAGGATACGATGACTGCAGGCACACAGAAGGATTGGGCAGGCGACGCCCAGAACGCCTCAAAGGACGGCGAGTTCAAGCGGGATACGAACTACATCAATGACCGCATTGTTGCGTCGATAAGCAATGAGGCTCTGCACTGGCCTGTGCAACCGCACCGCTACCGTCTCATCGCCGCACGTGCCTGCCCGTGGGCACATCGCGCTGTGATCGTGCGGCGCCTGATGGGGCTGGAAGATGTGATCTCACTCGGCCTGGCGGGCCCGACCCATGACAAGCGTTCCTGGACTTTCGACCTGGATCCGGGCGGCGTCGACCCCGTGCTACAGATCCCCCGCCTGCAGGACGCGTACTTCGCACGCTTCCCGGATTACCCACGCGGCATTACCGTGCCGGCCATCGTGGAGGAAACAACCGGCAAGGTGGTCACGAACGATTACAACTCCATCGTCCGCGACTTCCAAACCGAGTGGACCTCCTACCAGCGCCCAGGCGCCCCGAGCCTTCTGCCACCGGAAGATCAGCGCGAGGAGATGGAGAAGATCAACGACTTCCTCTTCCGCAAGTTCAACAACGGCGTGTACCGCGCCGGGTTCTCCGCCTCCCAGGGCGCCTACGAAGAAGCCTATGTCGACGTCTTTGAGGTCCTCGACTGGCTCGAAGACCGCCTAGCCAACCACCGCTTCATCATGGGTGAACACATCACGGAGACCGACATCCGCGCCTACACCACCCTCATCCGTTTCGACGCTGTCTACCACGGCCACTTCAAAACCAACCGCAACAAGATCACCGAAATGCCCAACGTCTACGGCTACCTCCGCGAGCTGTTCCACACCCCCGGCTTCGGCGACACCACCGACTTCACGGAGATCAAACAGCACTACTACATCGTCCACCGCGAAGTGAACCCCACCCAGATCGTCCCCGCCGGACCCGACCTTTCCGGCCTCGCCCAACCCCACGACCGCGACCACCTCCCGGGCTCCCCCTTCGCCACCGGCACCACTCTGCCCGGCCCACTGCCCGAGTCCGAACGGCTGAAGAACCCCACGGATTTCCAGCGGGAGCTCTTCGTGTTCAGAAGACTGAAATGGTAGCGGTGTGGTGAGTATCTGGTAGCGCCTGAGTGAGTATCCGGTAGCGGCGTCTCACTCAGGCCTTGTTGGTGGTTATGTGTTGGTGGTCAGGCGCATGTTTGGTCCTTCGAGTGTGATGATCTCGGCGCCGGAGACGAGTCGGTTGAGGATTGACTCGGAGATCACGGCATCGGGGATGGACTTGTACCATTCCAGTGGGGTGAATTGTGAGGTCACTATCGTTGAGACTTTGCCTTCTCGCCCGGCGAGGATGTTGAGAAGTTGGTGCGCGGTCGCGGCATTCACAGGTGTGGTCAGGAAGTCATCGAGGACCAGGACGTCGACGTCGTGGAGGTGTTGGATGAATTTCAGCCGTATGGGGTCATTGGGTTGCAGGACTGCCAGTTCGGCGGCGAGCATGTCGGTGCGGTAGAACCGTGCGGAGTAGTCGTTGCGGCATGCTGCTGTGATTAGTGCTTGGGCGAGGTAGGTTTTGCCGACTGAGGATTTGCCCAGGATGACAATGTTTTGGCCCAGGTGGCACCATTGTCCGTGAGCGAGTCTGCTGACTTGCTCGGGGTTGATGTTGCGGTCAGGCGTGCAGACTACATTTTCAAGGCAAGCATCAAGGTTTGGCGATCGGGATGCTTTCAGCAGTTTGTTGATGCGTCGTTCACGCCTGGCTGCGACTTCTTTGTCGAGTGCGTAGAGCACCTTTTGGGAAAACGTCCATGCGTCGAATGCGGGATCGTTGGCGATGTCGATGACGCTTCTGCCGAAGGCAGTCATCCGCAGCGCGGTGAAGTCGGCTAGGACGGATTCGTCAAGGAAGCGATCTGTTGGCGGGGTTGGTGATGACATGGGCTTTAGTGTCCTTTCTTAGCGAGGTTGTCCATGCTGAATTGGTCTGCACCGCCGAGAAACGCGCCGGTGGTATCCCTGTCGGAGACTGCAAGGGCGGTGGATGGGTTGGTTGTGGTGCTGCGCGGGGGCTGGTCTAACCCGCGGGGCCGGGTGGCGTGTTCTTTGCGTATGGCGGCCATCATGTTTTTGACTGCGGTATATGACACCGCCCGTCGGCTGCCGTTGTCGGCGGTCAGGCGCTGGCATGCCTCTTCCAGGATTGGTACGCCTGGGCCGGGATTGCTTTCGCCGCGATGAGTTCTTCGATGACCTTGCGTGTTGCCGGGCCGATTTTTTGGGCTTCGCGATAGAAGTAGTCGCTTGTCCACAGTCCACGGGTGGAGTCCATTCCAGATGGAATGTGCTCATAGTCAGTGACATAGGCCCCACGCTTATGCGAAACCTGGTGGGTTGCTACGGTTGTCCCCTGGTCAAAGACGGTCAAGACTTGCCCGGTGATGCGCACATCGACAGTGCGGCCAACAAGCTGGTGCGGGACGGAGTAGCGCACCGTTGCAACCGTGATATGGAAATCCGGGGCTACTTTCGCACGCTTCCACTCGGTGTGCTGCCACGGGGTTTCCGGCAGATCGGCAAGCAGATGCTGTTCGTGTGCTTCAAAGAGATCCCTGCGGCTTGACTGCTGACTGCGAAATGGCACGGAGGTGTTGATCGCGTCGACCAAGCCCACAATCTTTCCGTTGAGCTCGTCTACGTCAACACACTGGTGGCCCTCAAGAGCGTGGATGATCTTGTGCGTGACGATCTTTACCGCAGCTTCCACATTCGCTTTATCCTTCGGCCGACGCGCGCGTGTGGGAAGTGCCGCTGTGTTGTAGTGCTCCAAGAACTGCTGGTAGGTGTCGTTGACCTTCCGATTCCTATCGGCAGTGCTGATCGCGTTCGATGCCGTCGACGCGTTATCGGGGACAACAACCTGGCAGACCCCACCGAAGTAGTCAAACGCTTGACGATGCGCATCAAGCCAGGACTGTTGCCGCTGGTCAACACACGCACAGGCAAACAGCATCCCTGAATACGGCAGCGAAGCGACGAAAATGCTGACTTTCGCACCCGGTGTGCCCGCAGGGTCGTACAGGCGCATCTTGGTCCCTGCCCAATCCACCTGCATCGTATGCCCTGGTGCATGGGTGATCCGGGCGGTAAGCCCGGCTGCATCGACATGGGAGGCAACCAGCTGGCGAAACCGGTCGTAGCTGTAATGACGCTGACCCGGCTGGGCTGGGGTGGTGGTGTAGCGAGCCCACAATACTTGCAGTGTGTGCTTCGTACGCCCTGTGCGTGCTTTGACGACCGCGTCAAAGTCAATCGGGACGAACTCGCCTTGCCCGCTGGTGCGTTTATCAACGAATATCTCGTCCAGCTCGTCATTCGTCAGCGCCGCGACCTGCTGGGCAGTAGTCAGGCCAAGGCTTCGCAGCGCTTGGTTCGCCCGGGAAATCGCGCGATGCGAGCACCCGAGCTGGTCTTCAATCTGGCGGTAAGAACGCTTCTTAATCAGCAGCGTCATCACCGCACGGTAATCCGTCATCAGCGGACTCCTTCCAGTACGCGCCGCACCCGAGTGGTGCGGCTACCGGAAGTATCATCCCGAGCGCCCTGAGCTGCTACCAGAAACTCACTGAAGCGCTACCAGATAGTCACGACACTGCTACCAAATAGCCGGTCGCAACAAGGGTATTAATCCCCAAGCCCTCCATCACCGGGCTAACCGCCTGGAAGGAGGCGAGATTTCATGGCGAAAGACGGAACACTGCGCGGCGGACGCAGAGCAGGCTCAGGTGCGAAGCCCACACCTGCGTTTGAGAAGATCACCGAAGGCAAAGACGCACGCGTCCTCCACATCGCGTCGCTCGACCCACCAGATCTGGAAGCGGGCGGGGATCTTGAAGGTAGCGTAATGCCAGAACCTTCGGCTTATTTGGCGGCTGTGCAGCGTGATGGTAACCCTTTGGGTGCTGACGTAATCTACCGCGATACCTGGAACTGGCTCAAGGAGCGCGGCTGCGAAAAACTCGTAGCTCCACGGTTGATTGAGGCTTATGCGCAGAATTTTTCTCGGTTCATTCAATACGAAGAAGCAATCTCCGATTTTGGCCTGTTGGGTAAGCATCCGACCACGGGGGCGGCTATCGCGTCCCCATTCGTGGCCATGTCTCAGTCGTTTAGCAAGCAGGCGAATACGCTCTGGTACGAGATTTTCGATGTGGTCAAAGCCAACTCGCTGGTGGACTACTCGGGGCCGACTCCTGCGGATAACGTGATGGAACGGCTACTTCAGGCACGCTCATAGTTATTGGCGTAGTGCGGGTGCGGTGTGGGCGTAGATGACGACCACTGCAATCAAGGCGATACAGACGGCGAAGGGTGCCAGCGGGTTCCACCCGTAAAGGGCGGTCGAAGCCAGCGGGGCAATCGCGTACGCCAACCCATTATTAGCGTTAATGATGCCAGCCACTGCGCCTTGCTCATCTGCACTCATCTTCAAGGTTGGGCCAGTGTTGTACCCGGGCATCGCCAGTCCCATACCTACCCCCAGCACGATACACCCGACAACCAGTAAAGCGTGCGAGGAGGTAGGCCAAATGAGCACAGTTGCAACTAGTGTAATGGTCAGACCAGTACGTAAAAGCTTCGCTGCTCCCCACCCTGTCTTTGGAGCAATCACCGCTTGGGCAATGATCATGGTCACGCCCATGATGGTCAGGTAAATCGCGGAAATACCTGCGGTCGCAGTTGCCGACAGGGCGAAGCGGTCTTGAACAGTGAATCCAAAAATCGTAGCAACAGAAGAAAACACAAGAAACATCACCAGACCAGTTGCTAGCCAGGGAGCTACACGCGGATCAGTGAAGCGAATCCGTTGAGGCTTTGCAAAAAGTTGCCCTTGGCTTTGAGGTGCGAAACTCACCAAGAGAACAACCAGACCAATCACCATCACAACGGGCATGACCACCAAGGGCAAGAGCAGGCCACCAGCAGCGGCTAACACACCTCCAGTAACACCTCCAACAATGGAGGCGATCCCTTGAGCCGCTCCAATCATGCCCAGTGCTTTTACCCGCCCGTTCTCGCTGGCAGCATGCGTGACCAGGTGGGCTTGCGCGGTCGGGGCGATCGCTGAAATCCCTCCGCCATAGAGCAAACCACGAGTGATCACAACACCAAAAACTAGTCCGACACCGCCAACTACCTGGTTCATCCCCAGGTAGGAGACAATACCGAAGGCGCTCAAAGCGATGATCGCGATCACAAGCCCGGCAGCGAGTACACGTTTAGCGCCGACACGTTGGGAAGCTCGCCCCCAATAAGCACTCAAGCTCGCTAGTACAATCGCTGCCAAAGAGATAGTGGCGCCAATATGCCATTCCCGCAATCCCATCTGTCGTGACAGTGGCGCGATGATCGGATTGAGAATCATTTGCCCCATAAAGGCGAGAAAAACGATTCCCACTACCAGGTTCGCTTGCGCTCCTGGATCAATAGAACTCTGTGTCGGCTTATTACTACGAGGGTCAGGCATCACTACACTCCATTACTAGAACACTGTTTCACTTAGGAATATTGTAGAATGGTGTTCTAGTAAGGGTCAAAGAATAAGTTAAGGGTCACCTTATGAACACTGTGCTAACGGGGCGAAGGGCTGGGCTATCACGCGAGCTGATTGTCAAACAAGCTGTACAGTTAAGCGCGATCAGTGGCGTTGAGGGATGGTCAGTACGGGACATTGCCCGTGAACTGGGCGTGGTTCCCTCAGTGATTTATCATTATTTTCCAAACAAGGAAGCCATTTGTGATGCTGTTGTAGACCGGGTATGTGTCGGGATTGAAGTTCCCGACCCGGACCTTGAATGGAAAGCCTGGTTTCGAGCTATGGCTCACAATCTACGCCCCGCATTGTTAGCATATCCAGGGATTACCGACAGGTTCGCGCGGGGCAAGTTCACTGAACAGTTTTTGCCGATGATCGATGGAGCCTGGGCCAAACTACAAGAAGCTGGGTTTGGTGACAATTCGCCTGTGGCCTACACAATTATCGCGAACTCGATCATCCACACGATCGGAGCGAGAAACCTGCGCGCATCCAATCAAATCCAACCTCACCACAACCTGCACGAAATGCTTGTCAGGCTTGAGCCTATGATGGCTCAATCTGTTGGACTGACCAGTATTGTCAACTCTTACCTGGAGCCTCTCTCACACCTTGATGAAGAAGAAGCGATGTCCGAGGAATACTACGACCTCGTCATCGATGTGATCCTAGACGGCATCGAACACACCCTGCTGCCTTAACTCTGACCCACTTCTCAATCATCGTCTTAGTGAGCGCCCGCACAGCTGGCGCTCACTTTTTTATTCCCACCCCATATCAATTTATGAAAGCGAGTTGTATATGTCGTTGAAAACCGCTGAAAGCGTGCGCGCCGGGCACCCGGACAAGCTGTGCGACTACATCGCCGACTGCATTTTGGATCGTGCCCTCTACGAAGACCCTGCCGCCAGAGTGGCTGTCGAAGTGATGGCAACCAAAGCACGCATCTATGTCGCTGGCGAGATCACCTGCAAGGCAAAGCTTGAGATTCCGATGCTGGTACGCGCAGCGCTTGAGCATGTGGGTTATGATCCGCGCCGGTTCCGCATCCGCGCCAAAATTCACTGCCAATCGAGCGATATTGCTGGCGGGGTCGATAAATCTTTAGAAGCACGCCACGGTGATACGAGTTCTCACGTAATGGTTGGTGCTGGCGATCAAGGCACCGTCTACGGCTACGCCACAGCCGAGAGCGAAGAACGACTCCCGTTGCCACTGGTTTATGCTCACCGGATCTGCAAGCGTCTCGATCAAGCATTCACAGACGGCAAGATTCCAGAGCTCGGCCCGGACGGGAAAGCCCAGGTCACTGTTGAGTATGACGGCGAAACCCCTAAACGTATCGCCACGATTGTGGTCTCGGTCCAGCACAAGCCAGGCATTAACGTGGAGGATTTCAACCAGCGTCTGATTTCGCTGGTTATCTCGGCGGCGTGTCGCGAGATCGAAATCGACGAACACACCGAAATCCTGATCAACCCTTCAGGGCGTTTCGTCGAGGGTGGCCCTGCCGCAGACACTGGGCTGACTGGCCGAAAGCTCATGGTCGATACCTACGGCGGGCTTGCACCCCATGGTGGCGGGGCGTTCTCGGGTAAAGACCACTCCAAGGTCGACCGCTCTGGTGCATACATGGCCCGGCTGATCGCCAAGTCTGTGGTGGATGCAGGCCTAGCTGAGCAATGCCACGTCACCATCTCCTACGCGATAGGTAAAGCAGACTCTGTCGCGTTCGCCGTAGATACGCCCGGCACTGGCGCTTATGCCGAAGCATTGATTGAGCAGGCTTGCCGCGACGTATTCCCCTTGCGTCCGGCAGGAATTATCGAAGCATTGAAGCTCGGCACACATACGCGCTTTTCGGATTATTCAGCGTATGGGCATTTCGGTGACCTTACCGCTCAGTGGGAGCGTACCTGGGACTGGGCGACACAGTTGCGTCGGATCGTGAAAGGAGATACGTGGTGAGGGTCGACTTCGTTTGTGAAACCTGTGGAGTTTCAGGGCACCGCAGTTATCAACAGGGGCGAGTTCCTCAGCACTTCTTTCGCTCAGTTCCCTGCCAAAACGAGTGGCAAAAGACTCGATAGAATCTTCAAATGAAAAATCGAGACTCTAAATTTCGGGCGAAAGTCAGTGCTGGTCTTAAGAGAAGGAAAGAACGGCTAGGCGATAACTACCATTCGCCTGAAACAAAAGCACGAATCGGTACAACGACACGTGAGCATTGGGCTAGTTACGACGAGTGCAAAAGATCCAAGCTAATCGCAACGCTTCGTTCGAATGCCCAGAAGAAGCGAACATTCAAGCCCTACGACTACGAGTGGCAGTTATTGAGCAAGCGTCTTCGTGAGGATATGTCATGCGCACGATGCGGATCTCGCGAAAGCCTAACCGTGCACCACATTATTCCTGTTAAACAAGGCGGCACAGCTCAACTGCGCAACCTTGCAGTTTTGTGCCGCTCGTGCCACCCAAAGGTGGAAAAGCAGACATATTGAAGCGTCCTGGGTTCCGTTCCGCTTACTAAACGCCCAGCGACTGAGCGTCTGATTGTTGATAGTAGGCGTCCTCCATTTCTTGTGGAGTGATATATCCCAGGGATTCGTGGAGCCGCTGGTTGTTCCACCAGTACACCCATCGAAGGGTCGCGATTTCGACCTCCCCAACCGACGTCCACGGCCGGTGGGGATAAATCAACTCCGTTTTGTACAGACCGTTGACCGTTTCAGCCAACGCGTTGTCGTAGGAGTCACCGACAGTGCCAACGGACGGATCGATCCCAGCTTCAGCGAGTGCCTCACCGTAGCGGATGGACACATACTGCGAGCCACGATCACTATGGTGGACAAGACCCTCAGCGCGAAGATCACCGGCGTGATACAGCGCGTGCTCAAACGCCTCCAAAGGCAGTTCATCGGTGCGCATACTCGCCCGGGTCGCGACACCGACAATCTTGCGGGAATACACATCGGTGATGAACGCGGTATAAGCAAACCCAGACAGGGTGCGCACGTAGGTGATGTCAGCGACCCACAACCGGTGCGGTGCGCACGCAGTGAAGTCACGATTGACCAGATCAGGGCGACAATCCGGCACGTCGGCTCGAAGTGTTGTAGTCGGTGTGCGGCCTCTTCTTCGGCCTTGGATGCCGGCGAGTTTCATCAACCGGGCGGTCTGATCACGACCGATGTCCCAGCCAGCGCGCTGCATGGCCTTCCACATCTTGCGCACCCCGTAAACGCTGAAGTTGTCCTCGTAGACCTTCACGAGTTCGGGAATAAGCAGCGCATCCGTAAGACTCCTGGCTGACGGGGCTCGTGTCTTCGCTGCCCGATAACCACGAGAAGTGATAAACCCACACTCTGTCTGCCTCAAGGTGCGACAGATGGCCTCGACCCCGAAGCGATCGCGATACGTATCGATGTATTCGATCATCTTCTGGTGGGACGGTCGAGTTCCGCTGCGAAAAAAGCCGACGCGGTCTTTAAAATCTCGTTCGCCCTGCGCAGCTCTTTATTCTCTCGCCGCAGACGCTTCAGCTCATCGTCTGCTAACTCGCCGGAGCTGCCCTCGACGCCGTGTGACGGCCCTGAAGGCTTCAACCAATTATTAAGCGTGTGCGCGGAGACGCCGACCTTGTCACCGATCTCAACCGCCGCACCCCACTTCGAGCACCCTTCAAGCTCAACAAGTTCCTCAGCCAGACGCACCGCCTTGGCCTTGAACTCATCACTGTACTTCCTTGGCATGATCCCAATCTTTCTCTAGAAACGATCGGAACCAAACTCAGGACGCTTCACTTTCTGACGTCGCTCGATAACACTCGGAGTCCACACCGGTTCTCCAAGTACCTGCGTGGTGAGTGCGAGCACCGCCACGCCTTTCCCCGACTTGAAGTACCTCTCCTTCTTAACATCGAAGTCATAATTGCAAGCACTGGAGTTTTTCCGGCGATTGAGCAGCAGTAGGTTCCCAAGACGATGTGTCCATACTTTTGCTTCGCAGAAAATGACGGGCTCGATGGTGCTGGTTTTGGACAGGTCATCGGAATAGACCGTGCCGCGCAGTGCGTGGGCTTTGCCCTCGACCCGGTGTGCGGGTAGGACGTTTTTTCGTGCTGCCAGCCAAGCTGGTTGCCCGTTAGACGCAACTCCACGGCTTTTGGCACGGCGGGATCGGTGAAGTCCCACGATAGGGATGCTGATTCTCCGCCGATCTCAAGATCGGCCCTCACATTGGTTTTAGCGACGAAGCTGGGGTCACATGACGTTTTCGTGACGGTCGCTGCCTGCCCGTCGATTATCACCTCGCTTTGAGTCTTGGCGAATAGAGCATCGAGTGGCTCGAGCTGAGCTTTGCGCTCAGGGCTCGGTGCGTACTGGCCGTTGGCTACCGACTGATACGGGTCGTCGCGATGATGGCTCTCGTCAGACGTGCAGTCGATCTCCGCTTGGATTTCCATAGCCTTGAGTTCGGCCGCACCGTCGCCGCTGATTTCACGCACGGAGGCCTCGATCCGCCAGCGGTCTGCGTCAACACTCACGAGCGGGTCACGTCCAAAGTAGTCGCCTCCCCAGGAGTGCAGGGTGTTGCCGGCTTGCCATATCACATCCTTGACGGCGCCATCGGCAACCTTGACGGTGAGCAACGACTGCGGCTGGTCCGGTGTTTCGAATGACACCGTTGATTCCCCGTCGATCGTGGCGCACGCGGCAGATGTCAGGGGCTTATCCGTGCTGTCAACACTGAGCTTTGCGCTGATGGAAGGAGCTGAGGTGGTCGGGGGGTGATCTCGTGGCAGGCGAGGCCTAACTCTCAGGTGCGGTCTCGTCGCCACAACCGGCGAGCGTAGCTGCAAAAACCAGAGCCATTGCTGCACAGCGTTTCTTGATGCCATCCTTTCAACCCGGCGGTGAGCTGGGTCACGTAGGCTATGGCGTTGAATCTACCGTAGGGCTTGGCGGGAGCACTAGCGCACGCGCCAAGCGCTGGCGGCCTGCTGCTGGCGCCAGTATGCGGCGAAGCGGCCATCAAGGGCGAGCAGGTCCTCGATGCTGCCGTCCTCGATGACGCGGCCGGCATCGAAGAAGATGACGCGGTCGGCCTGGCGGATGGAGGACAGGCGGTGCGCGACGATGATGCGGGTGCGGGGCGTGGTCTCCGAGCTCAGGGCAGCGGCGACGGCGCGTTCGTTTTCGGTATCGAGCGCGCTGGTGGCCTCATCGACTAGCAGCACGGGGGCGCAGCTGAGCAGGGCGCGGGCGATCGAGACGCGCTGGCGCTGCCCGCCCGATAGCAGCGTGCCACCGTCGCCGACCATTGTGGCCATGCCGTCGGTGAGTTGCGCGGCAACGGCATCCACGCGCGCGAGTGCGGTGGCGCGCTCGATCTGCTCGCCGGTGGCGTGGGGATTACCGATGGAGATGTTGTCCAGCAGTGTGCCGTCAAACAGGTACGGGTCTTGGAAGATGACGGCGATGAGGGCGCGGCGGGCGGCGGGAGTGAGCTCGGCGAGGTCCGTGCCCTGGATACGGATGCTTCCGGAGGTGGGCTGGTGGAGCCCGGCCAGCAGGAACAGCAGGGTGGATTTGCCCGAGCCAGAAGGCCCGACGATCGCGGTTGTGGTGCCCGGCTGGAAGGTGAGGTTCAGGCCGTCAAGCACGGGGCGCTCGCGCGTGGCGTCATAACCGAAGGTGACGTCGGCGACCTCGATCTGGGGAGCGGTTGAGAAGGTTGGTGTCGCGGTTCCGGGGTGCTCGCGCGGTGCGGCAAGCACGGTGTGGATGGTGCGCAGTGCGTTCGTGGTCAGTTGCAAGCCGGCGGTGATATCGGCCACGAGCGCCAGGGGCTCCAAGAAACGGACGATGACGACGATGAGCGCGATCGCGGCGGCGGGGGAAACCTCGCCGGTGACGGCGCGGCTGACCGCGAGGGCGCTGAGCGCAATGAGGGCGAGCTGGGTCAGCAGAGTGAAAACCAGCTGTTCGGGCGCGCGGTAGGCGAGCAGTCGACTCATCGCATGAGTGCGCGCGGCAAGTGCCTGGCCGACATGGCTGCTCTCGGTATCGACGCGGCGGGCGGAGCGCAACGCCTGCTGGGTGCGGGCGAACTCCAGGAGGCGCTCGGACAGCTGGGCGTGGGCGCGATCCGCGGCGGCGTCGGCGCTGCGCGCCAGGCGCATCGAGAGGACGAGGGCGCCAAGCAGCAGCGGCAGGAACGCCAGCGCTGCAGCGCCGAGCGTCGGAGAAAACCACAGCAGGCCGATGCCGATCGCGGCCGGAAGAATAAGGGCGTTCAGCAGCGGCGTCACCAGGTAGGCGATCAACCCGACGAGTTCGGGACCGGTGGCAGCGACCGCCTGACGCGTGGTGGCCAGGTTATCGCCGGTCAGCCACTGCAATCGGATGGTGGTGATGCGCTCGGCGACGGTGTGCTGAGCGTGATCCAGCAGCACGAAGCCAACAGCGTAGGCGTGGCGGGCCGCGGCGCTATCGCACCCCCAGCCAAGCGCCGTAGCGATCGCGATCATGGCCAGAGGGCGCCAGGCATCACCCGGCTGCGAGCTGAACAGGGCCGAGATGAGCGGAATGAGGGCGAGCGCCGCTGCGGCGCGTAGCGCGATACTTAGCGCCGTGAGCGCCAGGTAGGGGGTGATATGGCGGCGCTGGGCCGGTGGCAGCAGGTTAATGAGCGTGCGGATCATGAGGTGGCCTTCGTCTCGGCGGCTGCCCAGAGTTCGGCGTAGCGACCGCCGCGTGCGAGCAGTTCCTCGTGCCGACCCTGCTCGATGATCTGGCCGCCATCGAGCACAACGATGGTATCGACGCCAGTGATGGTGTGCAGGCGGTGAGCGATGAGCAGCACGGTGCGTCCGGCGGTCAGGCGGCTGACCGCCTGCTGGACGAGGTATTCGGATTCGGGGTCGGAAAATGCCGTCGCCTCGTCCAGCACGAGGATTGGACAGTCGGCCAGCAGCGCACGGGCGATGGTGATGCGCTGGCGTTCACCGCCGGATAGGGCGATGTCAGCGCCCAGGATCGTGTCATAGCCGTCCGGTAGGGCGAGGATGCGCTCGTGAATGTGAGCGGCGCGGGCAGCCTGCTCCACCTCGTGCCGACTGGCATCCGGGCGAGCGAGCGCGATGTTCTCGTGGGCGCTGGCGCGCACCAGTTGCGGATTCTGGAAGACGAAGCCAACCCGCGAATACAGCTGTGATGCCTCGAGCGTACGAAGATCGTGGCCGCCGATGCGGATTGCGCCGTCGGTCACGTCGTAGAACCGGGCAAGCAGGCTCGCCAGGGTGGATTTACCCGCACCGGACGGGCCCACGAGCGCAGTGATGGTACCGGGCGCCAGGCGCAGCGAGACGCCCGACAGCACGGGGGTAGACGCGTCGTAGCCAAAGCTCACATCATCGAACTCGACGAGACCAGCGGGCCTCGGCGCGCTCGCCGCATGCTCGACCTCAGGCAGCGTGGACAGCTGCTCCTGGTCGAGCATGACCTGGATCCGGCGTGCCGCGAGCATACCGTCGCGCAGCGCCTGCAGACCGTAGCCGACGCCCAGTAGCCGCGCACCGAACGTCGTGCCAAGAAAGAGGAAGGGCAGCAGCGAGATCGGATCCATCATGCCCGCGGTGATGAGCGCGGTGCCCACCACGCAGCTGAGGAACAGGAACGTCGCGGGGCGCGTGACCAGATCGATGAAGGTTTTGCGGCCGCTGAGCGGCTGCTGCCAGGATCGCAGGAAATCGAGGTAGTCTCGCAGGCTCCGGGTGAAGGGCGCGGCGGCTGCACCCCCGAAGACGCGCACGACGGCTTGCCCCTGCAGGTAGGCGTCAGCAGCGCTGGCCATCTGCTGGCGCCACTGCGGCGCCTGCACTACGCGCGGGCCCGACTGCGTCATCATGATGTACATGCCGATCAGGTAGGCGAGCACCGGCAGCAGCAGGGTGAGCGCCACCCGCCAGTCGATCACGAACAGGTAGCCCAAGACGGCCACAGGCGCGACGATGGCGCCGACCGCATCGGGCACCGCATGCGTGATGAGGTAGTGCATCGCCAGCGGATCATCGTGCACCAGCTGCTTGATGTGCGCCGCGCTGCGGGTATCGAAAAACCCGAGGGGCACGCGTCCGAGCGTCATCAGCAGTCGGGTGCGCAGGTCCTGACTGACGCGCGCATCGACGATGTGCAGCCAGGTCATCAGCCCGGTCGTGAGTAGCGCGCCCGCGATAAGGACCAGGCCGGCCCACCAGCCCAGGCGGATGAGCGCGTCGGTGCCGGCGCCGACGAGCAGCAGCCGGGCGAGTTCGACGAGCAGGACGTAGGGGGCCAGCTGCGCGAGTGTGGCCAGCGCTTGCACGATCGCCGCCAGGATGAAGGTTGTGCGCAGCGGGGCGAGCAGGCGCCGACCGGCCTCAGCCCGCCACGTCCCGCTGATAGGCGCAGCCTCGCCGGCCGCAGGTACCTGCGCGGCGGCAGCCTCGGGCAGATCCTTGGGGCGTTTTTTGCCGAATGCCCGCCCATAACACCAGTAGGCGCGGGCTTGGATTTCGGACTTCGGGAAGCCAAAATCGTTCATCAGGCGGCGACGCACATATTTCAAGCTGTCGGACTCACACGCCACCCACGCGCTCCAGTTCGACCAGTCCCGCGCAGCCAGTCCCGTCGCCAGGCTCGCCTCATCGACGCGCGGCACCCAATGCACTCGCGCGCGCGGATGCGTGCGGATTTCCAGCATGTGGTCATCGAGCGTGTGCTCTTCCAGGTACAGTTCGACCGGCAGCTCGGATGGAAGCACCTCGAGGATTGAATTGATGGCGGGCAGCGACGCGGCATCACCAATGACGAGGTATCCGTCGGGTAGTTCCTCGGGCAGGACGAAACCCGTCGAGCCGAGCGTAGTGACCGCGATGGTATCGCCCGGCTGTGCCTGGCTTGCCCAGCTGGAGGCCGGCCCGGCAGGTTCGTGCAGCACCACGTCGATCGCGAACTCACCGGTATCCGGGTCGGCCTCGACGATGGTGTAGCCGCGCTGATGTTCCTGGTCGCTGCCGTCCGGATCGGGGAACCAGAACCGCAGCCAGGCCGTGGGCGCGAGAACGACCTCGGCAAGCAGACTTGCACTCACCAGGTGGATTCGCACGAAATGCGGGGCGAGGTAGGTCACGGCCGTGACTGTTGCGCTGTGGTCGCGCGCTCCAAATCCGCGCGTCAGCACGCCCTCAAAACCCCGTTTCGCCATGTGCATTCCCTCCTGCGCCGCGCCACAAATTAAGGTGACCCTAACCTAAGTCGAGGGCGGGGTCAAATGCGTCGGCGCGGCGCCTAGGGCTGCAGGCTCGCCACCAGCTCGCGCACCCGAGCCTGAATCTCGTCGCGGATCACGCGCACGGTGGCAAGGTCCTGCCCAGCCGGATCGGCCAGCTGCCAATCCTCATAGCGCGTGCCGGGAAAAACGGACACGCATCGCCGCAGCCCATCGTGATGACGACGTCGGAGGATTGCACGTCCTCAGCCACCAGCACCCTCGGGCGCGCCGCGGCCAGATCGATCCCGACCTCCGCCATCGCCTCTCGTACCACGGGGTTGATCGAATCAGCGGGGGCGGAGCCCGCGGAGCGGACCTCAATGCGTCCGCCGGACAGCGTCTTGGCAAAAGCCGCCGCCATCTGGGAGCGGCCTGCATTGTGAACGCACACAAACATGATCGTGGGTCGGGTCATAGCCCCATTGAACCGCAGGCGTGGGCAATGGCCAAGGCAAGGTTTAGCCTGGAAGGGTGAGCCTATGGCGCGACAAGCAGCAAGCCCGGGCGGCCGAGGTGCCGCCCGGGCTACTCGCCGTCCTTGCCATGCTTTCGGTCCAACTCTCGGGAGCCTTCGCCGTTGGCTTGATCAACGACGTCGGGCCGCGCGGGGCTGCCTGGCTGCGCGTGGCCGCCGGCGCCGTCCTCATCCTGGCAATCGCGCGCCTGCGCCTGCGCGGTATGACCTGGCGTGACGCCGGTCTCGTCACCGCCCTCGGCGTCACCACCGGCTCGCTAACTTTCTTCTTTTTGCCGCAATCCAGCGCATCTAACTCGGCACCGCCGTGGCTCTGGAATTCCTCGGCCCACTCGTCCTTGCCGCGCTCACAAGCACCTCGCGGCGCGCCCTTTCCTATCCCGCCCTCGCCATGATCGGCGTCGTCTTACTGACCCGGCCCTGGATCGGTAACGTCGACGTCGTCGGCATCCTGTTCGCCCTCGGCTCCGGGCTCGGGTGGGCGCTGTATATCGTCTTAACCCAACGCGTCGGTGATCGGTTTTCCGGCATCAGCGCCCTCGCCTACACCATCCCGATCGTCGCCATCGCCTACGCGCCCATCGGGCTACCCGAGGCGCTGCCGTACCTGTCCCTGCCGGTCATCGCCACGGCGCTCGGGCTCGCACTCCTGATGCCGGTCATCCCTCTCGCCTTCGAAATCGTCGCGCTGCGTGCCATGGCCCCGGCCGCCTTCGGCACCCTCATGTGCTGGAGCCCGCGATCAGCGTGCTTATCGGCGCGATCGTCCTCGCCCAAGTACCGCTGCCAATCCAGGTCCTTGGCATCGTGCTCGTCGTCGCCGCCGGAATCGGCTCGGAGCGCTTCGCCGCCCGCGATGTGTCGCCCACGCCCATCACGTGGCCGGAGAGCGACGAAGCCTAGGTCAGCAGGGCCCGCACCTTCGCGTCGGTCGCCTTACCCGAGATGACCGTGCCCTTTTCAAACAGCTCGATCACCCGCGGATTGATATAGGAATCGCGCGCGATCGCCGGCGTATTGTGTAGCCACTCGGCCGTCGTCTTGATCGCCGCCGTCACGGCCCCGGGAGAGGTATCGCCCGCCTTGGCCGCGCGCGACAGGGCCTGCGCCGCGACGGCAGCGAACAGACAATCGCGACCAGTTCCTAGTGGTCCTAGGACTCTCCTCTCGTCACCCGGGCAGTTAGACACGTTGAATAAAGTCATGAGCTTTCCGGCAACCGTTCTGCGCGTTCTCGTCGCCTCCCCATCCGACGTACCCGATGCCCGAGATGCAGTCGAGGGCGCTCTGCACTCATGGAATCGACTCCACGCGACGACTCGGAATGTAGTCTTACTGCCGTGGCGGTGGGAGACCAATTCTGTACCGCTGCTCGGAGGTCACTCTCAGGAGATCATCAACACCCAGGGAGTCGACGGAGCCGACATCGTGGTCGCGCTCTTCGGCAGCCGACTCGGCTCACCAACACCAGATGCAGTGTCGGGAACAGTTGAAGAGATTGAGCGAGCAGTAAACAGCGGGAAACCGGTACACCTGTTTTTCTCAAGAGCCCCACTGCCTCATGACGTCGATACTGCGCAACTCGAGGGTCTCCGAAATTTCAAGAATGAAATCAAGGAGCGGGGACTGCTCGGAGAATTCGATGACATCCGCCAACTGGAGAACCAAGTCTGGGCTGCCGTCGAGCATGACCTAGTCAAAATCGATCTCTCCGTGGTCGGGGTGCGCCATGAGCCGCTCGGCGTCCGCTTCCGCGTCGAGTCAAAGAGCGAGCGACACGAAAAGGAAATTGACAAGCGCGGCAAGATCAAATAGGAAACGAAACACTGGTTTGAGGTTACCAATACTGGTGATCTCGCTGCTGAAGCGGTGACCTTCGAAGGCCAAGCCGCATCGGGCCTTATGAGACTCCTTGTGGATGATCAGCCAATCACGCTGGAACCTGGGGTCATCTGGAAAGTGCCAGTCTCGTATTCGATGGGCACCGCAGGCACAAAGCTAACCGTTCACTGGGTCGAAGATAATGAAAAACAGTCGAAGACTTTCGACGTCCAATGAAGCGCGAGGTTACGTCGGTGAACCAGTCAGGCAGCTAAATCGTAGTTCGCGCGCGTTTGTATCCGTCGTGGCATGAAAGTTTCGTAGACGGATCGGATGATGCCGTCCTCTTCCAGTTCCGCGTCGTCCGAGGTGAACAGGATGGACGTCATCAGACGAATCGCGTCGCGCGGGGTATAGAACTCACCGGCGTCTTTCGCCTTTCGGGCGAACGAGCGATACATCAAGTTCTCAAAGATGTCGCCCATCGTCTGATCCTGAAGCGCCTCGTCAGACATGTCGATGGACGCGAAGTGGTTCACCACATTCCAGAGTTGGTTATTGCGGTCGAGGAAGTCGATGAGTTTCTCAAACTCGAACGCTTTCCAGATCTCTTGAATATTCGCGGAGAACGCCCTGAGATACTGTTCCAACCCTTCCTTTAAGGTGTCGTCGGAAGTAGCCAAGCGCTCAAGTGAGAGTTCCGAGGTGTTCCAAAATCGGAGCTTGAACATGCTCTCGATCTTCAGGTTCACGATCGAAGGATCTGTCCCCTTCACGTTCTCTCGGTGAACAAGATCTAAAACGTCCTTCTTCGTCGACTCCAATCGGCCTTCGAGACGGCGGAGGACGGTAAACGGAATGATGTAGTCACCGTAATTCTCGGCTGGGACAATTAAACGCAAGTAATCGTCGGCAGTCTGCCAAATGGCAGCGTTCAGGCTATTGACCTTGGCGGTTTGCTTTGGCGTGATCGAATCGAGGATCTCTGAAGTGTCAGTCATCGTTGCTTCCTTGTGAATCTGTAGACGCCTGATTGTCCCACAAGAAGCACACTTTCCAGGGCAGTAAACTCTGGCGTTTCACCACATGAGCGGGACATTTGCGGCGCAGTGCTGCTAACCCAAACACAACCCTCTCCCCTCTGTTGTACACGTGAACACGTTTCCCTTGGGGTGGGCGTGGTCACTGGCGTAGTCCTGTCATTGATCAACAAGGGCGGCATAATGCGCACCATCCTCGAATCCAAAACGGGCAGGGCACTGACCAAAGGCAAGCAGGCCATGTTCTGGTTCGCCTTCGTCCCCATGCACCGATCCATCTCACGCGACGAATTGCTTCTTGAATACCTCAAGACCACCAAAACCGGCACCTACCTCATCCCACCTGGTGTGGGTGAGAACGGCTTCGTCGGTGAAGGAATGTTTGCTTAAACTGCAGCCCCGCTCTTGCGTCCCTTCACCGACACAACAACGCCCACGATGTAGGACACAATCGCCCCAAGGAGACAGAGCCAACACAACAACGCAGAAAGCTCTGTCGCCTGCCGCCCAACAAGCAGGGTGAAGACGGATTTCACGCTGTCCTCGGTGTCACCACCATCGACCATAAAGAAGCCAGCTAGAAAGAGAAACACCGTCACCGCGATGAAGGCCCAGGATTCGCGACACCCGAAGGTCTTATACGGCCCTGACTCTATGCCTTTCTCCACGTTGCGCACGGGGATGAACCACAGGCCAAGAAGCAAAAGCGCCGCGATCGCCCCAACTGGAACGGAGAAGAGCACCATCCATCCGCCCACCCCAAACAAAACCCGCCCCAGGGCAAAGAACGCCACGCCTAACAGACTGAGGACAAGCGCCGCGACGGAGTTGAGTTGAACATTCCGGAAGTTCATGCGCCACATTCTACGGAGGAAACCCACTACTTTCGCAAGCACAACTGTCTCGGTGGGCAGCGCCTGTCATATCTCTACATCAGTGCAAGTGGAGAGCATCGCTGAGAGCTCTCGCTTTCTTGATTGCAACACTCGAACCTTTCTGAGAGGCAAAGGCTCACAGGTCTACCTGCGTGCGGACGCCGTAGAGAACTCCTTCCAAACCACGTAATCCCTGGTTGTAGCGGGTAGAATTCGACACATGGTGGAGACACAACGCCGCTCGAAACAACGTCCGCCAGCGCTCGCGAGCAAAGGCCCCCAGCTCAGCAAAAAGCAGCTGGTGGGCCTGCTCTTGGGCGTGGCCTGCTTCCTCATCCCCTTCTTCATCCAGATCCCGGACCTGCCCACCCCCGGGCATCGGATGCTGTCAATCTTCCTACTCGCCATCGTCTTCTGGGTGCTCGAGCCCGTGCCGCTCACGGCCACGGCGGTGTTGGTCATCCTGCTGGAGGTTCTCTTACTCTCCGACGGCGCGCTAGTCGACCCCACCGGTGGAGACCCAGCACTAGCAGACCAGCTGCTTCCTGCATCCGCGTATTTCTCTGCGCTGGCCCACCCAGTCATCATCCTCTTCCTCGGCGGGTTCATGATCGCACACGGGGCGGAGAAGTTCGGGCTCGACCGCAACCTCGCAGCGATCATGCTGCGCCCCTTCCCGGACAAGGCGCGCCTGACCGTGCTGGGGCTCATGCTGATTACCGCCGTGCTCAGCATGTTCATGTCGAACACGGCCACCACAGCGACGATGTTCGCGGTCGTCATCCCGATTCTCAAGACGCTGCCCGCGGGCAAAGCGCGCGCCGGCGTGGCGCTGTCGATCCCGCTCGCTGCCAACGTGGGTGGCATCGGCACCCCGGTGGGCACACCCCCGAACGCGATCGCGATCGGTGCGCTCGCCGAGCACGGCATCCGTGTGTCCTTCGTCGATTGGATGCTCATGGCGGTGCCTTTCATGCTGGTTGTCCTCGCCTTTGCCTGGGTATTTCTCTGTCTCGTTTTCATCCCCGCTGAGACCCGCATCTCCATCGAGATGCGCTCGAAGTGGAACACCGCCACCGACGCGAAACTCTTCTACGCCGTGGCAGGTCTGACCATCCTGTTGTGGATGAGCGAGCCGCTCCACGGCATCTCCTCCAACACCGTCGGCTTCATCCCCGTCGTGGCACTGTTGTGCCTGCAGGTGATGAGGGGCAAGGACGTCCAGGCACTTGACTGGCCGGTGCTGTGGCTCGTCTCCGGTGGTATCGCGCTCGGCACGGGCGTGGGTGCGAGCGGCCTGGACGAGTGGCTCGTCGGTTCGGTCAGCTGGGAGGTCATGGGTGCGCTGGCGATCCTCGCCGTGCTGGGCTTAATCGGCTTCGGCATGGCGAACGTCATCTCGCACTCTGCGGCCGCCAACCTGCTGGTCCCACTGGCGGTCTCGCTGGCGCTCTCCCTCGACGGCATCGACCCGCTCGTGGTTGCTGCGGTGGTGGCGATCGCCTGCTCGCTGGGAATGTCGCTGCCAATCTCCACTCCGCCGAACGCGATTGCTTACGCCACCAAGGAGATCTCCATTCCGCAGATGGCGCTAGTCGGACTCGTGGTCGGTACCGTGGCCACGCTGCTGTTGATCTTTGCTCTGCCTTCCGTTTGGCAGCTGATGGGGCTGGTGAGCTAGGTGCTGCCCCGTTCCACCCTCTCTATCGTAGGAAAGTCCCAGGCCACCCGTGACGTGCAGCAGGTGGTCAACGAGGCACTGGGCGCCACGCATGACATCCTCGCCGCCGATAATGTCGAGCACCTACGCTCGCTTCTCGACGGCGACCCGCTCGCGCTTGTCACCGTCACCGTCCACGAGGACGGCTTGGCGCCCGACCACCCGTTGCTGGAGCTGATCTCCGAGCCCGGTTTCGAGTACACCCGCGTCATGGTGCTGACCACCGCGCCAGAGATCGCGGGCCTGGATGCACTTACGGACATGGGACGGCTCGACATGCTCGTGTTCACCCCGGCGATCAAGGCAGAAGCACTCCTGCACAACATCCAGCAGCAGCTCAACCGCTACTGGTACATGCGCGGCAAGCACGACCCCTCTATCGCTGGCACCTTCGCCCTGCCAGAGGTCACCGAACTGGACGTAAGGCTGACCGACCAGGAGATCATCAGCCGCATCATCAAGGCCGCCGACATGCACCTGGGCTACCAGCCGCGCCTGACTTTCCCGCCGGGGGTCTACCTGACCAAGGAGGGCCACTACGTCGAGGAGGTCATCTTCGCTCTTTCCGGCCAGGTGCTTTTGCAGCGCTTTACCGACGCCGGCGATATCGTCATGCACCACGCCTCCACCGGCCACGTCATCGGACTACTCGCCCTGGCGAGCAACCGGGTCGGCTTCTTTACCGCGCGTACCACCACCGAGGTCGTCGCAGTCCAGCTGCCCACCGAGCAGGTGGACTACCTCATCCGCCAGGAGCCGGAGCTTGCGCGCCTGTTCAATATCCTCTTCGTGCGCTCCTACGACCGCCGCCTGCGCCGCGCCGAGGACATCCAGATCGAGCAGCACGAACTCACCGCGCAACTCGAAGACGAGCGCGCACGCTTGACCACGGCACTGCACAACCTGGAAGCAGCGCGCCGCGAGCTGATGAGCCAGGCGCGCTTCGCCTCCCTCGGCGAACTCGCCGCAGGCGTTGCCCACGAGCTGAACAACCCGATGGCGGCGATCGAGCGCACCGCAGCGCACCTCGCCGAAGACGTCGAAGGCCTGATCGCGTCCAGCCCCAACCGCAGGTGGCGAGACGCGACCAGCCACGCGCTGGAGGCAGCGCGCAGCTCGCACGCGGTAAGCACAAAGGAGGCACGCGCGCTGCGGCGCGAACTGACCGAGGTCACCGGCGATCGGGCGCTCGCCCAGCGCTGGGTACTCGCCGGCTTGCACGACGTGGAGTTTGCCAAGCAGGTGCGCGCGAATCGAAAGCTGGAGTACGAGACGGTGGAGCACGCGGCGTCGATAGGCACTGCCCTGCGCAACCTCTCCACCGCATCGACCCGCATTACGCAGCTGGTGGCCTCGCTACGCGCATACGCGCGGCCCGACGGCGACCCGGTCACCGACGTGGACCTGCACCAAAGCATCGAGGACACGCTGCAGCTGATCGCCCACAAACTGCGCGGTGTGGAGGTCAAACGGGATTTTGCCGAACTGCCGCACGTGACGTGTACGCCCGGGCAGATCGCGCAGGTGTGGACGAACCTGATCTCCAACGCCGCCGAAGCGATCGAGGAGTCCGGTAAAGGCTCCACCATCACCATCCGTACGAGTGCCCCGAAGCCCGGGTGGGTGCGCGTGGAGGTCATTGACGACGGCCCCGGCATCCCGCTCGAGCGCATCGACAAGCTCTTCGAGCCACGCTTCACCACGAAAAATGGGGAGGTCCGCTTCGGCATGGGTATCGGCCTGAGCATCTGCCGCGGCATCGTCAGCGCGCATCACGGCACGATCGAACTGACCTCTTCAACAAATGGCACCTGCGCCACCGTGGGCCTTCCCATTGACGGCCCGCACGCACACGACGAAGGAGACACACCATGAACCTTGCCATCCTTATCCTCGAGGACGAGGCGGAAGTCCGCGCCGCCGTTGAGCGCGACTTGCTGCCCTTTGCCGAGCACATCCGCGTGGAGGTCGCCTCCGACGTGGAGGAAGCCTGGGAGGTGATCGACGAGCTCACCGAAGACGGCGACGTGCTCGCCCTCGCACTCTGCGACCACCGCATGCCCGGCACCACCGGCGTGGAGTTCCTAGTCCAGATGATGGACGACGACCGCACCGCCGCCACCCGCAAAGTCCTGGTCACCGGCCAGGCGCAGCTGCACGACACGGTACGCGCGGTCAACGAGGCCAACCTGGACCACTACATTGCCAAGCCGTGGAACGTCGACGAGCTACACCAGGTGGTGCGCACCATGCTCACCGACTACGTCGAGGACATGGACATCGATCCCCTGCCCTACCTCGATGTCCTCGACGCGACGCGCGCGATGGACCTCGTTCGCCGTCGCTAGAGGCGCTCGGTGCGGGCTCCGAAAAGTGGGGTAGGAAGCTTGCCGATAAAGCTGGCGCCGGGGTTGTTCGGGCCATGGATGGGGGACGAGGACCACGATGGGGCCTTCGGGGTTGAAGTCGGCGTCGGGGATTGGCTCGGCGGTGGTACCGAGGCGTTTTGCAAGCTCATCCGCGTATTCCTTGGTAGATCCGTAGAACGAGGCGTACAAGATAGTGCAGGCAGTCATACAACTATTGTTGGATGTTGCGGCTAGAATGTGGCAACGATGCGATACGTGTACATGATTGTGGGACTGGTGGCGCTCGCCCTGGGCGCGGCCGGCGTGTGGCTGCCGATCCTGCCCACGACGCCGTTTCTGCTGCTTGCGCTGATGTGCTTCACGCGGAGTTCGCCGAGGATGGAGCGCTACCTGCTGCGCCATGACACGTTCGGGCCGTTCATTATTGATTACTACTCAGGACAGCTGACGCGGGCGCAGAAGCTGCGGATTGTGGGGCTACTCTGGTTGGGGATGGGCGCCTCCATATGGGTGGTGATTGTGGTGGTCGGGCTGTGGCCGGTGGCATTGCTGCTCGTCGGGATCGGTGCCGGGGTGAGCGCGCACATCTGGCGGCTGCGGCCACGCCCCGAGCGCGCCACCGAACTACACCAGCGCGCTGGCCTGCCTACCGACCACGCACATTGAAGCCGATGACGCCGGGGTTGACCAAGGGGGCGTCGCCAAGCAGGGCGTGGATGTTGCCCTCTCTCTCAACCGCACTGGTGACCGCTTTCGGGCGCTGCTTCTTGTCATCCTCGCGGCGGCCCTGCGACATAGGGGCGCCCATGAAGCCACCACACTACCCCTGCTGACCTGCGGCGTTACTGGCGGAGGATCCTGTGGCGCTCGCCGCGCTGGTCGTCGCGCCGCAGAGGCCACCTGCCCCACGCCGAGAAGCGCTTCGATGCGGCCATCAAGACCAATCTCTTCTTTGACCTCGCGCAGTGCGGTCGCCGTAATCTCCTCACCCGGTTCGCAAATCCCGGAGATGGGTCCCCACCCCCCTCACTCCAAGGACACAGAGCAAACACAATATTGCGGCCGGTAGCGCTATCATTTGCTCACCAAAGTGACGCTGCAGCGAATGGGGCGCCTCAGAGCAGCACCACGATGACCACCAGCACCGTGATGACGGCGTCGAGAAGTCCGACGATCTTCGGCGTCCATGGCTTCTCACGACGTGCGCCGGTGATCGGCATCAGCGTCGCCCGCGCGAGCAACACGACGGCCACGACGATGATCGCTGGGTGGAACGGATGCCCGCCGGTGCCGAGCACGGCGACGACGGCGGCGCCAAACACGACGACGTGATAGCCCACCGACCCGATGAACCAGGGCCTGGAGCCGCGTTCACGGATAAGCGTCTTCACGTAGGGCACAGTGCCGACGAAGTACGCCAGGTACACGGCAAATGCGGCCCACGCCTCCGCATCCAGGCCTCCCCCGGCCCACGCGGCCACCGGCAGGATGAGGCAGGCTGCTACGACAGTGGAGACGCCCGACAACAGCGACCTCGGACGCCGCTTCCATGCCTCGAATACGGCTATGGCCACCAACGGCGCGAACGCCGGGACCCACATGAGAAGCCGCCAGTCGAAGATCAGCGTTGTCACACCCGCGATGGCGGCGAGCGACCCGTAGACAAGGACCGGGGGCCGGTTGCGTTCGCGGAAGCGCGAGCGGATCCAGACGCTGCCGGCGAAAAACGTGAAATAGCCGAGCCACCAGGTCAGCAACAGGGGAATCGCAGTCCACGACGGTGCCAGGATGACGCCAGTGATAGCGGGGACGGTGACCATGAACCAGGCGCCGTGTTGGTCGGGCACCCAACCGGGTGAGCGTCGGCGTGTGCGGGGGTTACGAGGCACGCTACGTTGTACCTGGCTCTTCGACATGTTTTTCACCCTACTGATGCGAATCCGTGATGGGCAATTGGCGTGGTCTTTTCCGTGCCGCACGCGGAGATCCGCTTGCCTCGATCGTGGGGTTCGAATCCCTCCCGGATCCTGGCTACCGCTTCCTTCTGATGCGGAGGCAAGCCGTGACGCAGTTCTGGAGCAGATCAACACCTACAGCCCCGACGCCGTGGTGTGCATCGGCTTCCCGTTCGGACACACTCGAGCGCAGTGGATCATTCCGCACGGTGGCATGATGACCGTTGATAGCGTCAAACCAGCGCGTTCTTGCAGACTACTCCTGAGTCGGCGCTGCGCGATTCCTGTAGCTCGTGCGACCGGAGGGACTAGGAACGCTACCGCCTGCCTGCGGCCCAACAGGCCACGCAGCCCCGATCCATCGTCGAGTCATGATCTCCTGACCGCTTCGGTCACTCGTTGCCGCCGAACTGCCGCAGAGCGTAAAACTCGTCGGCAGCCGGACAGTCCAACAGTCGTTCTCTCAACCCGTGGATGCCCACTTGTCACGGATGCGGCTATCGCGCCCACAGCCGGGCATACGCCTGCGACGAAGCCAGCAAATCCTCGTGTATCCCCGCTGCGGCCACGCGTCCGCCATCGAGCATGACGACCTGATCGGCAGCGGCCACCGTGTGCTCCTGATGTGCGATCACCAGCACTGTCGCCGACCCGGCGAGTTCGCGAATTGCCTCCTGCACAGCGACGGCGGCGGACGCGTCGAGCGATGAAGTCCCCTCATCCACCAGCAGCACCGGCGCCCGCTTCAACACGGCGCGGGCCACCGAAACGCGCTGCCGTTCGCCGCCCGAGAGCAGTCTGCCGCCCTCACCGACGCGGGTCGCCCAGCCCTCAGGCAGACGACCGACGATCTCATCGACCCGCGCGAGCTTCGCAGCGGCGTCCACCTCGGCATCCGTAGCCTCGGGGCGGCCGAGCAGCACGTTCGCGCGCAAGGTGTCATCGAGGAGATAAACGTCTTGGAACACCAACGACGTCGCCCCGAGGACATCGGCACTGGCCATGTCACGAACATCTACGCTGTCGAACCGCACGGCCCCTGCATCCACGTCATAGAAGCGGGCGATCAAGCGGGTGAGCGTGGTCTTGCCCGACCCGGATGGCCCGACGATGGCCGTGATCGATCCCGGCGCAACAGTCAGATCGAGACCGTCAAACACCATCGCGTCTTCGTAGCCGAAGCGCACTGCGTCAATCGCAATCTCCGGCGGACGCGTCGGTGCTGAGACGGGCTGCTCGGGTTCCGGTAGCCCCGGCTCGTCGAGCAAATCGACCACCTGGTCGAGTTCACGATCCATGCGGCGCAGCGCCGTACCAAGTTCGGAAAGCGTGCGGAGGGGACCGACCACCTGGGTGACGATGAGCATGAGACCGATCATCACGAGCGGGTCCGCACCGCCGAGACCGCGCCATACGGCCACGGTGACCACAGCGCCAAAGACCGTCTGTACCACGACGCTCTGGACGATCATCGATGCGGCGGAGGCCAGCTGGGCCGACATACCGAGGCGACGTTGGCGGTCAAGTGAAGATGCCAGTGGTGCATAACCAGAACCCGCCACTCGCGCCCCGCGCAGCGCCGTCTGGTGCTTGGCCAGGTCGAGCAGCGCGGCATCGGTGCGTTGTTCCGCGGCGGTGAGTCGGGCGTCGGCCCGGGCACTCCAGGAGCGAGCCAGCACGGTCGAGGCATACACGAGCGGTACCCCGACGGCGAGCGAGAGTCCCAGCTGCCAGTCAAGGAAGAAGGTCACGAGCACTAGAGTCAACGGAGTCGCCACGTAACCGACCAGCGGAGCAAGCACGTCACCGATCGCGGTGGCGACGAACATTGTGCCGCGGACCGAGAGCCGTGAGGCGTTGGCTGCGGACCCGCCATCGAACCACCCCATCGGCAGACGCATGAGCTGCCGAGCCAGTTGGCGATGCATCGACGACATCAGAGACATGGTCAAATCGACGCTCCCGCGCGTGACCCACACCGTGAGTAGGGCATGGACGCCGGCGCCGACCACCATTGCGATCAACCACCAGAGTGCCGAGCTGAAATCCCCCTGGGCCAGGTGGGCCAGTACTGGGACAAGGCAGGCCAGTGACAGGCCCTGTGCGATTCCGGCTGCCACAGCCACGGCTGTGAATCGCCGGAGTGTTGAGCGTCCTTCTTGGCCAGCGATCCGTTCAATCTGCGCAATCATCGAGCACCTCCCGTGACGGCGGTCTGGTTACGCCATAGCGCGGCGTAGTGCCCATCGGCGGCGAGCAGGGATTCGTGATCGCCTTGCTCGACGATTCGCCCTTGGTCGAGGACGACGATCTGGTCTGCATGGGTGATCGTGCCAAGGCGGTGGGCGATCATGATGACCGTGCGTCCACGGGTCAGTTCGGCGAGGGCCTGCCCGATCGCGGCCTCGTTTTCAGGGTCGACCGCGGAGGTGGCCTCGTCGAGTATGAGCACGCGGGGGTCGGCGAGGATGGCCCGGGCGATGGCCACGCGCTGGGTCTCACCACCGGAGAGCCGCGCGTCCTCTCCGACGACGCTGTCGTAGCCGCGGGGCAGTTCGCGGATTCGCGCGTCGATCGCCGCTTGGGAGGCGACGTGCTGGATGTCTTCGTCGGTCGCGTCCGGACGTCCGAGTGCGATGTTGTCGCGAATGCTCATGGCGGGCAGGCTCGGGCTCTGCAGCAGGATGCCGACGTGTTGATGGAGCACATGCGGATCGATGTCGCGTACGTCGACGTCGCCGATGCGGATCGTACCGGTGTCCACATCACGGAAGCGGGCGATGAGGGAGGCGAGGGTCGACTTGCCCGAGCCAGAGGCCCCGACCAGCGCGGTAACCGAGCCTTCCCGAGCAACGAGCGACACTCCGTGCAGCACAGGCTGGTCGGGTGTGTAGCCGAAGGTGACGCCCTCGATCGTGACGTCAGACCCGGCGGGTTCGTGGGGGTGTTGGGGCACAGGAAGTTCAGGCTCGTCGAGGAGAGCGACGATTCGAGCGGCAGCTTCTTGTCCGTCGCTGACGTGTTGTTGCCCGGCTCCGACCGTGAGCAGCGTGGCGGGCAGTGAGAGCGCGATCATGGTGACTACAACGACGTCGGCGACCTCGCTCCACCCGGCGGCAACCATGGCAGCTCCGGGGCCGACAACAGTCAGCGCGACGACCGGCAACCCAAGGGCGGTGAGCGCGACGGCATGGGCACGCATCTGAGGCGTGACGAGCGTGCGGAACTCCGAGGTGAAGTCGTCAGACGCCCGGGTGAAGCGTATCGAGCCGGTCTCCGCCGCCCCGAAAATACGCAGCACTGCGATGCCGTCGACGAATTCGATCACCGCGGCAGAGACCTCGGAGAGCGCCTCGGCGATCCGGGCCATGACAGTGCGCATGTCTCCGGGCGCGAGCACCGAGAACAGGACCATGTATGCCACCGGGCCGATCATGCAGCACAGGCCGAGCCGCCAGTCGATCGTCAGTGCGACGATGACGCCGACCACCGGTGTCAGAACCGCTGCGGTGATCTCGACCAGCGCGTGGGCGACGAGGTGGTGGAGGGTCGCGACATCATCTTGGACGATGCGGCGGACGCGTCCGGAGGAGCTCTGATCAAACCATCCCAGTGGGAGTCGGCTCAGCTTGTCGGCCAGCTGCTCGCGCAAACCGGCCTGTACCCGCAGGTCGACCAGATGGGTGAGGAGCAGCGCCAGCGACCCGAGGGCTAGTGCGCCACCGAGTCCACCGATGAACCACCAGACCGCTGGCCACACGGCGTCCGTTCCGCGGGTGAGTCCATCGACAATCCGGGTCATCGCCCGCAGCGGAATGGCACTGGCCAAGCTGCCGAGAATTTGCAGCAACAGTGCGACAGCGATAGGGACGGACACCGGCCGGAGGATGCGCCAAACGGGGTTCCCCGCGTTCGTGTCGCCCCCTGTCGGCCGACTCGCCGACTCGTTGGTCGCTGTGGTGGGTTCGTCAGTCACAAGCGGCACAGTGTTGTCCTCTCAGACGATAGCAATCATTCTTGCGTTAGGTTAGCCTTACCTAGCATTTGGATCAAGTCCCGTCTCGTACGTTTGATAGACATTGCTGAAACCGAGATCGCGCAAAACCAGCACACCATTGGGGGGGTTAAACGACAAAAAGTGTGTCCGGATTCGTCGATTTGTTTGGGTTGATCAGGGGTAATCCGGAAAATATATGCTCCTGGAGCTTATATCCGCCCCGGGGCGGCGAAATACCGGGGTGGGATAGCAGCGTGTGGTAGGGGCTGGTGTTGGCTTGATCAATGCCGAAGAACAAACCACGCTGCCACTGCGGCGGCGAGATGAAACGCAACGGTAAGACCTCCGCCAACCGCACCCGGTGGCGGTGCAAAATCTGCGGTGCTTCCACCACCAAGCAGCGCCCCGATATCACCAACTCCGCAGCCTTCGCAGCATTTATCACCCACCTCACAACCGGTGCGAGCTTGGAAACCGCTGCCGCTGAAGCAGGGTGTCATCCGCGTACTCTGCAACGCCGGTTTGAACACTTCTGGCTAGTTGATGTCCCCGATCCCACGATCGGACACGAAGGCCGCGTCTACGACCAGGTGTTCATCGACGGCACCTACACCGCCGGCGGATGCTTGATTGTTGCCGCCACCTTGGATCACGTCATCGCTTGGCACTGGTGCACACGTGAGACCACCCGCGACTACCAACGGCTCCTCGAACGTATCCCCGCGCCCCTGATCGCTGTCATCGACGGCGGCCAAGGCGCTGCCAGCGCAATCAAGACATGCTGGCCTGCAACGAAAGTGCAGCGCTGCCTCGTTCACGCCCAACGCGTGGTGCGCCGGCACACCACCTCACGCCCACGCACCGATGCAGGACGAGCGATTTACCAGCTTGCGCTCAACCTCACGAAGATCACCGATCTTGACGAAGCGGCCGTGTGGGGTGCGCAGCTGCACGAATACGGCACTATCTACCGCGACTGGATGAACCAGAAAACGTTCACAACCGACCCGGCGACACGGCAACGCACCTGGTCATGGACGCATGAACGCACCCGCAAGGCCTACAACAGCCTCAACCACCTGTGGCGCAACCAGCTGTTATTTGTCTATCTCGACCCACCTGACGGTGTCCTCGATGTCAGCCGGATCAAATCCACCACCAACAGCCTGGAAGGCGGCATCAACGCCCAGCTCAAACTGCTTGCCCGCACCCACCGCGGCAGATCCGGTGAGCATCAACGCCGCATGCTGGATTGGTGGCTCTACTTAAAAACGGAGCTGCCTGACGACCCCGTTGAGATCGCCAGGCAGTCCAACTGGGGCCAGGACCAACTCGCCAAAGTTACACCCCTGACCCACAACGAGAACCAAGCCGATCACGAAACCGGACGACCAGCCCTCTACGACAACGCTATCGACACCAACTACACACACTCAATCGGCATCCAAAAAGGCCACATCTAACCCCACGACACGCCGGAGCCAGACACACATTTTGTCGTTTAACCCGCCGAAGCCAAGCTCAAGCGTGTAGAGCAGGAAGCTGAACAGCTCCGCAGCGAAGCACGCGAAAAGGCCGAGCAAGAAGCCGAGCAGATCCGCAGTGACGCACGCAAAGAAGCTGAGCAGACGCTGGGTCTCGCTGAAGCTCAGGCAGATGAGCTGCTTGACCTTGCCGAAGAATTCGGCAGTGAAGAACATGATGAGGCCACACGTGACGCTGCAGTAACGCGCGAGGAAGCAGAGCAGGAAGCGAAGATCATCATCGAGGAAGCAACGCAGTCGTTGCAGGAGATTTCGCATGTTGATCAGGACTTTTTGCGGGTCGAGATTGACAGCAACCCAGAGATGAAGCAACGGTACCGCGAGATCGTCATCGACCGTACTCAGGAGGAAAGCGCTGCAGTACTGCGTCGCGCGCTGGAACGCATCGCTAAGCGCCGCCAGCAGGAGCAACAGCGCGACCACGACGGTGGCAAGGAGTCTCCCGACGGTGACAAGGAGTCCCCCGACGGCGGCAAGCCGTAGATGGGGGTCTCCCCTGCCCTGTATGGCCCTGTAGCGGCCTAACAGGATGTCGCCAGGGTCAGTGTCCAGCGACAGCGCTAAAACCGCTCTAATTCAGCGAAAATCGAAGAATTAGAGCGGTGTTTTTTGAAGCGTCCTGGGTTCAGATTCAGGTAACTCAAGGATGAGTGTGAATCCGGGGTGTTGCGCGCGTGCATTTAGTAACACCGTGGTGAGTATCGGGTAACGCGATGGTGAGTATCGAGTAACACCGCAGTT
>NZ_JASPJK010000012.1 GCF_030232265.1 Corynebacterium sp. MSK041
GCGCGGTAGCGCGCACCGGAGAGTACGGAACATAGCCTTCACCAGCGGGAACAGGACGAGTTCCCAAACCAGCAAAAAAGTTAAATCCCGCAGAGAGTAATTGGGAACAACTTTTGACGCTTAATGGGGAGACGATTAAGAGCCCCACTCTGAGGTGGGGCTCTTAACGGTTGACGCTCTGGGCCCTGTTTCATCCCTAGCTTTCGCAAATAATCCTAAGCACGCGAGACCATCTTTGCGACCACGAAACGAAAAGCCGGCGCCCGAAAACTCGGAGCCGGCCTTAATCGTTGAACGTTAGTTGTTCAGCGGGCGACGCGTGGTGGCCATGGCCACTGCACGGTCGTGGTTTTCCTGACGCGCCAGGACCTTGGCTGCAGCCTCAACCTGACGGCGGCCAAGCTCGTCCTCGTCCGCAGTGCCTTCACCGGCGTAGACGGAGGCGAGAGCCTCGCCGATCGCCTTGTCGGTGTCGGAGCCTTCGGTGTACTCAAGGGTCTCAGTGGTCAGCGGCAGCTGTGCCTCAGCGGGGGCGGAGTAGCCCTCGGCGAGCTTCTTCACCAGGTCCAGTGCGCCTTCAACAACGTGGTCCGGAGACTGGATGAGCTGGTCATCCTTGCGCCAGAAGTCGATGTTGATGGCCGGGACCGGCTTCACGGTGCCCAGCAGTGCGTCGAAAGCAACCTTGTGCGGGTTCGGCACACCCAGGTCCACCAGGCGCTCCAGCAGGCGCACCGGGCCGGACCATGCCGGGAACAGGCCAACGTTGCGCTCCGGGAAGCCAACGCGGGTTTCCGCGTGGATGACGGAAGCGTCGGTGTGCAGGAGGATCTCCATGCCGCCACCGAGGGCAACGCCACGGACAGCGCCAACGACTGGGTACGGGGCGCCGCGCAGTGCGCGGAAACCGTCGATGCCCTGCTTGATGGTGCGGGCCAGCTCCTCGTTGTCACCCTCCGGGCCGGAGAGCTTGGCCAGGGTGCCCAGGTCAGCGCCGGCGGAGAAGGCACGCTCCTCATCGTTGGCAATGACAAGGCCCTTGATGTCCCACTCACCAGCGTGAGTGAGCAGCTCAGTGACATTGTTGGAATTGGAGTTCATCGGGGTCTTGTACACGAAGACACCGAAGCCGGCGTAATCACCATCGGTGAGCTTGTATACCGAAACGTCAGCGTTGCCAGCGATCTCCTCAGCACCAGCGACCAGGTCAGCGACGCGAATGACGCCTTCGCGGGCCGGCAGGTCAGTCAGTTTACCGTCGGTACCCAGCACCTTGCCGTCGGCATAGAAGCCACCGGCGGTCTGGGCGGAGGCGAGGAGGGCCGGGACATCGTCGAAAAGCGATGCAACATAGTCCAACCCGATGGAATCAGCGAGCTGGAATGGGCCCTGCTTCCAGCCGTAGCCGAGCTGCATGGCGATGTCGATCTGGTCGACGGAGTCTGCGATTTCCGGTGCGGTATCGCAGCAGTACTTGATGAAGACCTTGAAGACTTCCTTCGCGTAGTCGCCCTCAGGCGTGCCGGACTCCATGAGCTCCTTGGCGTCCTTCGGCACAGTGAAGGACTCCTTCGGGCGGTAATCGCCTGCAGCAAAGTCGTAGACCTCATCGCGACCACGGAAGAAGCCGGACTCGGCGGTACGGCCGGTGAAGCCCTTGTCCAGCAGGGTCTTGAACTCATCGCGCTCCACGATGTTGTAGTCGTGGTACGCATCCGACTGGGGCAGGGCCTTCAACAGGGAGCCCCAAATGCCCGGGACGAGCTGGATGCCCACGTAGTCGAAGAGGCCGAAGATACCGGTGCGCGGAACGCCGAACGGGCGGCCGAAGGCGACGTCTGCCTGCTCTGGCTTGATGCCCTGATCAAAGGCGGTCTTGGCACCAGCGGCCATCCAGAAGTTACCAATGCGGTTAGCAATGAAGCCCGGGGTATCGCGGCAATCCACCACCACCTTGCCCATCTGACGCTCCAGCACGTGGTGCATCTTCTCGTTGACCTCAGCGGAGGTGTCTGGGCCCTCAACGTACTCCACCAAGCGCATCACGCGCGGCGGGTTGAAGAAGTGGGTGATGGAGAAGTCGCGCTTGAACTCATCCGATGCCTCGCCGAGCAGAACCTCGAGCGGGATGGTGGAGGTGTTCGACGACACTGGGGTGCCCGGCTTGCGGTGTGCGTCAACCTTGGCAAAGGTGTCGCGCTTGACGTTGATGTCCTCGAAGACAGCTTCAACGATCCAGTCCACCTCGCCGAGACGATCCAGGTGGTCCTCGGTGTTACCCGGGGTGACCAGCTTGGCGTACTCGGGGCGCTGGAAACCGTAGCGCTTGATCTGGGTGTCAATGCCGTTCTGGGCGCGAGCATTACGCTCATCGCCTTCAGCACCCTCCACCGGCAGGTCAAGGAGGTGAACCTTGATGCCAGCGTTGGCCATGTGCGCGGCGATGCCAGCACCCATGGAGCCAGCACCGAGAACAGCTGCGGTCTTGATGTCATTTACTGCCATGTTTTAAACCTCCAGAACGAGTGCGATGCCCTGGCCGCCACCGATGCAAGCGGTGACCAGGCCGTAGCCACCACCAGCGTTCTTCAGCTGGTGGATGAGCTTGGTGGTCAAAATGACGCCGGTGGCGCCGATTGGATGGCCGAGTGCGATAGCGCCACCCTGGATGTTGGTCTTCTCATTATCGAAGCCGAGCTGGTCAGCAACAGCGATGCACTGCGCAGCGAACGCCTCATTGGACTCAATCAGCTTGATGTCCTTCAGGTCCAGGCCAGCCTTTGCCAGTGCCTTCGGCACAGCGGCAACCGGGCCAAGGCCCATCGTTGCTGGGTCGCAGCCAGCGAGGCCCCAAGAGACAACTTTGGCCAGTGGCTCCAGGCCGAACTCCTTCAAGCCGGACTCAGTGGTCATGACGGTGGCCGCCGCCGCGTCATTAATACCGGACGCGTTACCAGCGGTGACGGTGCCGTCCTTCTTAAAGGTCGGGCGCAGGCCGGCGAGCTTCTCCAGCGTGGTCTGGCGCGGGTGCTCATCGGTGGTGAACTCGCCAACCGGAACAATCTGGTCGGCGAACTCGCCGTTAGCAATCGCGGCAGCAGCACGCTCCTGGGACTGCAGCGCATACTCGTCCTGGCGCTCGCGGGAAATGCCGAACTTCTCAGCGATGTTCTCTGCGGTGATGCCCATGCCGCCGTTGCCCATTGGGTCCGTCAGTGCACCGGTCAGCCAGTCAATCAGACGACCGTCTCCCATCTTGCGGCCCTGACGCATGCCATCGACGGAGTACGGCGCCTGAGACATGACCTCCACGCCACCAGCGATGGAGAGCTTCGCATCACCCGTGATCAGCTGCTGTGCAGCGGAAATGATGGCCTGAACACCGGAGCCACACAGGCGGTTCACGCCGTATGCGTGGGAGCTCTGCGGCATACCGGCCTCGAGCGACACAGCGCGGGAGGTGTAGTTGTCGCGCGGGATGGTGGTGACAACGTTGGCCCACACAGCAGAATCAAACTGGTCGGCGGAAACGCCGGAAGATTCGATGACAGCCTTGGCAAGGTGGGTGCCAAGGTCAATGGTGGCCATGCGGGACAGCGAACCGCCGAACGTGCCAATCGGGGTGCGCTTGGCCTGGGTAATGTAAATCGGCTCAGACATGGATCTCCTTTATAAATTGTGCTGGATTACACATCGCCACAATTATAGGGAAGATCACACTGGAGTATCGAACCTCAATCACTTTTCTTCAGCTAGGTGCCTGCCCAGCTCCGAGTTACGCACCCAAGTGCTGCGTGACCAGCAGGCCACGGCGCTGGCGTTCCAAAATGTCTGCGCGCATTTTCACGATGAGGAACCACACGATGCCGAACATCACGCCCACTGCACCGACAGACCAGTGGATGAAGAACCCCGGAATGATGAGTGGGACTTGCAGCGCAAGATCAAGCCATAGCGCCCACGGGCGACGCTGGATGAAAGCCACGAAGAAGTGCACGAGCCCCATCACGGTGATGAAGACCCAGTTGAAGGTGGTCCACAATTCGCCGTCGTTAATCTTCAAGATCACGGTGAGGCACAGCAGGATGGTGATGGATTCCATCACCAACGTGCCCGCCAACACACCACTGAGTCCCTTAATCGGATCTTTGACGGGGGCGGCACCGGGGCCCAGCGGGCCCATTTCAACTCCAGGCTTCATTTTTTCCCTTGACATGGGGCCATCGTATCCGGGGTTGGTGCTGAAGTTCACTCCGCATCTCTCACCTGAGCCCGTTTCGGGGCGGCCGCTGCAAAAACGATCAGGGGGAGGGCAAGAATGAAGGCAACCGCAGTCCACCACATACTGATCCCCATGGACGGGACCACCTGCAAAAGCGTGAGCAACCAAGCTAAAGCTGAGAGGACATAGATGTTGAGAGTCTTCTGCAGGAGGTAATTCACATCGCGGTCCACTCTCACGGACTCGTTGATGCCGGGAACCCCGAGTTTTGTGCGTAATCCGACCGGTATGCCAATCACTGCGTCAAGGGTTTCTGCCTGGCTGATATAGGAATTCATACGAAATCTGTCTTCGTCCGTAATCGCCATCGCCCGCGCAATGATTGAATGTTTGCCGTAGCGGATTCGCACCAAGTCCGTCTCCTCAATCCCCAACGATGTCATCGAATCAGGTGACAGACGTACCGCTGCGCGGGATTCATCGATGTCATACGGACGCACAACCCGCAGCATGTGGTCCCGTGAACCCACATACTTTTGCGCCACCCAGTACCAAATGCGACGAAGCCTGGCAAAGCGTTTGCCACGAGTCTTTGCTCCCGCAAAAAGCGAAGACTCTGGTTCCTGGACAAGTGGAGTGATGCAAATGGTGAAGAAATGAGCCTGTTTCAACGCCCGCATAATCGTCTGCATCTCTGGGTAGAGCAAACCGTCCGACCGCACGCGCGGCCACCCACCATCTTCAGCGGTGTAGTAACCGTCGATGACCTTTACAGCCTCAGGCGTCAGAGTGCCATGAAGGAGCTCCTCAAAATCAAGTGGCGGGTACAACCGCAGAAGAATGCGCTGGTACCGGGAGAGTTTGATGGTCCCTTCAGGCTCACTGCCTTCCGGATAGGTTGAAATCTCCTTCCGCGACACAATGAACGAGCATTTCGTTGCGGGACATGTGACCCGGTAGTGATCAGCTTTGGGGAGGCGGGCGAACGCTTCCGGTGCGATCTGCACCGTACGTCCACGAACAATGTCTGCACCCTGGACCCCGTAGCGCGTGAACACCTCTGCTTGTAGTGGAGTGAGTTTCTCCAGTTCCCCCGAAGTCAAGCTACGGGACACATCCCGCACGCGTTTTCCGGCCTGCGCACCACTGCCTACTGGCCCCTTCACCAGCCGTACTACCTGCGTATCGTTCAACAGCGCTGGGTGATAGTCCCTGAGACCTTCCCACCCTTCCCAGTCCGCTTCAATGACGATGGCATCAAGTGGATAGCGCCCAAATTCTAATTTCTTGGAGCTGAGTTGAAGGTGGCGTTCAGGCAGGTACATTTACTTCTCCTCGGCCACGCGCACAAGGTAGTCGATGACATGGCTTGCCACATCAACCCCCGTCGCTTTAGCCAATGTGACAAACTGCGCGTTTGAATTGACCTCCCCAACGAGGGGTTGCCCGGACGCAGGCTCCAGGAAATCAACAGCCGCGATATCCAGGCCCAGTGCATCCATTGCTCGGCGGGCAACATCCACGTGCTCGGCGGGAGGGTCCCACGGCTCCGCCTTCCCGCCTCCCGTGATGTTCGCACGGAAGTCCCCGTCCGAACCAAAGCGACGCATCCCAGCGACAGCCTCGTGCTCCACCATGTACAGTCGCATGTCGCGCCCCGCGGATTCCGCAATAAACTTTTCGACGATCACCGGTGCCGGATACGCCTCCATCACCACGCGCACGAGATCAGAGCGGTTGTGCACCACAAAAACGCCACTCCCCCACGATCCAACCGCGTGTTTCGCCACTGCCGGATACCCCAGCTGCGACTCGACAGCAGCAACGAAGTCACTGTTTTCCCACTCTTGGGCCGAAAGCGCCCGGTATGCCAAAGGCGCAGTGATAGTGGCCGGATGCGCGATACCCGCGCGGGTCAAGGCCGCATGGGTGTACGCCTTGTTATCGCACAATGCAATCGCTTTAGCAGTGTTCACAGTCCGGACACCGAGCGCTTCCAGTTGTGCGACGGCTGCGACGTCCTTGTCCATCACCAGTGCGACGTCCGGGAGGTCACCGTCAAGGTGGGACACAACCCAGTCGGTAGAAACGCGGGAAAGATCGAGGACCCCCTCCGCAGCGGCGAGGAGATGGTCGAACTGGAGCTCAAACTTGTCCCACTCCAACCACTCGTTGGTGATCAGCCATCCCCGCTTCACCGCTCCTCCTCGTTCGCTTCGCGTGGGAGCTCGGCGGGCAGGCGGGACACGATCTTTTCAAGGGCCTGGCACACGACCTCGCGCTGGGAGTCCCCCACCAGAGCGCTGTTGATCTCAATTTGCACGTATGGAATGCCAGTCCGCCGAGACACGTCCGAGGAGACGCGGTATTCGCCCATGGCGGGGAAGATTTCGTCGACAAGCACGGGGATGCCCACCGCATTGAATTCGGTGACGACGATATCGCGGAACCCCCACAAGCGATGAATATTCCTCCCCCTACCTGTGCCCAGAATGATCTGATCTTCCCGCTCCGAGCTCATTTGGTGCAGGTCTATCCCGGCGCGAATGCCAGTTTCAGCGACCAGCGCAACAGCCTGATCCCGGAAAGGACTGGATTCATCAGCATTCGGATCCACCGTGTCTTCATCCGTCTTGATCAGAGCAGTCGCACCACATCGTTCGGCAAGCTGCTGCGCTAACCATGCTGTGGCTGGCTCAGCAAATCTCATCTTCCCGTCACGTTCATGCGCAACCGCGTGCGGTGCAGTCACGAGAACCGGAAACTGCCCCTCAATGAGCTGATGAGAACCCATGCTTTATCCCCCCTACTTCTTGTGGTGTGTGGCGAAGTACGCGCGGGCTTGCCCAGCTGTTGCCACCGAACCAGTCACAACCACTCCGGCGCCGTCCTCACTGTGTTCTTCTGCCAGTTCCATACTCAGCTCAATCGCGGCCCCGAAATGCTCTTCCACCCTGACCCGATCATCACCAAAAATCTCATAGGCAATGTCCACAACATCAAACGGATCGGCTGCCCGCGAGGAGCTGTTGCGGGTGAGCACGACCTCGCTGACCACCGGTTCTAATTCCGTGAGGAAAGCCCGGATGTCCTTGTCGGCGAACACGGAGATCACCGCGATAACCGAGGCGAAGTTGAAATCGCGCTTCAGGGTGTGGGCGAGGCTGCGGGCGCCGTGGGGGTTATGGGCGGCGTCGATAAGCACTGTGGGCTCCGAATGCACGCGCTCAACGCGCCCTGGAATCCTCACTTGCTCAAACCCGGCGCACACAGCAGCGTGATCCAACTGGGAATCCGCCGTTGCGCCGAAGAACGCCTCGACAGCAGCAAGCGCGAGTGACGCATTGGCTGCTTGGTGGGGACCGGACACCGGCAAGAAGATGTCGCTGTACTCCCCGCTGAGCCCTTTCAATCGCAGCTGTTGGCCACCAACTGCCAAAAGCGATTCAGCGACGTTGAATTCCGTACCTTGGCGGGCAACAGCGGAGTTTGTTTCCACCGTGCGTTCCAGAATGACGTGCAGCGCCTCTGGGTCTTGCTCAGCCACAATTGCAATATTCTCTGCGGGCCCAGAGCCCATCGGGTCACGTGGTTTGATGATGCCGGCTTTGTGCCCAGCGATCTCCGGCAGCGTGTCCCCGAGGAAGTCCGTGTGATCAAAACCAATTGGGGTGATCACCGCCACCTCAGCATCAACCACATTCGTGGCATCCCACGTGCCACCCATGCCCACTTCGAAGACGGCAACCTCCACCGGCGCGTCGGCAAACGCGGCGCATGCCATGCCCACGAGCAGCTCGAACCGGCTCATCGGGGCCTGTCCCTGCGACACGAAATGTGCGTCCACCATGTCCACATACGGTTCGATGTCGCGCCACGTTTCTACGAAGCGGGTTTCGGAGATCTCCTCACCATCGATCTCAATACATTCCGTGATCCGCTCAAGCTCCGGCGAAGTGAAAAGGCCGGTGCGCCGGTTGAAGGAACGAAGCAGGGACTCCGTCATGCGTGCCACGGACGTTTTACCGTTGGATCCTGCAACGTGGATGGCTGCGAATGATTCCTCAGGGGACCCGAGGTAATCAAGCAACATTTCCACCCGATCGAGGCTCGGGTTGGGGTCGCGGGCACCAGCCCGCGCATCAAACAACGCGACCACATCGGCGAAGTCTGGGTGAGCCCCCTCCGCAGGTGCTACGGCGGGTTCCTCTCCCCCATCCTCCTCAGCGTTGGTGGGCGTGCCGCTTCCGTCGAGATGCAACGTGAATCCGGTGGAGGTCATCTCCAAAGGACCGAACTCGGTGAGGCGCTGATCTTCGCCTTCATTAGGCAGGTTACCCACTACTTCGCCTCCGGCAGCCCTTCAAGGCGGGCGGTGAGGCGCTCGGCTTCCTCCTGCGCAATCTGCTGGCGGGCCTTGATCTTCTCCACCACTTCAGCAGGAGCATTGGCCAGGAAGTTCTCGTTGCCGAGCTGCTTGCCAGTGGTGTCCAGTTCCTTCTGGGCTGCCGCGAGTTCCTTCTCCAGGCGCTTGCGTTCCGCCGCAATGTCCACGGTGCCGGAGGTATCCAGCGCCACGTCCAGGGTGACGGTACTTAGACGCATCTCGACGCTTGCCGACGCCGTGAAGTCAGCACCCGGCGCCTCCACCTTCGCGATGGAGCGAACCATGTCCTCCTGGCCAGCCAGATCAGCCGCAGCGAAATCAATCTGGGCCGGAACCTTCTGGGAGGGCTTCACACCCTGGTCAGAGCGGAAGCGACGCAGCTCGGTGATGAGCTTCACGGCATCCTCGATGCGGCGCTGCGCTGTCTCATCCACATCTGCCCCACCATTGGTGTCCTCAGCAGTCGGCCACGGCGCCAGGCACAGGGAGTCCTTCTCCGTCAGCGCCTTCCACAGCACCTCGGTGACAAACGGCATGGTCGGGTGGAGCAGGCGCAGGACCACATCAAGCACGCGACCAAGCACGATCTGGGTGGTACGGCCACGCTCCTGCTCCTCGGGTGTCGCTTCAGCGGCATCGCGCGGAATCTGGGTCTTGGCAATCTCCAGGTACCAGTCGCACAGCTCATCCCACGCGAAGTGGTAGAGCTCTTCGTTGGCCTTGGAGAACTGGTAGTCATCGAGAAGCTTATCGACGTGCCCCCGCACCGTCTCCAGCCTGTCCAGAATCCACCGGTCCGCGTCCGTCAATGCGCTGCGCTCAGGCAACGCCCCAACCGCCGCACCATTCATGAGCGCGAACTTGGTGGCGTTGTACAGCTTGGTGGCGAAGTTACGAGCAGATGCGGCGTTATCATCGCCGATCGGCAGGTCAATGCCAGGATTAGCACCGCGTGCCAGGGCGAAGCGCAAAGCGTCCGCACCATAGTCGCGCACCCAATCCATCGGGTCGATGCCGTTGCCCAAAGACTTGGACATCTTCCGCCCCTTCTCATCACGGACGAGGCCGTGGAGGAAGATGTTCTTAAACGGTACCTGCGGACGGCCCTGGCCGTCCGCACCATCTGTGCCAGCACCAAGGACATCGGGCGTCTCGGTGCCGGCGAAGGTGCCAAACATCATCATGCGGGCAACCCAGAAGAAGAGAATGTCGTAGGCGGTGACCAGCACCGTCGTTGGGTAGAACTTCTCCAGCTCCGGTGTCTTGTCTGGCCAGCCCATCGTGGAGAACGGCCACAGGGCAGAGGAGAACCAGGTGTCCAAAACATCTGGGTCCTGCTCGTAACCTGCCGGTGCTTCCTCGTCCGGGCCAAGGCAGATGATGTCGCGCTCTCCGTTTTCATCTTCCGGGCCGTACCAAATAGGAATCCGGTGGCCCCACCACAGCTGGCGCGAAATGGTCCAGTCGTGCATGTTATCCACCCAGTCGAAGTAGCGCTTTTCCAGGGACTGTGGGTGGATAACGGTATCGCCCTTGCGGACAGCGTCACCGGACATGCGGGCAAGCTCATCCACCTTGACAAACCACTGCAGGCTCAAGCGCGGCTCGATCGGCTCGCCGGTGCGCTCAGAGTGGCCAACGGAGTGGACGTACGGGCGCACTTCCTTAACGATTCGACCCATCCGTGCGAGTTCTTCACGAACTCGCACGCGGGCCTCGAAGCGATCCAGACCATCAAACTGGGTACCGGTATTAGCAATGTGGCCGGTCTTGTCCATGATGATCGGCATGTCCAAGTTGTGGCGCAGGCCCATCTCATAGTCATTCGGATCGTGCGCTGGGGTGATCTTCACCGCGCCGGTACCCAGCTCCATATCCACGTAATCATCAGCGATGACTTCAAGCATCAGATCATCACGGAAGGGGTGCGGGAACTTCTCGCCGATGAGGTGCTGGTAGCGCTCATCATCCGGGTGGACGGCAATAGCCACATCCCCAAGCATCGTCTCCACACGGGTGGTGGCAACGATCAGGTGTGGTTCATCGTCATTCAGCGAGCCGTAGCGGATGGAGACGAATTCGCCTTCCACATCCTTGTACATGACCTCGATGTCGGAGACCGCGGTCTCCAACACTGGCGACCAGTTGACCAGGCGGTAATCGCGGTAGATCATTCCTGCGTCGAAAAGCTGCTTGAAGATGGTCACGACAGCGCGGTTCAGACCATCATCGAGCGTGAAACGCTCCCGCGACCAATCAACGGAATCACCAATCGCGCGCATCTGCGACGTGATCGTGCCCCCGTATTTTTCTTTCCACTCCCACACGCGCGAAATGAATTCCTCACGGCCGTAGTCGTAGCGGTCTTTGCCCTCTGTCTCCTTGAGCATGGCCTCGACCTTGGTCTGCGTGGCAATGCCGGCGTGGTCCATGCCCGGCAGCCACAGGACCTCATAGCCCTGCATGCGCTTACGGCGCACAAGCGAATCCATGAGGGTGTGGTCCAGCGCATGGCCCATGTGCAGCTGACCGGTCACATTCGGTGGCGGCAGCACGATCGAGTACGCGGGCTTATCCGACGACGGGTCCGCCGTGAAGTAACCGCGGACTACCCAATCATCATAAATGCCCTGTTCAAGCTCCTGCGGCTCCCAACTCTTGGGCAGGCTATCTGCCCGGTTGACGCCGATGAGGCTCTCATTGAATGCGCTAAAAGTCCCGGAAGTGTCAGTCACGGTTAGATAGTTTAACGCGGGCTGGTTTTCCGGGACTCGTCGATAAGCAAAAAGCCCTAGAACAGGCGGTCCGCGATCGCTGCCTCCTCGCGCAGGGCCTCCACATTCGCGTTGATGCGTGCACGCTGGAAATCAGTCAGCTCCAGGCCTTCCACAACGGACCAGCGACCATCGCGGGCGATAGCCGGGAAGCCGAAGACCAGGCCCTCGTCGACGCCGTAGCTGCCTGTCGACGGCACCGCCGTCGTCGCCCACTTACCTTCCGTTCCAGCAACCCAATCACGCATGTGATCAACAGCTGCGGACGCCGCGGATGCAGCGGAAGAACGTCCACGGACCTCAATGATCTCCGCACCACGCTTAGCCACACGCGGGATGAACTCATCGACGTACCACGCCTCATCCACCAGATCCTTCACCGGCTGGCCATCCACCGTGGCATACGCGATATCCGGGAACTGGGTGTCCGAGTGGTTGCCCCACACCGCGATGTTCTCAAACTCGCTAGAGTGCTTGCCCAGCTTCTGCGACAGCATCGAAATCGCACGATTGTGGTCCAGACGCATCAGCGCGTTGAAGTGCTCCGCCGCCACATCCGGTGCCGCTTTGTTAGCAATGTACGCATTCGTATTCGCCGGATTACCCACCACGAGAACACGCACATCATCCGCCGCATGGTCATTGATTGCGCGGCCCTGACCAATGAAGATCTTGCCGTTGGCCTGCAACATGTCAGCGCGGGACTCACCCTTACCGCGTGGCTTCGCACCTACGAGAAACGCTGCGTTCGCGCCATCAAAAGCCTTCGCCGCATCATCTGTCACCGTGATGTTGCCCACGCGCTCCAGCGCGGAATCAGACAACTCCATGGCAACACCTTCGGTGCTAGCCACATGGGCTGGCACCTCCAGCAACGCCAAGTCAACAATGGTGTTAGGGCCGAAGACTTCGCCTGCGCCGATGCGCCACAGCAACGAATAAGCGATGTTGCCGGCAGCACCGGTGACAGTTACTTTGACCTTGTTGGGTGTGGTGGTCATATCTCCTCCTAGAGGTTGGGCAATGTTGGGTGATGGTGTGCCGTTTCGGAGACCGTGCGTAGCCGCATACCCCCGAATAGGCGCATCCGGACCATCTGCATGCTCCATGCTACCCCCGAAACTCTAGGGCTTTTCCCCATCCAGTGCCCCACCTTGCGCGGTACAAGCGACAAATAGGCCCACTGTTAGGCACGATGAACAGAAGTGGAATTGGTTGAGCACAAGACCACAGAAGAAAAACCACGGAACGAAAAGCCACCGGACATTGCACGGACAAAGGACACGAACGTGACGGAACTTGGTGTAGGCGGCAGCCACCCCGACGGGATTGAACCCACGGGCCCAGTCTCCCCCACTGACGCGGCCGAGGGCGCAAACAAAGCTGACCTCGATCGCGCTATCACCGTTGCCATGTCTCACTTTGCCCAGGAAGGCTATGCAGCCACCAGGCTGGATGCGATAGCCAAGGAAGTGGGCATGTCTAAACGCATGCTCCACTACCACTTCGGGGACAAGAAGGAGCTCTATCGCCGTTGCCTCGTCCACGCCGCGTGGAGCTTCTCCCCACCACAGGATTTCTTAGAGCGCTCCTACGCCGCACCCGTGGAAGGCATCCGCCGTTTCGTCGATGCGCTTCATCACGGCATGGTGCAAAACCCAGAGGCCATTCGTCTGCTGTTGCGGGAGAACCTCGATCCGGTGCTCACTCCCGGTGAAGCCACCTCACTACGCGGTGAGTCCGAGGTGATCCTTCAACTGGAACGCCTTCTGCTCATGGGGCAGGACGTTGGCGCCTTCCGCCCAGGCATCAGCGCTGCGGATGTTGTGGTGCTCATCGCCTCCCTGTCCTTCTTCCGCACGAGCAACCACATCACGATGGACGAGTTCAGCTCCATCAACTTGCTCAGCCCCGCCAACACCGAAGGCATGCGGCGCCTCACCATTGATGCCGTGCTGACATTCCTCACATCCAACATCCCCGACTCGGGCTACGAGTCCTACCTCACCCACACCACTGGCACCCCGCGTGCCATTCACTCCGATGATGATGGCCACACGAAGGACTACCTCTCAGGCACCTCCATCGCCGAGCCGCTTATCGACGACATTTACGACGACGACCTCGAACCCTCCGGCGAATAAAAACCGCCGCGGTGTGCACCCAAAGGTGCGTGCCACGGCGGTGAGTTAAACGAGCTGTTTAGCCCTCAATCTCCTTGACAGGGATCTTGTCAATGAAGCCAGCCAGGGAGGTCAGCCCCAGTTTGCGTAACACGTCAGCAGCAAGCGCCTTGGAGAACTCTGCAGCGGTCTTTCCTGCCTCTGGGTTCGGCGCTGGGCGCAGCTGAGTTGCGATGGCAACGTAGTAGTAGTTCTCATCATGAGCCGTGCGCATATCCCAGCGGACGTTATTCAACCAGTCACCGCCCATACCGGTCTCCGGGTTGAAGATGTTGCCCTTGTGCTCCGTACCAACACCAAGGTCAACGCGGTAGAAGTACACCACCGTCTTCTCATCAGCCTGGTATGCGAGCATATCCACGCCTGCGAGGTCCTTGTTCGGCTTCACTGCCTGGCTGAAGTCCAGGGTGTCCCGCGCCTCAAGCTCCTGCTTTGCAATAGCCGGCAGGCCACCACCGGCGAAACGAACCGAATGGTTCTGAATGCTGCGCCCCACCAGCTCCGTGTTGAAGCGCTGCTCCTTGATACCAATCCGAACCTTCGTCAGACCAAGCTGCTCCTGGCGGGACGGGCCCTCCGGCGGAGTGGTCGGCTCCGTCAGAGTCGGGCGTGGCGCCATGGTGGTCGTCGGCGTGGTCGTCTCAGTCTCCACCGGACCAGACGGCAACGTGGGCATCTCGGTCGGCTCCGGATCCTTCGTTGGCGTCGGCTTCGGTGTCGGCTTCGGCGTCGTAGTGGTAGGGGCGGAAGTCGGGGTGTCCTTCGTCGGAGTCGGCTCCGGAGCCTCCGGGGTGGCTGTCTCGGAGGTAGAGGGCTCCGTGGTCTCTTCGGTGCCGAGGTTCGAAGAACCATTTCCGTCCTTCATCCCAAAGGTGAGGCCGAGGACGAGAGCAAGGATGGAAAGAAGGCCTACGGCTGCACCAGCAATCTGCTCGAGCCTGATCTCACCGACACCAGGAATGTTGATAGTTGGCATGAGAGTCCTTTCAGACACAGGAAAACATTCAACGGAAAGTTAACACACCAAAATTAAAAAAAGAAGCGCAGACTCAAACTGCGCTTCTACAAAATCTGGGAGAGCCTCTCACCAGAGGATCTAGGCCGACTTCTTCGTATCGTGCAAAACGTATTCTGGGCTCGCCCCTGAATCAATAACCGCCTTGCCAATGACTACTTCACGGACATCATCACGGTCCGGCAGGTCATACATGATGGGCACGAGCGTCTCTTCCATGATCGCCCGCAGACCACGGGCACCAGTTCCACGTTCAGCAGCCTTCTTCGCCACCGCATGCAACGCAGCATCCGTGAAACGGAGCTCCGCACCATCCATCTCAAACAGGCGTTGGTACTGCTTCACCAAAGAGTTCTTCGGCTCCGTGAGCACCTTCACCATGGAATCCTCATCCAGGTTCTCCACCGCCGCCAAAATCGGCAGACGACCAATGAACTCTGGGATCAAACCAAACTTGACCAGATCCTCCGGCTGCACCTTCGACAGCATGTTCGCCGCATCACGCTCCGAAGCTGAATCAATCTCCGCTCCGAAGCCAATGCCCTTCTTGCCCACGCGCTCCGCAATGACCTTATCCAGACCATCAAAAGCGCCAGCAACCACAAACAGGATGTTGGTGGTGTCTAGCTGAATGAATTCCTGGTTCGGGTGTTTGCGCCCGCCCTGCGGCGGAACAGAAGCCACGGTCCCTTCCAGGATCTTCAGCAGCGCCTGCTGCACACCCTCACCAGAGACATCACGCGTGATCGACGGGTTCTCCGACTTCCGGGAAATCTTGTCCACCTCGTCGACATAGATGATCCCGTTCTGCGCACGATTCACATCAAAATCAGCCGCCTGGAGCAGCTTGAGCAGGATATTCTCCACATCCTCACCCACGTAGCCGGCCTCCGTCAACGAGGTCGCATCCGCAATGGCAAAAGGCACATTCAGCATGCGCGCCAAGGTCTGCGCCAAGTAAGTCTTACCGGAACCCGTCGGACCCAGCAGGAGGATGTTGGACTTAGCAATCTCCACGTCCTCGTCGTTCTTCCGAATGCCGTCCAGCTCCGTACGGACACGCTTATAGTGGTTATACACAGCAACAGCAAGCGTGCGCTTAGCCTGATCCTGGCCAATCACATACTGGTCCAAGAACGCCGTGATCTCCGACGGACGCGGCAGCTTCGCCTCATCATGCTGCTCCTGCGCCTGGCTGCCAGCGAGTTCTTCCTCGATAATCTCGTTACACAGCTCAATGCACTCATCACAGATGTACACCCCGCCACCGGCGATGAGCTTGCGCACCTGTTTTTGGCTCTTGCCACAAAAGGAGCACTTGAGCAGATCGGAGCTATCTTGCGTAACCGCCATTATGTGTCTCTTCAACCCTCGCTTGCTGGATTTCTAACTGTATAAACGCTACCCCACCCACGCGAGATTCCCGCTAAGTGGCGGGTGGGCGGGGCAAACGGGGCTCGTCGATAAGCAAAAATGCTCACTCCGAACTGTATCCGCTCCCACGACCCCACATCCACTAAGGTGGGCGCGAACGAAGCCCACGAGTTTTAGCGAGCAACCTTGACCATGCACCGCACCTTACGCGCCGCTGCACTCGCCACTGCCCTCCCCCTAGCACTAGCGGCGTGCTCTGAGCCCGATTCCATCGCCGAACCGGAACTGACTGCACAAGCCCCCAGCACCTCTGAACAATCCTCCACCACGGTGAGCACCATTGTTGAAACGGTGTCAGAGGAAGAATCCTCCGAACCAGAAACCCCCGCCACCGGCCCATGTGACTGGAAACCATCCGAACAAGGTCAACCAGGCGAACTCGTGTCCATGTACTGCGACGGTACACACGCATCCATCGGCACCTACGCCTCTGACCACGTCCAATACCTCTCCTGGGACGGCACCGACTGGGTGCCCTTCGAAAAATCAGGCACCACCTACACCGGCTTCGCCTGCTACGACACCGACGAAGCCAAACGCCAAGGATTCCCCGCGCAGATCATTGAACGCATGATTGAGTGCGACTAGCGCGCACAGCCGGATAGCAAGAAGGCCAAGCTACAACCAGCTTGGCCTTTTCTTTTGTGAAAGCTCGAGCGTTTATGCGTTGAGCTTGCGGTAATCAAACACCTGGTCAATGATGCCGTACTCAACGGCCTCTTCGGCGGTGAGAATCTTGTCACGGTCCGTGTCAATACGCACCTGCTCAGGGGTACGGCCGGAGTGGCGGGCGAGAGTCTCCTCCATGAGACGACGCATACGCTCAATCTCTTTCGCCTGGATCTCCAGATCAGAGACCTGGCCGCGGGTACCCTCCGTTGCCGGCTGGTGAATGAGCACACGAGAGTTCGGCAGAGCAGCGCGCTTGCCGGGCGCACCGGCAGCCAGAATCACCGCGGCAGCAGACGCTGCCTGACCCAGGCACACCGTCTGCACATCGGGGCGGACGTACTGCATCGTGTCGTAGATAGCCATCAACGAGGTGAAGGAACCACCCGGGGAGTTGATGTACATGGTGATATCACGGTCCGGGTCCTGGGACTCGAGGACAAGCAGCTGCGCCATGATGTCATTCGCCGACGTGTCATCCACCTGGGTACCCAGGAAGATAATGCGCTCCTCAAACAGCTTCGAGTACGGGTTCGTTTCCTTCGTGCCGTACGAGGACTGCTCAATGAAGCTCGGCAGCACGTAACGGGAGTGAGGCATCTGGAAAGACATTATTTTCTCCTTAAATTCTGTGTCTGCCGGTTAGTTGCTGATGCTGCCCTGGGCGCTGGAGATCACGTGGTCGACGATGCCGTACTCACGTGCCTGCTCCGCCGTGAACCAGCGGTCACGGTCAGAGTCCTTGGTGATCTGCTCAAAAGTCTGGCCCGTGTGCTCCGCAATCAGACGCGCCATTTCTTCCTTTGTCTGCGCAAACTGCTCAGCCTGAATAGCAATGTCAGCTGCAGTACCGCCCACGCCTGCCGACGGCTGGTGCATCATAATCCGCGCATGCGGCAACGCGAAACGCTTACCCTTGGTGCCGCCGGAAAGCAGGAACTGACCCATCGATGCAGCAAGACCCATGCCGTAGGTAGCAATGTCGCACGGGGAGTACTTCATCGTGTCATAAATAGCCATACCCGCCGTGACAGAACCACCTGGGGAGTTAATGTACAGCGAGATATCCCGCGTCGGATCCTCCGCGGAAAGCAGCAAGATCTGTGCGCAGAGCTTGTTAGCAATCTCATCGTCCACTTCCTGGCCCAGGAAGATAATGCGCTCGCGCAGCAGGCGCTCGTAAACCGAGTCACCCAAATTCATACCGGCTGCTGGCGTAGTCATGCGGTGTACTCCTTATCCTCAATGCATGTGCGTTGTTCTTGTAATAACGCCCCACCCTAGTCGCGGATTCCCGCCATGTGGTGCGTGTTCGCTGACAGCGTGCAGGGGCTCACGAAAGACCGCGAGCCCCTGTACTGACACATTCGACCCCGGGGCGGGAGTTTCCTCCGGCCATCCGGGGTCGTTGCATTTTGCAAGCGCTGACGCGACTAACTCCCGTCAGCTGCCTTAAGCGTTGTCTTCCTCATCGAGCTCACCGAAGTACTCGTTCGGGTCAATGTCCTTACCCTCATCGTCCTTGACGGAGGTACGGGAAATAGCGGCGGCCAGAGCCTTGCCGCGACGGACGTCGGCGAACAGGTTTGCAACCTGGCCGGACTGCTGCAGCTGCATGATGAACTGGTTCGGGTCCATGCCGTAAGACTGTGCGGTGAACAGGATGTGGTCCGTCAGCTCCTGCTGGGAAACCTCAGGCTCCTCCTGGTCAGCAACAGCGTCGAGGAACAGCTGGGTGCGCACGGAGCTCTCAGCGTTCTCGCGGGACTCCTTCTCAAACTCCTCACGAGTAGTGCCCTGCGCCTCAAGCAGCTGGGCGAAAGCGTTCTCGTCGTGCGCCAGCTGGCCCAAGATCTGGTGGAGCTGGTTGTGCACCTGCTCATCCACCACTGCCTGTGGCAGCTCGAACTCGGTATTCTCCAACGCAGCCTTGAGCACCTCATCACGGATGGCTGCTGCCTGCTCCGCCTTCTTGGACTCCTCAAGCTGAGTCTTGGTGGACTCGCGCAGCTCCTCGACAGTGTCGAACTCAGACGCCATCTGAACGAATTCCTCATCCAGCTCCGGCAGCTTGCGCTCCTTGGTCTGCTGGACAGTGACCTTGATGGTGGCCTCTTCGCCCTTGTGCTCGCCGTACTGGATCTCAGAGGTGAACTCAGCATCCTCACCGGTCTTGAGGCCCTTCACAGCCTTGTCCAGACCCTCGATCAGATCGTCGCGACCAATCTCGTAAGAAATGCCCTCAGTCGAGGCCTCCTCAACCTTCTCACCATCAATCGTGGCTTCAAGGTCAAGAACAGCGAAGTCACCCTTCTTCAACTTACGACGAGTGTCCTTCAGCTCACCGAAACGCGCACGCAGGTTATCCAACTCAGCATCCACTGCCTCGTCATCAACCTTCAGAGCCGGGACAGTAACGGAGATCTTGGAGAAGTCCGGCACCTCAATCTCCGGACGGATATCCACCTCAGCGGTGAACTCCACAACGTCATTGTCCTCAATCTTGGTGATGTCAATCTCCGGCTGACCAATAACCTTCAGGTCATGTTCGGTCACGGCAGCCTCATAACGCGTCGGCAGCATGTCATTGACCACCTGCTCGAGGATGGGGCCGCGGCCAAATCGCGCGTCGATGAGCTGGCGAGGAGCCTTGCCACGACGGAAACCTGGAATATTGACCTGCTGAGCAATTGCCGCGTATGCCTGGTCAATTTCCGGGCCGAGCTCCTCAAACGGCACGGTCACGTTCAGCTTCACGCGAGTGTCGCTGAGCTTGTCCACAGAAGTCTTCACGGAAATTCTCTCCTGGCTAGATTGCGTAATCGTTCTAAGAATTAAAAGGGACGCGGATGGCGTCCCTTTGTCGGGGCGACAGGATTTGAACCTGCGACCCCCTGCTCCCAAAGCAGGTGCGCTACCAAACTGCGCCACGCCCCGTAAGGTGACCGCAAGCCTACCGATGAAGCACCGGCTTGCTCACGGGAAACGATTCTAGCGTGACCTAAAAACATCCGTTTCATTGGGGGCCGAGTTCTCTCTAACCACGTACAACCAGGAATCTTCTCGCAGGAAAATGGGGTGCAACGAATAACTCCCGCCGCTCAAAAATGCTCAGCTGCACTCTTCGTTCGCCGTTTTAAGCTCGTATACAAGGCTCTCAATGAGCGCCTGCTGCTTGGAGGTCAGGCCGGTAATATCGACGAGTCTTCTGTTGTCCTCTAACGACTTGAAGTGAGAAAGATCAGGCCATTTCTCAATCGGTACATCTCCCACCATGAGGAGCTCTTGGGGGTCTCCGTCCAGTATGAGAGCTAGTTTGACCGCGTTTTCTGGCGTGAGCGATACGCGCTGTTTGCCGTTATTCCATACACCTTTTTCGATCTGGATGACCCACTGGCGACTTTTGCCCATCTTTTCCGCCAAGTCCTCTTGTGTCATTCCGAGTATGGAGCGCTGTGAGCGGACAAGGTTCCCCAGGCGTGTGTTTGGCGATGCAGACATGACCTAAATAGTACGTACATCCCCATAAGGATTGAGGGTTGAAGGGTCCGCGCCCCTTGACCGCTAACCAACCCGACAACAACACATAACCCCCGCTAGACCACACTGAACTAGCGGGGGTTACTCTTTGCCGGTAGCAGGTGCATGCAAACCTGCATGACCACCACGGAACAACAGCCAAAAACATGGCCTGACCTGGAGGGAATGACGGGAATCGAACCCGCGTCTTCAGCTTGGAAGGCTGAGGTATTAGCCACTATACGACATTCCCAGCTGCGCAAAGCGCGCTCAAAAGCATATCTCACCACACGGCCCCCTTCAAAAAGGAACTCTTTTCAGCCCCGATTCGTTGGGAAAGCAGTTGACCATCAAGAAGAAAAGGGATCTCGTGGAACTCGTTATCTTGCTAGGCATTGGTGTCCTTCTCTTCGGCGCCGTCAAAGTCATCGGAGGTGCGCAAAATAAAAGTTCGCGCGCGCAGCTCGACGAGGCCAAGCTTGACGACGAGCTTGCGGACGCCCGCAGGTGGATCGATCGCCTCGGCCACCAGGTCCTCACCATTTCCGGCAGCGATGCTGCGTCGACGCAGGCGATGGCGGACGCATCGGAGCGCTATAACGCAGCGCATTCCGCCCTGACTTCGGCGCGCACGGTGCGCCAAGCGCAGCTCGCCCGCGAATCAGCCCTCGAGGGCCTCTATTACGTCAACGCTGCGCGTGAGATTCTTGGCCTCACCCCCGGCCCACAACTTCCCGAGCTTGAAGCCCAGCGCCGGGCTGGCCGCGTCACCGAACCGCGTACCGCAGAGTTCGACGGCCAGACCATCCAGGCATCCCCTTACGCCAGTGCCCAGACTCCGCACTACTACCCCGGCGGCGCCGTTGCTGGTCGCCCTGTTCCTGCCGGCTGGTACTCCAGCGCCTGGTGGGCACCTGCCGCAATGACTGGCGTGTGGGCCGCGAGTTCCATGATGTTCTACTCCGCTATGTTCGCCGGCATGGCGGGCACCCCCAGCGCAGACGCGTTCGCTGCTGGAGGCATGGGCGATACTGGCGATCTAGGCGATGCCGGTAGCGATCTGGGCGATGCCGGCGGAGACCTTGACGGTGGTGGCTTCGAGGGCTTCGGAGACTTCGGCGGCGGCGACGGATTCGACTTCGACTTTTTCTAGTAACGGACGCAACACTCATGCTCGGTGTGTAATGTAGCTCTCATTACATCGCCACGTACGAAGTCACTTAGAAGGAGAGCAAGACTATGGCAGCAACGATCAATACCCGCATTAATGAGATGCTCGGAATCGAGCACCCGATCATCCAGGGTGGTATGCAGTGGGTTGGAAAGGCCGAGCTCGCAGCGGCAGTTTCCAACGCTGGCGGTCTGGGTATTCTCACCTCACTGACCCAGCCGACGCCGGAAGATCTGGGCAAGGAGATTGATCGCTGCCGTGAGATGACGGACAAGCCCTTCGGTGTGAACCTGACCATTCTGCCGACGATTACGCCGCCGCCGTACGAGGAGTACCTCCGCGTGGCCATCGAAAAGGGCATCAAGATTGTAGAGACTGCCGGTGCAAACCCGGCACAGCTCGTTCCGGGGCTGAAGGCCGCCGGTGTCACTGTCATCCACAAGTGCACCTCTGTCCGCCACGCCATCAGCGCCCAGAGCAAGGGCGTTGACATCCTTTCCATCGACGGCTTCGAGTGCGCCGGCCACCCCGGCGAGGACGACATCCCGGGCCTCATCCTCCTGCCGGCAGCAGCCGACAAGCTGGAGATCCCGTTCGTCGCTTCCGGCGGTATTGCAGACGGCCGCGGTATGGCCGCCGCCCTCTCCCTCGGTGCCGAAGGCATCAACATGGGCACTCGTTTCCTCTGCACCCAGGAAGCCCCGGTCCACCAGAACGTCAAGCAGGCCATCGTTGATCGCTCCGAGCTGGACACCAACCTCATCCTGCGCACCCTGAACAACACCGCCCGTGTGGCGAAGAATGCGGTGAGTGACGAGGTCGTCGAGAAGCTCAATGCTGGCGCAACCTTCCCCGAGATCCGCGACCTCGTGGCTGGCAAGCGTGGCGCGCAGGTATACGAGACCGGCGACTTGGACGCTGGTATCTGGTCCGCGGGTCCGGTCCAGGGCATCATCAACGACATCCCGTCCTGCCAGGAGCTCATCGACACGATCGTGGCGGACGCTGTGGAAATCATCGAAGGCCGCCTCGCTGGCTTCGTGTCCAAGTAAGGCCACCTGCCATGTCACGCCAGCTCAAAGGCAATATCACCAGCGAAACGCGGGGCACCACGGAAATCGTTCGCATTTCCAACCCCGCCAAGCGCAACGCCCTGGAGCCGGACTCCTACTGGGCGATCGGCGACGCAGTCAATGCTGCCAACGCAAACCCGGACATCCGCTGTGTAATCATCACCGGCGACGAGTCCGCGTTCTGCTCCGGCATGGACCTGCAGGCCTTCCTGAGTGAGAATTCCGCAGAGGCTGCCTCGCACTCCCTCGGCGGTATCGAGCACGTTATCTACGCCATCACCCGCGCGGACGTGCCCGTCATCGCGGCAGCTGAAGGCGCCATCGCTGGCATCGGCGCCTCACTGGCGTGCGCCTGTGACCTTATCGTCGCTGGCCAGTCCGCGTTCATCACTCTGCCCTTCGGCCGGATCGGCCTCATGCCGGACGGTGGCGCGGTGGCCACCCTGGCCGCATCCGTTGGACGTCACCGGGCCATGCAGCTGGTCTTGCGACAAGAGCGGATCCCTGCCGTTGATGCAGCGCAGATGGGCCTCGTGACCGAGGTCACGGAAGGCCCCGCCCTCGACCTCGCACTCAACTGGGCCGAGGAGTTCCAACTGTCCCCGCGCGGCGCCGTCGCCCAGACTAAACGCGCCGTCAACCGGGTCGCTTTGCCCCAGCTGCCGCTCAGCCTAGCCGAGGAAGCCCGCGAGCAGACGCTGCTCACCCAAAGCGCGGAGCACAAAGAAGGTGTGGCCGCATTCTTGGAGCGGCGCCCACCGAAGTTCTAGTATTCTATTTTTAAGGACCGCACGGAGCACCCCCATGAAAGCCCTCAAGATCATCGGAAAGATCCTCCTCTGGGGACTAGCAGCCATCCTCGTACTGGCGCTCGTGGTCATCGCTCTGCGCGCCTACAACGGGAACAAGTACCCAATCACGCATTCCATGCCCGGAGGAATGAGCTCCGACAAATCCTCCTACGAGACCTCGGAGCACATCACCGCCATCGAGGGCGACTACTTGAACGGCTTTCATTTCCGCCCAGCCGACAAGAAGCACAGCGGCGTCGTGGTCATCTACGGGGGTTCGGAAGGCTCTCCGGATTACAGTCGCGCCAAGCAGCTTTTCGACGCCGGCTACGAAGTCCTAAGCCTCTTCTTCTTCGGCCAACCGAACCAGAAACCCACCCTCGCCAACGTCCCACTGGAACAGTTCGACGAGGTCACCACCTACATCGACGAACACGTTGAAGACGCCTCCCCCGTGACCGTCATCGGTACCTCCAAAGGCGCGGAGTTCGCTGAACTACTCGCGGCACACGGCTACCCCGTGGACAATGTCGTCGCCTACACGCCAGGCCACTATTCCTACAGTGGCCTCGACTTCACCGGCGGTAAGGACTTCCCCTCGTTCATAGATAAGGGTGAGGTGGTGGAGTATGCGTCGTTTAGGAAGGCGTCGATAAGTTCTGGGGCAAAGATGTTCTGGGACATGGCCACGAGCTACCCGGTCTCCTACCGCGCAACCTATGAGAGCGCCGCGGCCAACGCTGACGCTGGCGCGCGGATCGACCTGTCTGATTTCGACGGCAACGTCCTACTCTTCGCTGGCGACGCCGACCAGATGTGGCAAGCCGACGTTGCCGCGCGTGCACTCGCCGAGCAAGGCTCGAACATTGAAGCGCACGTCTACCCCGACGCTGGGCACGTATTTTTCCCTGATGCCGAAAAGCTACCGAACGGTTGGCACATCATGCTCGGCGGAACCGCGGAAGGAAACCGCGCCGCCCACGAGGCTTCAGAGAAAACCCTGCACGAGCGCCTCGCGGAATGGCACGGGTAATCACGCAGCTTCGCGGCGCGCACGGAGCATACGGCGAAGATCTCTCACGAGCTTCCCACTCACCACATCACGCCACCCGGCGCGCACCACACTAAACCCGAGGGCCTGGATCTCATGCTGGCGATCAAGCTGGTTAAGCAACACCGTCACCCCATCGCCGTAAGTGCCATCAGACTTGATCCGCCCATCAAACTCAACGGCAAGCCACCCATTAATCATCATGTCCACGGACGCAAAACGCTGCTGCGCAAAAATGTCCTCGAAGACGACCTCCACCTGAAACTCAAAGGTGTGTGCCTCCGGGATCTCCGCCCTCAGCACCGTGTCGCGCCCAATCGTCTCAAGCGCGCTTTGCGACGTCCCCGCACTCCACCCCACCAACCCCTCAAACCCCCGAATCCCATTAGCCCTGGGCAGCACGCTCTTGGCCGAACCCATCAGCGCCTCCTGAGTGACTTGGCAGTGGTAACGCAGATGCTCGATCGGCACCAGTGCATCCAATCGGCCGTAATAGCGGTAAATGTCGAAGAGCACCTGGATCGGGTGCGCAGTTCGAACGCCATTGCGCTCTTGCACGAGGTCCTGCCTCATGCTCCCACCGCGATACACCACCCGCGGGTCCTTCGGTTGCTTTCCCGGCTTCGCCCCCGACAGATACCGCAGGTCCACCGCCTCCACCCACCCCAGGGTGGGCAGCCCCATCACGATCGCGGCCGCTGGCCCCGTCACCGCCGCACGAGGAAACCTGGCTGCGACTTCCCTGATCTCCCCCAAGCTCAACCCCTGCTGCTTTCTGTAGTTCCCCCTCATGCCTTCCAATGGTTCCTCATCCGCGGCGGTTGCGCGAGGGAAAATTGTCCACTCTAGTGTGCATCGCGCCCTCCCCTGCTCCTGCACTGCACCCTCCTACGCCCGCCTCCCACGTCACTCTCCGGGGCGAGTTAGTCCCGTCGCAGCTTCACACCACACCAGCCACAGCCGACCTGGACTTTTGCCGCGGCGATTTCGGACGGGACTAACCCGGCCTTAGAACAAGGGTTGAAGGGCAGCGCCGCTGCCGAACGACTGCGGGGACGAGCCCGTCGAAAAGCGAAAAGCCGCTCCCCGCGGCTTCCCCACAGAGCAAGTTAGTCCCGCTGACGTTTCACACCACACCAGCCACATCCCACCTGGGCTTTTGCAGCGGCGAATGCGGACGGGACTAACCGAGCTGCGAAAGGGCGCGGCTTTGAAAGAGCGGCGGCGCGGAAGGCGGTGGCGAGGGAAGGCCGCGGCCAAGGGAAAGCGAAAACCCGCTCGGAGGAGCGGGCTGGGATTAAAGGCGAAGGCCAGAAGGAAACTAGAGCGTCTTCGGCGCCGGGATTTCCTCGGTCTCGCCGGTCTCCTCGTAGCGGGCGAGGATGTCAATGCGGCGCTGGTGGCGCTCCTCCACCTGGTGGTCGGGGCCGATGCCAACGAAAGCATCGACGATAGCCAGGGTCTCCTCCAGCGAGTGCATGCGGCCACCGATGCCGATGAGCTGGGCGTTGTTGTGCTCGCGGGCGAGCTGCGCGGTCTCAACGGACCAGGCGAGAGCGCAGCGTGCGCCCTTCACCTTGTTCGCGGCGATCTGCTCACCGTTGCCGGAACCGCCGAGGACGAGGCCGAGGGACTCTGGGTCGGCGACGGTCTTCTCAGCTGCAGCGATGCAGAAGGCTGGGTAGTCGTCGGCGGCGTCGTACTCGTGGGCGCCGCAGTCGATGACCTCGAAGCCCTTGGCCTTGAGGTGCTCTGCGATCTGGTTTTTCCGCTCGAATCCGGCGTGGTCTGCTCCAAGGTAAATACGCATGGTGCCTAGCCTACGGGAAAACCAGCGGCCAAAACACCAGAGCCCAACCTGGTTAGACCTGCGGGTCCTCAGTGCGGGAGCGCTTGAGCTCGAAGAAGTAGGGGTAGGAGGTGAGGCCGACGGCGTGGTCGAAGATGGCGCCAGCCTCCTCGCCTTCAGGCACGCGGGTGATCACGGGCCCGAAGAAGGCGTTGTCACCGAGTTTGATTACGGGGGTTCCTACGTCGTCGCCGACTTCGTCCATGGCGGATTGGTGGTACTCGCGCAGCTTGGAATCAAAGGAGTCCGAGTTGGCCACAGAAGCGAAGGAAGCATCCAGGCCGACCTGGTCAAGGGCCTGGGCAATCACAGCATCGTAGGCGCCAAAGCCCTTTTTGCCACCTTCGCCGCCGGGGTGGATGAGGGTGCCCATGGCGGTGTAGAGCTCGTCGATTTTGTCGGGCGCCTCGGCTTTCACTTTGGCGAAGACGCGGGCGGGGCCCCAGTTGGCTTCCATCATGGAGGAGTAGTCGGTGGGGAGGTCGCGGCCGTCGTTAAGCACGGAGAGCGACATGGGCACCCAGTCGACGCTGATGTCGCGGACTTTTTCCACTTCTTTGACCCAGCGGGAGGTCAGCCAGCAGAAGGGGCAGGATACGTCGAACCAGAAGGTTACTTTTTGAGTCATGGTGCCAAGGGTACGTTGGTTTGCATGAAGGCAAATCTTTTTCGGTCCGACGCGCAGCATCGCGCGGAGCTCATCAGCAATGTTCATTATTCCGTTGACCTCGACATTACGGGCGCGGACACGTTCACGTCGCGCACGAAGGTGACGTTTGAATCGAAAGCGGGTGAGACGTTCTTTGATCTCATTGCGGACAGCTTCGAGGCCACGCTCGATGGCACGCTTATCGACGAGCGAAAGCTCGCGCTTTCGCCTGGCCCCCACGAACTCGTCGTGGAGGCGACCCACACGTACTCCCGGACAGGCGAGGGCCTGCATAAGTTCACAGACCCGGCTGACGGCAAGGATTACCTGTACACCCAGTTCGAGCCGGCGATGGCAATGCGTACTTTCGCGTGCTTTGACCAGCCCGATCTCAAGGCTACTTATGAGATTGCGGTGACCGCGCCGGAGCGCTACGTGGTGGTGCTCAACGAAGTGGTGGAGCGCACCGACAATGGCGACGGCACGGCCACCACCCGCACGAGGCTCGATTACCCGCTGTCGACCTATCTCATTTGCGTGTGCGCTGGTGAGTTCGAGCGTGTTTCTGACACGTACACCTGCACTTACAACGGCAGGGAGCGGACAATCGAGCTCGGCCTGTACGCGCGCGCGAGCCTGATTCCGCATATGGATTCGGAGCGCCTGTTCAAGCAGACGAAGGACGGATTCGATTTCTACCATGAGAAATTCGGCCGCACCTACCCGTTCGGCGACAAGTACGACCAGATCTTCTGCCCCGAGTACAACATGGGCGCGATGGAGCACGTTGGTGCGGTGACCTACCGGGACGAGTACGTCTTCACATCCGAGCCGACTCCTTACCGTCTTGAGCGCCGCAACGACACGATCCTCCACGAGATGGCCCACATGTGGTTCGGCGACTTGGTCACTATGAAGTGGTGGGACGATCTGTGGCTCAACGAGTCCTTCGCTACGTGGTCTGCCGCAACAGCCCAGGTGGGCATCGGCGAGTATCCGGAGGCGTGGACCACGTTCGCTTCGGTGGAAAAGGCATGGGCTTACAACCAGGACCAGCTGCCATCCACGCACCCGATTGCGGCGGATGCGCCAGATATTGAGACGGCGGAGCAGAACTTCGACGGCATCACCTATGCCAAGGGCGCCAGTGTGCTCAAGCAGCTTCAGGCCTATGTCGGCTACGAGGAGTTCTTCGCCGGGGTTCGCACGCACTTTGACAACCACGCCTACTCCAATGCGGAGTTCGCGGATTTGCTCGGGGCGCTCGAGGAGGCATCAGGACGCGATCTGTCTGACTGGGCGCAGCAGTGGCTGCGCACCACCGGCGTGTCCCGCCTGCGCCCGGAGATCTCCGCGGACAGCTTCGCCGTCGTACAAGAGTCCGATGTGATGCGCACGCACCGCGTTCGTGTCGGGCTGTATTCGCTTATCCACGGCACCGTCACCCGCATCAAACAGGTCGAACTGGATGTCTCCGGCGAGCGCACCGAAATCCCTGAGCTGGCGGGCGTGGAGCACGACCTCGCACTGGTCAATGACGATGACCTCACCTACTGCCTCATGGGCCTGACCGAGGAGCACCAGCGTTTTGCTTTGGAGCATCTCGGCGACATTGAGGATTCCCTCGCGCGCACTCTCGTGTGGTCGTCCTTGTGGGAGTCCGTGCGCGACGGCTTCCTGCCCGCGCGTCAGTTTGTTCGGCTGGTGGCACGCTTTGCCCGCCAGGAAACTCACCCGAGTGTGCAGGAGCGTCTGCTCGCGCAGGCCACCCAGGCAGTGAAGCAGTACGTTGCTGAGGACTGGCACGCCGAGGGCATGGCACTGCTCAACACCGCTTTCCGGGGTGCTGAGCCTGCTGTTGTCTTCGACCGGGCTCTGGCTCGTCTCACTCCGGACAAGGAGACGGTGGATCACTTCACCACACTTCTGGAGACCTCAGATAACCAGGAAACGCGCTGGCTTGCACTGACAAGCCTCATCGCGGCTGGAGTGTTGCCGGTATCAGCTGCTGAGGAGGAAAAGGACTCCACCTCGGAGGGGGTGGTGTCGAGGTTGAGGGTGCGGGCGAGCGTCGATAAGCAATGGGCGTGGGACAAGCTGGTGAGCGAGGACCTCACCAACCTTGAATCCCGCTACCTGATGGATGGCCTGACTTTTACCCGCGAGGGCCTTGAGGGTTTGACCGACGAGTACTTCCGCGTGGCGCCACAGCTATGGGCGCGGCTGTCCAATGAGATGGCACAGCGCACCCTCGAGGGCATGTACCCGTTGTGGGATGTTTCGGAGGAGGCTATCGCGAAGGCCGATGAGCTGCTGGCCGGGGATATTCCGGCTGGCCTGCGCCGCATCATCTCTGAGGGCCAGGACCGCGCAGCCCGCGCACTGCGGAACCGCACGGTGGACGCACAGGCCTAGAGCTTGTCCAGGGCCTGGTCGAGGTCGGCGATCAGGTCCTCAACATCCTCGATGCCGACGGAGATACGCACGAGCGTGGGCGGCACCTCGAGGGCCGAGCCAGCAACGGAAACATGCGTCATGGTGGCGGGGTGCTCGAGCAGGCTCTCCACGCCGCCGAGGGACTCGGCTAGGCAGAACACCTTCGTGGAGCGACAGAAGGTCTTAGCCTGCTCCGCGGTGTTGAAGGCCACGGAAACCATGCCGCCGAAGCGGGTCATCTGGTGCGCGGCGATCTCATGGCCTGGGTGATCCTCCAGGCCCGGGTAGTAGACGCGGGCGACCTTGTCGGAGGCCTTCAGGTGCTTAGCCACTGCCTCGGCGTTGTCGCAGTGCTTGTCCATGCGCACGCTCAGCGTCTTCAGGCCACGGCCGGTGAGGTAAGTGTCGAAGGGGGATGGGATGGCACCGACCCAGCCGAAGAAGAAGCGGAGCTGATCCTCAAAGTCATTGAGGGCATCGAAGCTGGCAGCGGTCACGCCGGTCACACCCTGGGAGGTGGAATCAGCCGGACGGTTCGCGCACACCACACCGCCGATGACGTCGGAGTGGCCACCGATGTACTTGGTGGTTGAGTGCAGTACCACGTCCGCGCCGAGCAGCAGGGGCTTCTGCAAGTACGGGGAGGCAAAGGTGTTGTCCACCACGAGGGTGGCGTCACCCTTAATAGCAGCGATGGCCTGAATATCGGCGATGGACAGCAGCGGGTTGGTCGGGGTTTCTACCCAGATGACCTTGGTGTTGTCCTGGATGGCGCCCGCGATCTCGTCGGTGTTGGTGATGTCCACGGGGGTGTTCTCAATCCCCCACTGGCTGAAGATCTGCTGGATGAGGCGGTAGGTGCCGCCGTAGGCGTCATTACCAATGACGATGTGGTCGCCCGGCTTGAGCAGGATGCGCAGCACCGAGTCCACAGCCGCCATGCCGGAGGCGAAGGCGACGCAGTAATCGGCCTTCTCCAGCGCGGCCATGGTCTTCTCCAGCGCCGTAATGGTCGGGTTGCCCACGCGGGTGTACTCGTAGCCATTGCGGGTCACTGCCAGGTCATCCTGCGCGAAGGTTGTCGACGCGTAGATGGGAGTGTTGATCGGCCCGTAGAGGGAATCCGGCTCATATCCAGCGTGGATGGAGTCGGTGCTGAAACCTGAGCGAGTGTTCTCGGTCATGGGGTCCTTTCCTGGTGGGCTTCTAGGGAGACGTCGATAAGCACAATAGACCAAGCTGTCCACTTTGGCCGACGGCGCGGTCGATTTAGATTCACGGCTAAGGTGAACGGTGTGGACACAATGTATGAGGCACTTGGTGGAGACGCCTTCTTCAGGCGCCTGGTTTCCGGCTTCTACCAGCAGGTCAGGAAAGATGATCTCATCGGACCGATGTACCCGGAAGATGACTGGGACGGCGCCGAGGATCGCCTGCGCTGGTTCCTCGCGCAGTACTGGGGCGGGCCAACCACCTTCAATGAGCGACGCGGGGCGCCGATGCTGCGCCGCCGCCACCTCCCCTACCCGATCGGCCAGGCGGAAGCGGAGCGCTGGCTTGAGCTGATGAACCGCTCGTTGGACCAGTTCACCGCGGATGAGCTGAACGAAGAACAACGTGCCGCGCTGGTCAACCACATGGAGCGCGTGGCCTACATGACGATCAACCAGCCGGGCGAACACCCAGGTATGTCCACCAACCCGAACCTGCTGTAAGTCCCCACCCAAAAACGCAAACACGATAGTTTTGGGGAACTAGCATGTTTTCCATGCCGTCAACGTCGACTTCCCCGTCTCAGACTTTGCTCGCTGTCGTGCCAGGGCTTATCGACGCCGACGAGGCCTCCGCCCCCTGCGCCGCCATGGACATCGCGGCCTTTGATTACAACGCAGCCCAAATGCAGCAGCGCGCCAAAGGGTTGCCCATCCGGGTGGCATCCAAGTCCCTGCGCAGCGTGGCTGCCCTTCGTCGGGCGTTGTCTCATCCAGGGTTCCAGGGCATCTTGTCCTACAGCGTGCCGGAAGCAATCCACTTGGCGCGGGAGGGCTTTGACGACATCGTGGTCGCCTACCCTTCAGTGAACAAGGTGGCGCTACGCGAGCTGGCTAGTGATGACCAGCTGCGCAGCACCATCACTGTGATGGTGGACTGCGTGGAGCACCTGGACCTCATCAGCTGTGCGGTCCGGAAGGCTGGTAACGCCGGCCCGGTGCGGGTGGCAATTGACCTGGATTGCACGTTGCACCTCCCCGGCCTGGTCATCGGGCCACGCCGTTCCCCCATCCGCACGCCGGAACAAACCGATGAGCTGGCGCGCCAGATCACCTCACGGAAAGAACTCTCACTGGTGGGGCTCATGGCCTACGAAGGCCAGGTCGCCTCGGTTGCAGATGCGGAATCCGGCATTCCCGGCGCGGTGAAGCGCTGGCTGCGCACCACCTCCATGGACCAGCTTGGCCCGCGCCGGGCAGAGTGCATTGCGGCAGCACGCCAGCACGCTGACCTGGAATTTGTCAACGGTGGCGGCACGGGCTCGCTCGATGTCAGTGCTGCCGAAGGCACGCTGACAGAACTCGCTGCGGGATCCGGGTTCTACACCCCCGTCATCTTTGACAACTTCGCCGACATCAACCACAAACCGGCCGCGTTTTTCATCTGTCAGGTCTCGCGCATTCCGGCACCAGGATGGGCCACGGTGAACTCCGGCGGGTGGATCGCCTCCGGCCCGCCGGCGGCAGATCGAGTGCCCGTCCCGGTGCACCCGGCCGGGCTGCGGTACTCCACCACTGAGGGGGCCGGTGAGGTGCAAACGCCGCTCCACGGCCCGGCTACCAGCAGCTTGGGAGTAGGCGACACAGTGTGGTTCCGTCACGCAAAGGCAGGCGAAATGACCGAGCATGTCGACGAGATCATCGCCGTCTTTCCGGACGGCTCAACCGAAACATGGGATACCTACCGAGGACAAGGGTGGACACTGCGATGACACTTACACCGGAAAAACGCACCAACCAGCGTTTTAGCAACTGGTCTGGCTCCGTCAACACTAGCCCGGCTGCCTTCTACTACCCCGCCACCATCGCGGAGGTGCAGCACATCATCCGCACGCTGCCCGCCGGACAGAGCGTGCGCACGGTCGGCGGTGGCCACTCCTTCACCCCGGTAGCTGCCGGTGCGCAGGCGATGATCAGCCTGGACAAGCTCGCCGGCATCATCAACGTGGACCGAGAGACAAAGCGCGTCCGCTTCCTCGCCGGCACACGCCTGTACCGCATTCCGGAATACCTCCAGCCTTTCGGCCTCGCGCTGGCCAACCAGGGCGATATTGATAACCAGTCCGTCGCCGGCGCGATCTCCACCTCCACCCACGGCACCGGCATCGAGTGGACCGGATTCGCCGGCACGGTGACAGGTCTCACGCTTGTCGACGCCACCGGGGAGCTCCGCACCTACTCCATCGACGACGATCCAGACTTGCTACGCCTCATCACCGTCTCGGTTGGCGCTTTGGGCGTTATTGTCGAAGTAGAAATGCAGTGCGTTGACGCCTTTGATCTCCTGGCGCGTGAGACCAGTGACAACCTGGATGATGTCCTGGACAGCTGGGAGGAGCGCACTCGCGCCGTTGACCACTTCGAGGCGTTCTGGTTCCCGCACACGGACAAAGCGATGATCAAGAACAACACCCGCCTCGCCCCGGGCGATCCGGCTCCGGGCGGTGAGCCGAAGAAGCGTGGCCGTCTCACCCAATTCATCGAGGATGACCTGGTGGGCAACGGTGCTTTCGCCGCCGCGTTGACGGTCGCACGTATCGCGCCGAAGACCACGACATTCCTCAATGGCATTGCCACCGATGCGATGGCGGCCAACACGTACCGCTCCCGTGCGCATGAGGTCTTTGCCACCCCGCGCCGCGTGCGCTTCCACGAAACCGAATTCGCTGTGCCACTTGCCGATGGCCCGGAGACCGTCCGCGAAATCCGCCGGGAGATTGAACGTCGCGGCTGGCTTATCCCCTTCCCGCTGGAGCTGCGCTCCACCGCCGCGGATGATGTGGCACTGTCCACCGCCAACGGGCGCAAATCGATGTACATCGCCTTCCACGTCCCCCGCACGATGAACCCGCACGATTACTTCCCCCACATCGAGCAAATCTTCATCGCCGCGGGCGGCCGCCCCCACTGGGGCAAGATGCACACCCGCGACCGGGAATTCTTCTCCCAGGCGTACCCGCGTTTCGACGAATTCTGCACCCTCCGCGAAACCATGGACCCCACCCGCACGTTTGGGTCCCCGCACCTTACGCAGCTTTTCGGATAACTCCGAAAAGCTGCGTAAGGAAAAGAAGAGTGAAGGACCTCTAGAACAGCAGGTTGAGTGCGGTGGCGTGGTACACACTGCCGAAGGGGGCGTCCATGCGCACCCACCGGCCAGACGTGGCAATCCGTAGATGACGGGGCACCTCGGCCGGGGCACCCGGACCAGGGATGAAGCCCAAAGATGTGCAGGTGAAAACCATGCGCATGGGCACTTCCACCGTTCCTGCCCCGGTTTCCTGCTCCGCATCCACGGTGAGCACCGTCTGGTTGAGCAAGGACCGCGGCGGACCGAGTGGTCCCGAGAACTGGCGTGCCAAGCGGCGCCCTTGATCCGCCAGATCACGCACGACGGCAACCGGGACCACGTCGCGCTCCGCAAAACCCTCTGCCGGGGGAAGTGCGCCAGGCCAGCGGGAATCACGGGCAGGACCGATCTCGGTGCGCCCTGCTGCGAGAGCAGCATCGAGGTCTTTCAACGCCACGACGGCTTTGTCTCGGGACACCGTTCCCCTCACCCGTCGCGCAGCCAAACAGTCAAAGGGGGTGGTGACGAAGATGTCGAGGGACCCGTCCCTGCGATCGTCGATACGCACTGAGGCGTCCTCATCCAACGACAAGGCGCGGGAGGTGAGGGCCTTGAGCCCCGCTGCTCCCGCGCTGATTGCGAGCGTTTCGATGATTACTCGCCCGAACCCGCCGTGAGAATCCCACGCTCCTGCTGCGTGATCTCGCGCGGCGAGGCAGTGGACAGATCCACAGCCACAAGCACCGTCTTGACCACACCGCACACATTGCCGTGGCGGTCCTTCAAATCCTGCGTGGTTTTGAAAGACGTGTTCCCGATCTCCGTGACCGTGGTCTCCACGGTCACCTGCGTGGTATCAGGCATCACCGGGCGGAGGTAGTCCACCTCAACGCGGCGGACGAATACACCGAACTCCTGCTCCCGGTCCGCGAAGTTCTGCTGCATGAAAGCAATACGTGCTTCCTGCGAGATGTCCACGAACTTGCAGTTGTTCAGGTGCCCATAACGGTCATAGTCGTTCCAACGCAGCGGAATGACCTGGGTATCTGAAAGAAGGTTGCTCATAGTGAATGTCCTTATCTTCTCAGACCTTTAGCGGGTGAGCTTACGGTGGGTGACGCGGGACGGCTTGGCCGCTTCCTCACCGAGACGCTCAATCTTGTTGGCCTCGTAGTCACCGAAGTTACCCTCGAACCAGAACCACTTACCCTCTTCCACGTTGCCCTCCCAGGCAAGGATGTGGGTACAGGTGCGGTCCAGGAACCAGCGGTCGTGCGAAATCACCACAGCACAGCCAGGGAATTTCTGCAGCGCGTTTTCAAGGGAACCCAGGGTTTCCACATCGAGGTCGTTCGTCGGCTCATCGAGCAGGATCAGGTTGCCGCCCTGCTTCAGCGTCAGCGCCAGGTTCAGACGGTTGCGCTCACCACCGGAGAGAACCTTCGACGGCTTCTGCTGGTCCGGGCCCTTGAAGCCGAATGCGGACAGGTATGCACGCGACGGCATTTCGTTCTGGCCAACGTGAATGTAGTCCAGGCCGTCGGAGACGACCTCCCACACGGTCTGCTCTGGGTCGATGTTCTCGCGGTTCTGGTCAACGTAGGAGATCTTGACGGTATCGCCGATCTCCACCGTGCCAGAATCCGGCTCTTCGAAACCAACAATGGTTTTGAAGAGGGTGGACTTACCCACACCGTTCGGGCCAATCACGCCGACGATGCCGTTGCGTGGCAGGGTGAACGTGAGGTCCTTGATCAGCGTGCGACCATCGAAGCCCTTGTTCAGATTCTTCACCTCGACGACCTTGTTGCCCAGGCGCGGCGGGGTAGGAATCTGAATCTCCTCGAAGTCGAGCTTCTTGTACTGCTCCGCCTCGGCTGCCATCTCTTCGTAGCGCTCCAGACGAGCCTTGTTCTTCGCCTGACGTGCCTTTGGTGAGGAACGCACCCACTCGAGCTCGCTCTTCAGACGCTTCTGCAGCTTCTGGTCCTTCTTGCCAGCAACCTCAAGGCGCTCAGCCTTCTTCTCCAGGTAGGTGGAGTAGTTGCCCTCGTACGGGTAGAGCTTGCCGCGGTCGACCTCACAGATCCACTCTGCAACGTTGTCCAAGAAGTAGCGGTCGTGCGTAATCGCCAGCACTGCACCCGGGTAGGACTGCAGGTGCTTCTCCAGCCACAGGACGCTTTCGGCGTCGAGGTGGTTCGTCGGCTCGTCAAGAAGCAGGAGATCCGGCTCGGACAGCAGCAGCTTTGCCAGGGCAACACGGCGGCGCTCACCACCGGAAAGGTTGGTCACCGGCGCATCAGACGGCGGGCAGCGCAGAGCCTCCATCGCCTGCTCAATCTTGGAGTCCACCTCCCATGCGTCCGCAGCATCCAGCTCCTCCTGCAGTTTGCCCATTTCTTCCATGAGCTCATCGGAGTAGTTCGTAGCCATCTCCGTTGCGATCTCTTCGAAGCGCTGCTTCTTTTCAAAGATCTCGCCGAGGCCCTCTTCGACGTTCTCCCGAACCGTCTTTTCCTCATTCAGTGGCGGCTCCTGCAGCAGGATGCCCACGGTGGCACCGGGGTCCAGGAAAGCCTCACCGTTATTCGGCTGATCAATACCAGCCATGATCTTCAGCAGGGAGGACTTACCTGCACCGTTCGGGCCAACGACACCAATCTTGGCGCCGGGGTAAAAGGCCATGGTGACATTGTCCAGAATGACTTTTTCACCGACGGCCCTGCGAACGTTTTTCATCGTGTAGATGAACTCAGCCACTAGCGTCCCCTTCTCTCGCGTTTCATGCGTTGTGGTGGAAGTTTAAAAACCACCTCAAAGGGTACATCACCCCGGCGACAAGCTGGGTCGCCCCGTCTTAGCCAGCCATTGCTGGCTGTTGTCGCGGTGCGTTCGCGCCGGACGGCCTATTGAGCACACCATCGCCCGCGCCGCTCTGATTGCTTGAGGACGGCGCCGGTTTCTCCTGCTGATCCCCCTGAGCGTTCTGGCTCTCTTGGCTTTCCTCCGGCGCCTTGACATTCTGCGTCACAGTCACGCCGTGCTTCTTACCAAATTCCTCCGCGGTGAGGAGTTTGACTTCGTCTACACCATTGGGGGTGTGCGCCTGGGAGGCAGTGGAGCGATATGCCACCTGGTGGCGGCTGAGCTCCAAGGCAATGTGGTTGGCCTTAATGATGTGCTTGTAGCGCGTCACGTTTTCCTTGTCTGTCCACTTCTCGGAGACAAGGCGCCCGGAGACAATCACGGGCACCCCCTTGCGCAAAGAGGCGTTGACGTTCAATGCCAACTGTCCCCAGCATTCAACGTCGATGTACAGGTTGTCCGTGTCCGCCCACATGTTGTTGCCACTGGGGTCCACGCTGTCCGTGCGTACGCGACGGCTCGAGGCGAGGCGCAGGCGGGTAAGGAAGGTGCCGGTATCAAAAACCTTGCTCACCGGATCCTCAATGAGATTGCCCGACAGTGTGATGGGTAGGTACGTCATTGCAGTGTCCTTTCGGAAAAGTTGTTGTGGTGTTTCATGTACTTTTTGCCCCGCTCCCGTATCGGGGAGAGGTGACACCACCAACGTTTCCTCACAACCACACATTGCGCGAGTACCCCCCAAAAGACCTGTGGATAACTCAAACGAATTCCACAGGCTGATCCTCCGCTAAGCGCCCCCTTCGGAAGAATTTCGTGCCACAAAGTGGCGCCCGCTGTGCCACATCTGCTACTGGCGCGGTGGGCCCCCTCGGCCCTGCGAGTACTGGGCTAGCATCTCGTTGTATGCGCGCCACTCCTCATCATCGTTTTCCTCTTCGCGCAGGTCACGGGCCTTTGCGTCGGCGCGATCCTCATGGAGCCAGCCGACGGCGAGGTAGAGGAACACCACCGCCATCGGGAAACTTCCAGCGGCCCAGCCGATACCGGCGCCGACTTTTTGGTCGCGCAAAAAGTCGGGGTTCCATGGAAGAGCAAGATTTTCGTAAAAAGTTTCCCCCAAAACCAAATTCAGCTGCATGAGGTACACGCCCATGAACAAATGGACCGGCATGGAGAAGACAAACCACGCGAATCGGACCGGTGTTGGCTTCCTGTTGGGAATATGATCCGGGCCAATAAGTTCCCAGAAGTAGAAGTAACCGGAGACCAAGAATGCGGCGTTCATGAGCACGTGACCGGCATGTTCAGACACGGCAACCTGGTAAAAGGCCGGATAGACATACAGCACGTAGAAAACAACGAGGAACTGCACCGTGGACACTGGCGGGTAGGTAAGCACGCGAACGAACGCTGATTCCTCAAAAGCCTTCACCCAAGCGTATGGCCCGAATTCATCCTCCGGGTACGCACGTTTGATCAATGTCAACGGCGCACCGAGCACCAGGAAGACGGGTGCCCCCATGGACAGAATCATGTGCACAACCATGTGGACCGAAAATGCAGCCGGCATATACATGCCTAGGCCGGAAGACATGGTCACTGCGATCGTCGCGCAGCCAGCCAACCACCACGCGGTGCGGGCTTTCTCCCACCCGCTCACGCGCCGTAGCAAGTGCAGGTAGTACACGGCCAGCAGAATCGCGATGACGGAGAACAGGACCTCTGGGCGCCAGATCGTCCACACGTTAGTGAACGTCGGCGCTTCGTAGAGGTTGTAGCCCATCTTCACCTGCATCTGGGTCAGGTCAGTCACCACCGGGGTGGGCGGCGGGGTGCGGCCCATCGAGACAGCCACACCGGTGACAGCGGCCATGACCACTGCCTCCACCAGCGCAATACGCCGGAAGAGCCCCGGCCGCTCCTGCAAGTGCGGGATGGTCAGTTCACGGTGAGCAAAACCAAGTAAGCCCAACACCACCAAGCCAACGGCCTTGGCTAGGACGGTGGCGCCGTAAGCGGTGGCCAAAAGATCGTCGATACGCACTCTGATGAGCGCATTGATCACGCCTGAAATGGTGACCGCGAAGAAGGCGAACAGCGCAATGCGCGAGTACCGTGCGACAGCTTGGGGCATGTGGGGGCCGAGGCGGCGACCATGCGCGATGAGCGCGAGCAGACCACCCACCCACACGAGCATGAACACAAGGTGCCAGAGGAAGGAGTTCGTACCGTAATCGTGGTTACCACCCGCCGCTGAGTGCCCGGACATACCCAGCGGCATGATGGTAGCCAAACTACCCAGCAGCAGTGCCACCTGCGAAGACCAGCTACCTGCCAACAAACCGCACACTGCCACCGCTGCCGCAAACACGGCGACGAGCAGCCAAATCTTGGCATCCGCCACGCGATCCAGAGCCATCGCCCACATCTCAGGACTAAACAGCACATCAGTCAGCGGCGTGCCCGAAACATCAGAGAGCACCAGCGGAATCATGAACAGCCCAATGAGCGCCATACCTGCGCTCGCCCACGCGCCCGTACGGCCCGCAATGTGCCCGTCCACCGTGAGCTTCGCGCCGTGCAAATCCTTCTGATCAGGCGGAATTAGGAAGGCAGAAAACATGAAGGAGCCCGTGGCCAGCGCCGCCAGAATCCACGCCGCCGCACGCATCATGGGCAGCCCCACCGTGGTCAACGGCCCCGGATCCGGAATGCCCAGCGCCGCCAGCGAATCGCCGAGGAACGCAAACGACAAGGTGCCTGCCACCAGCGCACTGATAAGCATCAATACCAGATAGATTGGCCAAGCTACGCGCGCTGAAACACTCAAGGACATGCAATAAAGCGTACAAGTTGCCATTGCTTATCGACGACTCCCCCACCACCCACCATCCCCACCCTAGGCGTGAGTTACCATGATGAACACCAAGCCTCCATAGCTCAGTGGATTAGAGCATCCGGTTTCTACCCGGCTGGTCGCGGGTTCGAGTCCTGCTGGGGGCACCAATTTTTTCACCATCCGCCCCACCCGTGGGCGGAAATTTTTTGCCAGAACCCTTGACGGCATATCGATTAGCGATAATATCGAATTACGACAGCATCGAATATCGATAAGAAAGGATCGCCGTCATGAACACGCCTACCCCGACCCCCAGGCCCCGCCCACCAAAGGGCCGCGACCGCACAAAGATCTCCCGGTTCGACGCTCTCGCCGTCGCCATCGCCTTCGCATGGCTCCTGCCAGAGATCATCGCGCTGGTGAACGATGGAACGATTTCCAGCCGCCTCTCCCCCGCCATCGAAGACGGTTTGCACTTCGCCGATCTGACCACCGGCCCGCAGACCATGTTCACCGTCGCCCTGGGTTTGAAGTTCGTTGCCCTGCTCAGCGCAGTGTTCCTTGTCACCAACGCCTTCACTGACATGGCGAAAGAGAAGGTCTTCACCGAAAAGAACGCACGTCGCCTCACTGGCGCATGGATCAGCATTGTCGTCTTCTTCATTGCCCGTTTGGGCCTGGAAGGCATGGCCAATAACTGGGCCGCCGCTCAGCTTGGAATCGACTGGTGGGGCGCCCCGGGAACCGGCACCCCACTTTCTGAGCTCGCCCCGGCCCTCCTTCTCATCCTCGTTCTCGGCGCACTGGCCACGATCCTGCGCCGCGGCGCGAAGCTGGAAGAGGATGTTGATGGCCTTGTCTAACCCCACCGATGCACCACGGGTGGTGTGCCATCTCGACGAGCTCATGGCCGCGCGCGGCATCACCGGCGCAGCCCTCGCCGAACAAGTGGGCATCACGCCCGTTAACCTGTCCGTCCTGAAAAACAACCGCGCCAAAGCCGTTCGCTTTACTACCCTCGCCGCGATCTGCCAGGCACTCGACTGTCAGCCGGGGGATGTCTTCTCAGTGAAGTAGGCTCGCAGGCATGAGTTTTCCTTCTCCCTCCCACGACTCCTACGCCCTTGTCACCGGCGCCAGCCAAGGCATCGGTGAGGCCATGGCGCGTGATTTGGCTAAAGCTGGGTACAACCTGATTGTCGTCGCAAGGCGAAAGGACGTGCTCGAAGCACTCGCGGCGGAGCTTGAAAAAGCGCACGGTGTTGATGTCATCGTCGCCGCACATGATCTCTCCGTCGCCGAGGACGTAGACAAGCTCCTTGCGCTTATCCGCGATTACCGGGTCTCCATCTGCATCAACTCCGCCGGCATCGCCTCCTTCGGCCCCTTCATGGAGCAGGACTGGGACTATGAGACGAACCAGTTCAACCTTAATGCCACCGCCGTCTTCCGCATCACCAAAGCTGCACTGGACCAGATGGTTCCGCGCGGTGAGGGCGCATTGTGCAACGTCGGCTCTGCGGCCGGCAACGTGCCCATCCCGAACAACGCCACCTACGTGTTCACCAAGGCTGGCGTGAACGCTTTCACTGAGGCCCTGCACTACGAGCTGAAGAAGACCGGCGTGCACTGCACCCTCCTCGCCCCAGGCCCCGTCCGCGATGCCGTGGTGCCTGAAGCGGAACAGTCCATCGTGGACAAGGTTGTCCCAGACTTCCTCTGGACCACCTATGAATCCTGCTCCCGCGAAACCATCGAAGCCATGATGAAGAACCGCCGCCGCATCACCCCAGGCCCACTGTCCAAGGCCATGGATTTCGTCTCCTCCTTCGCCCCACGCGGTGCACTTGCACCCGTCATGGGCTGGTTCTACGCCAAGATGGGCTAGCGTTGTGCCCATGAATGAAGCACTCGCTGCTAAAGATGACCGCATTGTCTGGATCGACCTTGAAATGACCGGACTGGAACCAGACCGCCACGTGATCGTGGAGGTTGCAGCCCTGGTCACCGATGCGGACCTCAACGTCCTCGACGAGGGCATTGACCTTGTCGTTCACGCCACCGACGCCGAGCTCGCAGAGATGGATGACTTTGTCACCAACATGCACGAAACCTCGGGCCTCACCGAACAGATCAAGGCTTCCACGATCACGGTGGAGGAGGCGGAAGCGGCGGTTCTGGAGCTCGTCGAGAAGCATTGCGCTGGAATCCGCCCACCTCTTGCCGGCAACTCCATTGCCACGGACCGCTCCTTCATCCGCGCATACATGCCACGCCTGGACGAACGCCTGCACTACCGCATGATCGACGTGTCCACCATCAAGGAGCTCACCCGTCGCTGGTTCGCCGACACGTACTACAACCAGCCCGACAAAAACTTGTCCCACCGTGCGCTCGCCGACATCGTGGAATCCGTCCGCGAGCTCGACTACTACCGTCGCTCTGTTTTCATCGCCAGCCCCGGCCCCGTAACAAGCGAAGCAGCAGCACACGCGCAGGACGCCGTGGGCCGCTACCAGCAGTTTTTGTAATTCAGACCAAGTGAACTAGAGTAGGTTTCCGCTGTGCAAACAGCGATGGTGGCTGTAGTTCAGCTGGTAGAGCACCAGGTTGTGATCCTGGGTGTCGCGGGTTCGAGCCCCGTCAGCCACCCCGAAGGTTAAGGCCCTGCACCATCCCGCAAATGGAATCGGTGCAGGGCCTTACCCATACCCCCGGCGGACCGGGAAACTAGGAAGACGTATCGGCGTTGCCAGCCTTGATCGTCTCCCAATCAATGTTCCAGTAGCCCAAACCATCCGTGCCCGGCAGTGTGCTGCCCTTGGTGTTCACAATCTCAACCGGGTCGCCGCGCTTGACGGTGTCCATGTACCACTTGGCATCCGCCGGGGTGGCGTTGATGCAACCGTGGGAGACGTTGGTTTGCCCCAAAGCCCACGTTGCCCACGGGGCCGAGTGGACGTAGATGCCGGACCAGGACAGCTGGGTGGCGTAGTTCACCGGCGTGACGTAACCGCCCGCCTCCAGGCTTAGACCGTAGGTGCGCGAATCCATGACCAAGCTGTCATGGCGATCCCCCACCACATAGTTGCCGTTTGGAGTGTCATAGCTGCCGTCGCGGCCCAGCGCGATGTTGAAGGACTTAATCTTTTCACCGTTGCGGTACACGGTCAGTGTTTTGGTGCTGTTGTCCACCACGGTGCGGACCTCCTCACCACTGGTGAAGTTGGTTTCCGTGTCCTGCTGGCCGTAAATACCGTTGCCAAAGTCCTTGCCGTACAGGTCTGCCTTCACCGTCACCTTCGTGCCCGGCTCCCAGTACTCCTTGGGGCGCCAGATGAGCTTGTTGGCCTCGATCCAGTAGAAGCCACCCACGGTGTTGTTGGACGTCTCAATCGTGATTGCGTCCTGCACAGCCTGGCGGTCCTGCGGTGACACATCAAAATAGAAGACAACAGCCTGAGCCACACCGACTTCGGACCCTTCAAGCGGGCTAACGGAGCCAGACATCTGCAGGCTCGGCGTCACCGTGGTGAAGCTGGCCAGCGTTGCCGTCCCCTGCTTGGTCATGGCTTTCACCGTGTAAGTCTTGCCGTAGCCCAGTGGCTCGGCGGTGGTCCACTCAGTGCGGTCATCGTTGAAGGATGCCTTGACTTCCTTGCCAGACTCATTCGTCATGGTGACGCTACTCAGCCCCGCCGGCGTATTCACCTTCACGGGAATGCCCGGCTCCACTTCAGTGGCGCCGTCCTTCACGGAGATGGTGGCCGGGGTGTCCTTAACAATCTCCTTTTCGGCCTCTGCAGCCGCGTCACTACGTTCCAGCGTGCAACTAGCCAACGCAGTCCCCACAAGCACGGCTGCCGCACTCGTGGCAACAACACGACGGAGCTTCGACACCGACCACACCGACCTAGAAGACATGCTTCAACCACTTAACTTTCTGCCGCACCCCGATACCGCTATCGGACTTCACCTTTGTTAATCGCAGGTATCGCCTGGTTAGTTACATGATTCACCTTCAAAGAAACTGCACCACACACAACGCTTTGAGCGATTATCGTGCCCGTTACCTTAACGCCAAACCCAACATTGTCCTACTTGAAACAGTCACATCCGCCAAGTCGTTATCGTATTGTTTCCCTAGCCCCATAACACCGTTCTAACCAGGCGATTTCATGTATTGAGGGTGGGGTGCTATATTTTTCTTTCGTTGCCTTCCAAAGGCAAAGCGCCATTAGCTCAACTGGCAGAGCAACTGACTCTTAATCAGTGGGTTCGGGGTTCGAGTCCCTGATGGCGCACAGACTACGAGGTCAGAGCACCCCCACGGTGCCTGGCCTCGTTTTTCGTATCCATAGCCCTGCCGGCAAGACTACTCTTAAGTGACATGAGCACCGCCGAGACAACACCACCCAGCCCCATCCATGCCGTGACTGTTTTTGCAGGAGCCCGAGAGGCAACTGCGCCAGAGATGAACACGCTGGCCAGGGATTTTGGGGTGGCACTCGCCCGGCGCGGCATCACACTTGTGTATGGCGGTAGCCGGTTGGGTTTGATGGGGGCAGTCGCCCAGGGCGCGATTGATGCTGGTGGTGCGACGGTGGGTATCATTCCGGAGCATCTCGCAGCGCATGAGATTGCGCACACGGGCCTCACGGAGCTCGTGTTCGTGGATACACTCGCGCAGCGCAAGGCCCTCATGAGTCAGCGGTGCGATGCATTTGTTGCGCTTCCTGGGGGTGCGGGCACGCTCGATGAGCTTTTCGACGAATGGACCAACCAACAACTCGCCCTCCACACCAAACCCATCGGCCTGCTGGGCACCGAGTTTTGGCAACCGTTGATCCAGATGGTGGACCACATGGTGGCGCACGGCTTTGTGCGCCAAGAGGACCGTGACAGTCTCATCGTGGTGGATGATCCGGACGAGTTGTTGGATCAGCTGGCACAGTGGCGCCCACAACGCCCTCGGTGGTGCCCTGCGCCGCAGAGCGCTGAACAGGACAAGGATTGAGTAGGGTTACGGGGTATGACCAAGGCTCTTGTCATTGTTGATGTTCAGAATGATTTCTGCCCCGGTGGCTCCCTTGCCACCGACCGTGGTGACGTGGTGGCGGAAAGCATTGCCCAGCTGCTTACCACCAACGCGAAGGATTATGACCACATCGTGGCCACCCAGGATTGGCACATTGATCCGGGGACGCACTTTTCTGACACCCCAGATTTTGTCGATACGTGGCCCGTTCACTGCGTTGCGGATTCGGAAGGCGCTGCCATGCGCGCACCGCTGGCCGAGGAAGCAGCCGCATCCGTCATCGAAGAGTACTTCCGCAAAGGGCGGTATGAGGCGGCGTATAGCGGGTTCGAGGGGGCGTCGACAAGCGAAGATGTACTTCTTGCGCAATGGCTGAATGAGCGTGGGGTAACGCTTATCGACATCGTAGGCATCGCCACCGATCACTGCGTCCGCGCCACCGCACTGGATGGGCTGCATGAAGGCTTCGAGGTGCGCGTGCTCAGCCAGCACTGCTCCCCCGTGAGCGAAGAACGCGGCCGTGCGACCTTGAATGAGCTCCGCGAAGCCGGCGCAACGGTACTTTAAAAAAGCAGCGCGCCCTTGCCTAACTGGCAAGAGGGCGCGCTGTACTTATCGAGCTTTAGTTACGCTCAGCGAGCAGACGCTGCAGCTCCTTAAGGTCCTTCTTCTTCTTGCGGCTGCTCGAAGACTTCAGGGCAACAAGCAACACCACAGCAACGGCTACACCGGCAAGCACCTTCTGCACCTTGCCATCCTTGAGCTTGGTGCTCACCTGCGCCTTCGCATTGTTGGCCAGGTTCTCCGGACTGGTACGGTCAGCGAGCTCATCGATCGTGCTGGCCAGGTTGGCGCGGGTGCGCTCGATCTCGCGCTGAATATCGTTAATATCGCGTGCCACTTCTAACTCCCATAAAGGTTTGCTTGTCTATCTCGTTCCCACAGTACCGTACCGAAGAATCCCTGACGCAGCACCGGTTCCATGCCAGCGCACCACAAGTACAGTGGCCAGTATGACTGAACAGATTCGTTTGAACGTCGGCGACGCCGCCCCCGCCTTCAGCCTCCCCAACGACAAGGGAGAAACCGTTTCCCTGTCCGACTACGCAGGCAAGCGCGTCATCGTGTACTTCTACCCACGCGCCAACACCCCAGGCTGCACCCGCGAAGCATGCGATTTCTCCGAAAACCTCTCGGAATTCTCGGAGTCCTCCGTGGCGGTGGTAGGTATCAGCCCGGACTCCCCAGAAAAGCTGGCTAAGTTCCGCGCCGACCATGACCTGACCATCGAGCTGCTTTCCGACGAGTCCAAAGACGTCATGACCGCCTACGGCGCCTTCGGCGAGAAAAAGAACTACGGCAAAATCGTCCAAGGTGTCATCCGTTCCACCTTCCTCGTCGGCGCCGACGGCACCATCGAGTCCGCCCAGTACAACGTCAAAGCCACCGGCCACGTTGGCCGCCTCCTGCGTGACCTCGACCTGAGCTAAACACTCCCCCACCCCTTTTCAGCACTTGTTTCTTTCGCAGGGCGGTGCACTGTACACTGTGAACCGCTCCGCGCCATGAATCATGGACACTGTGCATTTCAGCGCGGGAGCGCGCCCGTGGCGGAATTGGCAGACGCGCTGGATTTAGGTTCCAGTGCCGCAAGGCGTGTGAGTTCAAGTCTCACCGGGCGCACACTCTTCTTGCCCCACCTCCGGACCTTGGGGCCTCAACAGTTTGATTGATAGAGTTTGGGTTGTGAGCGACCAAGACAATCAGGACATTCAGACTGAGCAACCTCCCCAACGCAAACGCTTGCGGGTACGTGCCTGGCACGTAATCCTGCTTATTGTGGCTGTGGCGGTGAGCATCATGCTGGCCAGCTGGCAGTGGTCGCGATACACCTCCGGCACCGGATCACTACAGAACCTGGGCTACGCGCTGCAATGGCCAATGTTTGGCCTGTTCCTCGTGTACATCTACCGCGCAGGCATGAAGATGGAAAACGAAAAGATCGATGCCGAAAACGCTGGTAAGTCCATGGATGCGCTCTATGAGGCGGATGCCGCCGCGTTCGGCGATCCCGATGCCGCGCCAGCCATGACTGAAATCAGCGAGGACTTCCTCCCCCAGCGACGCGAATTGGATGTGGAAGAGTTCAATGAGCTGAACACACCACGTCGGCGCCACCACACCGAAGACGTTTAAGGAACACGAATAATGAGCACTCCCCCGATGAACCCTGACACCCCTACTCCCCCAGATGCTGGCGCCCCGCGCATTCACCCAGAACGCAAACGTCGCGTGAAAACCGCACTCACACTATTCGCTATTACAGCATGGGTCACCGGTGTCATGCTGCTCCTGTTGTGTGTGCGCATGATCATGGAGTACATCCTCCACATGGACGTTTCTAGCCTGAACTGGGTAGCCATCGCCCACGGCTGGGTGTACGCCCTGTTCCTGTTGGCCACCCTGAACCTGGGCATGAAGGCCCGATGGGCCACCAAAACCTGGTTGGTCACGGCACTGGCGGGTGTGGTGCCCTTCCTCTCCTTCTTCGTGGAGCACTGGCGACGCAAGGAAGTTACAGAGGAATTCGCCCTCAATGAGCCGTAGCAGGCACTAAAGCGTCTCCTAGGGAGGCACGGGCCAGCCTTAGACTTAAAGGTCAAAAGTGTGTCTGGATTGGCTAATTTCGAGCAGGTGAACTGGGACGATACCGAAAATATACGCGTCTGAAACCTGTATCTGCTCATCGTACTGAGCTCCCCGCTGCGACACGGGTGGGGTGTTGGCGCCGGGGCCTTGGCGTGGTTGCGCCGGTTTGACTATCGCGCTTTGCGACGATCGACGACCTGGGGTTTTGTCTCCCACTCGCGGCGATAGTCAAACCTGGGCATGCCGAAAGACCAGCTGTTGCTGGCTTTCGACATGTGTTGGCGGGCTATCTTCCGTACAGGAGTGTCATGGCCCCAAAGGGGTGGATGGTGTTGGGGATGAGGTGTCCGTTTGGTGATCTCCATATGGGTGCGCCCCGGATGTTGTCTACCCGGCCGTGGTAGCTGTGTTCGGGGTCATCGTCGTTGGTGCGGTTGTGATACCTGCACAACATCGCCAGGTTATCCATGTTGGTTAGCCCACCCTTCGACCAGGCTTTGATGTGGTGGACCTGACAGTTATCCGCCGCATGCCGACAATCCGGTACTGGACACGTTGGTGACAACGCTCTGGCTAGGTCGCGTTGTTTCTGGTTAGCAAACCGTTGCGTGTCATACAGGTTGACCGCACCAACTTGTGGGTGGAACACCGCTACTTCGAGTACGTCCCCAAAATTCTGGGCCAAGTATTCCGCACCGGTCATGGTGGTGCCATCCGTTAGCCCCAGGATGATGTCATCGCCAACACCACTGATGATCTTGATGTGTTCTTCTAGTGGGATCAGGATCAAGGGGCGGGGCACAGCAGGAGCAATCCGAGCTGGAGTCTCGCCCACAGTGTCGGGGCGAAGGCCCAGGATGGTCATGAATGCTTCATACATCTGTGGGCCTGCTGGCCCATCACCGGTGACTTTTTGGCGTAGCGCGTACTCGATGGCTGCCATGTCGTGTTCTGGACCCATAATGTTCATGGGGCGGGACTGTTTACGTGAGCGACCAAACCGGATTGTTGGCTCCGGGGCAGGCGTGTCCACTTCGGGGATGATGTCTTTCGCCCGACGCTGCAACGTGGCGTAGTCACCCTTAACGGAGAGCAACGCTAGGCGCACCCGCCACTTCTCGTGGGGATTATTGATGCCCACGAGGCGGGATTCGATGTAGACAAGCTGATCCAAGGACTTCTTCGTCGAGCGTGCCACTGTAATCGCGTTGGCTTGTTTACGGGTGAACTTGGTGGGCCCGTAGTAGACCTTGTGGACTTTGGTCCATTCGCGTACAAGGGCGGGTTTGCAGCCAGCGTCGAGGAGGACCTGGGCATCAAAGGAGGCCAGGGTCTCGATCGGGTTGGTTAGACCCGCCACTAGTGCTGCAAAAGTGTTCATGCCTCGCACACTAAACGGAAAATCAGAAACGTGCAGCTAAGGGCTAAAAAAGCCTGTGGATAACCCAAAAACTATCCACAGGGGGTGCGCGCGGTAGCGCGCACCGGAGAGTGCGGAACATGCCGTCTGCCAGCGGGAACAGAACGAGTTCCCAAACCACCAAAAAAGTTAAATCCCGCGGAAAACGTTTGGCCCCGCGTTTTACGCGCCCACTAGTTCGGCGATCGCGGGTGCAAGCTCGCGTAGGGCTTTGCCGCGGTGGGAGCGTTCGTTTTTCTCTTCCGGGTTGAGTTCGGCAGAGGAACGGCCGGGGCAATCCGCTGGTTCAAACAGGGGGTCGTATCCGAAGCCGTTCTCCCCACGCGGTTGGCGGAGCAGGGTGCCTTCCCAGCGCCCCTCCGCGGTGGTCTCATGTGACTTCCCGTCGGTTGATAGTTCCGCGGGGACCACGAGGGCACAGCACGAGACGAAGGCGGCGGCGCGCTGGTCGATGTCGGACATCTGGGCTAACAGAAGATCATTGTTTGCCTGGTCATCGCCGTGGGAACCAGACCAGCGGGCGGACAGCACACCCGGCAAACCGTTGAGTGCATTAACGGCTAGACCTGAATCATCCGCAACGCAGGCAAGCCCGGTGGCAGCGGCACCGGCGCGTGCTTTGATCAGGGCGTTCTCCGCGAACGTTAGGCCCGTTTCGGCGGGTTCCGGGTACGGCGCCACGTCTTTTAAAGACACCAGTTCCACGCCCTCAATCGCGCATTCAGCGAGGACAGCTTCAAGCTCATGGAGTTTCTTTGCGTTACCGGAGGCAACGAGGATTTTCAGCGGTGTTTCTACCACCCCAACGCCGCCTTCTGCGCGGCAATGAGCTCGTAGCAGCCCTTCTGTGCCGAGTCGAGCATGGCGTTGAGTTCATCCCTGCCGAACAGGCCGTGCTCACCGGTGCCTTGTACTTCTACGAAGTTGCCGGACTCTGTCATCACAACGTTGAGGTCCACTTCCGCGCGGGAGTCCTCCTCGTACGGCAGGTCAAGGCTTACGCGGCCGTCCACAATGCCTACGGATACGGCAGCCACCGGTGGCTGGAGGGGCTCGCCAGGAACCAGGCCTCGTTCCTTGAGGTAGGCAATGGCATCAGCCAAAGCAACGTAGGCACCGGTGATGGAGGCAGTGCGGGTACCGCCGTCGGCCTGGAGCACATCGCAGTCAATCTGGATGGTGTTCTCGCCCAGCTGCGACAGGTCGACTGCCGCGCGCAAGGAGCGTCCCACCAAGCGGGAGATCTCATGGGTACGGCCCTTCACCTTGCCTCGCATGGATTCGCGCGGCATGCGCTCATGCGTTGCTGCCGGCAGCATGGAGTATTCGGCCGTAAGCCAGCCTTCACCAGAGTCTTTCTTGAACCGAGGCACGCCTTCTTCAGCAGAGGCGGTGCACATCACGCGGGTGTTGCCGAATTCGACGAGGACGGAGCCGGCAGGATTCGTCGTAAAGCCACGCGTGATGCGCACTGGACGCATTTCATCGAGCGCGCGACCGTCAGCGCGGACAAAGGAATGTGATTCAGTCATGCCACGAGCCTACAGGCCCCGGAATTAAACCTCGTAGACATCCTTCGCGCAGCCCAGCACGACCTCACCGTCGAACTCCGCCTGCGCGGCCGCCAACGTCGCAGCTTTGTCAGACCACGGCTGAATATGCACGAGAACCAGCTTCTTCGCGCCAGCTTCCCGCGCGATCTGGCCTGCCTCCTGGCCGGACATGTGCATGCCGGGTGGGGTGTCCGCCGCGGCAAAGGGTCCCCACGCGGCCTCGCAGAGGAAAAGATCAGCCCCACGCGCAGCCTCAACAAGCGCGGGGGTGGAAGCTGAATCACCAGAGAAAGCAATCACACTGCCGGTGTCCTTGGACTCCACGCGCAAAGCGTGGGACTCTACCGCCGGGTGCAGCACCGCAAAGGGCGTGACCGTCACGGCATCGATGTCTACCGGCTGACCGGAAACCCACGTACGCACGTCGAAAGTATCCGACAGATCATCAATCTCATCTGGGCCGTTCGCCCCCATCCGTCCGAGATGGTCCGCCGCATAGCTGGGTCCATAGAGCATGTGGCGTCGTGTTGCGGGGGCCGTGGGGTGGTAGCGCCGCCATACGCACAGCGACGTGGTGTCGGAGCAGTGGTCAGCGTGAAGGTGACTGAACAGCAGATGCACATCCGAAGGATCCCCAACTTCCTGCAGCGCTGCCAATGCGCCCGGCCCAAAATCCATGAGAATTCCCGGGTCCCCCTCGCGCGCATTGATCAGGTAGGACGATCCGGGGTTGCCCGGGGCCGCGAGCGACCCAGTGCATCCGAGAACAGTCAGTTTCATGCGATCACTGTGCCACGGAAACTAGGAAATACCTAAACATAGGGCGCCGATGACCTGCCGGGATACTGGCCGACATGGGGTAAATCACTTATAGGTTCTCGTGTGACACGGCCTCCACATGGGGTCCAAGGAAGCGCGCGGCAAGCCTGTTGAAGGTTTCCGGGTCTCCCGTGGACTCAAAAATCCGGGTAGGTTCGTGCTCTTCATCTGCAAACATGTCATTTTCGGTGAGGATGCGCAGCACGTCTTTCGCGGTCTCCTCGGCGGAAGATACAAGCGTGACATTCTCACCGATCGCCAGCTGAATGACGCCGGAGAGCAGCGGATAATGGGTACATCCAAGGACGAGCGTGTCTACCCCCGCGGCCTGCAGCGGCTCTAGGTAGCCCTGCGCCACGCCGAGGATCTGTCGCCCTGATGTGATGCCGCGTTCCACAAATTCCACGAAAGCGGGGCACGCCGCGGCAGTCACTTCGACGGACGGTGTCAGGTTGAACAGGTCCTGATAGGCGCCAGAGCGAATCGTTGCCTCTGTACCAATCACGCCAACTTTGCCATTACGGGTGGTGTCCACCGCGCGGCGCACAGCCGGCTTGATCACCTCAATCACCGGCACGTCATATCGCTCACGCGCATCGTGCAGAAATGCAGCCGAAGCGGTGTTGCAGGCTATGACAATCATCTTGCAGCCGCGTTCAACCAGATCATCCGCGATCGCCATCGCATGTTCACGCACCTGTGCCAGCGGCTTCGGCCCATACGGTCCGTTCGCAGAATCCCCGATGTACAGCACCGATTCATGTTGCAGCTGATCCATGACCGCGCGGGCCACCGTCAGCCCCCCAAAACCAGAATCAAAGATGCCAATCGGCGCATTATTATCCACGCACAGAAGTGTACCGCCCCACTAGGAGGGCGGTACTGAGAGCTCATTGCTTATCGACGCCCCCTACGCCGCACTAACCTTCCCCGTTTTCTCCGCCGCCTCGTCGAGCTCCGACTCAGATACAAGGGCAGAGTTCATACGGGCGAAGACGTCTGCCAGCTGCTCCAGCTCCTCGCCCTCAAGATTGTCAAAGATGACGCGACGCAACTCAGCGGTATGTCCCGGCAGAGCCATCTTCACGGTCCGCTCCCCTTCCGGGGTGAGTGTGGCAAACGTTGAGCGGCCATCATTCGGGTCTGGGATACGAACCACGAGGCCCTTCTTTTCCAAACGAGTAACCACGCGTGACAGGTGGGACAGCGACATTGCCGTCGCCTCAGACAAATCTGTCATACGGCGCGACTTGCGCTTGGACTCCGCAATCTTCTGCAGCGCATGAAACTCAAAGTAGGCGACACCAGCATCACGCTTCAGCTGTGCGTCGAGAATAGCGGGCAGCTGCATTTGCACAGCCCAGAAACGGGACCACACATCGGATTCAGGGACAGAGAGAGACCCAAGTTGTGCATTCATGTTGCTCATGAAAGTAAGAATAACTTAAGCCTGAGAAAACTCATACTTTCACGTGAAATTTTCTCATGAATACTGGAAAGTACCCCCATCTGGTGTAGTGCAGCGTTTGTACCTAAGAAGATTTTAGATACAGCCACAACCATTTAGTGCAATACCCTGCACCCATTCAAAGTCTGGAGGAAGTTGTCTAGCGAACTTTCCGCGCGGACTGCTTGATCGCCTTCTTCTGCTGCTTCCGGGCTGCCAACGCTGGTGGATCATCAGAAGTGATGAAGATGCCGGCGGCTATTCCACCGAGCGCCCCAAAGAGGTGCGCCTGCCAGCTCACCCCTGGTGTCAACGGCAAGACACCCCACACCAAACCGGAGTAGGACAGGCCTAGTAGAACACCGAGCACAATCTGTGACGCAGAGCGGTTGAAAATGCCACGCACCAGCAAGTACCCCAACCAGCCGTACACCAGCATGGATGCGCCGATATGGTTCGTGCCAATACCGCCTAACAGCCACACGCCGAGGCCCCCGATGCCCACGACGAAAGCGGTGACTTCCCAGAAGACCCTGCTACCGGAATAGCCAATGAGGAAAGCGAAGATCGCCCCCGGCACCGTGTTGGACATGAGGTGCTCAAAATTCGCGTGCAGGATCGGCGAGGTGAAAATGAAGGGCAGGGACGACGTATCCAGGGGATGGATGCCAAACGCGGTTAAGGCACCACCGAAAAGGAACACGTTGATGATGTGCACTGCCCAGATGAGCGCCACATACCCCATCGCATACATCAACCCCAGACGCATCTGACTGCCTCGAGTTTTCTGCCGTGGATGGCGTGGTTGTGTGGGCTGCCCAGGGTAGGACGGCCGAGTAGGCAGGCCACCGTTGGATGCGCCAAACGGCTGACCATACTGGTTGCCGTACTGGTTACTGTGCTGGCTGCTGTACTGGTTGCCGGGGTACGGGCCGGAAGGGGGAAAATTGCTCATGGTGCGGCTTAGCTTAATGGCTTTGATGCAAGGATGTCGGCCCAGGCGGTCACGGCGTAGCCGGATTCAGCGGAGGCCACCGCATCCACGATCGCTGCTTCCACGCATCGGGCAGAGGCGTCGCACAGGGTGTACAGGAGGTCGGGGTCGGGGATGGTGGTGGGGGATTGTTGGGCCGTCGATAAGCAAAAAAGCGTGTCTCCGTCGAGCGGTGAGTGCGCGGGACGCACTGCGCGCGCCAAGCCGTCGTGGCCGGTCATGGCTAGGCGCTCAAGCTGCGCGGGCGGCAAAGGGCAGGTGGTGGCCACGACGCCGATGGTGGTGTTCAACTTCGGGGTGGGGCGTTCCAACTGGGCGAAGGCCTGCGTGTCCACCGGCGGACGGGTGGGATCGCCGTAGAACCTGCCGGTAGCTGGGTCAATCGGACTTCCCAGGGGATTGGCCACGACTGCCACGGCGATGATGTACTCCTTGTCCCCGTCGGCGCTTACCACTGTGGTTTGTGCACGACCGAAACCACCACGCAACACCCCGGCCAAAGTGCCGCAGCCCGCCCCGACCGTGCCGGAGGTATCCGCAGGTTCACCATCGAGGGCGGCGCGGACGGCTGCCACACCATCCTCAGCGCCGGGACGGTGGTTCGGGTCACCCACGATGAGATCAAAGATGACGGCGGCAGGCACGATGGGCACGCGCGGGCCTGGATTATCTTCACCGAAAACGGGGAAGCCAACACCACGAGCTTCCAGCTCCCGCATGGCGCCATCAGCGGCGGCTAGCCCGAATGCGGAACCGCCAGCGAGTACGACGGCGTGGACCCGTTCAACACTGTTGTGCGGATCCAGCAAATCCGTCTCACGGGTACCGGGGCCACCCCCGCGCACATCCACGGCACCGAGTGCGCCGGCGCTATCCGTGGATACGACCGCGGTAACTCCTGTGTCCCCCAAAGAACAATGGCCGAGCTTGAGGCCCGGCACAGAGAACTCCGTGACTACCGGCGTGATGTGCCACGCTGCGCCCGAAGCCACGTCACTCCCCCATCAAGGCTTCCAGCAGTGAATGCTGGCAGTAAGCGAGCCACTCCACCAGGTTGGCTTGGTCCTGCTCCGCAGCTTCCGTCGGTGCTTCCGCCGCCGAGACGTACAACCGCATGTCATTGAGCGCCGCGATGAACTGCTCCGCCTCATGCTCCTCGATGGTGACGGCAACGCCACCGGTGGGGCCCAGCGCCGCGTTGACCACCTGCAGGTTAGTCAGCTTCGCCTTGATGATGTCGGTTTCATGCAGGGAACGCAGCAGCGCATTATCCCCATCGAACTCTTCATCGCCCTCGCGCTCAAAATCTGGGAGGAGACGCGCCAGGGAAGGATCCGTCGGCGCTTCTGTGTGGCCAGCGGCCATGCCCATCATTTCCGCCAGCTCATCCTTCGGCGCGGACTGCGCCCGCTGAATGAGTGCCTCGGAGACAGTAGCGGTGAGATCACCGATCACTTCCCGCTCCATCGGATCAAACACGGTGCTAAACCGCGGGCTCCGCCTGAGCCCTTTCTTGCGCCGCCACGGCTGCATGTTGTCTGTCCTCCCTCTAAAGCCAGTCTTAGCCGGCCTGCTGCATGGTTGCCCATAGGCCAGCGGTGTGCAGCTTCTTCACATCGCCTTCGACCTTATCTTTCTCGCCTGAGGAGACCACGGCTTTGCCTTCTGTGTGCACCTGCATCATCAGTTCCTGTGCACGCTTGCGGCTATACCCCAGCACGGTTTGGAAAACGTAGGTGACGTAGCTTTGCAGATTCACCGGGTCATCCCACACGATGCACATCCACGGCAGGTTCTCTGCTGTTTCAACATTGATCTCAATCGCCTCGTCCAACTCGGGCGTGGCCATGGGGGACCCCAAGCGGACCTCATGTGTGACACCGTTCATGGCGCCAAGAATACTAAACATCTCAATCCCAGAATGGTCCGGACGAGCGCTGGCCCCACTCGCAGCACCTACGACTAGTGTTGTGTGCATGACACAGTCTGAGTCCGCGTCCACATCCCAGCAGCCGTCGACAGCTTTCTTGACGGATATGTATGAGCTGACCATGCTCGATGCCTCCATGAAAGATGGCACCCATTCACGCGAGTGCGTCTTTGAGGTTTTCGGGCGCAAGCTACCCAATGAGCGCCGTTACGGTGTTGTCGCTGGTACTGGACGCCTGATCCAGGCGGTGCGCGATTTCCGTTTCACCGAAGATCAGATTGCCACCGCCGATTTCTTGAGCGAGGAAACGAAGGACTACCTGCGCAACTACCGCTTCACCGGGCAGATCGACGGGTATAAGGAAGGCGAACTGTACTTCCCGTACTCCCCCATCCTCACCGTGCGCGGCACCTTTGCGGAATGCTGCATCCTGGAAACAGTCATCCTGTCTATCCTCAACGCTGACTCCGCCGTTGCTACCGCCGCTTCCCGCATGGTCACGGCCGCTGATGGCCGCCCGATCATGGAGATGGGCTCCCGCCGCACCAATGAGCAAGCTGCTGTCACCGGTGCGCGCGCGGCCTACATCGCTGGTTTTTCCTCCACCTCCAACATGGAGGCCTCCCTGCGCTACGGCATCCCCGCCGCCGGAACTGCCGCGCACGCATGGACGTTGCTGCACACCAATCCGGACGGCACGCCGAATGAGAAGGCCGCGTTCAAGGCCCAGATTGAATCCCTCGGCGTGGACACCACCTTGCTGGTAGACACCTACGACATCACCCAAGGCGTGGCCAATGCCATCGAGGTCGCCGGCACGGAACTGGGCGGTGTACGCATTGACTCCGGTGATCTGGGCATCATGTCGCGCCGGGTCCGCGCACAATTGGATGACCTAGGTGCGTACAACACCAAGATCATCGTGTCCTCTGACCTGGATGAGTTCACCATCGCCGGTCTGCGCTCTGACCCAGTGGATGGCTATGGTGTGGGCACGTCCGTGGTCACTGGTTCCGGCGCACCCACCGCTGGCATGGTATACAAGCTCGTTGAGGTGGACGGTGTGCCCGTGGCAAAGCGTTCCTCCGGCAAGCAGATGAAGGGCGGCGCGAAGGGCGCAGTGCGCACCTACCGCGGATCTGGTGTCGCCGTGGAGGAAATCGTATACCCGCTGGACAACGTGCCGGAGAACCCAACTTCCTTGGATTACCGCCAACTCGTTGTCCCGCTCATGCGTGATGGGGAGATCGTCGATGGGCTGGATGACCTCGAAGCAACTCGCGCCCACCTGGCTAAGCAGCGTGAAACTTTGCCGTGGGAGGGTCTTGCGTTGTCGCGGGATGAACCGGCGATTCGGACTCGCTTCATCGGTTTCCCTGAAAGCTAACGGGCACGAGTGGACAAAAACACAGAGACTAACGGCCAGGATCCGCTGTCGCTGAGCACGCAGGAGCTGCTTGCTGCTGCGGTGGAGGCCCTCGGCGGAGCGGAGCGCCCCGGTCAGGTGGCTATGGCAGAGGCCGTCACGAGGGCTCTGACAGATGAGCGCCACCTTGCTGTGCAGGCTGGTACGGGTACGGGTAAGTCGCTGGCCTACCTCGTTCCCGCGATCCGTCACGCGCAGGCCACGGATACAACGGTGATCGTGTCCACCGCCACGTTGGCGCTCCAGCGGCAGCTGGTGGAGCGGGATCTTCCGCGTCTCGTTGAAGCGCTTGATCCGCTGCTCGCCCGCACGCCGACCTTCGCTATTCAGAAGGGCCGCTCGAATTACCTGTGCCTGAATAAGCTCGCGGTGGATCCGCAGCAAGATGAAGCGCTTATCGACGAAGAAGAGGTCTCCTGGCTCGGCCGCCACATCAAGCGCGTCTACGAGTGGGCGGATGAGACGGAAACGGGCGACCGCGATGATCTTGAGCCCGGTGTGCCGGATCAGGCGTGGCGTCAGCTGTCGGTCACCGCTGCTGAGTGCGTCGGCGCCACCCGTTGCCCTCACGGCGAGGAGTGTTTCGCCGAGGCCGCTCGCCGCCGCACGCAGGACGTGGACATCGTGGTCACCAACCACGCGCTGCTCGCGATCGACGCTATGAGCGAGATCAATGTTCTACCCGAACACAGCGCTGTCATCATCGATGAGGCTCACGAACTCGACGGCCGCGTCACCTCTGTGGCTACGAATGAAATCTCCGCTCGCGCGCTCACGCTCGCCGCACGCCGCGCCGGCAAGCTCAAGGCCAAGACAGAGCAAAGCAAGCTTGAATCGCTTATCGACGATTTCACCGCCGTCCTCGCCCTCGAAACCCCCGGCCGCTGGGAAACCATCTCTGACCCCGCCCGCGCATCCTTCGCCGGTGTGCGTGATGCACTGTGGCGCACTCGGGATGCCATCTCCCGTGGGCCTGAGGGCGAAGCCACGAATGATCCGGAGACTTTCGCCGAGCGCGAGAACCTCAAGAACCACCTAGCTGAACTGCATGATTCCATCGTGCGCATCCTCGAAGTCTTTGATGAGGCGGATCCGTCCAAGCATGTTGACGTGGTGTGGTTGACCCGCGTGGAGCGGTATTCCGACACCTCCGATTCCGTCTCCGTCGCGCCGCTGTCTGTGTCCACTCTGCTGCGGGACAACCTCTTCGGGGAGCAAACCGTCGTGCTAGCCTCCGCCACTCTCACGGTGGGCGGCAACTTCCGCGCGATGGCCTCTGCCTGGGGCCTGCCTAACGGCAGCTGGGAGTCCTTGGATGCCGGCACCCCGTTTGATCCGCGCAAGGCTGGGATTCTCTACGTGGCTAAACACCTTCCTCCGCCAGGCCGCGATGGTCTCAGTGAGGACACCATCACGGAGATGGCCGAGCTCATCACTGCGGCGGGTGGGCGGACGTTGGGCCTGTTTTCGTCGAAACGCGCTGCGGTCGAAGCAGCCGATGCGCTACGTAAGAAACTGCCCTTCGACATTCTCGTGCAGGGCGATGATTCCATCGGCGCATTGGTGAACAAGTTCGCGGCGAGTGAGAACGTGTGCCTCTTTGGCACCCTGAGTCTGTGGCAGGGCGTGGATGTTCCCGGGAAGTCCCTGTCCCAGGTGATCATTGACCGTATTCCGTTCCCTCGCCCGGATGATCCGCTCCTGCAGGCCCGATCGAATGCTGCTGATGCTGCTGGCCGCTCCGGTTTCATGGAAGTCTCTGCCACCCATGCTGCTTTGTTGCTCGCCCAAGGTGCAGGCCGCCTGCTGCGCAGCACCAGCGATCGCGGCGTGGTCTCCATCCTGGATAGCCGTCTAGCTACCAAGCGCTACGGCCAATTCCTCCGCGCATCCCTGCCGGACTTCTGGGAGACCACCGACCCTGAGGTCGTCCGGGCCGCTCTTAAGCGCCTAGTGTCCTCGGACGGCAGCGGCCGTCACTGATCCAGGCGCCACTTCAGTGAAACCTGCATCCTGCACGACGATGGTTCCTCTATCCGCGATGACCTCGTTGAAAATACCTTCCGGCAACTCATGCACCACGAGCGGGAAGCCCGCCTGCACCCAAGAAAGCACCCAATCCTCCTCCATTGCCGCCGCCAGCAGCATGGAGGCATGGCCGGCCTGGGCCGCTGCTTTACCGACAGACATGTTCAACGAGTCATTGATCATCACCGTTGGTACCGGTGCGGTGAGAATCTGCTCCGCCGTGGGCACTTCCCCACCATCGTGAAGCAGATCCGTCCCCTTGATCTGAAGCTTGGTGATCTCATGCGGGACATCTCCCACCGCGGATGGGATGAACGCGCGAGCTTGGGCAGTGCCATGCGTTGCCGTACATCCTGGCAACCCCTGCACGTGATCCCAACTCGCACCACGAGCACGTCTGGCGATCTTCCGGATGCGGCGGCCGTACCAACCAACCAGGCTGTCACGCCACGCACCCTCGCGCCCAGCACGCGGGTCCATGCACACCGCCACGACGGCCTGCGCTGCCGCGGTAAGCACATCCCCGCGCTTCGGCGGATCCTGCTTCGGAATGTGCAGGGCAATTTGCATCGCCTGCACTGTCGCTGGATCCGCTGGGTCCTCACCGCCCCGCGCGGGATCCTGCATGGCGGAGTGGAGGGTACGGTAGGCGTCGATAAGCTCCTGCTCTGGCATTAATCGAGCGCGACCTTACCGTCGATCCCCTGCTCTTCATTGAGCACATCGATTTCATGGCGCGGCACACCCATGATGTACAGCACCGAGTCCAAGAACGGGTGATTCACCGAGGTATCCGCAACCTCGCGCAGCGCCGGCTTCGCGTTGAACGCAATACCCAGGCCCGCGGCTGTGAGCATGTCAATGTCATTCGCACCATCGCCCACCGCAACAGTCTGGGACATGCGCAAGCCCGAATCCTGAGCAAACTCCGCCAAGAACTCCGCCTTCGCCTGCCTATCCACGATCTTCCCAATCACCCGGCCCGTCAACTTCCCGTCAACGATCTCCAGTGTGTTCGCACGGACATAATCAAGATCTAGCTCCTCCGCCATCGGCTCCAGAACCTGAATGAACCCACCGGAGACAACCGCGGTGCGGTAACCCATTTGCTTCAGCGTGCGAATCGTAGTGCGCGCGCCCGGTGTGAGCACAATGTCGCGTGCAACCTCATCCAGAACCGACGCATCCAAGCCCGCTAGGGTAGCCACGCGCTCACGCAGGGATTCCTCAAAGTCGAGCTCACCGCGCATTGCACGCTCCGTCACCTCGGCGACTTCAGCTTCACGGCCGGCATGCGCCGCGAGCATTTCAATGACCTCGCCGGTGATCAACGTGGAATCACAATCAAAGCACACCAAACGCTTCGAGCGGCGGGCCAGACCAGAACGCTCAATCGCAATATCCACACCCAAGCCGGAAGTCAGCTCCGCCAGAGCTTGGCGCACAGTGTGGCTCACCTCATCGCCCGTACCCGGGATGGTGATGGACAACTCCAGGCCCGTCACCGGGTAATCGGAGATCCCACGAATACGGTCAATATTCGCCCCGAAGTCCGCCAGTGTGCGTCCAATCTCCGAGACAGCCTCCGCCGTCACCGGATCACCCAGAACCACCACAACGTGCGTGGAACGCTTGCGCTGCGGAGACAGCTTGTCCTCTTCCGTATCAATCCGCACTGTGTGATCCGACAGCTCTGGTGCAGACTCCAAATCACGGCGCAACGCGTCCGCTATCGAGAGGTTCACACCGGCGAATGCTGCCAGCGCAAGATACCCACGGAAATGGGCTTGCTCCACATCAAGCAACTGCACACCATGCTGCGACAACACCGCGAAGAACGCCGCGGTAACACCCGGACGATCCGCTCCCGTCAATGTGATGACGGCTGATTCAAGTCCGGGCTGAAGGCTCACCTCATAAGTCATGAGATTGAAACTACCCCACGACAGCACGAAGCCCCATTCCACACGGTCTGTGTGGAATGGGGCTTCGATCAGGAGTCACACTGCAGCACCCGTTGCGGGGCTGCGTTTAGCCCTTAGGCGTCGTGGTGGCCAGTGTGAGCCTCACGGCGCATGGCCTCAACCATGTGCGGGTGGTGCAGCTCGAAGGCCGGACGCTCAGAACGGATACGCGGCAGCGAGGTGAAGTTGTGGTGCGGCGGCGGGCAAGTAGTTGCCCACTCGAGGGAGTTGCCGTAACCCCACGGATCATCAACAGTGACGATCTCACCGTAGCGCCAGGACTTGTACACGTTCCAGATGAACGGCAGGAAGCCGATACCCAGGATGAAGGAGCCAACCGTGGAGATCTGGTTGAGCAGCGTGAAGCCGTCCGTGTCCAGGTAGTCAGCGTAACGGCGCGGCATACCCATGTTGCCCAGCCAGTGCTGAACCAGGAAGGTCATGTTGAAGCCGATGAACACGAGCCAGAAGTGGATCTTGCCCAAGCGCTCATCCATCATGCGCCCCGTCATCTTCGGGAACCAGAAGTAAATGCCAGCGGTGGTGGCGAACACGATGGTGCCGAACAGGGTGTAGTGGAAGTGAGCAACCACGAAGTAGGTGTCAGAGAGCTGGAAGTCCAGCGGCGGGGAAGCCAGCATAATACCGGTCAAACCACCGAAGAGGAACGTGAACAGGAAGCCCATGGACCAAAGCATCGGGGTCTCGAACGTCAGGTGACCATTCCACATGGTGCCCACCCAGTTGAAGAACTTCACGCCGGTCGGAACAGCAATCAGGAACGTCATGAACGAGAAGAACGGCAACAGGACCGCGCCGGTCACGTACATGTGGTGCGCCCACACAGCCATGGACAGGCCACCAATAGCCAGGGTTGCGAAGACCAGGCCGATGTAGCCGAAGATCGGCTTGCGGGAGAAGACCGGGATGATCTCGGAGATAATGCCGAAGAACGGCAGAGCCAAGACGTACACCTCAGGGTGGCCGAAGAACCAGAACAGGTGCTGCCACAGGATAGCGCCACCGTTAGCCGGATCGTAGATGTGGCCGCCGAGCTTACGGTCGTACAGAACACCGAGAGCAGCTGCGAGCAGCAGCGGGAAGATCAGCAGCGCCAGGATGGACGCAACGAAGATCGTCCAGGTGAACACCGGCAGACGGAACATGGTCATACCCGGTGCACGCAGGGTCAGAACCGTGGTGACCATGTTGATGGCGGAAGCAACGGTACCGATACCGGTTGCGCCCACACCCATGATCCAGAGGTCAGCGCCAACACTCGGGGTGTTGATCGCGTCTGCCAGCGGCATGTACATGGTCCAGCCGAAGTCAGCTGCACCGCCCGGAGTAGCAAAGCCAGCAAGCATTGCAATAACACCGACGGTGGTGATCCAGAAACCAAAGGCGTTCAAACGCGGGAAAGCAACATCCGGCGCGCCGATCTGCAGCGGCAGGATGAAGTTAGCAAAACCCCACACCATCGGGGTACCGAATGCCAGAAGCATCACGGTGCCGTGCATGGTGAACAGCTGGTTGAACTGCTCATTGGACAGGAACCGCAGACCCGGGTTGAAAAGCTCAGCGCGGATCAGCAGCGCCATGAGGCCACCAAGGAAGAACCAAATAAAGGACGTAATCATGTAGAAAATGCCCAGTTGTTTGTGGTCCGTGGTGGTCATGAGGTCCCAGAAGCGGGTACCTTTACGTGCCTTCCCGGTTGGCTCTGGCCGGGAAGGTGCAACATTCACGGCGTCATTATCGAGCCGCGGTGCCACAGCAGTCATTCGTTTCCTCCTGATTGTCATGCTCAACCACGCAACGAGCCGGCAGGTTTTCCGGACCGCACCTATAGCTCGATTTCCTTTGCGGTCTCCTTTAGGGGTCCACAACGAATCAGCCATAGATAGAGCGCAGCTAATACCGCTTCATCTTATCCCCCAACCCCAGTGAAAAGCCAGACATGCTCCAGCTTCCCCCCACCCTTGCCCCTTATCACGGGAGCACACAGCTCCACCCAAACGCAATTGTCTTATCACCTGCTTCTTCAGGTGAGTGCGGTGTGCGTTTTCACCCCCAGTTCACTCCGCCTGAGCACCTTTCACCCGACTCAACTAACCCCGGAATAGGTAGAGCCAAAGACGGCCCCGCGTGTTGAAATACACACGGGGCCGTCAGGCAATTGTCAGTTAGAAGTCCCAGTCATCATCCTGGGTGTCCTCGGCCTTGCCAATAACATAGGAGGAACCCGAACCAGAGAAGAAGTCGTGGTTCTCATCCGCATTCGGGGACAAGGACGCCAGGATCGCCGGCGACACACGCGTCTCATCCACCGGGAACAGACCCTCGTAGCCCAAGTTATTCAGAGCCTTGTTCGCGTTGTAGCGCAGGAAGCGCTTCACATCCTCGGTCCAACCCAGCGGATCGTAAATGTCCTCGGTGTACTGGCACTCGTTGTCATAGAGGTCATACAGCAAGTCGAAGGTGTACTCCTTCAACTCATCCTGACGCTCCTGCGACTCCTTGCGCAAAGCCTGCTGGTACTTGTAGCCGATGTAGTAGCCATGCACCGCCTCATCACGAATGATCAGGCGGATGATGTCAGCCGTGTTGGTGAGCTTAGAATGCACCGACCAGTTCAGCGGCAGGTAGAAGCCCGAGTAGAAGAGGAAGGACTCCAGCATCACCGAGGCGATCTTGCGCTTCAGTGGATCATCACCTTCGTAGTAGCTCAGGATGATTTTGGCCTTGCGCTGCAGGTTCTCGTTTTCCTCTGACCAGCGGAACGCATCATTGATCGCTGGCGTATCCGCTAACGTCATGAAGATGTTGGAGTAGGACTTAGCGTGAACGGACTCCATGAACGCAATGTTGGTGAACACTGCTTCCTCATGCAGCGACATCGCATCTGGCAGCAACGACACCGCACCGACCGTGCCCTGAATCGTGTCCAAGAGCGTCAAGCCGGTGAACACACGCATCGTCGCGGTCTTCTCATCGTCCGTCAGCGTGCGCCAACTCGGAATATCGTTAGACACCGGAATCTTTTCTGGCAGCCAGAAGTTACCAGTCAGTCGGTCCCAGACCTCCAAGTCCTTTTCATCAGGAATGGAGTTCCAGTTAATGGCCTTCACCGGCTTGTCATGCTCGGCCAAGTACTCGTCGTACTCATGCGCGTAGGTCACGCAGATCATCCTCTCGTAGTGCGAAAAGCAGGGGGTTTAATTCGTCGAAAAGCAGCCTAGAGCATGCAGGACACGCAGCCCTCAATCTCAGTGCCTTCCAAAGCCATCTGGCGCAGACGGATGTAGTACAGCGTCTTGATGCCCTTGCGCCAAGCGTAAATCTGCGCGCGGTTGAGATCACGCGTGGTCACCGTGTCCTTGAAGAACAAGGTCAGCGACAGGCCCTGGTCCACGTACTTCGTTGCCACCGCATAGGTATCGATGATCTTCTCGTACCCAATTTCATAGGCATCGGTGAAGTATTCGATGTTCTCGTTGTCCATGTGCGGCGCTGGGTAGTAGACGCGGCCGATCTTGCCTTCCTTGCGGATCTCGATCTTGGACGCGATTGGGTGAATCGAAGACGTCGAGTTGTTGATGTAGGAAATCGAGCCCGTCGGCGGAACTGCCTGCAGGTAACGGTTGTAGATACCGTCACGTGCAACATCAGCCTTCAGCTGCGCCCACTCCTCAGCAGACGGAGGCGTTGCGTTCGACTTAGCGAAGATCTCCTTGACCTTCTCCGTCTTCGGCTGGAAGTCCTCCGGATTGTAACGGTCGAAGAACTCGCCGGTGGCATACTCAGAGCGCTCGAAACCGTCGAAAGCCTGGCCCTTTTCCACAGCAATCTTGTGGGAGGCCTTGATGCACTCGTACATCACCGTGGCGAAGTAGGCGTTAGTGAAGTCAAGACCTTCCTCCGAGCCGTAGTGGATGTACTCGCGGCCCAAGTAGCCGTGCAGATTCATCTGACCCAAGCCGATGGCGTGCGAAGCATTATTGCCTTCACGCACGGACGGGACCGAATCGATCGAGGTCTTGTCCGCCACTGCTGTGAGGCCACGGATTGCGGTCTCCACAGTCTTGGAGAAGTCATCTGAGTCCATCGCCATCGCAATATTCAAGGAACCCAGGTTGCAGGAAATATCCTGACCCACTTCCTGGTACGTCAGATCATCATTGAGCTCCGACGGAGTGTTCACCTGAAGGATCTCGGAACACAGGTTGGACATGTTCACGCGGCCAATCTTGACCGGGTTCGCCCTGTTCGCCGTGTCCTCGAACATGATGTACGGATAGCCGGACTCAAACTGGATCTCCGCAATCGTCTGAAAGAACTGGCGTGCATTAATCTTGGACTTGCGGATACGCGGGTCCTCGACCATCTCCTCGTATTTCTCCGTCACCGAGATATCAGCAAACGGCACGCCGTAGACGCGCTCCACGTCGTACGGGGAGAACAGGTACATGTCATCGTTGCGCTTGGCCAGCTCAAAGGTGATGTCCGGAATGACCACTCCGAGAGACAGTGTCTTAATACGGATCTTCTCATCCGCGTTCTCACGCTTGGTGTCCAGGAAGCTCAGGATGTCCGGGTGGTGCGCATTGAGGTACACCGCACCAGCACCCTGACGGGCACCGAGTTGGTTAGCGTAGGAGAAGGAGTCCTCCAGCAGCTTCATCACGGGGATAACACCAGAAGACTGGTTCTCAATCCGCTTAATCGGCGCACCCGTCTCACGAATGTTGGACAGCAGCAACGCCACGCCGCCACCACGTTTGGACAGCTGCAGGGAGGAGTTAATCGCGCGACCGATGGACTCCATATTGTCCTCAATACGCAGCAAGAAGCAGGACACGAGCTCGCCGCGCTGCGCCTTACCCGCATTCAGGAAGGTCGGGGTTGCTGGCTGGAAGCGGCCGGTCATAATCTCGTCGACAAGCGAAGAAGCGAGCTCCTCGTTGCCGTCGGCGAGGAAAAGTGCAGTCATGGAGACACGATCCTCGAAGCGCTCCAGGTAACGGCGACCGTCAAACGTCTTCAGCGTGTACGAGGTGTAGTACTTGTACGCACCCAAGAAGGACTTGAAACGGAACTTATAGGAGTACGCACGCTTGAACGTGGACTTCACAAAATCCCAGTCGTACTGAGCAATAACCTCAGGCTCGTAGTACTTGTTCTCCACCAGGTAATCCATCTTCTCTTCCAAGTCATGGAAGTAGACGGTGTTCTGGTTAACGTGCTGCAAGAAGTACTGGTTGGCAGCTTCCCGGTCCTTATCAAACTGAATCTGACCGTTCTCGTCATACAGATTCAAAAGCGCATTCAACGCGTGGAAGTCAAGCTGATCCTCCTTGTTCACCGGCTCAGCGACGGATTTTCCCAGATTTTCGGACACGATGGGCGGCCTTTCTTTTTTAAATAGTGGCTAAATCAAGCAGGTGATGCTTGGTTTGAAGGTTTGTTCAGAGTCATTCAAAGCGACGCTACTCACACAGCTTGATAGCGTGCACGCAGCCGCGCAAGTCTTTCAGCATTCTCATTTGCTGGTTGCGCCTTGCGCTGCTCGAGTGCTTCTTCTTCAGCGGCAGTGAGCGGTTCAAGCCCCAGTTCAGCCGACTGTTCCAGCAAGGAGTCGCGCACATACTCCACGTCAGTTTCCGTACCCATCAGCTCAAAGCGGTAGAGGTATGGTTTGCCGGTCTTCGCAGAAATCACATCTCCTGCCAGACAGAAATCCGGACCAAAATTCGAATTGCCCGCGGCGATCACGCCACGCAGAAGATTGCGATTGTGCTCATTGTTCAGAAAACGGATGACTTGAGGGGGCACCGGGCGAGAGTTCACGCCCTTCACCAAGGACGCTCCCCCGCCATATGTCGGACACACAAGCACGTAAGGCTTATCGACGACAAGGTCTCCCTCCAGCTTCCGCAGCGGGATCCGCGCGGCAGGCAACCCCAACTTCTCAACAAAACGGGCCGTGTTACCCGTCACCGAGGAGAAGTAGACCACCAACATCTGCCGAACCCTTTCTTATACTTCAAGCCGCCAACGAGTGACGGCTTGGAAACAATGTGCGGAAGCTTAAGCGACGCTTTCTGCGAGAGTGCGGATGCGGTCTGGGCGGAAGCCCGACCAGTGCTCACCGTCAACCTCAACAACCGGTGCCTGCAGGTAGCCCAGTGCCATGACGTAGTCACGCGCGGAGTCATCCATGGAGATATCCACCGTGGTGTATTCCAGACCCGCACGGTCGAGAGCCTTCTTGGTTGCAGTGCACTGAACACATGCCGGCTTGGTGTAAAGGGTGATGGACATAACCGCGAATCTCTTTCTGTGAGGCGATAGCTGACGGAGTAACTGACGAAAATGAACCGAATTCTCCTCGCATCCCCTGGGGGAGGCGAACACTTGGCAACACTATACGTTGTGCCATATTTTGGCAACTCATACTACATGTAGTAGTTACACGTATGATATTCGCAGGATAGGGATGGGAAATCACCTACATGTAGTTCAATTCATGTCCTTGATGCTGTAAAAAAGGCTTACAACGATGGAATTTCATTCAAAAAACTAGTTTTTCTCCCCCAAAAAGAGCTCTCCCCGACCCCGTTACACCTGGGTCGAGGAGAACTCTCGTGCATTGAGGGCTATTGACGACGGGACCGTGCAATCAACGCCACCACACCAATCAGCAACACCAGAATGCCAATGGCGATAACTCCCGCCATCACCATCCTGGTCAGCCAGCTACCTTCAGACTCTTCCTGCGCCGGGGCAGCTTCCGTGGATTCAGACGCATCCGCACTGTTGTTCGCCTGATCCCCAGGGGGTGTGTCACTCGGCTCCGGGCCATTCTTGTCCGTCGGACGCCAGTCCGGCCCATCGGTTTTCTCCCCCACGACATCGAAGGCAATCTCAAAAGGCTGCTCCACGCCCATGATGTCGTCTTCCTTTCCTTGGTCAAGGGCCACTCCCACGTAGTAGGCACCGGCGTAAGCACGAGGACTGTCCTTTTTTCCGTGCAGCTCACGGTTGCGGTATTTCACCACATCACCAGCGATAGCCCCCTCGTCGCTTTCGTCATAGAAGACGAGCGAATCACTCCCATGATCGATGCGGAGCGGTGAATACAGCTTGAAGTTGAGTGTGTCCGCTGCTTGACGCTCAGACGCTCCAGTACGGACATTCACCACTGGGCGCTGCCCATACTCAACAGGAATCTTGTAGAAGCGGTACTCACCGGGCACCAAAGCATCCTTGTAGGCGCCAGGTTTCACTTCGGTAGCGGTACTGAAGCTCGTGCCACCCTTCACGTCGGTCGCTCCATTGAAGTCGAGCTGCGGGGCATCCTCATTAGTCTTCGTTGCATCGGGCGCTGGGTACTTAGCTACTTGCGCCTCGTCGAGAATCGGCTCGAAGTCGATCACCACTTCCACGTCGGCCTCAGCACCCGAGGTCAGCTCATCTGTCACCCCACTCACCAATGAAAAACTTGTCGGCACTATCCATTCCTGCGAGTCACAGTTCTCACCGCCCGCTTCCGGGTCGATAACTCGCACACCAGGCTCCGGTGGGAGATAGCCCGAACCAAACGTGGAGCCCACACCCAAATTGGATGCAAGTGCCGATAAACAGTTTTCATTCGCGTTCTGCACGTCACGTCCAACGACATGCAGGTTAGCCTTCCTAGCGCGCCCCGAAGCCTGACGTTGTGGAAGAACCGCCGTGCTCACAATCGCACGATGGCCTTCTGGAATAGCCAACTTGAAAAAGCGCGACGGCATTTCATCGCGGGGATCGCCCTTGAAGGGCACATCTACTTTCGTGCGGTAGCGGCCCTCCCCCAACCACTTCGCATCCTCAGGCGTATCCGCATACTCAAACCACGTGCCCGCCGTCTGATACGTCTCAGCAGAACGCTGCGCCAAAAACTTCAACGACTTAGCCAACGACGCAGTATCATCCGCCTCCAAAAAATCACCGCCAGAAACCCGGGCAACACACTCAAGCTCCTTACGAGCCTCCTCATCAGTCTTAAACCCAACCGTATGAATGGTCAGATCAAAACCCTCACCCGCAAGCTCCTTAGCCACCTCACACACCGGCGGTGGTGCACACGTATCAATACCGTCCGACACCAAAATGATCGTCCGCTCGCCATCGTCCCCCAACTCCTTGGCAGCAGCACGCAAAGAATTACCAATCGGCGTATACCCACTCGGAGTCATCTCATCAATCTTGCTATTCAACAAGTCCCGATCAAGTTTGCCCACAGGCACCAACGTCTCAACATCCTGACACCCGCGCGCATGATCCTCAGGCGCATTCGACACCCTCATCCCGTACGCCAACAACCCTAAATTCGCCGAATCCGGCAAATCATTCACCAACTCATGCGCCGCCTTCTTCGCCGCATCCATACGAGTCCCACCGTCAACATCCGCATCCAGCATCGACCCAGACGCATCAACAATCAGCGCAGCCTTACTAGAACTCACACCACCTCCCCCACTTTCCCCCTGCGCCGTAGCCACCCCCGGCACGATGAGTCCCCCGAAAAGCAGAAGCACGGCTACGGCGAGCACCGAAACCACACCGAACGCGTACTTTTTCGTCGTATCCATAAGCAAGATCCTCAAAAGTTGTCGGACAGGTAAATAGGCAAATTTAACGCGCAAAAATGAAGTCACGGTTAACTCCGCATACCCATTGTGTTTGAGTTCACGCCGTTGGTCAACAGGTTTTGCAGGAAAAACAACACCCCGCCACCGGGAAACCCAAGTGGCGGGGTGTGTAGCTAAAAAGCTGGACGCTTTAGCCCTGACGAGCCTTGAAGCGCGGATCCTTCTTGTTGATCACGTAGACCTTGCCGCGGCGGCGCACAACCTGAGCGCCCGGCTTGTTCTTCAGCGACCGAAGGGAATTGCGGACCTTCATCGGGCGCTCCTTTCTGTGTCTAGCCGCGCCAGCCATCACGCATTACGAGTGAACAGCCAGTACGTTTTGGATTAGGCGAAAGAATACTCTTCCGCGACTCCACCCTCACCGGAATAATCCCCGGTCAGAGCACAGCCGTACAACGGGGCACTATGTTACCCGACCATTCCGCCTGAACCAAACCGCTAGAGTGGCAGCTATGTCTGTGAGGGATGAAGAGTTGCAAAAAGAGATCGCTAACAAGCTTGGCGTGAAGCCTACTATCGACGTCGCCGCGGAAATCGAAGCGCGCGTCGATTTCCTGGCTGATTACCTACGCACAACCCGCGCCGCTGGCTACGTCCTGGGCATCTCCGGCGGACAGGACTCCACACTCGCAGGAAAGCTCGCGCAACTCGCCGTCGAGAAAATGCGTGCTGAGGGAGTGGAAGCTGAATTCGTGGCCGTGCGCCTCCCCCACGGCGTGCAGGCCGATGAGGATGACGCGCAATTGGCGCTCGCATTCATCGCACCCGATGAGGCCGTGACAGTAAATATTGAACCCGCCACCACCGCCATGGCCACGGCAGTCGCGGATGCACTCGGCGTAGATGGACTCGGCGATTTCAACAAAGGCAATGTCAAAGCCCGCATGCGCATGATCGCGCAGTACGCCATCGCTGGCGAACGGGGGCTACTCGTCGTGGGCACCGACCATGCGGCGGAGAACATCACTGGCTTCTTCACCAAACACGGCGACGGCGCCGCCGACCTCATCCCTCTCGCCGGCCTGAACAAACGACAAGGTGCGGCCATGCTCAAGCACCTCGGCGCAAACCCACGCTTGTGGGAGAAGGTCCCCACCGCAGACCTGGAGGAAGATCGCCCGGCCCTCCCCGACGAGGAAGCCCTCGGCGTGACATACGCACAGATCGACGACTACCTCGAAGGCAAACCCGTCGACGACGCCGCAGCACAGCGACTCGAGCACCTGTGGCACGTCGGCCAACACAAACGCCACCTTCCACCTGGTCCGACAGAGTCGTGGTGGCGCTAAAGGCCCACACTAACCACCCCTCAACGGCTTTCACCAAGCACACGGAGAGTCTCTTCCGCCGCCCCAACCAGCGCAGACCCGTAGCTCGGCCCGTGCGTGTACGCGTGCACTGCCAGGGGGTGCAGCTGGTGAATCGGGATGCGGGGCTCCCAGTCCCGACCAAGGTTTCCGCCGGCCGCTATATATCCGTCAATGATCGCGGAAAGATGTGGGGCGCCAAACAACTCAAGCATCGCTATGTCGGTCAGCGGGTGACCACCATGCGCCGCCGGGTCAATGAAGCGTGGCCCGCGCGAAGAAAAGAGCAGGTTACCTGCCCACAAATCACCGTGAATGCGGGCCAGTGGCGCATCTTCATCCTCAGCCAGCAGTGCATCGCATGCTTGCTTGATAGCGACGAGCCCTTCCCCGCTCACATTCCCCCGCCGATGCGCCTTGATCGCAAATGGCAGGACTCGTTGGGCGGTGTAGAAGGGGGCCCAGCGAGACGTCGATAAGCAATCTTGCTGAGCACGTCCGATGAAATTAGGGCCGTCCCACCCGGCAGCCGGCGCGCCGAACGCTTGCGCCCCCATCGCATGAATGGCGGCGAGCTCTTCCCCCGCCCGGCGCGCAGCGTCCACGGTCGGGCGAACACTGTCGACCCATTCGATGGTGAGGGTGTTGGCATCTTCGTCGAGGGCGAGGACCTCCACCACCGCCTCGGAGCCTTCCCGCAACCAACGCAGATACCCCGCTTCCGCTGCTGCGGCACCCGGCGCGCTGCCATGTTTAGTGAACACCTGCTTCATCGATACCCTCCAATTCGAGCAAGAGACATTTCGCTTCCAACCCACCGCGGTATCCGCCAAGCGTGCCATCGGCACGCAGCACTCGGTGGCATGGTACGAGCAGTGGCAGCGGATTGTTCGCGCACGCACTCCCCACTGCCCGAACGGCCTTTGGGTTGCCCACTTTCCTAGCCAGCTCGCCGTACGTCGTGGTCTCCCCGAATGGCACGCGGACTAGTTCCCGCAGAACATCCGCACGGAAACCTGAAACGAAGCGGAAATCTAACGGCACAGTAAAATCCCGCCGCTGCCCAGAAAAATATTCGGCTAACTCGCGTGCAGCGGGTGGTGCGTCGTTGGCCGCACTGATGCGTCCACGCTCGTCATCGATCTCGTCCGACTCAAACAGCACCTTGACCACGTCATCAGAAGATGTCACCACACCCAGCCGGCCAATCGGCGATGGCATCTCGTGAAAGCGCAGATCATCCATGGCCCCCAGCGTATAGAGATCTCGCCCCCATCACCGCTGTAGCCTCACCAAAATGTTGATAGCGTTGCAAACATGAGACGCACAAAAGTAACCCACGCCACAATGGCGATCCTCGCCGCCGCGGGACTTGCACTCACTGCATGCACCGTCGATGACACCAGCACAGACGACACCGCCATGTCCACCCAGTCAACTGCCGCGGAAGCAGAGACAGCGACTGAAACGGAGACGCCGACAAGCGCCTCCTCCTCCACTGACTCCGCTGACTCCAGCAATGACTTAAAACGCTACGACGGCTACGTCACGAACAGCTTCTTCACCGCTCTACACCAGCTGCCCGGACTGGAAGTTGAAAGCGGTGAGAGCGATCCGAAGGAGCACCGCGTTGAAGCTGAGCTGTTCAACAGCGACAAGACACTGCGAGTGCTGAGCTTCATCTACATCCCGAGTTTCAACGATGAGTACGAGGCCGTGACCTCCCCCTCGGATAGGGGTTTCAAGCGCGCCTACGACAGCGCAGTTGAGGTCTTCACCGACGAGGGCGACACCTACGACGAAACAAATTACGACACCAACAACCTGAAATGGCGGTGCGTCGAAGGCACCAATACCCAGGGTGGCGACATCGATTACGCGGTGTGCCTCACTCACTTCGGTGGCCGCATCATCGAAGCCCACCGACTGATCCTCAGCGAAGACCGCAATGACAGCGACAATGCCTTGGACAAGCTCCTGCAGGACTTCGACGACGCCCTGTCCAATATGAAGAAGCGCGACTAACGAAAAAAGGTCACTATGTTCTCCCTGTTCAAGAAATCGCGCTGAAGTTCTCATGGACGGAGAACCCCTCCAGTACGGGATTCCGCTCAAGCCGGGCGCCAAGCACGGGCACGGTGAAACCGGGATCGATGACGCCTGGCTGGTTCTTAGCACCTTCATCCGCGACGACGGTGCTGTCCCCGAATTCCCCCACCTCGTGGCCTCCCACCCCGAACCCGGGGATGGCGGCTTAAGGGACATTTCGTGTGGATAAACCGATACGGATTCCCGGGGCAGCCTGGGATAATGCGGTGATCTTGATT
>NZ_JASPJK010000013.1 GCF_030232265.1 Corynebacterium sp. MSK041
CGCATCAGGCGGCAAACCAACACCATAAACCGGCGCATCAACACCCCGCACAGGCACGCTACCCCCTCAACTCGGTTTGCCGCAGGCGGTACCAACCACCCGCGAAATCGGGTCAGCCACAAACATGACTCAATGGACTAGGACCCACAGCTTAGAAACGATTAAGAACACACGCAACACAAACACCCAAATCTTCAGCAAACTCTCAGGCTCATATGTCCAAATCCATAGGTTCGTCCCGAGCAATTTGGATCATTTCAACTCTGCCTGAGCGGTTAACCCACTGCGCACGCCCAGCGGGAAGACGCTTGAGAAATACGCCCGGGAAGATAGCCCCCTCTTGCCGTTCACCCGACAAAAGGACACCTGCTGCCCCCGCTTCACGGATCGCTTGCATAAGTGGGTCATAAGATGCTCTGGACATGCCGGAGGACCTACGGGCGATGATGATGTGTAGCCCAACATCTGCGGCCTGAGAGATGAAAGGCACTAACGGCTTCAAGGGGTTGTTACCGCCTTCAAGTCCGTCATAGTTATCCACCAGCACATAAATTTCAGGACCGGACCACCACGAACGGGAGCGGAGTTGCTCCGCTGTAATGTCCCTGCCAGGTAGACGACGCCCCAACTCGGAGGCGATCCCCTTAGCTAGCGTTTCGCACCCTTCGCGCGTGCCAGCGAACCCGCCAAGGAACTGATCCGGTACTGCGCCAAGAAGTCCTCGTCGCAGATCCCAGACGCCGAACATGATCTCGCCCGGCCGCTTACCTGCAGTCACTTCCTCGATATATGTGCGCAATGTTGTCGTTTTACCGGACGCACTATCACCGATGACAAAGACATGGCGCTCGTCTCCCTCTATATCGAAGCGAGCGGGGCCAAGCGTCGTCTCCGTGAGACCAAGACACACGGGTGGTGCATCCGGGAATGAACGACGAATCTCCGCAAGAGCGACCGCTGATGGAAGCATGCGTACTGGGGGCGCGCCGGCACCCCGCCACCCTTCCGCAATAGCAGCCACCGTCTCCTGCGGGGTCATTGGTACGCCACCACGTTGCTCCAGGATGGGTAGAGCGATGTGACTATAGGTGCCATCTGCAATCGCAGCGCGCCCAGTGGGCAACCCTACAAGCCCTTCGGAGATCTTTTTCCCCATCGCCGAGTCAATCGGATCATTCAGCGCGAACTCCAGCCGCGTACCAATGACAGCCTGCAACGGCAGACGGAAATCCGCCCAACGCCCAGTAGCAAAGACCACATGGATGCCGTAGGCCAATCCGCGCTGAGCAATTTCAGTGACTTGTTCCGCGACATCGTCATAATCCTTGCGTAAAGTCGACCAGCCATCGATAGCCAAAACAATATCCGCAGCAGGTAGATCCGAAAGCAGACGTTTCTTATGCATCTCGCGCATTTCCTCAACATTGGAAATGTGGTGCGCTGAAAACAGCTGCTCACGCTCCACAAGGAACATGCCAATCTCTGCGACTGTGCGGCGTAGCTTGTCTTCGTCGAAACGCGTGGCCACCGTACCAACGTGCGGCAAGTCCTCCAGATACGACAAACCCGAGCCCGACATGTCAATGAGGTAGAAATTCACCTCTCGCGGGGTGTGCGTCAGCGCTGCCGCAGTAACCAATGTGCGAAGAGCCGTGCTCTTGCCTGATTGCGGCGCTCCCATAATGGCCACGTTGCCACCCGCACCAGAAAGATCAAGAGTCAACGGCCCCTGCCACTGATCCAGGGGCTTATCGCGCAACCCCAGCGTGAAAACCATGTGGCCGGGTGAAGCCGCACTCAAGCCTCGTTCGGACGACATCTCCACCGGACCAACTGCCCCCTGGAGTGATAGGGATTCTGGCAGCGGAGGCAGCCAAATCTGGCGTGTTTTCTCCGCCGCTGGGGCGAGACGCCCGACCACAAGATCAAGAGTGGTTTCCGGTGGAGTGCCGTCAGTCAGCCGTGCGTTGCGCTGTTCCAGAAATTGAGAATGTTCTTTTTCGCGTTGGCGCAGCCACTCCTCCGTGGTGTTGATTAAGTCCAAGGGCATGGGCACTGGTGGCAGCTCGCGTTCATGGGCCCGCTCGATAGCTTCATATGGGCCGGAGACATAAGCAGCCTTGAAACGGTCGAAGATGTCTGGATCCACCTTCAAAAAGCCCGAGCCTGGAATGGGTGGCAGTTCATGGGCATCGGTTGTGCCGATGGCTGCGCGCGATTCCTGAGCGGAGAAGGTGCGCAAACCAATGCGGTAGGACAGGTACGACTCCAAGCCACGCAGACGACCTTCTTCCAAGCGCTGGGAGGCAAGCAGGAGGTGAACACCAATCGAACGGCCGATGCGACCAATTTGGACAAAGAGCTCAATGAACTCAGGTTTAGCGGCAAGCAGCTCACCGAACTCATCAATAACCACAAACAGCACCGGTAGTGGCTCGGTAACTTTACCCTCAGAACGTAGCTGGTTGTATTCAGCAACGTTGGCTAAGTTGCCCGCTTCTTGCAAGACGCGCTGACGCCGCTGAATCTCACCAAGAATTGAGTCATGCAAACGATCCACAAGGCCCGCACCGTCTTCCAAATTGTCCACAATCGCTGCTGTATGCGGCAACGGCTCCAAACCAGCGAAAGTTGCACCACCCTTAAAGTCCACCAACACTAGAGAAAGCTGGTCCGGCGGATGGCAAATCACCTGGGACAAAACAAGGGTGCGCAGCACTTCTGATTTACCGGAACCGGTGGCACCAACACACAGGCCGTGCGGGCCCATACCCGATTTCGCGGACTCTTTGATGTCTAAGTTGATCGGCTCACCATCCGCACCCACTCCGAAAGGCACGTTGAGAAAATCACGAGTCGAACGCGGCTGCCACGCTTCGACAACGTCATACGTGGCAAAGTTAGCTATACCCAGCATGTCATCCAACGCAATCGTGCGCTCCAACGTGGAATCAGGTGACGCATCCTCCACCAAACGCAACGGGGAAATACTGCGTGCGATGGACTCTGCAATAGCCGGTGAGACTTCATCTAGCGACCCCGAATCACCGCCGTACAGTACGCGTTCGGCGTAGCCAGCCTCACCCTCCTTCGGCTCACGGACCTCACCGCGATCCAACAACTGCACAGTAAAAGACCGGTCAGGGCGCAACAGCACACGCACATCTACCTTTGAAGGCTCAGAATGCTGCACCCGCGACGTAGCCAGAACCGTCACACGAGACGACTCTAAAGAGCGCATGGAATCAATCCGCCCAGAAATCTGCTTGCCATGCTCTGAGTCCATATCCAAAACAATGAGCAGGTGAGGTCGGTCAATCAAAGTCTTGTGATAACGAGAGCGCTCTTTGACTTCCTTGTCCCGCTCGCTTAACTCCCTGAGCAATCCCTCGGCAGTCTCCGCGTTAAAAGAGACACTCCGCTTACCAATCGGCCCATCGAATTCCTCCGGGGACAACAGGTGTGGGAACCAAAGCGGCCACGAGCTCCTGTCCGTGTCATCCGCAAGCGGCAAAGCCAAATGGAAACGCACATCATCCGGCGCATGAAAGATCGCCGTCTGACTAAGAATCGCTCGCACTGTCTCCGTGGTCAGCTCCGGTGGGCCGACCAAAGACACCGAACCCCGCGCCGGAATCGCGATAGGCAACCCATCAATACTGCACGTGCGGCGCTTCATCCGATCCAGGTGCGCCTGCGAAATCGGCTCCGCAACCTGCATCGGATTCGTCACCGGCGGAACATCCACACCACGAGCGAACGTGCCAATGCCAGTCCCAATCCGAGTAACCAAAAAATCTTCATCACCCGGGCGACGCTCCCATAGGCGGTAGGGATCCCTCACCACGTCGACAAGCGAACGCGGATGCGGATGGCGGGTGAGCGCTTCAACTTGCTGCTCACGAGCAAGCTCACGGATTTCCCCCTCAACCTCCTCTAAATGCTCGAGGAAACGCTCCCGCTCCTCCTCAGCTTGTCGACGCGACCCCGTGCGTTGACGAATAAACATCAACACAGCACCCAAAATCACCGCCACGAACATGAAACACCCAACCACCATGCGGATCGGGTTGCCCGAAGAAAACATCATCATCACCATGCCCGTACCAGCGATGATGGGCATCAAAAGCATCATCACACCAGCGCCACCACTACGCGAGCGGATAGTAGGCACCTGGGCAAGACGAAGCGGCTTTTCCTTCGGAATCGTGCGATGCAAGCGAGCCGGGCGGTGGACAATACGGGTGCTCATAAGCCCTTTCTCCAAGCGTTCCAAAACAGTAATTAACGGTACCGGCAGTCAACGGTAGGACCACCAAGTCTAAGACTCCGCTGAGATAAGTGTTAGATTATTGTTCCATGACTGATGTCTTCGTCCGCGTGAGCATCTTTTACAAAGAGCGACAGCTCGATGTGAGCTTGCCGTATAACCGCCCCGCCGTTGACGTCGTTGATGATGCAGTGGACCTTTTTGACAGCCATTCTGACCAGACGGGCACAGAATCCCCCGACTCCATTGCCACAGCTGACACCCACACATGGGTCCTATCCTCCCCCAAAACAGGAGTCATTGATCCGCACTCCACACTCGCTGAACATGGCGTGCAGGATGGCAGCAAGCTCTACCTCACCCGCCGCCAAGAGGCAGCACGGACCCCTTTTGTCGATGACGCCATCGCGGAGGTGCGCTCAACCATCGGCGCAGCACAATGGGTGTGGTCCGGCGCAATGCGCAGCAGTGGCGCACTGGCAGTCCTCACATTCCTGATTATCCTGGCCGGCACCATTGCAGGTCGTGGCCTCTGGCTCCACGATCCACCACTGCCACCCCAAGGGTGGGCGCAACTGACCATCATCGTTGTCAGTGCCCTTATTGGTCTTGGCCTGGCACTGTGGCGCAAACACGAATGGATGCGATTCCTTGGGGCACTCCTGCCGCTGGCAACATTCATCATCGCCGAGATATCCCTACGCGGAACCCCCGCACCCCATGCTGCGGCTACAACCGTGATAGCAGTGGCGCTCAGCGCAATACCCGCAATGTGGGCAGCGGGACGAAAAGCACCTGCAGGCGGCCTCGGCGGCATCGTCACAGCACTCATCATTACACTGGTCGCCGGTGTAGTCCTGGCCGGCACGCACTTCGGTGGCAACATCTACGCCATCGCAGCATGGTCAGCATGGCTGCCCATCCTCGTTCTACTCATCGCACCATCCGTAGGCCTGCGCTCAACCGGCCTGCCAGCACTCATCCGCCACAATGAAGCCGGCGACCAAGTAGAACGCGAAGCCATCCGTACACAAGCGCGCCGGGCCGAAGCAATCAGTCGTGGGGTGTCCTGGGCGGCAGTAGTACTCGCCTTGCTCATCCTCATCATTCTTACCGCCAGCCCTGTTTGGCAGCACGGCCTCATCGCAGTGGTGCTCTGCTTTGCTTTGCTACTACGCCAGAATGGCTTTGCCGACGCACGCATCATCACCACACTCATCACAACAGGTGTTTTGGGCCTAAGTCTCACCGCCGGTGCGGCCGTACGCTGGGCACAGAACCAGGGTGTCTCCTTTGAAAACCCTGCACCCTGGTGGCTATCAGCCCAAACAAACATGTGGGTCTGGCTCGTCGCAGCAGCTGTTTTACTGTTGGGTGCAGGCATAGCCGTAGCCATCGCTCTGCGCCAACGCGATGACGTGGAAGAAGCCCGCGTGGCACGCATCCTGTCCATGCTGGATATCTTGGTGTGCCTGGCATCTATCCCCGTCATTCTAGCTGCACAGGGGCTCTACCAGTACTTTTGGGCAACCATCTAACGGGTATTGCTTTCCTCTGGCGTGGAAAACAGCCTTGCCAACAAACGGTTGTACTGCACCACCGCTGCTGGCCCTGTAGGCACCTGGATCGGTTCACGCACGCTCGGTGCGTGGGCAGCAGGAAGTGTGAGCGTATCCGCCGGATCCTCATTCGTCGGTGCAGCACCCACCTTGACCACACTGACTCGGCCTTGCCGGGCCGCCTCATAAAGGTGGTGCCCCGGCCGGTACAGCCACGAATGGTCGGTGTAGTGCCGGTCGGCGACCAGCAACACATGTGTGGCAAGGGATGTTCCGGCAACAATGAGCTCACCACTGCAGGTGTAGGGCAGATCCACAACCACGATGGGCCAGCGGTGGGATGCACGGTGCATCGCCGACATCAACTCCTCTGACGAAAGCGGTTGGGGGCTTGCTGTGGTCAACAGTGGTGATGCCCCTGAAGAATCAGCAAAAGGCTCAATCTGGGCGCGCAGCAACCCCCACGACGGCGCATGCGCCAACCCCACAAGATCACCGCCAGTATGGGCACCCAGAGGCCCTCGAAGTGGCTGATTGACACCATCAGCGTCAACCGCGATCATGGGTAACCGTGCTGCCGCATTAAGAACAATGGAGACCAGTGCCGTGGTTGGGGTGGTTAACATCTGGTCACTAACAGCAGCAACAGCGATAAGCGCTGGTTGATCATCCACGCGACCAACAGTGCGCTGTGAGTGGGCAACGGCATCAGACCACCTGAGGTGGCGTGTGAGGGAAGTCGGAGAAAATTTATTCATAGCGTTTTCGTTCTGAAGCGGAGAATGTGCAAGCTGTGTATAGCATAAGGGGACGCGGTTCTCGCTCCACCGAGCGTGACCGAACAATGAACATGAGGAGTTGAAATGAACGAGCACAAGGACACACAAGCTGGCATTCCGCCGTGGTTGCAGGTGAACCATGAGACCAAAGAGGAAACTGAGCGCTCTCAGGAGCCTCACACAAAGACGTCATCACAACACCCACAATCGTTTGATGGTGCGCCCCGGACCGCCCATTCGCCCAATCCTCCTGCCCCACAGCAGCCACCGGCAAGCTACTCTCGTCCGGAGCCCCAGCTGGCACCACCACAAAAACCGTGGTTTGACGCGCCCAAGGTGACCGAACAGCCGCCGGCCCCGCAACCGACGCCGCCTGAAACTCCACCACCGACACCGCGCCCAGACCAGTCAATTTCACAGCCGGTCACCCGGCAACCTGCGGCACCGCAGAATCCACCTAGTCAGCCTCCATTCGGGCGTACTAGCAGTGAAGTCCAGGAGCGTCCGCTCAAGGCTGAAGCAAGCATGCCACCGAAGAACCAGCCATCCGCTCCCGGATGGGCTCCGACTCAGCCACCTGCGCCTGGAATGTCATCGTCGCCGCAGAATCCGGAGCAACCCCCTCATGTGGAACTCACGCCACCGGTTGCACTGGATCAGCGCAATCTTGTGAATCCCGTGAAGGCCCCACCGAAGGCTGGTTGGCGCAAGCTCGTCCACAACTTGACGGGTGGAAAAATCAACCCTGGTGACTCGCGCTCTGCGATGGAAGAGGACGCACTGCTAGCTGCTGTTCGCACACCATTGCGTGGGGATTACCGCATCGCTGTCATGTCGCTCAAAGGTGGTGTGGGCAAAACAACAACCACTGTTGCCCTTGGTGGTGTTTTTGCCAGCGAACGCGGTGACCGTGTGATCGCCATCGATGCCAACCCTGACCTTGGCACGTTGGCGCAACGCACTGCGGCACCGGGCCCCGCGACCATCCGTGATCTCCTCACAGCAGAGGACACTTCCCGCTACCCGCAGGTGAGAGCATTTACCACACAAGCTGCTTCCCGTTTGGAAGTTATCGGCAGTGAGCGCGATCCGGCAGTGTCGGAAGCTTTCAGTGAGGATGACTACCGGCATGCGATTGATATTTTGCAGCACCACTACAACGTGATTCTTACGGATTGTGGAACGGGGCTTATGCACTCAGCCATGGCTGGTGTTCTGGAGTTGGCTAACACGTTGGTATTGGTAACCTCTTCCGCGCTTGATGGCGCCCAGTCTGCTTCGGCGACGCTGGATTGGCTTGTCATGCACGGTTATGAGCAGCTGGCCGCGAACTCTATCGTGGTCGTTTCTTCATCCGCGCCCGGCAAGCCAACTGTGGACATTGATCAAATTGTGGAGCATTTCCGTTCACGCACACGAGCTGTCCACGTCATCCCGTATGACCGCCACTTGGCGGAAGGTGCTGTGGTGGATTTGAACCGTATGGCTCGACCGACGCTGACGGCCTATCGTCAATTAGCAGCGTCGATCGCGGAAGATTTTGGGTCGTGGCACCGACATGCGCGGTAACAGAATTCTCCTTGCCGTTAGTATCAGTGCTTGTGCGCTAGCTGTAGTGGCGTGCACACCACGTTTGGAACCCCCGGAAGCAGAAAAGATTCCGCCAGTGAACACGGTGTCTGAATGGTCTAAGAATCGTGCTGAGCCCTACGGCATCCCTGAGCGGCAACTGCGAGCGTATGCCTACGCTGCGTGGCGTGTTCAGGCGGACAACGGCTGCCAGTTGGGTTGGCCAACACTTGCTGCCGTGGGCCAAGTCGCCTCGGACCATGGGCGGGCCGAAGGGTCTGTGGTGGGTGAAGATGGGCTCACATCCAAGCCCCTGCGTGGCCTTTCCATCATGAACATGCCGCCTTTGACAGTGCCGGATACAGACAACGCTGTCACCGATGGGGATGCCACACAGGATGTAGCCGTAGGCCCTATGCAAATTATGCCGTCCCGCTGGGAGCAACACGGTAGCTCTGCAGAGGAAGGCCGTAAACCGAATCCTGACAACATTGATGATGCTGCGTTGACCGCAGCACGCATCATGTGTGAAGCCGGCAACCCAACCTCACCGGAGGGATGGGATGAGGGTGTGAAGCGATTCTTTCACACGCCTGAGGCCGTCAAAGAAGTCCATCATGTGGCAAAGGAGCTGTCGCGTTAATGCAAAACACTAAGCGCGCGTGTGCGGCTATCGTGGTTCTCTTTTCTCTGGGCTTGGCGGCCTGCGGGCAACCTGGCTCGGCGAAAGTTGCCAAAATTGAGCAGCAGATTCCCCCGTTGGGTGAGCTGCCGCCGCTGCCCACGAGTTACTTCCCACCGCCCCCAGAACCCGAAACTTCAGAGCCACCACCTCCGCCACCACCGACGTCGGTGCACACGGAGACAGTGACACAAGCGCCGCCTCCTCCACCACCACCGCCACCGCCACCGCCACGGCGACCTGGAATCGAAGAAGCGTTGGATATGCTCCTCCGCCTCTAACGCACCACTTTTGCGCGATGCTGAAGGAAAACACACAGAAGGAAACCACGATGGCACACCGCCCTTCCGCTGCCAGACGGCGCCAGGCTCCCCCTATCTCCCCGCAGCAGGAACCGGAGTTTAACCAAGCCCCACCATCACACCCGAACGCAGGTTCACAGGGCGCACCCGAGCCATTACCGGCTAGTGTGATCCCTTCAGGTGTCCAGGAGGGTGACGGCCAGGCCCATTCCGTCCGCCCGCCCCGCAAGGATCACCGTCTGGCGGTGCAAGCCGAAAAGCTGCGCCTGTCGGCGTTAACTAACGCCATTCAGTTTGGTGAGCAGAATTCCAGCATCAAACCCCGGCGTTTCGGTATTCTTCTTGGCTCTTTGGCCATTGGGCTGGTTATTCTCGGCGGAACCATCGGCGGATCCGCACTCCTGCAGTGGATTGCAAACCGGTAGCAGAATTAGAAGTAGGCATTGAGCAGTAGATACTGAGCCACTAAGAAGAGGAGGGCCCGGCACCGCCGGAGCCCTCCTTCGCCTCTTTAAACGCGTGAGCGTTTAGATCTTCGCCTTGGACTTCTCCAGCTCGTCGAAGATTTCCTTCGGGATGCGGTCGCCCAGGGTCTTGAGGTACTCCTCACCCTCAGCGAACTCGGCTTCGAACTCGGCCGGGTTGACGGCGAGTGCTTCGCGGACGTCCTCGAGTGGTGTGTCCAGGCCGGTGAGGTCCAGGTCCTCGGCGCGGGCAACCAGGCCGGCGACGGTGTCGTCGGCCTCAACGCGGCCCTCGATGCGGTCAATGACCCACTTGAGTACGCGGGAGTTGTCGCCGAAGCCCGGCCACAGGAAGCGGCCGTCCTCACCGCGACGGAACCAGTTGACCAGGAAGATGGACGGCATGCGGTCGCCGCCCTCGGCGCCACGGTCGATCCAGTTCTGGATGTAGTCGCCGACGTTGTAGCCGATGAACGGGAGCATCGCGAACGGGTCGTGGCGCAGGGAACCGACCTTGGCCTCAAGGGAAGCAGCGGTCTGGCCGGAAGCCAGCAGGGAGCCAATCATGGCACCGTGGTTCCAGTCGCGGGCCTGGGTAACCAGCGGGATGGTGGACGGGCGCCGGCCACCGAAGAGGATGGCGTCGAGCTTGACACCCTTCCAGTCGTCGAACTCCGGTGCAGCGGTCGGGCACTGGGAGATGGCCACGCAGTAGCGGGAGTTCGGGTGAGCAGCCGGGGTGCTGGACTCAGGGGTCCAGTCGTTGCCCTGCCAGTCGATGAGGTGCGCCGGCACCTCGCCGTCCATGTCCTCCCACCAGACATCGCCGTCATCAGTCAGCGCGACGTTGGTGAACAGGGTGTTGCCTGGCTCCATGGTGCGCATGGCAATCGGGTTGGAGTCGTAGTTGGTGCCCGGGGCGACGCCGAAGAAGCCGTTCTCCGGGTTGACAGCGTAGAGGCCGTCCTCGCGCAGCTTCAGCCATGCGATGTCATCGCCGACGACCTCAGCGGTCCAGCCCTCAATGGTCGGGGTGATCATGGCCAGGTTGGTCTTACCGCAGGCAGACGGGAATGCTGCTGCGATGTGGTAGGCCTTGCCGTTCGGATCGGTGAGTTTGAGGATGAGCATGTGCTCCGCCATCCAACCCTCTTCGCGGGCCATGACGGAAGCGATACGCAGGGCGTAGCACTTCTTAGCCAGGATGGCGTTGCCGCCGTAGCCGGAACCGTAGGACCAGATTTCCTTGGTCTCCGGGAACTGGGAGATGTACTTGGTGTCATTGCACGGCCACGCCACGTCTTCCTGGCCTGGTTCAAGCGGTGCGCCGATGGAGTGGAGGCAGCGGACAAAGTCGCCGTCCTTGCCAATCTTGTCCAGGGCTTCCTGGCCCATGCGCGTCATGATGCGCATGGACATGACCACGTAGGCGGAGTCCGTCAGCTGCACGCCGAGCTTCGGCTCCGGGTCAGAGATAGGGCCCATGCAGAACGGCACGACGTACATGGTGCGGCCCTTCATGGAGCCACGGAAGTGCTCGGTCATCTCAGCCTTGAGCGCGCTCGGCTCGACCCAGTTGTTGGTCGGGCCGGCATCCTCTTCCTTCTCGCTGGCGATGAAGGTGCGGGACTCCACACGCGCCACGTCGGACGGGTGGGAGCGAGCGAGGAAGCTGTTCGGACGCTTGTCCTCGTTGAGCTTGATCAGCGTGCCCTTTTCTACCAGTTCAGCGGCGAGACGGTCCCACTCTTCGTCTGATCCGTCGGCGAAAACGACCTGCTCCGGCTGGAACAGCTCCACAGCGTCATTAATCCACTCAATCAGTTGTTCGTTTTCGGTGGGGGCCTGCCCCTGAAGACCCTTCACTACGGCGGTCATACATTCTCCTCAATAATCGGCGACTACCCAGTTAATTCTTCCCTCTTAGAGTATCGAAGTGTTACCCCCACCCGCCCGTCTCACGAAACTGCCCACGATAGCGCGACAATGTCACATATTCCCCACCCCCGAAAGAGGGGCCGGGAAGGGCGGCTGACGGCGAGGATAAAACGTCGATAAGCAGCTTTGATTCCTGTAATACCTGCCGAGCGGATGGTTTGTGAGGTCTGCGGGCAGGATGCGCGAATGTTTTTGTCTTTATTGCCCCTATGCGGGGGACTGGCCTCAAAGCTGCGACAATGGCGTGCGTGAATGATTCTCTTGGTGAACTCCCGCACGGCCGTCCCCCGCAAACTGAGTTTGATACGGGCCTGGATTACCCCCGCCTGGGGTCCGTGACTTTCCGTCGTGGCACGCTCACGCCTAATCAGGAGCAGCTTTTCGACGAATGGTGGCCCCGACTCGGCCGCATCCTCACCCATTCAGATGAGGATCAGACCATTGATGTTGATGAGTGGTTTGGGCGCAGCGGACACAAGACCATCGTGGAGATTGGGTCAGGCACGGGCACGTCCACGGCAGCAATGGCTCCGCTGGAGAAAGACACGAACGTGATCGCGGTGGAGCTGTACAAGCCGGGTCTGGCCAAGCTGCTGGGTTCTGTTGTGCGCGGCGAGATTGAGAACATCCGCATGGTGCGTGGGGACGGCGTTGAGGTCCTCGCCCGCATGTTCCCGCCGGAATCCCTCGACGGTGTGCGCATCTTCTTTCCGGATCCGTGGCCGAAGGCGCGGCACCACAAGCGTCGCATCATCCAGTCGGGCACGCTCAACCTCATTGCCACACGCCTGAAGCCGGGCGGCGTGCTGCATGTGGCCACCGATCACGCAGATTACGCCGAGTGGATCAACGAGCTGGTTGAGGTGGAGCCGATGCTGGAATATAAGGGCTGGCCGTGGGAGAATGCCCCCATCCTGACCGACCGCCAGGTGATCACCAAATTTGAGGGCAAAGGCCTGGATAAAGAGCACGTGATTTCTGAATATCTCTGGGTGAAAAAATGACAGATGTACATAGCTTGATCCATTCCTATGCCCCCGGCGCGGATGCCGGCCCGGACAGTTTGCTGCTGGTGTGGGACGCGCCGAATTTGGACATGGGCCTGGGCGCCATCCTGGGTGGCCGCCCCACTGCCGCGTACCGGCCGCGTTTTGATGCGATTGGCCGCTGGCTCGTGCACCGCGCCCTGGACATGCCGGGCGAGGTGGAACCGGAAGCAACCGTGTTCACCAACGTCACGCCCGGTTCCGCCGATGTGGTGCGCCCCTGGGTGGAGGCGCTGCGCAACGTTGGTTTCGCCGTCTTTGCTAAACCGAAGGCGGATGAGGAATCTGATGTGGATGCGGACATGATTGCCCACATCACCCGCCGCCGAGATGAAGGCGTGCTGCGCGGAGTAGTGGTTGCGTCCGCTGACGGGCAGAACTTCCAGGACTTGCTCGAGGAGCTCGTCGCTGACGGCATCCCGGTCACGGTCATTGGTTTTCACGAACACGCCAGCTGGGCAGTCACCGACCCCGCCATCACGTTCGTAGACTTAGAGGACATCCCTGGCGTATTCCGCGAACCGCTGCCGCGCGTCAACCTGGACCAGCTGCCGGACGGCGGTGCGTGGCTGCAGCCGTTCCGCCCGCTGAGCGCACTGATCAAGAACTAGGAGACGCATGTTCTATAGGTGGGGCCGTGCCGCCTACCGGCACCGCAAGATCATTCCTGTGGTGATCATTGCCCTGATCATCCTCATGCAGGTGCTGTGGGGCGCCAAGCTCGGTGAGCGTCTGTCGCAGGAGGGGTGGGAGGATCCGCGCGCAGATTCCACCACCGCTGCGGTGATTGAGGAGGAGACGTTTGGCCGCGACAATGCCGGCGACGTGATCCTGTTGGTCAGCGGCAACGTCACGGACCCGGCGGTGGTGGCGTCCGCCAACGAGCAGATCTCCCGCCTTAAAGATCGCCCGGAAGTTGACCACTTAACCAGCTATTTTGCCACCCCGAACCCGCAGCTGATCTCCCCTGACAAAACGAAGGCTTTTGCCGCGATCGGCCTGGCCGGTGACGGCGAGCAGACCTTGAAGGACTTCCGGGCGCTGCAGGAAGAGCTGGAAGCCATTGAGATCCCTGGCGCCGAAGTGCAGATCGCCGGCGCTACCGCCGTGGCTGATGCGTTGGACCGCGGCATGGCGGATGATATTGCCCGGGCAGAGAAAATCGGTCTGGTTTTTGTCGCCGTGATCCTGCTGTTCGTCTTCGGCGGTGTCATCGCAGCGGCAATGCCGCTGATCGTGGGCGTGCTGTCCATCATCGGTTCGCTGTCGATCCTGTCCATCCTGGCACAGTTCCAGCAGGTCAACGTGTTTTCGCAGTCCATCATCACCCTGTTGGGTCTGGGCTTGGCTATCGACTATGGCCTGTTCATGGTGTCCCGTTTCCGGGAGGAGCTGGATAAGGGCCGCACCGTTGAGGACGCCGTGGCGGAGACCACCACCACGGCAGGCAAGACGGTGTTCTTCTCCGCGCTGCTCATCGGTGTGGCGCTGTCGGGTCTGCTGATGTTCCCGCAGGCCTTCCTCAAGTCCGTCGCCTACGGCGCGATCAGTGCGGTGTTGTTCGCCGCCTTAATTTCAGTGGCGGTACTGCCGGCGTTGTTTGGGATGTTGGGACACAACATCGATAAATGGTCCGTCCGTCGCACCAGCCGGACGGCAAAGCGGCTCGAGGACACGATCTGGTTCAAGATCCCGGCGTGGGCCATGCGCCACTCCAAAGCTGTCATCGTGGGCGTGACCGGCGCACTGTTGGCGCTGACTATTCCCATCGTGGGCATCACCTTCGGCGGTATCAACGAGTCCTACCTGCCTCCCACCAACACGGTGCGCCAGGCACAAGATGACTTCAATGAGACCTTCCCCGCCTTCCGCACGGACCCAGTGAAGCTGGTTGTCACCGGCGCGGACAACCAGCAGCTGGTGGACGTGGTCATGCAAACCCGTCAGGTCACCGGCCTGGCCTCCCCCATGGCACCGACGCAGGCCACGAAGGACGGCACAACAGTGCTCTCCGGCACCCTGGCGGACCGCAATGGTGGTGAGGAAGTCATCGACCAACTCCGCGCCATCACCGCACCGGAGGGTGTGGACCTCTACATCGCCGGCACCCCAGCCATGGAAATCGAATCCATCGAAGCCCTCCTGGAACGCCTACCGTGGATGGCGGTGTACATGGTCGTAGCCACGTTCCTGCTCATGGCGGTGCTCTTCGGCTCGATGATTTTGCCGGCCAAGGCCGTGATTATGAACATCCTGGGTATCGGCGCCACACTCGGTTTCCTCACCCTCGTCTTCGTGGACGGCGTGGGTTCCGGCCTGCTCGGCTTCACACCAGGTCCGCTTATGAGCCCGGTTCTCGTGCTCATCATCGCGATCCTCTACGGTCTGTCCACGGACTATGAAGTCTTCCTGGTCTCGCGGATGGTGGAGGCACGGCACAAGGGCTCGCAAACAAGCGATGCGATTAAATACGGCACCGCGCACACCGGCGGGATTATTACGGCGGCCGCGCTCATCATGATCGTGGTCGCGGGCGCATTCGCGATGAGTGAGATTGTGATGATGAAGTACATTTCCTTCGGCCTCATCTTCTCCCTCGCGCTTGATGCCACGCTCATCCGTCTGCTGCTCGTGCCCGCCGTCATGCACGAACTGCGCGAGGACAACTGGTGGGCCCCACGGTGGATCAAACGCGCCTACGAGAGCTTCGGGGAGGGCAGTTCGCTTATCGACGATGCCCCTGCTTCAGAACCCACCCACCCCCGCACCGGCGAAATCCCCATTGGCGATACCGTCCTTGCCACGCAGCACGCCCGCAGCGGTGTGAGCGTGGACCAGGACAGCGACCTCATTCCCTTCGACGAACTCATGCGCCGACTGAATGACTGATCTTCGTTCCTGGGTGCGGTGGCTGGCCCCCGTCGCGGTCCTCATTGTTGTTGGACTGGTTTTCCGCGATCAACTGCCGTTCCTTGGGCAGGCCTTCGCGGCACTTAGCCACGCCTCCCCCTTGTACGTGACGGCGTCGATTCTGTGCTCGGTGCTGGCCATCGTGGCCATGGCCATTGTGATGCGCATCCTACTCGTGGCTAAACACGTGAACGCGAACATCGGCAATTGCACCGCCATCACTCTGGCCAGCAACGCCTGGTCCACCACTCTCCCCGGTGGTCCCGCCCTGTCCGCGTGGTTGACCTACCGCGTCCACCGCTCTTGGGGCGCTTCACCGGGATTGTGCGGGTGGTTCTTTGTCATCTCCGGCGCACTGTCCACCGTGTGGATGGTGGTCATTGGCATAGCCGCCGCTATCTTTCTTGGCGCCAACCTATCCATGTGGGCTCTCGCTGGCTCTCTCGCCGTAGCCTCTGCTGCCATTGCCGGCCTGTTCTGGGCCGTGTACAACCCGACCGTGCTCGCACGCTGGACGCGCTACCTGCCAACGCGTGTGCGCGAGCGTGTCCTGCCCGTGATCACTCAGCTTGGTGATATCCGCATGTCCCCCCGCGGTTTCATCGCCGCCGCTTTCTGCTCCCTGCTCAACCAGCTTATTGACGTAGCCACCCTCTACTTCTGTGTCGCCGCCGTCACCGGTTCCCTCCCCGGCTTCACCGCCGGTGTGGATGACACCACGATCCAGGGCGTCACCTTGGCCTTCATCATGACCAAGCTGGCCGGTGCTGCCCAGATCACCCCTGGCGGCATTGGCACCGTAGAACCCGTTGCCACCGCCTCCCTGGTGGCCACTGGCCTCACCTTGGTGGAAGCTACTGCCGCCACCCTGATCTACCGCATCGTTTCCTTTGCCCTCATTACCGTCATCGGCTGGGTGGTCTACCTCATTGCTTATGCCGGAAAAGGGTTCATGCTCGGCCGGCAGCACTAACGCCGCCGGTCGAGCATGAACAATTCCCCTCTAAAAGAGGCCAGAAGAACTACGCCGCCGAAGCAACATCCTCCTGAGCATCTTCCTTTTCATCTTCAGGCTTAGCCGAAGAACCAGACTTGGAACTAGACCCCTTAGAGCCAGAGCCCTCCTCCGGAGTCGATTCCTCATCCGACTTCTTCGAACTACTCAGATTCTCCAACGCATCACCAACAGTGATCTGGTTACCGGAACTACCAGAACCAGGAGCACAGAACGCCCACAGCAAACCAGCAGCACCAGCAAGAGCAGCCAACGTACCCAGAACCTTCAACGCATCCTGATTGTTGTAAGCAAAAGCCTTCAACTGACCATCAACCTGCGCAGCAAACCGCGAAGCATCCTCATTGTAGATACCCGTACCCTGCTGAATCCTGGAGTTCGCCTCCTGAATCTGCTTACCAATACTCTCCTGCACCGCCATAATGCCCGGCGCCTTCGCATTACCCAACGCAATCAACGGCAACGACAACAGCAGCGCACTAATCACACCACCAACAGCCGGCAAACAACGCTCAGTAATCGGATCATCACTGGAACCATCACCCGAAGAACCAGGCGCATTCTCATCCAAGTTAGACACCGTGCACGACAACTCAGAACCAGTCTTCGCCGGAACAGTGAACTTGCCACCCTCCAGCGTCACATCAACAGCAACACCAGAATCAGTGCACTTAACACTCTTCGGCTCACCATTAGCCTCAGCCACCGTCACAGTGCCCACAGTATTCGGATTCGACGTACGGTAACGAAGAACCGCAGCACCAGACTCATCAGTGACTACAGCCCCCTCATCAAGAGCCACGATCTTCTTACCCGCATCATCAGCCTTCGCATCCTCAATAGAGAACTTCCAACCAGACTTCGTCGCCGGAGCCGTCGGCTCAACAACCTTGCCACGCTTATTCACAAAGTTCTTCTCAATATTGATCACACCCTGGCAACCCTTAGTCGCTTGCTCCACGAGCGTCGCCGACAACTCGGTGTACTGAGTAACTGGAATCCAGTCATCATCACCAGAGATGTAACCCAAGTAGGTGGCGGCATCCGTACCCGGCTGCACTGCTTTACCAACAGCCAGCGGAACAACCCGAGTACCGGCATTCTTCAGGCTGTTAGCAGCCTCCACCGCGGTTTGAACTGCGGACTTCACTCCGCCACCCGAACCGTCGCCATGCTTATTCGGTTGACCATCAGTGATCAGGTAGACGACCGTGTAATCCTTACCTTGGACCTCACTCAATGCCTTCTGCCAGTTGGTGTACCTGTCAGCACCATTCGATGGAATCGCAAGTTTGTCGATGTGATCGTTCAGAGTCTCCTGCTCAGAGGCAGGGGTCTTGTCTAGGTTTTGCTGCCCCTTTGCCGGAGAATCCGTCGCAAAGTTGTAAATGCCAATCTGGGTATCCGTATCCTTCAATGCATCAACGACAGCCTTGCCAGCCTCCTTCGACTGCGCTAGGCCCTGAGGACCGATCGAACCAGAAACATCAAACACAAGCGCCATGCTCAGGCCACCGCAACGCTCCGGAAGTGGCGGGTTAGCCGCGATGGCATGGCCGGCATCGACCGGCGCGGCAGATGCGCGGGGCGTTGCCACTAGAACGCTGGCAACCAACGCCAGGATGGTGATCAGGGTGACCAGCAGCCACTGTGGGCGCACCCGATGTAATGACTTCATGGAAATGACTCCCAAAACTCTGAGAAACTACCTAAAGGGCTATGGACTCAACATTAGATACCGTTGCATTCCGGTGCAATGAATATCGCGCATGAGCAGCCTCCCTACCCCCAGCTGACACCCTTTCGGGGACGACGTACCTGTCATCGCGGGAAGGGGCGCGGGCTATTCTGGGGCCATGAAGAACTCCACCGCTATCACGCTCGACGTTGTTGCCATTGCACTGTTCGCATTGTTTGCGCGCATTGCACACCAGACTGATGAGATGCCGCTGAACTTTACCGGCTGGCTCAACACCCTGCGGCCGTTCTTGCTCGGCGTGGCGCTGGCGTGGGCAGTGGCGCTGTTTGCTCTGAAGGAAGCTAAAGGTTGGGCCATCTGGCTCATCACCGTGGCTACCGGTTTAATTTTCTGGGCAATAAGAAATCAGCAGCTGCCGCACTGGTCCTTCATTCTCGTAGCCAGTGTGATGTCGGCGCTGCTGATGTTGGGGTGGCGCGGTATTGCGCGCCTGATCAAGCGGTAGGTTAACCGCTGATTAGAACGGCAACTTGCCGGAGGCAATCGACTGAACAACCCAGACGATGTAGTTGATAATTTCGGCGCCGATGTCCAATGCACTGCTGAGCATGGGGTCCTCCCAGGGGGTCGAAGTGTATTTCCTCTAACGATTCAAGTATCGCCACTGAAGCGCAGCTTGTTACAACCGGCTGGCTACAGCGGGTGAATGGCGTGCTTCTTCGGCAGATCCCGGTCGTACTTGGTGGATAGCTGACGTAGAGCTCGGCGCAAGGTCAAGCGGGTCTCTGACGGCTGGATCATCGCATCCAAGTAACCGCGTTCGGTGGCCACGTACGGGGAGGTCATGTTCTCCTCGTAGAAGTCCATGAACACCTTCTTCATGTAGGCGCGCTGGTTCTCATCCTCAATGGTGGCCAGCTGCTTACCCTGAATCATCACGGCAGCAGCAGCAGAACCCATGACGGCGATCTGCGCGGTCGGCCACGCGAAGTTCAGGTCACCCGTCAGGTTCTTCGAACCCATCACGGCGTAAGCACCGCCGTAGGCCTTGCGGACAATGAGAGCGATCTTCGGTACCGTTGCCTCCACCACGGAGAACGCCAGCTTGGCACCACGGTGAATAAGGCCGACCTTCTCCTGGTCCACGCCCGGCAGATAGCCCGGGGTGTCCACCACGAAGATGAGCGGCAGGTTGTACGCATCACAGATCTGAATGAAGCGCGCGCCCTTGTCCGCGGCGTCCGCATCAATACATCCAGCGAAATGCATAGGGTTGTTGGCTACGAAGCCGACCGGGCGGCCGTCGATACGCCCAATGGCGCAGATGAGGTTCGGGGCGTAGTTCTCCTGGATTTCCAGGATCTCCTCATCATCACCCAGCTGGACCAGCAGGTCCATCATGTCGTAGCCGGCGTTTGTGTCATCCGGCATGAACTCATCCAAAGCAGAATCATCCAGGTCCTCGTCCGCCGGCGCCCATGCCACCGGCGGCTCATCAAAAGAGCTGGTGGGAAGGTGTGCGAGCAGGTCGCGGACAAAATCAAACGCCTCATCTTCAGACTGCACGGTGACGGAGACGTTGCCGTTCTGCTCCTGCTGCAGCGCGCCGCCGAGCTCAGCGGAGGAAATATTCTCACCGGTCACCTCACGGATCACGGCTGGGCCGGTGACATACATCTCCGCCTGGCCTTCAACAGCAACAATGAAGTCCGTGGTCACCGGCGCATACACCGCGCCACCAGCGGATTTACCCAGCATGATGGAGATCTGCGGGGAACGGCCAGACAGTGGCAGCTGACGGCGGGCAATCTCCGAGTACATGGCCAGAGAAGTCACCGCGTCCTGAATACGCGCGCCACCGGAATCCTGAATACCAATGACGGGGCAGCCGATCTTGATGGCCATCTCCATCACATCCACGACCTTGCGGCCAAAGGTCACGCCGACGGAGCCGCCGTACACGGTCTTATCGTGCGCGTAAATGGCCACCGGGCGGCCATCGATGCGGCCATAACCAGTCACAACACCGTCGGAGTACACAGCATCCGGGTCGCCGGGGGTGCGGGCGAGGGCGCCGGACTCGACGAAGGACCCTTCGTCCAGAAGCGCATTAATGCGTTGACGCGGCGTGGTTTGCCCAGCATCATCACGCTTCTTCCGCGCGCGCTCTGAGCCCGGATCCTGCGCGCGCTCTAAACGGTCGCGCAGTTCAGCGAGTTTTTCAGCGGTCGTTGCCATTAATCCACTCCTGCATATGCTTGCCGACGATCCCCACCGCCGGCTCATCCACAACCGCCAAGTGATCACCCGGCAGCTGCACGATGGTCAAATCTTCCACGATGGCGGCCCAGCCGCCGTCCGGTGCAATATCTGCGTAAGCAGGCTCCAGCATAATCGCACCTTCGTGCATACCCTCCGCGCGGAAGAGCAACACCGGCACGTCAACATCAGCCCACTTGGTCAAATCCACCTTGCCCAAGATCTGGTTGTCCACGAAGCTAGCGCGCTGGTGCTCCAGCACACCGGCGGACAGGCCGTGCGCCGAGGCGTCCGTGGTGGCCAGGAATTCACCCAGCATGGTCAGCAGCGCATCCTCACCAGCGGTGTCCAGCAGCTCGTAGGGCACCTCAAAATCGAGGCCGTACGTCTCCTTGGCAAAAGCGGCGTAGCGCTCCCAGCGTGCGCGGACGTCCTCCGGGGTATTCGGCGTTGGGTTCCGCGGCTGGGTGGTATCCAGCAGTGCGATGAATTTCACCTCCGGGGTGTCCTCGCCGGCCCCGGAGCTGGCGCGGTTTTGCAGCTGGTGCGCCACCTCATAGGCCAGGGCACCACCGAAGGACCAGCCAGCCAGCACGATCGGCTGGCCTGCGGCGAGTTCCACGATGTCCTCGATGTAGGCCGCGGCACGCTCCTCGAGGCTGCCTTCGAGACGCTCCAGGCCGTACACCGGAACGTTGTCCGCCAGGCGACGCGTCAGCGGTTCGTACACCACGGTCGAACCACCAGCCGGGTGGAAAAGGAACACCGACGGCGTGGTCTCATCCGTGCGTGCGCGCAGCACGCGGACGTTGCCCTCCACAGCGGTTTCCAGCCCTTCACGCACCACGTTGGCCAGCGGCTCCAAGGTGTCTGCGTCCAGCACCTGCTGCGCGGTCACCTCGATGCCGGAGCGCTCCGTCAGGTGCGCGGCGATCTCACCGGCCACGTTCTCATCGATCTTTGGCAGCGGCGAGGTCACACCAGCAGCGGCCGCACCGGCGTACTTCGCCCACGCACCAAAGACCATGCGCTCAGAGGCATCGCGCGGGGCGACACCCACGCCGGTAGCGGGCTGGTCAGCCCCTGGCTGCTCTACCTCTGTTTCTACTGGCTGAGCCTGCGCAGCGGGCTCAACCAGGCCAGCCCCCGTTTCCCGTGGCAGGTCGGTCTTTGACCGGCCTGCCACGGCGTCTTCAACCATGTGGATGACGTCGGCCACGGAGGCGTCGCGAAGCGCCTGGAGCTGCAGCGGCGGGATCTGGAAGTCGTTTTCCACACGGTTCTTGATGCGCATGCCCATGAGGGAATCCAGGCCCAGGTCAATGAGTGGCAGTTCCACCGGCAGGTCATCCACGTCATAGCCCATGGACTCAGACACGATGGCGCGGAGGCGTTCTTCCACGGTTTCCTTGGCGGGATCCCACACGACGGACTCCACATCCACGGCACCGGGAACACCGGACTCGCGGGCGGCTTCGGCCAGCTCACGTGCGGCGGCCACTTCCGGGGGCTGGGGGTTGTCCGTCACGCCGGGGAGGGGAGTATTGGCCAGATCCAAAGTCGTGGCAAAGCCTTCTGCGATGAGTGCTTCCCCACTGTGCACCGTGACGGTGAGACCACCGAGACCACGGCGAACCAAGGTGGTGAGCTCGCCCGAGGCGGGCAGGGAGGCGCGCTCCTCCGCAGCGATGACCCGCGCATTCGGGTCCGTCTCACCGGCGGCAAGCTCCACGAGCTGCATGACCGAGTAAATCTGATCGGCCTGCGTGGCGTAGGCCAGGGTCCCGTCAGGAAGCGAGACGCGCGCACCCAGCGGGCCGGAACCCGACGCGGAGGGGCGAGCATCCGTCCACAGATCATTGCGCTTGAACTGCGTATGCGGCAGATCCGCGCGCGCACCAGCACCAGCAATCGCGGCGAGATCCACCGGCATGCCCTGGACATACAGCTTGGCGGCGAGGTCCAGCAGCGTGGCCACCTCGTTCTCCTTGCGCTTCAAGGAGAACAGCAGCTGCGCATCCGGCTTGCCCACGGAGAATGCCGTGTTCATCATGCCCATGATCGCAACCGGGTTCGGGGAAATCTCCACCAACGTGGTGTGATCAGCAGCAAAAGCCGCCTCCGTGGCATCCTGGAACATCACCGGTTGGCGCGTCATGCGGATCCAGTAGTCCACGTCATGCACGGTCTCACCCGGGCGGTGCGTGCCGTCGACGGAACCAAAATGCGTGATGCGCAGCGGCTTCGGCTCAATGCCCGCGATCTCGCCGGCCAGCTCACCCAGGATCGGATCAAGCATACTCGTGTGGCCAGCACCGCGAACCTGCAGCTTGCGCGCGAATTTCTCTTCCGCTTCCAGCGCCGCCACCAGGTAATCCACGGCCTTGCCGGGCCCACCCACGGTGGTCATGCCCGGACCCGCGTATACCGCGGGCTCAACGCCGACAGCTTCGGGATGCTTGTCGACGAACTCCGTCAACTGCTCCCTGCTCAACTCCACCACGGCCATGGCACCTTCTGCATCGGTGCCAGCCACCTGCTTCTCCCCCTCACCCATGAGGCGGGCGCGAGCGCAGGCGATGGTGAGTGCGTCCTCGGCGGACAGGCCACCGGCGGCATATGCCGCGGCCATCTCGCCCATGGACATGCCCATCGTGGCAGCCGGGGTGATGCCGTAGCTAGCCAGAAGATCTGTCACTGCGATTTGAATGGCGGTGATGGTGACTTGGCCGGTTTCGGTGTCATACGTCTGCTCATCATCAAGAATGAGGTCCATCATGGACCAACCGGATTCAAAGGCAACGACCTTGTCCAGCTCCTGGATGCGCTCGCGGAACAGCGGGGAGACCTCTACTAGGCGTTTGGCCATCTTGCGGTGCTGCGAACCAAAACCGGAGTAGACGAACACCGGGCCAGCGGCCGCCGGGCTATCAGCGGAGTACACGCCCTGCGTGTTCTTACCCTGGGCGACGTAGCCCATGCGCTTGGTGGCTTCTTCCAGGGTGGATGCGGTGACCACGGCGCGTGAACGGCCATGGTTGCGGCCAGCCAGCGTGCGGGCCACTGCGCGCAGATCCGTCTTCGCGCCGGTTTTCTCCAGCGCCTCTTCCACCACGCCCGCCATATCCCGGCGACGCGAGGGCAACAGGCCAGACACCGGCAGCAGAACAAGGTCCGGGTTCTCCGGATCAATCAGTGCAGATGGCGTGTCAGCCTCGACCTTGTAGTCCGACGCATCAAAGTCGCTGAGCACTACGTGTGCATTCGTGCCACCGAAGCCGAAACCGGACACACCAGCGGTGCGGCGGCCGGAGTACTGCGGCCACTCGCGGGGATCTTCCACGATCTCAATAGACTGCGCATCAAAGTCCACATACCTGTTCGGCGCGGTGAAATTAGCAGTCGGCGGAACCGTGTCGTGCTTGAGCGCATCGATGACCTTGATCATGGCCACAACACCAGCGGCGGATTCAGCGTGGCCGATGGTGGACTTCGCCGACCCCAGCAGCAGTGGCTCCGAATCCGGGCGGCCAGCGCCGGAACCCAAGACCTCACCCAGGGCGGTGGCCTCAATCGGATCACCTAGGGCGGTTCCCGTGCCGTGGGCCTCCACCAGGTCCACCGTTGCCGGATCCACACCAGCATCCGCGTACGCGCGACGCAGCACATCCACCTGTGCTTCCGGGTTCGGGGCGGTCAGACCATTGGAGTGGCCATCCGAGTTCGTGGCCGAACCCTTGATCACGGCCAGCACGTCATCCCCATCCGCAATCGCGTCCTCAACGCGCTTGAGCACGATGAAGCCGGCGGCCTCCGCACGCACAAAACCATCCGCATCATCCGAAAACGCGCTGATTTTGCCAGTCGGGCTAATCACGCCCAGCTCGGAGAAAGCAGTGGAGATAAACGGCGAGGCCATGATGTTCACGCCACCGGCCAAGGCGACATCCGTTTCCCCATCGCGCAGTGCGCGCACGGCATGATGCACTGCAACCAGGGAAGAGGAGCACGCGGTGTCCACGTTCATGCTTGGGCCGCGGAAGTCGAAGGCGTAGGAAATACGGTTCGGAATGATGGAGCTCGCTGTACCCGTCAGTGCATACGGGTGCGCCGACGCCGGGTCGGAGGTGATCAACATGCCGTAATCATTCGAGGAGGAGCCTACGAAGACACCGACGGATTCCCCGCACAGATCACTGGCCGGCAGGTTGGCATCTTCGAGTGCCTCCCACGCCAGTTCCAACATGATGCGCTGCTGCGGGTCCATATTGGTGGCTTCCAATGGGGACAGACCAAAGAACTCATTATCAAAGGTGCGGATGTCATCCAGGTAGCCACCCTGGACGTTCTGCTCCTCCATCTTCTTGGCCATCACCGGGTCACCGAGGTACTCGGACCAGCGGCCTTCCGGCACATCACCCGTGACGCACTGGCCGGTGACAAACAGGTCCCACAGTTCATCCGGGTTGGCTGCCTTGGGGAAGCGGCCAGCGCGACCCACCACAGCAATGTCCCCAGAGCTATCCGTGGCGCGGCGAGTGCTCACCGGCTTGGCCTCACCGGACAGGCCGGTACCCGCCAGCAAACCATGCGCGAGCGCCTCCACCGTGGGGAACTGGTACGCCACCGTGGGGTCCAGTTTGATATCCAGCAGGTTCTCCAGTTCACCGGACAAGACGATGACATCGCGGGAGGACAGCCCCAGGTTCTCCAAAGGTGCAGCTGGGTCTACCTCATCAACACTGGTTCCAGTGGCATCTGAAATCCACTGCCGCAACCAGGTGATCAGTTCTGCCTCGGTCATCGTCTGTGCCACAGGTCCTTCCTAGTGAATACCGTTAAAAAAATTGAACAGGGCAATCCAGTTATGTATCGGACGGTCAAGGTTAACCGTTAGCCAAATACTTCTTTCGATTAACCTGTCGGGCAATCTTGCCGGAGGAGGATCGCGCGATCTCATTCGGGGCGTAGAAGCGCACTTCTTCCGGGCTGATGCCGTGTTTGCTGCTCACCGCACCGCGGATCGCGTCCTCGGCGAGTGCATCGGCAGTCGGGTCAGCGCCTTCAACGCGTTCAACCAGCAGCACCAGCTTCTCCACATCCTCACCCGGGACAGCGAATGCTGCCACCGAATCAGGGCGCACATGATCGCTGGCCTCCATGACGGTGGCTTCAATGTCCTGCGGGTAGTGGTTACGGCCGGCAATGACAATGAGATCCTTCACGCGGCCAGTGATGTACAGGTGTCCCTCATAGAGTGACACCAGGTCACCGGTAGCCAGCCACCCATCATTCGGCGTGTCTTCCGGCACGGTGGAACCTTCAGCCAGGCGCTGACCAAGAGTGTTGCGGAAAGTCTGCAGTGTCTCGTCCTCGCGGCCTTCATACCCCACCGCCACGTTGTCGCCGTGGATCCACAGCTCACCGATGGTTCCTTCCGGCACCTCATTGCTTGTCGAGGGATCCACCACCGCCACCGCCATATCCGGCACCGGCTGCCCATTGGAAGCGAACGCGATACCGGACGCATCACCCGCGGAGACTTCCACGATCTTGCCTTCGCCGACCTGCTCGCGGTCAAAGTACTTGAACAGCGGGCGCTCCTCGGTCTGCGGGGTGGACACGATGAGGGTGGCTTCTGCCAGACCATAGGACGGGCGCAGCGCCAGCGGGTCCAGCTTGGATGGGGCAAATGCCTCCACGAAGCTTTCCACGGCAGCGCGCGTGACCGGCTCGGAGCCGACGATAATGCCGTCTACCTGGCTGAAGTCATAGTCTTCGGCGTTCTCCGGCGTGGCGTATCGTGCCGCCAGATCCAGCGCGAAGTTCGGCACAACGGTGTAGGTGAACTGGTCTTCATCGCCTTCACGGAAAGTCATCTGGTCCATCCAGCGCTTCGGCTGCTGGATGAAGTCACGCGGGCTCATCAGCTCGAACTCGATACCCATGATGGTCACGAACACGGTGAGGATGATGCCCATATCGTGGTGCAGTGGCAGCCACGTGGACAGACGCAGCGGCATTTTCAGTTCCGCTGCATCATAAATCTGCAGAACGTTGGTCAGGATCGACCGGTTGGTCAGCACAACACCCGCCGGCAAACGCGTAGAGCCGGAGGTGTACTGCAGGAACGCCACCTGGTTCACCGGGTCAATGTCTTCCCGCTCCTCCGGCGGCGTCCACGCGTCCGCGAGGGAATCCGGCAGGGAATCAACCACGAGAATGCGCGGGCGCTCCGGCTTAGGCACCTCCGCGAAGAACTCGCGGACAGCCTTGGCACCCACGTTGTTGGTCAGGACCGTCTTCGCACCACAGTCAGCCATGACGGAACGCAGCTGCTCATCGTGGCCCGGCTCATTCGGGTCATACAGTGGCACCGGCACCTGATCGGCGTACACGGCACCCATGAAGGCAAAGATGTACTCCGGGGAATTCGCCGCCAAGATGGCCACACGGTCCCCCGGCGCGCCGGTCTGCTGCAGGCGGGCTGCCACAGCCTTGATGCGGGTGATTACCTCTTCACGGGTGAAGTCCACCGGGGTGCCTTCACGCGATTCGGAGAAATCCCAGTAGCGCATCTGGTGCAGGTCGCCCGTACCCATCTCCGCACTGCCCTGGTAGAGCATTTCGCACAGCTGGTAGAGCGAGAGCTCCGGCGGCAGGTCAATCTTGTCGTCGTCATAGAACTGGTAGAGCAGTTGCTCGAGATCCATACTTCTTCCGCTCCTTTTGTTGTGGCTAACTAACTTCAGCGATGCGCTGTCGAATCCACTCTACGGTCCATGCGTTCGCTGTGGTGCCAGGAATCACGTTTGGGTTGGATGCGTACATGGCGTGCACACCATTCGCGTTCACCAAATCTTGTGCTCGACCCAGCGCATCCACCACGTTTGGCGGTGCATCGCAGATGCTGTCATCCGGGGCACAAATCTCAATGGCTCGATCATTCAGGACACCGAAGCCACCTTCACGCACACCCCGCATGGTGGCGCCAGGCACAACTGCCTGCACAATGCGGTTCAAGGGGTGCAGGGCGATCTCCGCACCCACACCGCCGAGTTCCACACCGGGGTTGATGCCCACCGCGTTCTCGCGGCGTCCATCCGCGATCATCACCACACCGGCGATGCGCTCCGGACTGACCACACCGACATCACGTCCGATCTCATTGGCAATATCACCAACAATGACCGCTCCCTGGGAGAACCCAGCCAAGATGAATTGAGTTGAAGCGCACGTGTCCGCCACGAACTTCAGTTCAGCCTTGAGTCTCTCCGTGCCCTCATTACGCGAATCGTCATAGCTCATCTCACCGCGGGACTGCACAGACTTGAACTGTGCCGTGTACGGCAACGTCCACACACGCACATCATTGATGTCGTACTGTTCCTGCAGTGGCTGCGTAATGGAAAGCATGAAGCTCAGCGGGTTTGCCTGCGGATTAAACGGATCATCATCCTTGGATGACTCCCACGTGCCCGGCGCGGAGATAACCTCCACCGCCGGGCACCATGCGGGCTCATCAGGCTCCCCTGGGCCTGGTGGCAGGACCTCATCAATCGGACCACCGTCTGGCCCGAGCCACTTCACCGCACCGAAGGCGATGACACCCACAACAAACAGGGCAGTAACAAGAGTAAGGACTTTGCGGGTGCGCACGTGCGCGCCTCCTAACTAGCAGAGGTTGGCGTGCGCGGCGTCGTCGATAAGCTTGATCAGCTGCTCATGGTCCAGTTCAGTGCGCTGCTGCTCAATGAGCTGACCAGCCACCGCGTCACGAGTGATAGTTTCACCACCGCACAACGTACCGGCGGTAGCTAAAAGTTGATCTTCGTTCCCTTCAATTTTCACTCCACCTTCCCGTAGAGCTTCCAGGTAAGCCTCCTGCTCTGGAGGACGCTTCGCGGTGTTCTCCGGGAAATCAGAGACCTCGCTCGCAGCACCTTCATTCTCCAGAGCATCATCCTCCGGGCGCTTCTCGCTCGGCTTCGTGCTCGTGGTGGTGGACGCGGTACTCGTCGCAGAACTCGTCACCGCACTCGGGGTTGCGGTCACATCAGAACTATCGACGGTCGTCCCACCACACGCAGCCAACGTCAAACCAGCCACGGCGAGGGACAGTGCTACTGCGATATTACGCATAAGAGGTGTGACTCCTTAGTTCTTACGCTCGCGGACCTGGCCGAAGATCTCGTCCAAGGTGCCGTGCTGGAACGTGATGGTCTTACCACCGGCCGGGATGTCCTTCATGTCAGACGTTGGCCAGCCAAGGCGGCCCTGCTCCCAACCGTTCTTGCCCCACTCGTTGAAGATGTTGCCGTAGTAGATCACGTGAGCACCAGACGCCGGGGAGAAGTAGATGTTGCCGTGCTCGAACTCTTGGAAGAAGCCACCATTGATCTTCTTCTCGTTGCTCGTTGGGTAGCCCAGGTTAGAGCGGGCGGTGCCCATCTCCGCGTACTTCGCGCCGATGGCACCGAAGACCATGTGGTGGCCCTCGCCCACGCCCTCTGGGTTGCGGGTCAGGTAACCATTCTGGAACTTCTGCACGTAGCCAGCACCAACAGCCTCAGCCTCAGCGACCGGGTAGCCCAGCGGGCCACCCTCGTAGCCACCCTTACCCCATGCTGCGAACATATCGCCCGGGATAGCCTGCGCACCGGTCTCCGGGGTCCAGTAGACGGAACCACGCTCAAAGTGGACGTAGCGGCCCTTACCATCCGGGGTGGTCAGCTCGCTCGTCTTGGGGAAGCCCAACCAACCAGCCGGGCCACCCAGAGCGTTGTACTTAGCGAGGATCGCACCGATCAGCACGTGCGCACCGGTATCCGGGGACCAGAACGCGGAACCATTCCTGAACTCCTGAGCCTTACCGCGGCCACCGGCCACGTCGTACTCGTTGTTCACGCAGGAACCGATAGCACCGGACTTGGTGGCCTCACTGATCGCACCAATGGCGTTGCACTGTGCACCACGATCACCCTCCGGAATGTTCAGCGACTCAGCAATGAACGGCCATGCCTGGGACATCTCAAACTGCCAGTACTCCCAGGAGTGAACACCCGACGGACGGTACCGAGTGACGATCGGCACGCCCGCCTGCTTCGCATACCGCTCAAAGGTCTGGGTGGACATGCGGGAGATAATCTCCAAGCCAACACCAGCCGCATTGGCTGGGCCCTTTGCCACAGACTCAGCGTTACCAAAGTCATCCTTGCCCGAGCCAGCAGAGACGTAGACCGTCTTGCCCTTCAAGTTCTCAATACCCAGCTTCGGATCATGGTCGATCCAATCCTGGGAACCAGCCGGGCCCCACATTGCCTCAGAGTTGTAGCCGCCAGCATCCTTTTGAGCTGCCATAATTGCCATCGGCATACCGGACGTGGTGGTGTCCAAGTAGCCAGAGAAGGAACCCACAAAGTTGAACAGGTGCGGGTTACGCTCCGCCAAGTTCACAGCAGCCGTACCACCCATGGACAGGCCCACGACAGCGCGGGAACCATTCGAGCGGTACTCATTGTTCAGCACCGGGACCAGCTCCTTTGTCAGGAAGGTCTCCCACTTGTAGTGCTTACCGTTATCCGGCTGCTGCCAATCGGAGTAGAAAGAGGACTCGCCGCCCACCGGCAGAACCACGTTGACATTCTTGTCCGCGTAGAACTGCTCGATATTCGTCTCGATGGTCCAACCATTCTCATCATCACGCGCACGCAAACCATCAAGCGCCCACACCTCCGGGAACTTCGCCTGCGGGTTCGAGTGCCAGTCACGCGCCAGCAGGATCTGCACCTGGATCTGCTCACCCGGCATCGCCGCCGAATTAATGAACACAGCCACACGACGCTGCGTCAACCACTCAATACGATCAACCGTCACACCCTCCGGCAGACCATCAATCTGCGGATTCTCATCCACCTCAATCGGCGTGCGCTTCGGCGGGTCCGACGGACGCAGACCATCGGAAAGGCCACGCCCAGAGGACAAAGAGCTGGACAGATCAGAGGAACCAATCTGTGCAACCGCCGGAGCGACGGCTACGCCAACAGCCAGTGCTGTCGGGACCGCGGCGATAGCGAGCATCTGGCCCTTCGTGGCCTTGCGGGGAAAACGTCGAGGTGTCAAGCGCATGGAGGCATCCCTTTAGTGGTTCGAGTGTTTCACTGTTCTTCACTCAGAAAAACAGGTACGGAAAATACCGGAGCTCACCACCCCAGGGGTTCCCCTCCCCTAGGCCGGGCCGGCTGCTTCATTATGTTGTGGCATGAAGTTTAAGTTTCACTTGAGACTTTACCCTGGAGACACGCCGAGTGAAAGGTGTGAATTGTGGGTTTAGTGGTGATCGCGTGTTTGTTGGGGCCTCTTTCCGGTCCCTGCCAGTGCACGATTTCCGGAAATCGTGCACAACCCGCATTAAAACACCAGGACTGCTCTTAACTTTGGAAAGTTCAGGGCAGAGGCCCGACCAACTCCGAGGAGTTCGTCGTGGGCTTCCTCGAGCAAGGGCCCTCAAAAGTGGAAAAGCCTCCAAAACCAACAAAAAATCCCTCCCAGCCCTTTTCAAAGGGACTGGAAGGGATCCCGTCACTCGTACGAGCGATTACCACGCATTCATGTGGTTGAGCACGCGCGCCTTGGTCTTGACCATCTGGCCGCCGAACTCTTTCCAGTTGTGCAGGCCCAGTGACGGGTAATCCGAGGTTACGTTGATACCGGTCAGGCGGGCCTTGCCTTCCCAGATGCGGGTGCTTGCCATTGCGCCGATCTCGAGGAGAGAGCCAGCGACCTGGTGCTGGGGCAGGTAGCTCGCATCAGCCGGGCCTGGGATGCCGCTGGCGGCAGAGATATACACGTCGGTGTTGCGCAGGCCGTGCATGTTGAGGAACGGGTCGTTCTCAAAACGGGTCGGGCTGAGCAGGGAGCCGTACATGGCGTTGATGTTGTAGCCACCCGCATCCAAAAGCGACAGACGCAGCATGGTCTGCATACCTGGCAGCGTAGTGGTCAGGTAGCCAGAGAAGCTGAGCACCTGACGGAACTGGTTGGGGTGCTTAGCTGCCAGGTTCATTGCGGCGGTGCCACCCATGGACAGGCCGATGATGGAGTTGTTGTTCGGCGCGACACCGAAGTGCTGCTGGAGGTAGCCGGGCAGCTCACGAGTGAGGAAGGTCTCCCAACGGTAGGTCTTGCCGTTGCCGTACTGCGGGTCCGCAGTCCAGTCGGCGTAGAAGGAGCCCTCACCGCCAACCGGGGCAACCAGGGTGATGTTCGAGTTCTCGTAGATGGCTGCCGCGTTGACGTCCTCGAACCAGGCGTTGGTCTTCTCCGTCGCACGCAGGCCGTCCAGCAGGTACAGGCCAGCGTTGCCACCGCGTGCTGCCGGCACGATCTGAACCGGGATGTTGCGGTTCATCGACGGGGACCACACGTCACAGCGCTGCACCCAGTAGCCAACTGGATCCCAGTGGCAGTGTCCGGTTGCGTCAGGGCGCAGCCACCCACGCGGGTTGGCGTGTGCCTCATTCGGCGCAACAAGCATCATGCTCATCGCTGCTACAACTGCTGTCACCAGCGCGATCAGGGCGCGGCGCACAGAGAGAGTCGCGTTCATGTTCTCACCAATCAGATCTTCGGGAAAATTTTGGGATTACATCCCGGTATGTCGCAGATTGTCTGCAAAGCGTTACCGTGATGTTATCAACGGTGCACAAAACTTTTCCACTTATTGGTCTGACCAGTACACGGGCGGGCCTTCCAACCCCACGTCTTCGCCGGCGGCGATGCGCTCGAGCGTGTCCGCATCAAGGTACACATCAGGGAAATCATTGACGGTCAACGTGCGACCTTTTGTCAGTGCCCAGCCCATGTTTTTCACAAAACGCTTCGCACTCATCGGTTCGCGGTAGGTAGCAATAAGCTCGTTGATCTCAGGCGTACGCAGCGCCGCGCGTGCTTGCCGGACGAGCTGCTTATCCGCGTTCTCCGGCAACTCCTCGACATCCACCCCCGTATCTGCCAACTGCCAGTAGTACGGCAACTGCTTGTCGTGGCCGATGCGTCCGTCCGATAGGCGTGGTTGACGCGCGGCCAGAGGCGTGGTTAAGCCGACGGAGTCCAGGATGCGATCATCCAGCTCAGCCAGCATCCCGGTCATGCCCAAATTGATGTGGTACGCCGTGGGCGGCAGCTGCCCGAGGTCCGTCTGCGCGTCCTTCCCGGTCATACGGGAGCGGGGCTGCCACTGGAAGGCGCTTGGGTGCCCTTGGATGCGCACCAGGGTCACCGCGGCAGTCGAATTAGTCTCATCGGAATGGATTGCGTCCCAGGCTTCGGGCCACCCGTTCATCATGTCTGAGGCGTAGAAGTCTTCGGCGTAGCGTGGCGGGTTACCGGATTCACGGAGCAAGACTGCCGTCCAGAATTCTCGTTCGTCCACGATAGTGAGCTCCACCGGGTTCTCATCAAAAGGATCAAAACCTAAGTCGTGGCCACGGTGGATGACCAACCCCGCCCAGATGACTAGCCCCGCGGTGGCCACCCCCGTAATCAGCGTGGCTGGCACCGCCATCACCGGCAGCAGCATGGCAAACAGGGGCAGCAAAACCATGCGTCCGTGCATGAAGTCCCCGCCCACTTTCACCACATATATAAGGTGCAGTGCGCCACAGCCGAAGACCAAGAGGGCCACCAAGGCCTGTTTGCCAGCGCGTTGGTAGATAAACATTGCACCCAAAGCGATGGCGATAAGGAGGGGCAACCACAGCCAGTAAGGGTGCACCGTGTCCCATACATAGGCGGCACCCGTGCGCCAAGCGGATTCGGAGGCAGACTTAGCCACCGCGGTGTGGGGTGTGAGCAGCCCGTAGTAGCCCATACGGAAGATCGTGTAGGCCGCCGGCAACGGCAAGGCCGCAGCCAGAATTCCGCCGACGCGGCGCAGATTGTGGCGGTTCAAAGCAAGCAGCAGCACACCGGTCAATCCGCCGTACAAGGCCAGTTCAGGCCTGACCAGCCACGACAAACCAGCCCAGAAGGCAAGCCAGTACAGGGTAGAGGATTTTTCCGAATCCTCTGCCCAGCGCACCAACAGCGCGAACCATACCGCCAGCCATGCCAGGGACAAGCCCCATTCCAAACCGGAGGTGGCAAAGTCCCGTGCGGGCGGCAGGGCGAGGTAGATGATGATGCCAAACGGCAACACCGTGTGCTGCCCCCACAGCTTGCCCGCGGCAACAGTGCCCACCACCGCCGCGATGACGGTGAAGGCAAGGGCCAGCCACATCGCTACATCCTCAAGCTTCATCCCTGGCAACCAAGAGAAAGCAACAATGAGGTACTGCCACAGGGTGGACGTGTTCGCCTCAACGCGCTCACCAACATTGAACACGGGGCCGTTACCGGCGAGGATGTTGCGCACGGTGCGCAGCACAATCAGCCCGTCATCGCTGATCCAGCGGCGGGCGAAACCACCCCAGAATGCGAAAGCGCCCGCGATGAGAGCCGACAAGAGCAGCGAAAGACGGGCGCTTTTTTCCATGCGGAGCATCCTAGCTCATGGCAGGAATCACATAGACAGCCATCACGATGGTGAAGATCCAGAGCAGGGCAAGCATCTGCAATACCCTGTCTTCCAGAGCAATTTCATCCGGGGCGCCACCATTGCCGCTATCCACTTCGGCTGCGTAGCGCAGGATGGCGATGATGAAGGGGACCATGGAGATCTGGTACCAGAGGCCTTCGGCGGGGGCGACGCCGTCGGAAAGCGTGAAGCCCCACAGTGCATAGGACATGACCACGGCTGTGGCGGACAGTGTCCACACGAAACGCAGGTAGGTCTGCGTGTAGCCCTGCAGCGACTTGCGGATCTTCGCGCCCGTACGCTCCGCGAGCAGCAATTCCGCGTAGCGCTTGCCGGAGGCCATGAACAGCGACCCGAACGCCGCGACCAACAGGAACCACTGCGACAGATCAATATTCGCCGCAACACCGCCAGCCATAGCGCGCAGCATGAAACCGGAAGACACCAGCGCGATATCAATCACCGGGATGTGCTTCCAGCCGAAGCAGTAGCCCAGCTGAAGCGCGATGTACACGCCAATCACCGTTGCCAGCGCCACACCATCAGAAGCCAGGAACGACAGGCCGATAGCTAGCGCGATAAGCGTTGCCGCCATTGCATACGCCAAACCAATGGGCAGCTTGCCGGAGGCAATCGGGCGGAAACGCTTCGTCGGGTGAGCGCGGTCTGCCTCCACATCACGCGCGTCATTGACCAGGTAGATCGAAGACGCACCGAAGCAGAACACGATGAACGCCAGCGCAATATCCCACACGGTGCGAGACGTGAAGGAATCCGTTCCTGCAGCCAAAGGTGCCGCCAGAACCAAGACGTTCTTGACCCACTGCTTCGGGCGCAAGCCCTTGATCATCGCGTCGGGCAGGTTCTTCGGCGGAGTCTTCTTCCGGTTGTAATCCACACCCTCGGTGTGGGGCTCAGATTTCAGAAACGGCTCGTCCTGCAAAGGCGGAGTGTTCGGCTCGGTCATGCTGTCTGCCTTTCAATCTCAATCGCGGCGCGCGCCACCCCAGCCCCCAGGAGCGCACCCGCCAGAGTGTCCGTGGGATAGTGCACGCCCAGGACCATGCGGGACGCCATCATAATGGGAATGCCGGCGTACGGCAGTTTTGAACCAGTGATGTCTGCAAGGTGCACCATCGCAGCGCTTGTCGACGTCGCATGCGAACTCGGAAAACTCAACTTCGACGGCGTACCCACACCCACCTTGATCCTGGGATCATGCGGGCGACGGCGCCGGACGATCCGCTTGATCACCACGGATGCCGCGTGTGCTGTAAAAGCTCCAGCACCCATGGCCAGCCACTTCCGTCGACGCTTCTCATCCACAGCCGCACCTGCCGCCGAGATGCCCAGCCACCCAAGGGCGTGCTCACCGAAGTGGCTGAGGCCACGGGCGGTGGGGAGGACCCCGGGGGCGTCGAAAAGCAATTTCTGAAGCTCGCGTAGAGCGCTCACTTCATAAGTAGTCAAAGAGTTTTTATTGCTCATCGAAGATCTTCTTCCAGTTCTCGTGGCTGGTCAGCTCCGGGCGTGCCTCGCGGTAGGTGCGCTTGAGCCCCGCCCAACGATCCTTGATCTCCGCGCGCAGACGCTTCTGCTCATCGAGGAGAGTCTTAGCCAGCTCCTTATCACGCTTGCGGAAGGCCACACCCGTGCCACCAGCCGTGGACACCGTCGCGGAATCCACGCGAGCCAACGTGTACCAACGCGCCTCCTCCGCGGTGAGGTTGAGCTGCGGCGCCTCCCAATGCGCACGATCCTCCGGTTTACGCAGGTGAAGCAGAGACTTCGCAGCCCACGGAATCTTCTTGATCTTGGCCAGACGCCCACCCATCTTGTTCGTGGGCACACCCGGTGCGCCTGTTGCTGCCGGCAAATCCGCCGCGGACGGCAGCACCTGCGCATCGGGGAAGCCCTTCCGGATCTCCTGAATCCGCGGCAGCGAGGATTCAAGGATGTCAAAGAGCTGGTCCGGGCCGGCGAGGAAGTCCTTCATCGCCTCATTCTGGATAGCGATGGTGGAGTACTCCATGCACACGTAGTGCTTGAGCGTGGACTTCAGCATGTTCTTCAGCATCGCCTCCGGATTCTCCGGACCGTAGATGCTGGCCACGATGAGGCGGTTGCGCATGTGGAAGTACGCCTGCCAGTCAATAGCATCGTCCTTGTCGGCCCAGGCCATGTGCCAGATGGCAACGCCGGGCCATGTGACCGTGGGAAAACCTGCTTCTTTGGCGCGCAACGCGTACTCGTTATCGTCCCACTTAATGAACAGCGGGAGTGGCAGACCCATCTTCTCCGCGACCACGCGCGGGAAAAGGTTCATCCACCAGCCGTTGTAATCCACATCAATGCGGCGGTGCAACGGGCGCGAGGTGGTCTTGCGCGGATCGAGATCCTCTTCCTCCGTACCCACGTAACCAAGCGGATATTTAGCAAAGTCGTGGTCGTAGACGGCATGTTTCGCGGCGGAGAACATAAAGATGTTCGGGTCCACCGTCTCACCCGTGGTGCGCAACTGGCTGCGATCCTGCAAGTTCAGCATCTGGCCGCCGACGAGGATCGGGCTCTTGGCATAGCGGGCGGCCTGCACCGCGCGCAGGATCGAATCCGGCTCAATCGCGATGTCATCGTCCATGTACAGAATGAACGGGACATCGGTCTGGTTGAGCGCCTCATGCATAATGCGGGAGTAACCGCCGGAACCACCAAGATTTCCTTGCTGGAAGATTTTCAATCTTCCAGCAAGATTCTTCTCGGCCTCCCTGAAGTCCGGTTCATCCGCTGGGTGCTGGTTACCCTGGTCCGGCATCAGCACATCCGTGATTGCCTCCAGCACCAGCGGGTCTTCTGCCAAAGCGTGCAGCGCGTTGACAGCATCGCGCGGACGGTTGAACGTCGGGATACCCACCGCGACCTTCTTCTCCGAGGGCGCAATCGTGCTGCCATCCGGAAGCACCTGCTCCTTCGGCTCATGCGGCGCGAACCAGCCGGCACCCGTGATCGTCGCGTCCGACTCCGCGTTCACGTCGAACCACAACCAGCCACCATCTTCAAAGTTGGCCAGCTTCAGCGGGATCTCCACCCGGGCGTCCTTCGCCTCCACGTTGGTCACTGCGATGCGCACACCATCATGCTTCGAGCGGTACACCGAAATCGTCGCCGCACCTTCCACATCCATGGCCAACACGACTGTGTCCAGCTGCGACCAGCGGCGCCAATACGACGCCGGGAAAGCATTGAAATACGTTTCGAAGGAGACTTCCTCACCCGCCCCCATGCTGAAGCTTGTCCGGCCCGACCACGTCACACGCTGTTTATTCTGCTCCGCCTCAATGAGGTACAGCATGCGGACGTCGTGCGGTTCGCCCTTCTTTGGCATCAGCACACGCTGAAGGACGTCTACTGCAGTCGTTGTTTCCACAGATCTCACTTTCGGTGCCTAAATAGAGTGTCGCCCTAAGCGTAGTGCGTCCACGCTTGCCGACGGGTTTTCGGCGCTCGAACACGCCCTGCCGCTTTTGTGCGAGCGGAACTGTGCCCTAACTCCCCGGATTCGAGAGCAGTCCTGGTGTTTTAGAGAGTTCAATGCACGATTCCCGGGAATCGTGCATTGGGAACGCGAAAAGCCCTGACCCGGATGAGAATCCAGGCCAGGGCTCGAGGCTAGTAGCAGCCAGTTAGGCGGCGATCAGGGTCTCGCCGTACTTGGCGGGGTCGAGGGTGCCGTCCGCAATGCCAGCGAGTTGCTCTGCAGCTGCACGGCCAGCGAGAAGCGGAACCCAGCGGGTCACCTTCGCGCGCTCCAGGTGCTCTGCAAGAACTGCCTCAAGCACAGCGTCGACGACATGTACGCCCACGACACCATCAAACCGGGCGTGCAAGTCCTTGGAAATATTGTTGATTGCGATCATGGCATCCTCCTTTCCTTGAACGTGATAGCCATGAACTTGTATGTGGTCGTTCCATGGAGGGGTACCTCCTCGGACGAGGCTCGCGGGGTAAACATTTACGTTAGCCCTTTGTTAACCTGTCGTTAACTTTAGCAGATGGTTGGTGAACATCAAGCATTTAATTAACCCACTAGGGCGTGTGGCGGTTCACCTGCCCGTTTAGCGTGAATATAATTTCGCAAGCTATTGCACCATGTGCAAGTTAACACCCTGTTCATCTTCACGGTTCGCGCTTTAGGTCATTTGTTAACCCTTTAGTTAACTTTGATGGCTTTAAGAGACCTCGAGAGACCTTTTCGTCGTGCTAACCTCCCCGCTGTGCCTATCCATGCCGCAGAATCCCCCAACCTCGACCGCACTCCGGCAGCATCAGCAGCCTTCCGCGTAGCGGTTCCACTGTTGTACACGGTGATGGCGTTCGTCCTTGTCCGTTCTGCCATAGTGTTCCCGCAGCTAAACCCGGGAACGGACTTCACGCCGATCTGGGACGCGGCCAATAAGTATGTCTCGGGGGCGGCGGTGTTTGGGTCGGATTACACCGTCGATAAGCCTCACTACCTGTACACCCCTGCGGGCACGGTGCTGATTGCTCCGGTTGCTGTCTTCGGCTCGCAAGAAGTGGCGCGCGCGGTGATGGCTGCCCTCGGCGCGCTTTGCATCGTCGCTGCCATCGCTGTGGCTGCGCATATGGTTCGTCCGCGCTGGTTCCACATTGTCTTCCCGCTGGCAGTGAGCTTCTTCTTCATCACACCGGAACCAGTCCGAACAACTTTGGCGTTGACCAATATCAACGGATTCATGCTGCTCTTGCAGGTGCTGTTCATCTGGTTCTCCCTGCGCCTCCGGGAGCGGAAGGTCGGCTGGCTCAACCACTTCAAACGGCCGGAAGCCTGGGCGGCGGGCGCGATCGCGGGTGTGGCTTTGTCCATCAAACCCCAGTTCGCGGTGCTGTTTATCGTCTCCCTGACCTATTGGCAGGTGGCCGTGGTTGTTATCGCCGCCCTCGTCGCCGCAGCGCTGTTCACGGTCGGATGGTTCACCATCGCGGAACCGGAACTCTTCTTCACCAACCTCGTCCCCTACCTCAGCGAGCCCCGGCCCCGCTTCAATGGTTCTGTCAGCGGACTCGGCATTGTCCTCGACTGGCCAAATACGGTGACCACCGCCTTAACGCTGTTCGTCACCGCAGCATCACTCGCCGCGGTCGCCTTGATGTGGCGATGGAAAGAAGCGGACCCGGTGCTGTTCACCTTCGTGGCCACTGGCGTGTGCTTCGCCGGCGGCTTCATGGCAAGCGGACTGTTGCAAAACTACTACTCCATCTGGCTCATTCCGCTCGTGCTCACCATCGCCGGGCGCCAATCCCCAGTGCGCTGGCCAGTTACCGTTCTCATTCTGCTGTTCATGTACGGCAACTGGACCTGGCCAGAAACCGACAACGTGCCCTTAGGCGTCACGCTGGCTTATATCCCGTCGTTCATGTTCATCGCGCTGCCGGTTGCAGTTGGCGCGTGGGCGCTGGCCAATCGGCCTGTGGAAGAGCAGCAAGTCGAAGCACCAGCGTCCCGCACTGTTGCTGGAGACTTTTAGGCACCAGAATCACATGCTCCTACCTGGGCGTTTTGCACTTTGAAACGCTTTCACTTTGCGTTTTGAAACGCAACTGCTTGGCGTTTGGGAATCGCATATCACCCAGCTAACGCCACCGAAGCCAATCCTGCTCATTCGAGCCAGAGAGGCTGCGTGGCTACGTTTCCTTTGGCGCGCTCTGCTGCGCCCGCGGCGGAAGGCCGGATCCCCAGCATCGGACATGCTGGTGGCCAAGCTCACGGGCTTCGTATGCGACATCAACCGTTACTTGGTGGCAACGTTCGTGCCCGTAAGCGGCTAAAGCGCGTCAGTTGTTCGGGAGTTGTTTCAAACAACTCTGAAACAACTAGGCAAACAACTCCCAGAAAAACACGCCGAAAACAGCGCGTTTACGCAGGCAGACATAGTTGTTTCGAGTTGTTTGGAGTTGTTTATTACTCCCCAATATCCGGCGACTCCTGCGCCCCACGCCACGTGATGATCGCGCCAGCGACCGCGATCAGCACGATGCCCGCCACCATTGACCAGGTCAGCTCGTCGCCGGAGAAGGCCCAGCCCAAAATCGCGCCGATCACAGGGTCAAGGGCAAAAAGCGTACCGACGACCGCCGCCGACACAATCCCCGCCGCAATCGTGTCCATGACATAAGGGATCACCGCGCCGATGAAGCCGGAGATGATGATGGTGATCCACATGGGGGCATCAAGAAGCGGAACGGCAGGCACGGAAAACGGCATGAGAATGAGCGCGGCGACGACCACCGACAAGGCGAGATCCGGCATGCCGCCACCGTCGGTGCCGCCCATGCGCGCGGCGAAAAGTGTGTAGGCACCGAAGAACACCGCACCGAGCGCAGCGAAGCCAATGCCGACGATGTCCAGGTCATTGGAGGGCTGCGCGATGAGAGCGACACCGATGAACGCGACGACAGCCCACAGGCGCGAGCGCCACATGGTCAGACCAAGGAACGACACCACGCACGGGCCAAGGAAGTCGATGGTCACGGCGACACCTTGCGGAAGGCGCGCGATAGCGGCGTAGACCATCATGCTCATCATGCCCATGGCCACGCCGTACACCACGATGTTGATGGCGCGGGCGCGCGTCATGCCGGTCAGCTTCGGCCGGAACAGCACCACCATGATCACCGCGGCAGCCGCCATGCGCAGGCCCGACACCCCCGGCGCGCCGACAGCGGCCAGCATGTCCGTGACAATCACGGCGGCGGCCTGCGTCCCCAGCGAGCCGATGAGCACCATCAGGACCGGGGCCGCCGGCAGAGCAAGAAAAGCGTTGATGCCCTGCCAGGTCAATCGGGTTTGGTTACGTTCGCGTGGCACTCGGGAAAGGCTAGTACATGGGTGCAGAACTTGAGCGTTCGATCGCGCCCCCTCGCGCCGAAATAGTAAAGATAGTAAAAATAGTAAAGATAGTAAGAAATAGTAAGGAGGCGGAATGTCAGCGATCCAGCGGCGACCCAAGAACCCTTTCACCGCAACGGTTGGAAAGACACCGGTGGTGGTCGCGGGGCGCGATGAGTATCTCCGCGATTTTGACGCCGCCATCCAGGACGGTCCAGGAAGCCACGAACGTATCTCCATCATCACCGGTCCGAGGGGAGTGGGCAAGACTGTTTTGCTGAATGAATTCGAAGCAGTCGCCAAATCTCACGCTTGGCACGTCATCTCCGAAACCAAAACTCGCGGTTTTATCGATCGCATCCGCGACCGTGCATACAAGCTCGTGGAGGAGCTTTCCGGCGAACCCAAGCGCCGCCTCTCCGGAATCAAACTCCCCTATCTCGGCTTTGACACCGAATCTGTTCCTGCTTATTCACCCACCCCAACATTGAGGTCGGTGCTTGATGAACTGTTTGACTGCCAGGCGGAGATTGATGCCCGCCTCGGCCAGGAACCAGTTGGGCTGCTGATTACCTTGGATGAGCTGCACTACGCCCACATGGACGAGATTGTTGAATTCGGCACGACTATCCAACATCTTGTCCGGGAAGATCGTCAGATTGCGGTTGCGATGGCCGGCATCCCTGGTGCCGTGAAACCACTTCTCGCTGCTGATGAAGGCCGCAACCCCGTGACCTTCTTGCGCCGCGCAAACAGGATTGAAACCGGAATGGTTTCGATCGAAGAGGTGCGCGTGGCATTGGAGGAGACCACTGCTCAAGTTGGGGTTTCATGGACCCCGGGGGCCCTCGACATCGCATCCAAGGCCACTGGTGGATACCCCTTCATGATCCAGCTGGTTGGGCAGCACGCGTTCCGTAACCTCACCGACAACGTGATCGATGAGGAAGCGGTGTCGCATGGCATCGGTGCTGCCCGGAGGAAACTCGGCCAGCTTGTGCACGAACCGTCGCTTGCAGATCTGTCTGAGGTTGATCGCACCTTCCTCACCGCGATGTCCACCGACGATGGCCCATCACGCATGTTGGACATCGCGGCGCGCATGGGCGTCGATTCGCAATACGCGGGCACCTATCGCAAGAGGCTTATCGACGCTGAAATGATCCGCCCAACATCCCACGGCTACGTCGACTACGAGCTGCCCTACATGCGCGAGTACCTACGTTCACACCATGCGACAGACGCAATGGAGCAGTTCTCCATCTGGCCGGAATAAGAACGCGGTAGTAGTGGACCCCTAGTGCCCGCGCGGCTGGTCGATGGGTTTGCCGTCGACGAAGTAGGTGCGCACGTGGTTGTCAAAGACGGAGAGTGCTGCGCCGATGGCCATGTGCATGTCTAGGTACTGGTAGGTGCCCAGGCGGCCACCGAAGAGGACCTTGTTCTCCCGGGACTCAGCGGCGGCGAGTTCGCGGTAGCGCTTGAGCATCTCGCGGTCTTCCGGGGTGTTGATCGGGTAGTAGACCTCATCATCGTCCTCGGCGAAGCGGGAGTACTCCTTCACAATGACGGTCTTATCGTCGGGGTACTCGGCGCGCTCTGGGTGGAAGTGGCGGAACTCGTGGATGCGGGTGTACGGGACATCCGCATCGTTGTAGTTCATCACCGGGGTGCCCTGGAAGTCACCAGTGTCTAGGACTTCCTGCTCGAAGTCGAGGGTGCGCCAACCCAGACGGCCTTCGGCGTAGTCGAAGTAGCGGTCCAGCGGGCCGGTGTACACCACCGGGGCTTCGGGGGATTCACCGCGAATGGTGTCACGGACGTCGAACCAGTCGGTGTCCAGGTGGACGTCGATAAGCTCATGCGATGCCATCTTCTCCAGCCAGGCAGCGTAACCGTCGACAGGGAGGCCTTCGTACTTGTCGTTGAAGTAGCGGTTGTTGAAGGTGTAGCGCACTGGCAGGCGGGAGATGATTTCCGGCGGCAGGTCCGTCGGGTCGGTCTGCCATTGTTTGGCGGTGTAGTGCTTCACAAATGCGTCGTAAAGCGGTTTGCCGATGAGCGCGATACCACGCTCCTCCAGGTTCGTGGCTGCGGCCGGGTCGAGGCCCTCGCGCTGCTCCTCGATGAGGGCCTTCGCCTCGTCGGGGCTGTAGTACTTGCCAAAGAACTGGTTGATCAGGCCCAGGCCCATGGGGAACTGATACGCCGTGCCGTCGTGCATGGCAAACACGCGGTGCTGGTAGTCGGTGAATTCAGCGAAGCGGTTGACGTACTCCCACACGCGGTCATTGGAGGTGTGGAACAGGTGCGCGCCGTATTTGTGCACCTCAATGCCCGTCTCCGGTTCCTTTTCGGAGTACGCATTGCCGCCGATGTGCTCTCGCTTTTCGACGACGAGTACCCGCTTACCCAGCTCACTCGCCGCCTGCTCCGCAATGGTGAGGCCGAAGAAGCCGGAGCCGACAACGATGAGGTCATACGTATTGGTGTCACCTGAAGTCATGGGCCCAAGGCTACTGGGGAGGAGGGCCGAAACGCTGGATTGGCGCGACACACCCGCAAGTCACATTGTTCACAAAAGTCACATGAGTATCCTATAGTTGCTTCTGATCTAGATTAGTCACAGCTGTCACTATTAACCCAGGAGCACTGAACGTGAAACAACGACGCCACCTCAACCCTTCCTCTAGGAAGAAGACTCCGGTCATCGCAGTTGCCAGCACCCTCGCCGTCATTGCGGCGGGTGCCTTTGGCGGCAACGAGATCCTCAAGACCCAGGACGTCGGCTCTGCCAACATTCAGGTTTCCACCTCCACCGCATCCCTGGCTGACGCGGAGTCCATCATTGTTGATGATCCCGCCGTGGCCACCCAGGGTGAAGGCGATGAAGCCCGCACGGTGAAAGAGTTCGTCCGCGATGAGGAATTCTCCGTTTTCGGCCTGACCTGGGAAGGCGACCGCGACATCGTCGCTTTCGTCCGCGCTGAGCGCCCAGACGGCACCTGGTCCGAGTGGTACGAGATGGATGCTGAGGCTGGTCCCGACGGCGTTGCCAACGGCACCGAGCCGATTTACGTGGAAAAGACCAAGCGTGTTCAGGTCTCCACCGCCAACGTTGACCTGGTGGCACACGATGCGCCGGCTAAGGCACCGGCAGAGAATGCGCCGGCTGAGCAACCAGCTGAAGCCCCCGCTGAGACCGCTGACGCTGTTGATCCCTCGCTTCCGGATTCCGCCCCGGTTGACCTGTCCGGCTTCACACCCGGCACCGCACCGTCCGTCCTGGGCGACCGCGCTCTGCCGACCAACTATGGCGAGATCGCCCCGGTTGCAGACGTTGAGGAGCTGGACGATCAACCAGCCGAGGCTGCACCGGTGACCACCGCTGCTGATCTGGATGCTGTGTTTATTGAGGGCGGCGAAGGTACCGCCGACGGTGCAATTGCCCCGGCGCAGTACAACACCAGCGGCATGCCACGCGTGGTTTCCCGCGCATCCTGGGGCGCCGGCAAGAGCCGCACCCCCTACTACTCGGAGCCAACCAAGGCGATCACCATTCACCACACCGCTGGTTCGAATAACTACACCGCGGCGCAGGCGCCGGGCATCGTCCGCGGCATTTGGTCCTACCACGCCCATAACCTGGGTTGGGGCGATGTGGGGTACAACGCCCTCGTGGATAAGTACGGCAACATCTACGAAGGCCGCGCAGGCGGTCTGGACCGTAACCCGCAGGGCGCTCATGTGGGTGGCTTCAACGCACACACTTGGGGCATCTCCATGCTGGGCAACTACCAGACGGCGGCACCTACCCCAGCGTCCCTGAACGCAATGGGTGAAATGATCGGCTGGAAGGCCGGCACTGCGGGCCTTGACCCGACCGGTAAGACCTGGCTGACCTCTGATGCAAACTTCAAAGGCTCCAAGTACTCCCGTGGCCAGGGCGCCAACTTCAATGTTGTGAATGCTCACCGTGACTTCCACTACAACACCTGCCCGGGCGACAACCTGTACGGCCAGATGGGGTACATCCGCAACGTAGCTAAGGCTAAGGCTGATGCGGTGAAGTCCAACCGTGCGTACACCCCGCCCGCATCGAACCCGCAGCAGACCACACCGACTCCGCCGGAGGGGAACACACCTGCGCCGTCACAGCCGACTCCGCCAAGGACCGGCACGGTGCCGAATAGTGATGGCACCAACACCACCATCAATAACCTGGCTAACACCTCCAGCAAGGTCTCCTTCGAAGGCATCATGAATGGTGACCCGGCTGCTATCGCTACCGCCGTGGGCACCGTCGGTGGCGCAGTTCTGCTCTTCGCTGCTGGCAACGGCATGCTGCCGAAGCAGGTGACCAACGTGGCAAACGTGGAGATCATCCCAGGTATCACCCTAGCTAGCCTCCGCCCGTACGTTGGCCAACTGGTTAACGTCGTGGGCAGCCCGGAGGCGAAGCAGAAGTGGAGCAAGTTTGAGCCGATGCTCGGCCAGCTCGACGGCGTGCTTCAGGGTGTGGGTGGCGATGAGTACGGCATCTTTGAAAAGGGCATCGCGCTACTCAGCTCCGATGGCAACCAGGTGATCATGCCTGAGAAGATCGCCGATGCGTGGCTCAAGCAGGGCCTGGACTTGGGCCCGCTGGGTAAGCCGGTGAAGTCCGATGCCGCCGCCAATAACGGTGACATCCGAGTGGACTTTGACCGCGGTTCCATCACCTACCGCGTGACCACGGGCAACCTGGATATCGACGTGAAGTAAATCACGCTAGATCAAGGGAGCGAGCCACGGCTTCCTCCCACCGCGCAATGAGCCGGTCCCGGTCGGGACCGGCCATTGTGTTTTCCCAGGTCTTTTCATCACCCAGGCTCAGTGGCTCCTCCAGGAGCCCGGCACCGATCCCGGCGGCACTCGCTGCGCCCATCACGGTGGTTTCCATGTTGTCAGGCCGCACCACGGTGGATTCCAGCACGTCGGCCTGCATTTGCATGAGGAGGTCGTTGCCGGTCATGCCACCGTCCACACGCAAGGCATCAATGCTTATCTGCGCATCTGCTTCCATTGCCCGCACCACCTCCCGCGTCTGCAGGCAGGTGGCATCCAGGGCTGCCCGCGCGATGTGGCGCCGGTCGGTGTAGCGCGTGATTCCGGTGATCACGCCGCGGGCATCTGGGCGCCAGCGTGGCGCGAACAGTCCGGAGAACGCGGGCACGATGACCACCCCGGCGGAATCCTCCACCTGGCCAGCCAGCTTCTCCGATTCTGCGGCGTGGTTGATGATGCCCAGTTGGTCCCGCAGCCACTGAATGAGCGAACCACCCACGGCCACGGACCCCTCCAAGGCGTACACCGGCGGCTTGCCCGCCTTCTGGTACGCAACGGTGGTGAGCAAACCATGCTCTGAAAACTGTGGCTTATCACCGGTGTTGAGCAGCATGAACAGGCCAGTACCGTAGGTCATCTTCGCGGTGCCCTTGTCCAGGCAGCCCTGCCCGAACAGTGCGGCCTGCTGGTCGCCCAGCACGCCCGTGATGGGCACATCACGTGAGCTCTTCTGCCGGCGAATGGACCCAAAGTGGCCGAAGCTCGGTTTGATCTCCGGCAGAATCTGTCGTGGCACACCGATTTCCGTGCACAGCTTTTCATCCCACTCCAGCGTTTCCAGATCCATGAGCAGCGTGCGCGATGCATTGGTTACGTCGGTGACATGTTGGGCGCGATCCCTGGCAAACCCAAACATCTCCGCGAACTTAGACCGGCGCGGTTCCCGTGCCCCGCCCGTGAGGTTCCAGATCAGCCAGGTATCAATCGTGCCAGCGAGCAGTTCGCCCTTCTCCGCACGTTCGCGCGCGCCCTCCACGTTATCCAGGATCCACGCCCACTTCGGGCCGGCCGGATACGAGTTAGCCAGAAGCCCCGTCTTCTTCAGATACCGCGACTTATCCCCATCCGGCACCACGTCTTCCGTGCGGGTGTCCTGCCACACGATGGCGTTATAAATCGGCTTTCCAGTCTCTTTGTCCCAGATCACCGCGGTTTCACGCTGGTTGGTCAGCCCGACGGCAGCCAGGTCCTCCACATCCAGGTCCGCATCAACCAACGCCTCCGACAACGCGCGGCGAGTGTTGCGCCAGATCTCACGCGGGTTGTGCTCCACCCACCCTTCGCGCGGCATGATCTGCTCATGCTCAAACTGGGCGGTGCCCACCACCTCGCCGTCGGGGGTGGTGATGTAGCACCGGGTGGACGTTGTTCCCTGGTCAATCGCGGCGATGTATGGCATGGGGTTATTTAACCCTAGAACCAACTCTCAAGAACACGCGCTACACCAAAATCATCATTCGAGGTGGTCACAACATCAGCCGCATCCTGCACGAGCGGCTCCGCATTCGCCATCGCCACACCTATGCCGGCCCACGCCAACATCTCCATGTCATTCGGCATATCACCAAAAGCAAGGACTCGCTCACGCTCAATGCCATATTGCGTAGCCACGATCGACACACCCGTCGCCTTATTCACCCCCGGTGCGCTGAACTCCAGCAGACCCTCGTTCATGGAGTAGGTCACGTGTGCGTCTTCGGGGTCGATGAGGGGCGCCAATACATCGAAAAGCTCCTGCGAACTCATCTCCGGGTGGCGTACGAGAATCTTCGCCGCGGGCACCGACGTCAGCTCCGCAACGTCCACCACCCCGTAGCCGATGTCCCACAAATCAGGGCTGTAACCAGGGGTGATGAGGAAGCATTCTTCCTCCGGATCGAAGGCGGAACTGCCCACGCGCTCCACACCGAAACCGTAAGCGCCATAGCCTGCCAGCGCCTCACGCGTGATCTCCGCGATGCGCCCCAACGCCTCCGGGTCCAGCTCGTGGCGCACCAGCACCTCATCCCGCGACGGGTCATACACCACCGCACCATTGGCGCAGATGCACTCCGGAGTGAACGGCAACTGGTCCAGCACCGGCGCCAACCACCGGTGTGGCCTGCCTGTTGCCAGCGCGATCTTCGTGCCTATGCGCGCCGCCCGCGAAATCGTGTCACGCAAACGCGGACTCACACGCCCGTTGCTATCCAGCAACGTGCCATCAATATCGCTCACAATCAGCTTTGGTGGATTCGGAGCTGACACGGTGAATCGACCTACCCTTTCTTCCTCTTCTTCCGCTCTTTCCGGTTCTTGCGCTCCGCCTTTTCACGCTGGTCAAGCACTTTCGCTTCCTCCACCGTGGGAGCTGAGCCGCCCATCGACGCGGCCATCCAATCCAAACCCTCCGGGAAGGGGCCGAAGCGGTCGTTGTATTCCTCCCGCGCCCCGTCGAGAAGCACCTGCATCGCGTCTTTCAGCCGGGCCGTAATTTCCTCGTGCGAGCCCTCCGTGGACACCGCGGGGCCAATATTTGTGATGATCGGGTACTTCGTCCGACCCATCTCAACCTTCCCACGCTTCGCCCAAATCCGCTGCGTGCCCCATGAAACAGATGGAATTAACGTTGCTCCTGAGGCCTTCGCAATACGCGCCGCACCCGTTTTGAACTCCTCCAGCTCAAACGAACGCGCCAAAGTGCCCTCTGGGAAGATGCCCACAACCTCATCGCTGTCCGTCAGCCGCTCAATCGCCTTATCGACGCTATCCGCACCCCTCGACCGATCCACCTCAATCTGTCCCGCGCCCCGCGCGGCCTTCCCCACCAGCCAGTGATCAAACAGCTCCTTCTTGGCCATGTAGCGCGTCGCTCTGCGCCCCCGCAGGAGACCCGGCAACGCACCGGTGACAAAGTCGTAGTAGCCAATGTGGTTACCAGCGACGAGAACCGGCCCGTCCGCGGGCATGTTCTCCAGACCATTGACATAAAACTTCAAACCCTGAAGCCGCAGAACAGACGCCACCGTGTTGAGGATCGCGCGGTACCAACGCTCGTTTTTCCACCCCGGTTGTTCCGGCAGCTCAGGGACATCCTCCGGGATGTAAAAAACACCCTTGTCAACGCGGTAGTTCGTCATGCCTTACCCCTGCTTCTTCGGCTGCTTGGTGGCCTGTTTCTTGGCGAGCCTCGCTGCACGTTCCTTTTGCTGGATGGCCGTTGCTTCTTCCAGAGTTGGCGCCGAACCACCCAGCGCAGCAGGCATCCACCTCTGGCCGGGTTCAAACGGGCCGAACCGGCGGGCATATTCCGCGCGGTTACGTTCCAATAACTCCTGCATCGCTGCCTTCACCCGGCGCGTGTCCTCCTCCGCGTCACCAGTGGTGTACACCGGCTTGCCGTAGCTGAGCATGATCGGGGTGTGAGAACGTCCCAGGTTTTTGGGGATCCCTTTGGTCCAAATCCTTTGCGAACCCCAGATCACCGTAGGAATCATGGGCACACCGGCCTCATCCGCAATACGGACCGCACCCGTTTTGAACTCCGCCAACTCAAAGGACCGCGAGATCGTGGACTCCGGGAAGATGCCCACCAGGCCACCGCCGCTGAGCCACTTCGTTGCCTCGGCGATCGAGTCCGCTCCCGCCGCCCGGTCCACCGGCACATGCTTCATCCCCCGCATGAGCGCGCCCACAATCTTGGTGTCAAAGACCTCTTTCTTCGCCATAAACCGCACCAGACGCTTCCCCCGCAAGTGCGCACCGATGCCGGCGATGATGAAGTCGTAGTAGCCCGTGTGGTTGATCACCAACAAGGCACCGTCCCGCTCCGGGAGATTCTCCGCACCGTGGACATAAAACCGCAGGCCCTGGGCCCGCATGATGCGCTTAAACCCATTAATAATGGCCTGGTAGAAACGCTCCTTCGACTCCACCGGATGCGGTGCCGGTTCTGCAAAATCTGCCGGCACCTCAAACAGTGGCCCAATCCACCGCTTCGGTTCGTTGTCCCCAGTCATGATGGGACCCCCTTCACAGAAAGCTAGTTCTTCGAAAGGATATCTTTTCCAACCCACGGACGCAGTGCCTCCGGCACCATCACGGAGCCATCCGCACGCTGGTTGTTCTCCAAGATGGCCACAAGCCAGCGCGTCGTAGCCAACGTGCCGTTGAGGGTGGCAGCAATCTGCGTCTTACCCTCCTCATCCCTGTAACGAGTAGCCAGGCGACGGCCCTGGAACGTCGTGCAGTTCGACGTCGACGTCAGCTCGCGGTACGTACCCTGCGACGGCACCCACGCCTCCGTATCAAATTTGCGGGCAGCTGACGAGCCAAGGTCGCCCGCCGCGACGTCGATAATGCGGTACGGCACTTCCACCGCGGCGAGCATCTCACGCTCAAGCCCCAGCAACTTCTGGTGCATCTCCTCTGCATCTTCCGGCTTGCAGTAAACAAACATCTCGAGTTTGTCGAACTGGTGGACACGCAAAATACCCTTCGTGTCCTTGCCGTAGGAGCCTGCTTCTCTGCGGAAACAGCTCGACCAGCCCGCATATAGCAGCGGGCCATCGGAGAGATCAATAATCTCGTCCTTGTGGTAGCCCGCCAACGCCACTTCCGACGTACCCACTAGGTACAACTCATCGCGCTCAAGGTAGTAAATCTCCTCATCATGCGCATCCAAAAAGCCCGTACCCTGCATAATCTCCGGACGGACAAGCACCGGCGGGACCATCACCTTAAAACCAGCCTCACGCGCCTTCTGCGCCGCCAGCATCAACATGCCCAGCTGCAGCCACGCGCCGTCACCCACCAGGTAGTAGAAGCGGGCGCCGCCGACTTTGGTGCCCCGTTTGACGTCGATAAGCCCCAGCTCCTCGCCGAGATCCAAGTGATCCTTGACCTCGAAATCAAACTCCGGCACCTCCCCCACATGCTCCAGCACGACGAAGTCCTCCTCGCCACCCGCGGGCGCACCCGCGATGACATTGGAGATGGAATACTGCAGCTGCGCCACACGCTCCTCAGCCTCCGACTGAGCAGCCTCCGCCTCCTTCACCTTCGCCTTCAGCTCATTCGACCCCTCCAGCAACGCCGGACGGTCCTCCGGGGCAGCCTGGCCAATCTTCTTGCCAAAAGCCTTCTGCTCCCCCCGCAACTCATCCGCCTTAGAAATGGCCGCGCGCCGCTCCTCATCGGCCTTCAACAGCGCATCAACTAACGACGGATCCTCACCCCGCGCCTCTTGAGAAGCACGAACAACATCAGGATTTTCACGCAGAAACTTCAGATCAATCACAATCCCCAACCCTACCCGTTGGACTGGGCCCACGAGCTGCAGGCATGATGGAGAACATGAACAACGGCAACTCGCTTTCCCGCACAGGACTGCGCACCCTTCTCATCGCCGGACTCGCCGGCGCACTGGGCATGGGTACATACGCCGGCACAACCGGATTCTCCCTGGCTGCCCAACCTGGCGGCACCACAGGGAAGGTCACCCCGGAACCCGACGCAAACGGCATCATCCCCTTCACCGCTGCCAAAGAAGGCACCTGCCTCACCTGGGACATGGACGGCGAAGGCACCATCAGCGCCTTCGAAGAAACCGACTGCAACAACGAACACCGCTTCGAAGTCTCCTCCCGCGAAGACCTGAACACCTACCCCACCGCCGAATTCGGCCCCGACGCCCCACCACCCAACCAAACCCGCCAAGCCCAGCTCCGCGAGGAACTCTGCCAAACCGCCTCCATCCGCTACCTCGGCGGACGCTACGACCCCTCCGGCCGCTACTCCATCGCCCCCATCCTGCCGCCCACCGACGCATGGGAAGACGGTGACCGCACCATGCTCTGCGGCCTCCAAGAAACAAACACCGACGGCGTACCTATCCTCACCACCGGCAAAGCCGCCGAACGCGACCAAGCCCGCGTCGCCGAAACCGGAACCTGCCTGATCAGCGACCAAGCCAACACCCTCACTGCTGTGGACTGCACCGAACCCCACCACATCGAGGTCACCGGCAAAATCGACCTCGCCCCCGTCTTCGCCGACCACACCCCCTCGGTCGACGAACAAAACAAATACCTTGGTGATGTCTGCGCCAAAGCCGCCGAAGAATACGTCGGCAGCGAAGAAAACCTCTACCAAACAACCCTGCAGATCTACTGGGGTACCTCACCCATCCGCGCCTGGGACGGTGGCAGCCGCACCGTCAACTGCGGCCTCATGTTTGCCAAGGACGACCGCTTCTCCACCCTGACCGGCTCCGCCAAGGACGGCCGTGAAGCCCTCACCATCGACGGAGCAGTGCCTGAAGCCCCGCCGGAGCGCCGTCCGCTGCGCTCTGAACAGGGCGGAACTGGTGGGGCCGGCGCGTCTGATGGCCCAGTCCCCGTTGCACCCCAGCCCTACAACGCGCCTTAAACCATGGAACCCATCAGCGACGAAGAGTTCGAAGCCCTCATCAACGACGCCCTCGACCTCATCCCCGAATCCTTCGCCCGTTCCATGACCAACATGGTCATCCTGGCCCGGCCCTACAACGAGGACAACCCCACCCTGCTTGGCCTTTTCGAGGGCGTCCCCCTCACCGAACAACACGCCAACCACACCGGCCACCTGCCGGATGCCGTGTTCATCTACAAAGATGCACTCGAAGCCATCTGCTCAGACATCGACGAGCTCCGCCACGAGGTCAAAGTCACCGTCTTCCACGAGGTGGGACACTACTTCGGGTTGGAAGAAGACGAGTTGCATGAGTTGGGGTGGGGGTAGCGTCGATAAGCAGCGAGGCGCTGTGTAAACGGTGACATGGCCCTCGGGCGGTAATTTTAAACCTGCAGGTCACAGATTTCTGTCTAGTGATAGTTACCAGGGAAGTGTAAAATTTTACACAGAACTTCGGACCGGAGGGAACCAAACCCCATCCCGCGGCAGTCTAAAACTATGTGAACACTTCACCTTTCAATCCGCCACAACCGCCACGCAACGGGATGAATGTGGACGGGAAAATGCCCGGCGGCCTGCACACAAACGGCCTGGGACTGCCCGTGAACGGCACATTCACCATGCCCAGCGGCTTCGCGCGCCCACCAGAACTTGCCCACCAACAATCCTTCGACCATCCGCGCCGCATCATCTACCGCGCACCGGCAGCCAGCCGCGCCATAGCGATGTGGCTCGAGCACCCACACCTGACCATCTGCGGCCTCAGCGCGCTCGCACTCTTTGGCCTGCCGTTTTTCGCCGACAGCAACGACACCACACTGCGCGGCATGACACGACGGAAACAGCTGGCCACCCAATTCACCCCGCTCGTCCTGCGCCGTCCCGCCGACACCACCTGGGCTGTCCGCGCCTGCGGGTACGTCATCCCGATCTCTCCACCCGAAGTCGCCGTCGCCGAAACCCTCCAGCTCATCCGCCACGGCACCTACTCATGGCAGGTCTATCCCGTCGATGGGTACGACCCCACGGACATCAGGGCCATTCAGCTTATCGACGCCTCCCTCCGCCACCTCCCCCTCCCCCTCGCCCCCATCCTCACCGCCAGCCGGGGAATGGTGAACCAGCGGTGGCTAAAGAAGGTGAGTGGGCTTTCGAGCGCCTTGGCCGACTCCCCCAAAGAAACCGAAATGCGCCTCCTCATCCTGGCCCTGTGCCGCGAGCTTGGCCTGGAGCTGGGTGTGGATCTGGTTGAACAACATGTCCTGATGGGCGGCGACAAGATCATCACCGTGTTTGACCTGGCCATTCCCGGCCTACGCATCGGCATCATGTACGACGGTGAACACCACCTCACCCGCCAACAACGCGACCGGGATAGCCGCATCAACATCGAGTGCGCCAAGCAGGACTGGGCCGTCATCCGTGTTACTGCGGGGACCCTCCACTCCCTGCCGGACACGCTCCGGCAATTGGTCTTGGCCCGGCGCGGCTTCCTCCAGGGGTAGGTCTGAATGGGATCGAGCCGCCAGTTTTAGGCCCTCCCCCGGGGGCGCTGTGTAAAAAATTACATGCCCCTCGCGCGGCATTTTTAAACCCGCAGGTCACAGATTTCTGCCCGGCGATCGTTACCAGGGCAATGTAAAATTTTACACAGCGTCCCGCAGGGAAGGGCTCGGCGAGGGCCGGCGGAAGGGCCGGGGTCAGCCGCGCAGACCCGCCAAGTCGTAGGCCCCCCACCGCACAACCTCCCAGTCACCGAAGGTGGCGGCGGGGTCGTCACCAGGGTTGAGCACGACGTATTCGCAGTTGGGGAGGTAGGACTGCTCGGCAAATTGGGGGTCAACCTGGCAGGCGTTGGCGGTGAAAGCCCTGATGGCCCCGCCGTGGGAAACCACGACAGTCGAGTCTGTGGAAGAACCCGTGGAAGAACCCGCAGAAGACTGGGCAGGGTCAAGCGCGGCCAGCACTCCGGCGCGGTAGCGGGTGAGGAAGGTGTCTAGGGAATCGCCGTCTTCAACAGTGGCGGCGAGGTCGCGGCGGTAGAAGCCACGGAAGGCGTTGAGGTAGGCCTCGTGGGCTGCCCAGGAGTTGTGCATCTCCCACCGGCCAGCGTGGATTTCTTGGAGGCCGGGGAGGGCGGGGATGTCGCTGACCAGGGAAGAAAAGGCAATGGCAGCGGTCTGCCGGGCACGGAGGGCTTCGGAGGAGAAGACGCGGTCCACCTGGTAGGAGGCAGAAATGGCTTGGCCGGCAGCCAAAGCTTGTTCCTCGCCGAGTGCGGTTAGGGGTGCACCGGGGACGAGGGTGTCCAGTTTGCGGTCGACGTTGGAGGTGGTTTGGCCGTGTCGTAAAAGAATCAGCATGACTAATCTCCTAACTCTCCGAGAACTCCAGTGCGCGCGGCCCGAACCCATTGTTCAGCCTGGGCGAGGCGGGCCGGGTCCATCGTGACAGAAGGAACAACCCCAGAGCCCTCCGCGCGGTAGCGCGGCCAGGACCCCAGGAAGGTGACCGTGGTGGCGCGGAGCCAGAGGGAGCGCAGGGCCTCGGCGAGTGGGATGTCGTCGATGTGTCCTACCAGGTCAACGTAGAAGTTATAGGTGTTGGCTTCTTCGCGGGTGGGGCGGGATTCAATGCGGGTGAGGTCCACGCCGCGGTAGGCGAATTCGTGCAGGGCTCCGACCAAGGTGCCGGCTTCGTTGGGGAGCTGGAAGACGACGGAGCTGCGGTCATCGCCGGTGCGCGGGGTGGGCACGCCGGTAGGTCCTGCCAGTACGAAGCGGGTGCGGGCAGTGGCTAGGTCGGCGATGCCGGTGGCGTGGACTTCCAGCCCGAACAGGTCGGCGGCGCGCAGTGGCGCGGCGGCAACATCGGCTTTCCCCTCCGCCACGGCTTGGGCGGCAGCGGCGTTGGAGGTCGCGGCGAGGTACTCCACCGGCGGCAGGTTCTGGTTAAGCCAGCGGCGGACTTGGCGGTGGGCGACGGGGTGGGTGGAGAAGCGGGTGGCGTCGATAAGCGAAAAGCCTGGCCTTGTCATGATGGCGAAGCTGATGGGAAGCTCCACCTCCCCATAGACCTGCACGCCGGGCGCTTCGAGGAATGCGTCGGATGTGCTGGTCACGGCGCCGTCGACGGAGTTCTCAATCGCGACGACGGCCCAGTCCGCGTGGCCTTCGCGCACGGCATTGAGCGCCTCGGAGGGTGAGTCGACGGGCAGCGGCGTGATCTCGCCGAGCCCTTCCACGAGCCGCCACAGCGCCTCCTCCGTGAACGTGCCCGCGGGCCCTAGATACGCGACGGTTGCAGTCATAGGTACCCAGCCTACAGTTGCACGCATGAAGCGACTTGTTGCCGAGGTGGCCATTGTTCTGTGCATCACGTTCGGCATGGCGGGGGTCAAGGCCCTACTCAGGCTTATCGACGCCGCCCAGTCCCCCCTCAACCAACACCAGGTTGTGCTTAATGGCGCCACCTCGGCCCTCCCCTGGCTGGATATCTCCTTGCAGGTGGCATCCGCCCTGACCTTGTTCGCGTGGGGCGCGTTGGCGCTCTACCTGCTGGAGCGGTGTCTGGAGCGTCCTTCGTGGCGGGATCTGGCGTGGGGTGCCGGGTTGGCGGCACTGATTGGCATTCCGGGGCTGGCCTTGTACGTGGGGGCGTATCACCTGGGGTTCTCGGCAGAGGTGGTGCCAGCGACGGACGCGTCGCGCGTGCCACTGCTGCTTCTATGGTCCGCGGCGAATGCGTTCAGTGAGGAAGTCGTGGTGGTGCTGTGGCTGGTCACCCGGCTGCGCCAACTGAAGGTGCCGGTGTGGGGCGCCGTCGCTGGATCGGCGGTACTACGTGGTTCCTACCACCTCTACCAGGGGTTTTCGGCGGGTGTGGGCAACGTGGTGATGGGCGTTGTGTTCGCGTGGTTCTTCGCACGCACTGGGAAAGTGTGGCCGCTCATCCTGGCGCACTTCCTCATCGACGTGGTGGCCTACGTGGGGTATCTCATGCTCGACCTGTCATGGCTCCGGCTGTAGCGCACCAGGGATTTGTGGATTGGACCGTTTAGAATGTGCCCCATGTCCAACCCGCACTCCAACGACCCCCGGGACAACCCGGGGGAATTTCTGCTGGGCAAAGATGGGGCACCGATCCTGGATAGGTACGGCCGACCCATCCGTCGACGCTCCGCACAAAGAGTATCCGCGGAGCGACCGGAAAGACCTGAGCATCCCCGCCAGCACATGCCTGGTGAGGGCGGGTACCAACCCCGACGGGAACCACTGCCTCCGCGGCAGGCAGCGCAGCCAGCGAGGCCAGCGCGGCCGGTGCAGCGACGCGGTGGACGCCCAACGCAACGGCCAACGCAGCGGCCAGTCGGGCGGCCAGGAGGACGGCCGGGACCGAGGCCCGTGGGACGGCCCGCAAAAAGACCCCCGCAACGACCACGGCGCCGCCGCAATCCGTTGAACCTACTGGGGTGGATCCTCTCGATCGTCCTGGTGGGCGCCGTGGTGGTCACGTTGGTGGCGGATGCGCGGCTGGCACGGGTGGATGCGTTGCCGGATGCGCGGATTGGTAATACGGCGGGGACGAACTGGCTGATTGTGGGATCGGATTCGCGGCAGGGCCTGTCCGACGAGGACGTGGCGCGGTTGGGAACGGGCGGCGATATTGGTTCGGGTCGCACGGATGCCATCATGCTGTTCCACATCCCAGCCACGGGCAAGGCAACCCTGTTGTCCATCCCGCGTGATTCCTATGTGGAGATCCCTGGGTATGGCTACGACAAGGTCAATGCGGCGTTCGCGTTTGGGGGACCGAAGTTGCTCAGCCAGACGGTGGAAAACGCCACTGGTTTACGGGTGGACCACTATGCGGAAGTGGGCATGGGTGGTCTTGCCGGACTGACGGATGTGGCTGGTGGTGTGGAGCTGTGCCCACCGGAGCCGATCCAGGATCCGCTGGCCAACCTGGATATTCAGGCGGGCTGCCAGGTGATGGATGGGCCGACAGCGTTGGGGTACGTGCGTACGCGTGCAACGGCGATGGGGGATCTGGACCGGGTAGCTCGTCAGCGAGAATTCCTCGGTGCCCTGATGCATACGGTTGTGTCACCGAAGGTGCTGCTCAACCCGTTCCGGGCGGTGCCGTTGGCGTTGAAAGGCAGCCAGCTGTTCACCGTGGGCAAGAACGACCACGTGTGGCACCTAGCCCGCCTGGCGTTGGCCATGCGCGGCGGGATCAACACGGAAACAGTGCCGATTTCCCATTTCGCTGACACCGAGGTCGGCAACGTCGCCGTGTGGGACGACGCTGCCGCCGGGCAGTTGTTTGGGGGAATGAGGTAGTTAGCGGGGGGCGTCGATAGGCGTAGCTCCCGGCTCATGATCATTGACGCCGGGGAGCTTGTGGCGGCCCGTGATGTAAAACAGCGCGACGGTGATGACGCTGAACGCGACACCAACGAAGAACGCACCGCGGAAGGCCGGCAACCACAGCATGATGCCGAAGGTGAACAGGATGAACGCCACCGCGAAGTACTGGCCGTACGGGAAGAACGGGGTCTTGTACGGCAGGGCGGCGACTTCCTCCGGGGTCATGTGACGGCGTGAGGCTAGGTGTGCCAGGAGGATCATCAGCCACACGAAGATGGTGGCGAAGGTGGCCAGGGATGCCACGACCTCGAAGATGCGCTCCGGCATGAGCGTGTTGGCCACAACACCAATCACCATGACGGCAATGAGGATGACCGTGGTCATCACCGGAACATCGCGCACCGTCTTGGCCATGATCTTCGGGGCAAAGTGCTGCTTAGCCAGGCCGGTGAGCACACGGCCAGCGCCGAAGAGGTCCGCGTTGATGGCGGACAGCGCAGCGGTGATGACCACGAAGTTAAGCAGGCCCGCAGCCCAGTTCACTCCCAGGGCAGAGAAGATCTGTACGAAGGGGGACTGGTCGCCGGTGATGGAACGCCACGGGTTGATCATCAGGATGATCAGGATGGACAGCACGTAGAAGAGCAGGATGCGCACCGGCACCGTGTTGATGGAGCGCGGGATCGCCTCCTTCGGGTCCTTGGCCTCCGTGCCGGCAACGCCGATGATCTCGGTGCCACCAAAGGCAAAGAGTACGAGGATGAAGGAGGCGATCATGCCCTCGATGCCGTTGGGGAAGAATCCACCGTCATTGACCAGGTTGGCAGGGCCGGTGGTTTCGGCGCTGGATAGACCAAAAGCCAGAACGGCTGCACCGGCAATGATCATAGCCACAACAGCGCCGACCTTGATCACGGTGAACCAGAACTCCAGCTCACCAAAGGCCTTTGCGCTGGCCAGGTTGGCGGCGCCGACGATGAGGAGCGCGGCCACGATCCACACCCACCGGGACACATCGGGGAACCAGAAGCCCATGTAGATGCCAATGGCGGTGAGGTCCGCCAGCGCCACAATGACCATCTCAAAGGCGAACATCCAGCCGGTGAGATAACCGGCGGCGCCACCCATGTGGGCACGGGTGTACTCCGCAAAAGAGCCGGTGACGGGGTGGCGCACCGCCATCTCGCCAAGCGCGCGCAGCATGAAGTACACCACCGCGCCGCCAAGCAGGTACACCAGCAGCACGGAGGGGCCGGCAGCCTGAATCGCACCAGCGGAACCGTAGAACAGGCCGGTACCAATGGCGGAGCCCAGGGCGATGAAGTTGAGGTGGCGCGTGTTTAGCCCTTTCGGGCGGTGCTTCAGCGCAAGCGCTGAAGCAGCAGAATCTGAAGCAGAAGAAGCAGAGTCGGGGGAAAATGCAGTGGACATGACGGGGGTTTTCTAGATGGTCACCTGACGGGATTTGATGTTCTCCAGCTGTTTGCGCTCGTCGGCGTTCAGCTGTTCATCGTTGCCGTATTCCTTCTCAATGGCAGCGTTGAGTGCAGTCAGAGCATCAGCGTAGGAGGCGGGTTCCACGGCTGGGTCCAGGTCGAAGACGGGGACGACGAGGCCGTGGGTGCGGAAGGCGCCAGCGAACTTGGTGCCTTCACCGAGGTTGAGCTCACCGCGAGCCGCGATGCGGGCGAGCGCATTAAGCAGCAGGCGCTCATCATCTTCCTGGCGGACCCACCGGATGTGCGCCTTGGCGCCACCCGGATTCACCCACCAGATCGCGCCCGGCAGTTCTGGGGCAACCTGCACGGACGGGATGATCGCGTCGTTGGCGCGTGCCAGTGCCTGCTGGATCTGCGGGTTCACAGCAGAGGAATCGGTGAACCACCAGTTGAAGTCGTCGTGGGTGGTGACGGTGAGGGTCTGGGCAGCGTCGAAAAGCGTAGAGAGCTCTGGCTGCGAACCATCCGCAACGGTGGAACCGAGCGTGTCACCTGGCTGCGCGTTCACAACCCAGTTGAGGGCGTACGCGAGGTCACGGCCCGGGTTGATGGAGTGGGACTGGACCTGAAGTGCGACCATGCGCTCCCCACCCTCCTCCTCCGGGCGGACCAGCGCGGCACCGGCACCGGGCAGCACCGTTGCCACCGTGACCGGGGTGCCGTTGACCTCAATCTTTGCGGTGGCGGACGGCACGAACTCCTGCAAAGCAACAAGGTCCGCCTCCGCGGCGAGACCGGAGTACGGGCGCGGATCCTTCTGCAACGCAGCGCGCTCAGCGGCACGCGCCGCCAACTTCGCTTGACGGCGGCTCATGCCCTCAGGCAGATCTTCCTTCTTACGGTTCTTTTTGGCCATGCCCACTAGTTTAGTGGGGCAGCACTACCCCGCAGACACTGGCGTGACGGGGTGCTCACGGAACACCTCTACCGCCAAGTGCGGCAGGTCCGTGGCAAAAACATCCACCCCTTTTTCACGGCACCACAACATGTCCTTTGGCAGGTTGACGGTCCACGTATAGGTTTTCAGTCCGCGGTAGCCCAACAGATCCTGATTGGACTGCAGGTGCGCCAGCGCCGGGCCCACGCCGTAGGGGCGGGAGAACATGGTGTTGTTCTTGTTCCACTTCATTTCCCGCAGACGGAACAGGTAGAACGTTTCCAAATCAGGCACGGCCTGCTTGAAGTAGCGCATCGCCGAGTGAGAGAAGGAAATGAGATGGACACGCGGGTCTTCCTTCATCCCGCGGTACCACAGGGTGCGCACGGTCTGTTCATCCACTTCAGGGCCGTAGCGGGTGGGGTGTTTCGTTTCGATGTAGATGTGCTTGTCCGGGTAGTCCTCGAGGAGGTCCAACAATTCGTCCAGCAGCACGATCTGCTGTGGGTCCTCCTTGGTGCCAAAGTTGAATCTGCGGATGTGATCAAAATCCATCTTGGCAATGCGCCCGGCACCGTTGGAGGTCCGGTTGATAAAGGAGTCGTGGTGAACCACCAGGCGACCATCACGCGTGAGCCGCACGTCGCATTCAATGCCGTGCACCCCATCCAGTTTCAATGCTTCTTCAAAGGCTCGAAGTGTGGATTCTGGGTACAACCCCGACATTCCACGGTGGGCAATGATGTGCGGATCCGGCTTCAGCATCATGCCTGCCAGGGTAGGCTCATCTCTCAGATAAGGCGACTGCAGGCCGGGCGAATCACCGAACTATCACGCGTTGTTCACTTCTTGCTCACCGCATGTCTTCTTCATTTGCCACAATGGACCATATGTTCATGTCTCCGCGGGAAGCCTTCAAGCGGTTACGCCCCCACCGCAAGCGTGCCGTGCGCGCGCCGTTGTATGCGGTGGAGCTGTTCGCGGACTTGACGCCGATGGTGCGGATGTCGGGTTTGCGGCGTTTGCCGGAGAATTTCACGGCGGGCATTCTGGGGGCAGAGGTTGCTGCGTGGGGTGCTATTTCGCCGTCGCTTTTACCACACCCGTGGTGGGTGACCACGGCGAATGTGGCCATTTGCCAGGCCGCCGGTCATACGGTGGGCGTGGGTGCGGCTAATCTGGTGACCAGTGTCAGCGATGCCGCCGGGTGGTCTGGGCCGCGTCGTTTACGCCAGAAGGCAGCGCCGTTCGTGCAGCTCGCCATGGGCACAGTCACGGTGGGCACGTATCTCGCAGCTGCTTTACGACGTTCTGAGCACGAACGCCTCGTCGAAGCCCCCCACCAGCGGGGCCCTTTGCAAACCTTGGCGGGCATTGCCCTTGGTTCACTGGGATACGGCGCTTTGCTGCTGGTCGGCGAAGGTATCCAGATGTCCACGGAGCGCTTCAACCGCCAGCTGCGCCGCTGGATGCCACCGGTAGTGTCCTGGCCACTGGCCGTGGCGGGCATGAGTGCACTGGGGGCTGTACTGACAGACAAGGTGGTCATCCGCCAGATCCTCAACACCGCGTACCGCAAGGCGGATGCCCTGGACCGTGAGTTCCTACCCGGCGCGGCTAAACCCCGGGAGAAGGAGCGCTCAGGCTCCCCCGCTTCGCTGGAGAAGTGGAAGTACTTGGGCCGTCAGGGCCGTGCCGTGGTGGCGGGCGGGCCACGTCAACACGACATCGCCTCTGTGCTTGACGTTCCGTCTACCCAGGTTAAACAACCGATCCGCGTGTTCATTGGGTTGCGGGACCGCACGCCTGAGCACCAGGCCGAGATGGTCTTGCGGGAAATGGACCGCACCGATGCCTGGTCCCGTAAGCGCATCGCCGTGATGAGTGCCGCCGGCACCGGCTGGATCAGTGATTACCACACGTCCAGCTTCGAGTTCCTCAGCCAAGGTGACTGCGCCATCGTGGCCATGCAGTACTCCTTCATGCCCTCGGCCTACTCCTATGCCTCAGACCGTGAAGTTCCGGTTCGCAGCGCACAAGTGTTGCTCAACGCAGTGAAGAAACGTCTGGCTGCCATGCCCGCGGACAAACGCCCCCTCCTGTACATCGGCGGGGAATCCCTCGGCGCTTATGGTCTGACAGACTCCTTTTCCACCCCGGATGAACTCATCACCAGCACTGACGGTGGTGTCTTCACCGGTGCTCCCGGCTTTGCCCGCAACATTGCTGAGCTCACGCGCCGGCGCGACCTAGGCAGCCCTCAGCGCCTCCCGGTTGTGGACGGTGGACGCCACGTCCGCTTCACCGCCCACCCAGACCACCTGCACCACACCTTCGATGGCTCCGCCTATGAACAGGAGTGGGAATTCCCCCGCACCGTTTTTGCCCAACACGCCTCCGACCCCGTGGTGTGGTGGGACTGGCGCCTCTTTGTCAGCCAACCTGACTGGCTCCGCGAGCCCGGTTCCCGCGGCATCAAAGCGCCGGCAGCCCAGCACGTTGACGTACTGCAATCCATGCGGTGGATGCCCTTCATCACCGGCTGGCAGGTGGGTGTGGATCAGTTGATCTCCCTCAACCCACCCGGTGGCCACGGTCACCAATACCACCGCGAAACGGTGGCCTACTGGAATGCCGTGCTGGACACCAGGTTTTCGGAGGACACCATCAGCCGGATCCATGACTGGATCATGCACGACTCAACCCGCCTGCGCGCCACCGCTGCTGGTGCCGCCAAGGAGTCCGCGAAGGAAACGTTCGGCGCGGATTAGATCCCTGCTTAGATCCCGCACGCCACCCCGGTGGAGTGATGCGGGCAATACCCGTTGGGCACTTTGTGCAGGTACTGCTGGTGCTCTTCTTCCGCTAAGTAGTAGTCGACGTCGCTGGCCACCTCCGTGGTGATGTCCCCATAACCAGCCTCTTCCAGCGCTTTGCCGTACTCTGCAACCCACCCGCGGATCAGTTCCGCGTCCGCTTCCGCATCGGGGCCGGTGGTATAGAACGCGGACCGGTACTGTGTCCCCACATCATTGCCCTGGCGGAAACCCTGCGTCGGGTCATGGGCCTCCAGCGCGATCTTGACCAGTTCCTTCAGGCTGACCTGCTCCGGGTCATACACAACCTCCACCAACTCAACATGGTTCGTGGCTCCGGAGCACACCTCCCGGTACGTCGGATTCAGCGTGACCCCACCGCCATAACCCACTGACGTGGACTCCACCCCCGGCGTCTGCCAGTACATTTTCTCTGCACCCCAGAAACACCCGATGCCCACCAGCAGGCGTTTTTGCCCTTCGCGCCACGGGCCAGTGATCGGTGTGCCCAGCACTGCGTGCGGCCGGGGGTTCCCCAGAACCGGTTCCGTGCGGCCGGGCAGGGCCAAGTCAGGGTCCACGAGTTGCGGGCTGCGTCCAAAGAAGAAAGCCATACCCTCTATTGTTATCGGATCTTGTCGAAAAATCTCACCATTCCATGCTTCCTCCGCCGCAAAACCCCAGGTCGCCAGATTGGCATGGGAAGAAAAATCGAACGCTCCCACAAGCCCCCAAAACCCGATCTTGGGTTTTTGCCTATCATGGGCCGAGTAAGAGCAAACCCAGATGAAAGGTTTACCAATGGCTGTTTACGAACTTCCTGAACTTCCGTACGCATACGACGCGCTGGAGCCGCACATCTCCGCCGAGATTATGGAGCTGCACCACAGCAAGCACCACGCCACCTACGTCGCTGGCGCTAACGTTGCACTGGAGGCTCTCGAGGCTGAGCGCAATGGTGACGCTAACCCGGACAAGCTGCGTGCACTGTCCAAGAACCTTGCATTCAACCTGGGTGGCCACACCAACCACTCCGTGTTCTGGAAGAACATGTCCCCGAATGGTGGTGGCGCACCGGCAGGTGAGCTTGCTGAGGCGATTAACCGTGACTTCGGCTCCTTCGAGGCTTTCCAGAAGCACTTCGAGGGCGTCGCTCTGTCGCTCCAGGGTTCTGGCTGGGCAGTGCTTGGCTATGACAAGATCGCTGGTCGCCTGGTCATCCAGCAGCTGACCGATCAGCAGGGCAACATCTCCGTTGACTTCACCCCGGTTCTCATGCTGGATATGTGGGAGCACGCTTACTACCTGCAGTACAAGAATGTGAAGGCTGATTACGCCAAGGCATTCTGGAACGTTGTCAACTGGGACGACGTTGCTGAGCGTTTTGCTAAGGCTTCTGCTTAACGACGGCCCCCGCATGCGGGTTAATAGACAAAAAGTGTGTCCGCTCGGCGTGTCGCCGGGTGGGCCCTTTTTTATTTCATTGGTCCTTTCCGGATTCCTATGTTGTGTTGGTATTCGGTTGGGATAGCGTTGTCGTAGAAGGCTGGTCGTCCTGTTTCGTGGTCGGCTTTGTTGTGGTCTTCTGGGACGAGGTCGTTGACTTTGGCGAGTTGATCTTGTCCGTAATTGCACTGCCTGGCGATCTTGAGTGGGTCGTCAAGCAGTTGCGTTTTTGAGTGCAGGTGCCACTCGAGCATTTTGCGTTGTCGTTCTCCTGATCTGCCGCGGTGGGCATCGGCGATGCGTTTGAGTTGGGCGTTGATGCCGCCTTCCAGACTGTTTGTTGTTGATGACCAGCGGGCTGGTTCGAGTGCTTCTGGTGGGGGGCTGGAGGTAGGTAAACAGCCAGTTATTGCGCGATAGGTGTAGAAGTGAGTTGTATGCCTTACGTACCCGGATATGTGTCCATTCCCATTGGTGGTTGAGGGTGCGGCGCTCTTTCGGCACGGGTGTCTTCTCATTTAGAAAGTCCTTGTAGACCACTCCGAAGTCGTGCAGGCGTAGTGTCCATTCGCGTGCTTGGTCAAGTGTGGTGTGGGGTTGCCCGCAAATGGTGGACACGTAGTGGAGCTACCTCATGGTTAGGCAGCTGTTTCTTCTTCGTTGGTGGTC
>NZ_JASPJK010000014.1 GCF_030232265.1 Corynebacterium sp. MSK041
TAGAAACCGAGTATTATCTCACCGAGCCCATTAACACAGGGCCATAAAAGAAGCGGAACCAAACCCAGGACGCTTCATTATCCGGACGAAACGTATCAAACGGCGGCAAAAACGGCACAGACATACCAAAACCCTTATTCTTCAAAATCTATGAGTATTTAGCCTGTGCAACACCAGTCGCTCAGCACCAAACCCTGTACACAACCCACCCCATGGATGTGGCAAATCCAAACCTTAGCGGATGCTAAGAAACTGGTAAGCTTTTAAACACTATCGCCCGCCGCAATCACGCGAAAAGGGCAACACTCGCATTAGGCAAACGGGTCCTTTACCCACACAATGGTGCACGCTGATTGCCTGCCATCACCATTACACGTGAACCAAGACCGTCGCCATGGCATAATCCCCGTCGTGGCTCAATGACACACTGGCAACTGAGATGCCCAATGCAGCTACGTCTCCGTGCAGCTCGATGGCGGGGCGCCCAAAAGCATCCTGCACCACTTCTATCTCTGCGAAGTTCAGTTCCGCCGGGTCGATGGCTGGTGGTGCGCCGAAAAATTTTTGTGACCACGCTTTGATATAGGCCTCTTTCGCAGCCCATCGCGCCGCAAGCGATGCTGCGCGGTCTGTTTTTGCTGCGCATGCGCGCCATTCACGATCCGTGAATACACGAGCAAAGGTGGACCCTTCCTGATCAAGCTGTGAAGCAAAGGACGGGATGTGGACTATGTCTGCCCCTACGAACATTCCTGTGTACATGCTTCTAAACCTAAACCTTCGCTGCCTTCTCCCTGTGAATCTGGATGAATCTAGGGAGCGGGCTCTGGACTTTCAGCCACACATGCTTACGATGCCTATATGTCTGATAGTTTTGCAGGTAAAACTACTTTGCCTTTTTCTTCCCCACCCCTAACTACGTCGCAAAAGAATGAAGACTTATTACGGCGTCGCACCGAAGCTGCGGAACCGGTAGGCGCTGAACCGCTCAACAAGGTGAGCGCTGCGGGTCGACTTACTGCACGCGAGCGCCTTGATTACCTCCTCGATGAGGACTCATTTGTTGAAACTGATCAATTCGCACGCCACCGCACCCATGATTTTGGGATGCAGTCCAAGCGCCCGGTCACCGACGGCATCGTCACTGGATCGGGCACGATAGACGGCCGCGAAGTATGCATCTTCTCCCAGGACGGCACGGTGTTCGGCGGCGCACTAGGTGAGGTGTACGGCGAGAAAATGATCAAGATTCAGCAACTCGCCGTCACAACTGGCCGTCCGCTCGTCGGTTTGTATGAGGGTGCAGGCGCGCGCATCCAAGATGGTGTTGTCTCTTTGGATTGGATCGCGCAGACGTTCCGCCACAACATTGAGGCATCCGGTGTGGTGCCACAGATCTCCGTCATCATGGGCGCATGTGCTGGCGGTAACGCCTACTCCCCTGCTTTGACCGATTTCGTGGTCATGGTGGATGAATCCTCGAGGATGTTTGTCACCGGTCCGGATGTGATCAAGACCGTTACAGGTGAGGAGATCACTCAGGAAGAACTCGGTGGCGCCTGGATCCATATGCAGCAGGCAGGCAACTGCCACTACGTTGCGGACAATGACAAGGACGCCCTGGACTGGGTAGCCGAGCTCTTGGAATACCTCCCGTCCAACAACCGCCAGCGGGCAGCTGCCCCGAAGCCGTTCGGCCTGACGCCTGGCAACCAGCCAGATGCAGATGAGGAGGCATGCGCCGAGCTCGATTCGCTCATCCCTAATTCCGCGAACTCACCGTATGACGTGCGTGAGGTCATCGCGTGCGTCGCGGATGACGGCGAGTTCTTGGAGATTATGGAGCAGCGCGCCGAAAACGTGGTCACTGCTTTTGGCCGTATTGAAGGCCAAGCGGTGGGCTTTGTAGCCAACCAGCCCATGGTGTTGGCGGGCTGTTTGGACATTGACTCCGCTGAGAAGGCTGCCCGTTTCATCAGAACATGCGACAGCTTCAATATCCCCATTGTCATGCTGGTGGATGTTCCGGGGTTCTTGCCCGGTTCTGCCCAAGAGCATGACGGCATTCTGCGCCGCGGCGCGAAACTCTTGTACGCATACGGCGAGGCGAGCGTACCCAAGATCACTGTGACCATGCGCAAGGCATACGGGGGCGCGTATTGCGTGATGGGTTCGAAGGGTTTGGGCGCAGATGTGAACCTGGCATGGCCGACCGCACAGATCGCAGTGATGGGCGCTGCGGGTGCTGTGGGTTTTATCAACCGCAAGGACATCGCCGCAGCCAAAGAATCTGGGATGAGCGAGGAAGATCTGGCACAGCTTGTCGCAGGTTTCGAGCGCGAGTACGAGGACACGGTACTCAACCCATATAAAGCTGCGGAACGTGGCCTGGTGGATTCCGTGATTTTGCCCCGCGAAACTCGCACCGCCATTGCAGCGAACCTGCGCCTGTTCAAGGACAAGGTTGTCGCCCGACCGATGCGTAAGCACGGCAATATCCCGCTCTAATACCCAATTTTTGTTTCCAGATATTGTTTCCAGCCACTATTTCTAGACCTTTGAAGGAAAACACCATGATTATTGCCCCGATTCAGGTTCTCACCACTCCTGCACTGATCTTCCCCGGTCAAGGCAGCGCATGGCAGCAGGCTTTATTTGATGTGGGGGTTACCTCTCCTGATGCTCGTGAGCGGATGGAAAAACTGCTTGACAGTGCCGCATCAATCACGGGCCCTGTTGCCCGCCCCTTGGCATCCGTGGTGCCAGGAGTCGCGCAACGAATCCGGGATGCGCTGAACAATGAGCCGCACGTGGCGCCGATTGATGCCTTCCCGGCTGTCAGCGTGCCGGCTATTCTGCTCGCGCAGATCGCTGCGACTGAGCAACTAGCGGAGCTCGGCTTGGATCTGAACAACGTTCACTTCAGCGGGCACTCCCAAGGTGTGCTGGGCGCAGTGGCAATGGACCCTGCAGGCGATGATGAGGCTGCGGTGAAAGCTCTTGCTTTTGCTTTCATTTTGGGTGCCGCTGCCACGAATGATTACGGTGCGACGGATGCGCGCAGCCGTATGCTGTCGGTGCGTGGTCTCACGGTTGATCAGATCAATGAGTTTGTGCCGGAGGATTCAGGCGCAGTATTGAGCGTGATCAATGAGCGCCGTCACGTGGTGCTCTCCGGCACGCCAGAGGCATTGGCGCAGGCACAGAGTGCAATTGAGTCTCAGGCGAGTGATCACAATGCCCGCCTCGAGGTTGAGTTCGGCGGCTCCGAGATTCAGCCGACGTTCGATTACCTCGATGTGGCCTATCCGTTCCATGTTACAAGCAATATGGCGGCGGTTGAGCAGGCTGCGCAGTGGGCGGAAGCGTGTGGCATCACGTTCGCGGGCACGACTCCACGTGAACTCGCGCAGACCATCCTCGTAGATACCTTTGATTTCACCACCACTGTCCGGGACCTGCTACGCGAGGGCGCAAGCCACGTGCTCTCGCTTGATAAGGGCACCACAACACTCGTTTCCGCACTCGTCAGTGGTGCCGGCGTACCTGTCATTGATGCGTCCACCCCCACAAAGCGTGATGCCTTGGCGCGTCCGGGTGAAAAGCTGCCAGCTGCGGCGGATTACTCACGCTACGCCCCACGGGTGATCACGCTGCCTGATGGCAAGATCTACACGCAGACACGATTCTCTGCACTAACCGGACTCTCGCCCATCATTCTGGGCGGTATGACGCCAACCTCGGCAGATGGTGAGATTGTGGCGGCTGCCGCCAACGCTGGTTACTGGGCGGAGCTTGCCGGCGGCGGCATGTACTCCGAGGAGGAGTTTGGCAAGCACAAAGACAACCTTGTCAGCTTCCTCCAGCCGGGGCGCACAGCGCAGTTCAACACCATGTTCTTCGACCGCTTCTTGTGGAACTTGCAGTTTGGACAAACCCGCATGGTGCCCAAGGCGCGCGCTGCGGGTGCCCCATTCAACGGTGTCTGCATTTCCGCAGGCATCCCCGAGGTGGAGGAGGCAACGGAGCTGCTTGCACAGCTGCACCGGGATGGTTTCCCCTATATCGCGTTTAAGCCGGGTACGACGCAGCAGGTGCGCGACGCCCTCAAGATCGCAGAAGCCAATCCAGATGATTCGGTGATCCTCATGGTCGAAGATGGCCATGCGGGTGGGCATCACTCGTGGGTTGATCTGGAGGACATGCTGCTTGACACCTATGCGGAGATCCGTGCGCATGACAACGCGGTGCTCACCGTCGGTGGCGGCGTCTACTCCCCTGCCCGCGCCGCAGAGTTGATCACCGGTACCTGGTCGGAGAGGTTCGGTCTTGCACCGATGCCGGTCGATGGTGTCTTTGTTGGCACGGTGGCGATGGCCACGAAGGAAGCCAAAGCTACTGATTCCGTCAAGCAGTTGCTGGTGGATACTCCAGGTTTGCCGCCGGAGCACAACGGGGGTTGGGTTGGCCGCGGTCAGGGTGTTAGCGGTGTGGCGTCTTCCCAGTCACACCTGCTGGCTGATCTGCATGACCTGGACAACTCGTTTGCCAAGGCGTCACGCCTGATCACCTCGCTGGATATTGAGGAATATGAGGCGCACCGCGATGAGATCATCGAGGCTCTGTCAAAGACGTCGAAGCCCTACTTCGGTGACGTTGAAGATATGACGTATGCGCAGTGGGTGGAGCGCTTCGTTGAACTGGCTGCACCGTTTGTGGATAGCAGCTGGGATAAGCGTTTCATCTCGCTGCTCCAACGCATTGAAGCACGCCTCAATGAGGCTGACCACGGGGACATCCCCACATTGTTCCCGGAAGGGGCGGTGGCGGATCCGCAGGGGGACGCGGATAAGCTGCTCGCACATTACCCGCAGGCCCGCACGGTGAAGGTCTCTCCGCGTGACGCGGCGTGGTGGATTGGCTTGCATTATGCCTACCCGAAGCCGATGCCGTGGGTGCCGGCTTTGGATGGGGATTTGAAGCTGTGGTTTGGCAAGGACACCTTGTGGCAAGCGCAGGATGAGCGCTACACCGCGGACCAAGTGCGCATCATTCCGGGCCCGGTGGCTGTGGCGGGCATCACCAAGAAGAATGAGCCGGTCGCGGAGCTTCTGGGCAGGTTTGAGGATGCCACAACGCAGATGCTTATCGACGGCGGCGTCACCCCTCTCCCCCGCTTCTCCCGCCTCCATGACGCTGAAGATGAGGCAGCGTACCTGCGCTCCTGCCCAACTTTGGTGTGGCATGGCCATCTGATGGCCAACCCGGCGTATGCGCTGGATGAGGATGCTTTCACGCTCACATCCGAGGTGAACGCTGAGGGTGAGCGCGAGTGGACGATTCGGATTCACGCTGACTCTGCGTGGGACCACCTGCCGGAAGATCAGCGCCCATTCTACGTGCGTGAGGTGACCATCCCGGTGGATATTCCGGCGGGTGCGGGAACCGGTGCTTCCCCCGTTGTATCGCGCGAACGTCTTCCGAAGAGCGTATTTGATCTGCTTGAGGGCCTCGCCGGCGTGGGCTCCGTATCAGAGGCGGGCGACGCAATCATTGCCATGCCAGAGCTTGAGGCACCAACCGAGGACGCCCCCTTTGGCGTGGCTCGTTCCTTCTTCACCCTGCCGCCATCGCTGCTTGCAGCGCACTCTGCGGTCACCGGCGCTGCGTTGCCGGCAAGCGGCAGCGCAGGAGAAGGTGGAAACACCGGACAAGTCCTTGGCACCCCCGATGTCCTTGTCGGTCCATGCTGGCCAGCGATTTACACCGCGCTAGGTTCTGGCCAACTCGCGGATGGTTACCCGGTGATCGAGGGGCTGCTCAACGCAGTCCACTTGGATCATGTCATTGACCTGCGCGTACCGTTGGATGAACTCGCTGATGGGCGCACCATCGAGGTGGAGTCCAAATGCACGTCCATTGCAGAGTCCGCTTCCGGTCGCATTGTCACCGTTGAGCTTGAGCTCACGTCTAACGGTGAAACGGTGGCCACCCAGATGCAACGCTTTGCTATTCGTGGCAGGGCTACGGGCACGGCTACACCGGTCGCAGCACCCGAATATGGTGGCGGAAAGTCCTCGCAGTTGGTGGAAGCAACACCGCGTTCCTTCGTGGACCGTGCAGTGGTGCACGCCCCAGCAGACATGACACCGTTTGCGCTGGTGTCTGGTGACTATAACCCGATCCACACCTCCTACAACGCCTCCGCGTTGGTGAACCTGCAGGCGCCACTCGTGCACGGCATGTGGCTGTCCGCCACCGCCCAACACCTCGCCGGCCGCCACGGCAAGGTGGTCGGCTGGTCCTACTCCATGTTTGGAATGGTGCAGCTGAACGATGAGGTAGAAATCACCGCTGAGCGCGTGGGCCGCAAGGGCATCCACCAAGCACTCGAGGTGACGTGCCGTATTCATGGTGATGTTGTTTCACGTGGCCAGGCACTATTGGCGCAGCCGAAGACGGCATACGTCTACCCTGGCCAAGGTATTCAAACTGAAGGAATGGGTAAGGGCGACCGGGATGCCTCCCCCGCCGCCCGTGATGTGTGGCGCCGGGCAGACCGCCACACGCGCACCAAGCACGGTTTCTCTATCCAGCGCATTGTGGATGAGAACCCGGCGCGCCTTGACGTGCGCGGGCACGAATTCAAGCACCCCGAAGGTGTGCTGCATTTGACGCAGTTCACTCAGGTTGCACTCGCTGTTGTGGCGTACGCGCAGACGGAGCGTTTGCGTGAAGGCAACGCTCTTGCCTCAGATGCCTACTATGCGGGCCACTCGCTTGGCGAATACACCGCGCTCGCATCCTTGGGCAACATCTTTGAGCTCGAAGCCGTGATTGACATTGTGTACTCGCGCGGTTCTGCCATGGGTTCCTTGGTGCCGCGCGATGCGGAGGGCAACTCGGATTACGGCATGGGCGCGTTGCGCCCGAACATGATTGGTGTTGGCCCGGAAGAAGTTGAAGCCTACGTCGCACAGGTGGCCGAAGACACTGGTGAGTTCCTGGAGATTGTGAACTACAACATCAAGGGACAGCAATACTCCATCGCCGGTACGAAGCGTGGTCTTGCTGCGCTGGATGAGAAGGCAAATGCCATCAATCCACGCGCGTACGTGACGGTGCCGGGTGTGGATGTCCCATTCCACTCCCGCGTGTTGCGCGGCGGTGTCGCCGACTTCGCAGAGAAGTTGGATGAGCTGTTGCCCGAGCTTATCGACGTTGACACGTTGGTCCACCGCTACATCCCCAACCTGGTTGCCCGCCCCTTCGAACTGACTCAAGAGTTCATTGACTCCGTGGTGGAAGAGGTTCCGTCCGAGCGTCTGCGTGGCATGACTCCGGAAAACACTGACCGCAACACCTTGGCGCGCACGCTGTTGATTGAGCTTCTGGCGTGGCAGTTCGCTTCCCCGGTGCGCTGGATTGAAACCCAGGACTTCCTCCTGCCACGGGTGGAGCAAATCATTGAGGTCGGTCTTGCGTCCTCCCCGACCCTGACCAACCTGGCTAAGCGTGAAATGGACGTTGTGGGCATCCATGTCCCCGTGTTCAACGTGGAATCCAACCAAGACGTGGTCATGCTGGAAAATGTGGTGGCCGCACCCGAACCGGAAGAGGTTGCACCCGCTGAAGACGCAGCACCGGAAACCAACACCGAACCTGCCGCGGCGCCCGCACCAGCTCCTTCTGCACCAGAAGCCGCACCAGCGGCACCAGTGGCAACGGCGGCAACGGCGGCAACGGCGGCCCCTGCGGGACCTGCCGAGGAGCTGGCGTTCCACGCTGCAGACGCCATCGAGGTGCTCTTCGCCCTGCAGAACAAGATCCGCCCGGAGCAGATCAATGATTCTGACACGATCGAAGAGTTGACCGGTGGTGTGTCGTCGCGCCGTAACCAGCTGCTGATGGATATGTCCGCGGAGCTTGGTGTACCGGCTATTGATGGTGCGGCCGAAGCTGATGTGGCAACCCTGTACCAGCGTGTGAATACCGCAGCACCGGGATATAGCCCCTTTGGCACGGTGCTGTCTGAAGCCGTGGGCACACGCCTGCGCCAGTTGCTTGGCGGTGTAGGACTGAAACCGGCTTTTGTTGGGGATCACCTGGGCTCCGCGTGGGGGCTCCCGGCCTCGTGGACACCGCACGTGGAGGCTGAGATCTTGTTAGGCAGCCGTGCGGAGGATTCTGTCCGCGGTGGTTCCCTTGCCACCCTGCCAACGGCAACAACCAAGGCAGAGGTCAGCGCGATGATTGACCAAGCCGTGCAGAATGTTGCTGCGCGCCACGGTGTTGCAGTGTCCCAAGCATCCCAGGCGAACACTTCGGGAGGTGGCGTGGTGGATTCCGCTGCGCTGGATGCTTACAAGGAGGAGGTCACCGACACTCTCGTGGCTACAGCCCGCACACTGTTGAACAAGCTGGGTGTGGAAGAAGAGACGGCTGAAGTCCTCGCTCCTGACACCACCATCGTGGAAACCATCGAGGCGGAACTTGGTTCCGGCTGGGTCAAGCAGGTCACCCCGGTCTTCGACGAGCGCAAGGCCGTGTTGTTTGATGACCGTTGGGCACAAGCTCGGGAAGATCTCGTGCGCGTCGCCCTGGGCCAGTCTGACCTTGAACCGGCACGTTTTGCAGGCACAGGTGACACGATTGCGCAGCAAGCGCAGTGGTATGCGGAAAACACCGGCGCACAACGCGCAGATCTGCTGCGTGACATCGCAGCCGCTGCCCAATCGCAAGCAGACGAACCGTACGCGCGCGATATTGCACTGGTGACGGGTGCGGCACCGGGATCTATCGCTACGGCACTCGTGGAGAAGCTGCTCGCTGGTGGTGCAACGGTGATCATGACTGCGTCCAACGTCAGCCAGTCCCGCAAGGAGTTTGCGCGCACACTTTATGCTGAGCATGCCTCCGTGGGTGCCAGCCTGTGGCTGGTGCCAGCAAATCTGTCCTCCTACCGCGATATTGATGCGTTGATTGCCTGGATTGGTGCGGAGCAAAAGGAGACGGTGGGCAAGGATGTGAAGATCATCAAACCTGCCATGACGCCGACGCTGGCGTTCCCGTTTGCCGCACCGGCAGTATCCGGCTCCTTGGCCGATGTCGGCGGTAACGCCGAAACGCAAGCACGTTTGTTGCTGTGGTCGGTGGAGCGCACCATCGCTGGTCTATCGGACTTGGCGCAGCGCGGTGACCACTACCCCGCAATGCGCACGCATGTTGTGCTGCCAGGCTCACCAAACCGTGGCACTTTCGGCGGGGACGGTGCTTACGGTGAGGTCAAGGCTGCATTCGATGCGATTGTGAACAAGTGGTCCGCTGAGGCCGGTTGGCCAGACGGCGTGACCTTGGCGCAAGCACGCATCGGCTGGGTCGCAGGCACGCACCTCATGGGCGGAAACGACGGGCTTATCCCAACTGCGGAAGCAGCCGGTATTCACGTGTGGAGCCCGGAGGAAATCTCCTCGCAGCTCATGAGTCTGGCCACCCTCGAATCCCGTGAGCAGGCAAAACAGACCCCGCTTGATCTTGATCTCACCGGCGGACTCGCTGATGCTGGTGTGTCCATCGCGGAACTGGCACGGTCGGGGCGTGATGGGGAGGCCCATGGGGCGTCGATAAGCGAAGAGAGTGCGACCGTACGAGCTTTGCCGAATGTGACAAACCCGCAGCAACCCGCGCCAACGCAGGTAGCGGATGTGCAGTGCTCCCTCGATGACATGGTGGTCGTTGTGGGTGTGGGCGAGGTGTCCAGCTGGGGTTCCGGGCGTACCCGCAAGGAGGCTGAATACGGTATTGAGCGCTCCGGCGATGTGGAACTGACTGCTGCTGGCGTGCTGGAACTGGCCTGGATGATGGGCTTAATCACGTGGTCTGAAGACCCGAACCCGGGCTGGTACGACGCGGACGGTACGGAAGTGGCAGAGGAAGACATCTTCGATCGCTTCCGAGCTGAGGTCGTGGCGCGCTGCGGTGTGCGCACGCTGACGGATAAGTACTTCCTCACGGACCAAGGCTCCGTGGATGTGGAACAGGTCTACCTGGACCGCGACATCACGTTCACCGTGACCTCGGAGGAGGAAGCACGCGCCCACGAGACTGCAGACCCGGACAAGACCGTGGTCCGTCAGGCCGATGGAGAGTGGACCGTGACACGTCTGGCTGGTGCGCGTGCGTTTGTGCCGAAGAAGGCAACGCTCACGCGCACGGTGGCCGGCCAGATCCCGGATGATTTTGATCCGACCAAGTGGGGCATTCCGGCCCAAATGGTGGACGGCATGGACCGGATCGCCGCATGGAATCTTGTCACCGCTGTCGATGCCTTTATCACTGCGGGGTTCACACCAGGCGAGCTCATGCAGGCAGTGCACCCCTCCTTGGTGGCCACCACCCAAGGCACCGGTATCGGTGGCATGGAATCGCTGCACAAGGTCTTCGTCTCCCGCTTCATCGGGGAGGAGCGCCAAAGCGACATCCTGCAAGAAGCTCTGCCGAACGTGGTGGCGGCGCACACCATGCAGTCTTTGGTGGGTGGCTATGGTTCCATGATTCACCCGGTTGGCGCATGTGCGACGGCAGCGGTGAGTGTGGAAGAGGCCGTGGACAAGATCGCGCTGGGCAAGGCGGACTTTGTCATCGCCGGTGGTATTGATGATGTGCAGGTGGAGTCCCTCCAGGGCTTCGGTGACATGAACGCCACGGCAGAAACAGCCAAGATGACAGCCCAAGGCATTGATGATCGCTTCATCTCCCGCGCCAACGACCGGCGCCGCGGCGGATTCCTGGAGGCGGAAGGCGGCGGCACCTTGCTGCTGGCACGCGGTTCACTCGCGGCTGAGCTGGGCTTGCCGGTTCACGCTGTGGTGGCATATGCCTCCAGCTTCGGCGATGGCGCGCACACCTCCATCCCCGCACCTGGTATCGGTGTGCTGGCCGCGGCGTGTGGTGGTACGTCCTCACGCTTGGCCCGCAATCTGGCGCAGCTTGGGCTTTCGCCCAACGACGTCTCCGTGCTGTCCAAACACGACACCTCCACGAACGCGAACGACCCAAATGAGTCGGAGCTGCACTCACTGCTGTGGCCGGCGATCGGCCGCGATGAGAACGCGCCGATGTACGTCATCTCCCAGAAGACGTTGACCGGACACGCAAAGGCAGGTGCCGCCCTGTTCCAGATCGGTGGCTTGATTGATGTGTTGGCCTCCGGCCAGCTGCCACCCAATGCGTCGCTGGACTGCGTTGATCCGCTCATCGCACCGAAGGCAAAGAACTTGGTGTGGTTGCGTTCCCCGCTTGATCTGGGCGCAGGCAACGTGAAGGCGGTGGCACTCACATCGCTTGGCTTTGGCCACGTCGGCGCACTGGTCGTACTGGGCCACCCAGGTGTGTTCGAGGCTGCGCTGGTGCGCGCTGGCAAAGACGCGGATGCGTGGCGCGCCCAAGCCACGAAACGTCTCGTAGATGGTGCTGGCCGACTTGAAGCCGGGATGCTCGGACGCGCCACACTGTTCGAGCCGGTGGAAAACCGCCGCTTCGCAGGGGCCAACGAACACGCTGATGAAATCGCCCTGCTGCTCAACCCTGATGCACGCCTCAACGAAGACGGCAGCTACCCCACTGTTTAAGGAGAGACATCATGACACCGCTTTTTCACACCGATGACGCCTCGTTGTCCCACGATGAGATTGCAGCCCTGAGCGCCGTGATCGCCGAGGCACAGGCATGGCACGTCGCTGCACACGTGGGTGACGTTGAGGAAGGCTCGGCGTCACCGTTTGACTCCTCCCCCACCTTCGGCAACGTCACGTACTACTAAGCAAGGAGCACATTCATGCATGACTTTCCCTTTCACAAAGTGCTGATTGCTAACCGCGGTGAGATCGCAGTCCGCATCATCCGCGCAGCACGTGACGTTGGGCTTTCCAGCGTGGCCATTTATGCGGACCCAGATAAAGGTGAACCTTTTACGTCCATGGCCGATGAGGCCGTGGCTATCGGCGGAACCACGTCTGCGCAGAGCTACCTGGATATAGATAAGGTGCTCCAAGCCTGCAAGGATTCAGGCGCGGACGCGGTCCACCCTGGCTACGGCTTCTTGAGTGAAAATGCTGAGTTTGCCCGGCGCGTGATCGAGGAGGGGCTCACCTGGATTGGCCCGCCTCCGGAGGCCATTGAGGCACTCGGCGATAAGGTCACGGCCCGTGCGCTGGCGGAAGCCGTGAACGCACCGCTGGCCCCGGGCACCAAGGAGCCAGTTTCTGGCGCCGATGAGGTGGTTGCCTTTGCGGATGAACACGGTTTGCCGGTGGCTATCAAGGCCGCCTTTGGTGGCGGTGGCCGTGGTATGAAGGTGGCCCGGACCCGCGGTGAGGTCCGTGAGCTCTACGAATCCGCAACACGTGAGGCTGAGGCGGCGTTTGGTCGCGGCGAGTGTTTTGTGGAGCGCTACCTTGACCGCGCCCGCCATGTGGAGGCGCAGGTGATTGCGGATGCACACGGAAACGTGATTGTGGGCGGCACTCGCGATTGTTCTTTGCAGCGCCGCTTCCAAAAACTCATTGAGGAAGCACCCGCACCGTTTTTGACCCAAGAGCAGCGCGACCGCATCCATGAATCTGCCAAGGCGATTGCCAAAAAGGCCGGGTACGTCGGGGTTGGCACGGTGGAATACTTGGTCGGCGCGGATGGCCTGATCTCATTCTTGGAGGTCAACACTCGCCTCCAAGTGGAGCACCCAGTGACCGAGGAAACAACAGGCATTGATCTGGTCATCGAACAGTTCCACATTGCTGCTGGCCGCCCATTGCGCTTTGAGCATGATCTGGAGCCAACCGGTCACGCCCTGGAGTTTCGCATCAACGCCGAGGACGCCGGCAGCAACTTCATGCCAGCTCCCGGCACTGTGACGCGCTACGAGGAGCCTGGTGGGCCCGGCGTGCGCGTGGATTCCGGTATCCGCGCAGGCTCGGTCCTGGGTGGTCAGTTCGACTCCATGTTGGCCAAACTCATCGTGCGCGGTGAAACCCGCGAGCACGCCATCGCGCGCGCAAAACGCGCGTTAGCGGAATTCAAGATCGAAGGTGTGCCCACGGTCATCCCGTTTCATCAGCGCATGCTTGACGACGCCGCCTTCACCGCCCCCAACAACCACTTCACCGTGTACACCCGCTGGATTGAAGAGGAATGGGACCCGGACGTCGCCCCGTTTGAGGGCGACGAGACGGATGAGCAAACCGAGGACCGTAAGCGCCGTACCGTATCCGTTGGTGTCAACGGACGCTCCATTGAAATCACACTTCCGGAACCCCTGCTCCTCGGGGCTGTGGCGCAGCGGCGCCGCAAACGTCGTTCTCGCTCTGGCTCCAGTTCCGCAAAAGGTTCAAAGGGTACAGCCAGTGCAGACACCCTCACAGCACCGATGCAGGGCACGGTGGTGAAAGTGAGTGTCACCGAAGGTGCACACGTTGAAGCAGGTGACGCCCTGCTGATTCTGGAGGCCATGAAGATGGAAAACCCCGTCAAGGCGCACAGGAGCGGCACCGTGAAAAATCTAGCGGTCAAGCCCGGTGAAAACGTGAACAAGGGGGCAGCACTCCTGGATATCGTGGCCGAGGACTAACTCCTCACACCCGGACGGCGGTTAGCGCTCCAACCACTCGGAGCGCAACGCTCCGTGCCGCGAACAAGTCGCCTCCCATGCCATCGGACTGATCTTCACCACCATGCGGCGCCCACACACCGGACAGATGCGCGGGGCATCATAGGGCCGCGCTGGGTCTAGTGGCCATGCAATCTCGCCCGACAAGACCGCCATGGCTAGTTCTCCCATCTCCAGATTCTTCATGGCAGCAGCTTCCCCTATAGGGACTTCAAGGTGTCATAGAGCGGACCGTGCCCAGAGTTCTGTTTCTGCCCCACCGGAGTAATGGACAGATTCAGGTGTGAATCCATGACCCGATCCACCGCATCGCGGTCCTGCTCCATGGGACGCCCAAGGGTGGTCAAGTAGTTACCACCGATAATGGCGTTTGCCCCACCAAGAAGGCCTTGCTCGGTTCCGTCATCCCCCAGCGCGAGCTCGGTACCTCCCGCGAAACGGATTTGCGTTGATGGCATGGCCAAACGGAAAGCTGCCACCGCGCGTAGCGCCTCACCTTGCGGGACAAGCGGACGGTCTGCGAACGGGGTTCCTGGCCGCGGGTCCAAGAAGTTCATTGGCACCTCATGTGGCTGGACCTCGGCTAACTGCGCAGCAAACTCCGCACGCTGCTGCAAGGTCTCACCCAGCCCGATGATTCCGCCGCAGCATGTCTCCATCCCCTCCGCGAGCACGTGTTCAAGGGTGTCCTTGCGTTCCTGCCATGTGTGAGTAGTAACCACATTGGGGAAGAAGGATTTGGCAGTTTCAAAATTGTGGTTGTAGCGCATGACCCCCATCTGGGCGAGCCGGTGTGCCTGTTCACGGGTGAGAATGCCGAGGGAAGCCGAAATGGAAATATCCACTTCCTCCCTGATAGCCGTGATTGCTTCAGCCACCTGGTCGAGCAGCGCATCCGTCGGCCCCTTGACCGCAGCAACGATGCAAAACTCGCTTGCGCCCATCTTCTCTGACTGCTTGGCGGCTTCCACCAGCTCCCCAATATTCAGCGTGACGGCACGCACTGGGGATTCAAAGAGGCCGGACTGTGAGCAAAAACTGCAATCCTCAGGGCAACCGCCCGTCTTCAGCGAAACGATCCCCTCCAGGGAAACATCCACACCGCAATGCTTGATGCGCACCTGGTGGGCGAGATCGAGCAACTCCTGGAGGCGGTCATCCTCAATCTTCAAGATCTCTAGAATTTCTTCTTGATTCAGGCCCTCACCACGCTTGAGACATTTCTCGTGCGCGATGGTGAGGATATCGCTGTTCCTCGACTGGGATGAGTTTATTTTGGCCATAGAAAGCAGTCTAGACGGCCACTTGAACAGTGTTCAAGAAACGGTCCACTCGTGTCCGGCCCCCCCGTTCGGTCCCCATTTTCTAACCAAATAGGCGTACTGACCTGACTTAATCTATTTTCATGTTTATCCTATATCCACTTAAGGCAAATACCGTTCCCTCATCCTGGGGTCGGATAGATACGGAAAGGCCCACCACCTCATGCAGCTGCCCGATTTGGACACGCAAAAGTTCTTCGGATTCTTTTCCATCCTGATCAGTCTCATCCTCGCCTTGGCAGGCGGACTGACCAAAGGCGATGTAAGTCAGCCCCCCACATCATTTACAAGCACGCCGAACAACATCGAGGAGACCAAGGAGAAGCTCTTCGACCAGATCAACGATCACCGCGCGAAAAACGGGCTGGCCCCTTGGACCCGCGACGAAACACTGACCCAAAGTGCCCAAGAATGGAGCGAACACCTCGCCAAGTCGGGCAAATTTGAGCATGATGACATCAAGCGTGGCATTGAAAACATTCACTACTCTTCCAGCACCCCGAATAATGCTGTGAACAACTGGAAGAAATCAGCAGGCCACAACACCAACATGCTGAGCAACACCACACGCGCAGGCCTTGGGATCGCCTACGGCAAAGACTCCAAGGGTGGCTCCGGCTACAAGGTTGTCCTGCGTGCCGAATAGCAGCGAGTAACTAGCGGTACTCAACCAGCAGCGGCGAGTGGTCGGACCAACGCTCCTCCACCGTCGCTGCTTTTCCACCCCGCTCGCAGGTTGCTACGCTTGTAGCATGTCCGCCGCGCCAGTACCGTCCTCCCCTCACGAACCGCGCCGTATTCCCCAGCGTGAGCTCCGCAATGAAAGCAGTAAGATTTTGCGCGAAGTGGAAAAAGGCGCGGAATTCATCATCACCAACCGCGGCCGCCCCGTCGCTCGGTTGACCGGCCTTAAGAATGTCCACTCTCCACGGTTGGCCTACACGCCTGCCTCACGGCCACTAAGACTCGGCGCCGAGAATCGAATCCAACTCCCCATCAGTACAAAGGAGATTCTGGATACTGTCCGCGAGGAAAGGTTGTGACAGCGTGAAGCTGTGGTACCTCGATACTTCTGCGGTGATGAAGCTTATCGCGCAGGAGAAAGAATCCGATGCCCTCGATGAAGCGATCTTGGCGGAGTCACCGGCACTTTTCTCAAGCACTCTCCTCGAAACTGAGCTGCGCCGCGCTTGTCGTTTTCTTCCAGAGATACGGCCGCACATCATCGAGGATGTCATTGAGTCAATGTCCATCTTCGAAATCGACAGGAGCATTTTCCGAGTCGCTGGAATGCTGCCAGGCACACACCTTCGCTCCCTTGACGCTATCCACATCGCCGCTGCCCTTCTTGGTGGGTGCACAACGATGGTGACATACGACCACCGGATGGCGGATGCCGCGGAAGAAGCAGGCCTCCCGGTACTTTCACCAGGTCGCGCTTGAGAATCCTAGCGGTACTCAACCAGCAGCGGCGAGTGGTCGGACCAACGCTCCTCCACCGTCGCTGCTTTTTCCACCCAGGTGCGCTGGGCGCGCTCGAGCATGTTGGCGGTGGCGGCCTGGTAGTCGATGCGCCAGCCGGCGTTGTTGTTGAAGGCCTGGCCACGGTAGGTCCACCAGGTGTACGGCGCATCCTCGGGGTGAAGGCGGCGGGCAACGTCAAACCACTGCGGGTCAGTGTTGGCGGCGCGACGGTTGTCACTTTCGTACTCGACGGCGCCGAAGAAACCAGCCTCGTCCTTCGCGTCGGTGTCCTGCGCCTCATCATCCGGGAAGGCACCGAAAACAGCGTCCATGAATGCGCGCTCACCAGGCAGGAAGCCGGAGGACTTCGTGTTGGTCTTCCAGTTTTTCAGATCCTCGCGGCGGTGGCAGATATTCCAGTCGCCGCCAATCACCATGTCCTTGTTCGTTTCCGCCCACTGCGCCAGCAGCGGCTCAAACACATCGAGGAAACGCCACTTCTCATCCTGCTTCTCAGTGCCAGTGCTTCCCGACGGCAAATACAGCGACGCCACCGTCGTCCCACAGTCCAAACGGCCAGAAATGAAGCGGCCGGAATCTTCGAAGTGGGGGATGCCCACGGCGACGTCGATAAGCGGTGTGCGCGAGAGAATGCCCACCCCGGCGCGACCCTTTGCGGCGGCTGGCGCGACATAGAGGTGCCATCCGGCTTCGAGTGCCGGTGCGAGCGCGGCCTGAGTCTGCTCCTCCGTGGCGCGAACTTCCTGCATAAGCACAACATCCGCCGGAGTGTGCTTCAACCACTCCAACATGCCCAAGTTGTTCTCATTGCGCACCTTCGTGGCCGCGCGGATCCCGTTAACGTTGACTGATGCGATGGTGAGGCTCATGCCCGATCACCCTACCTGTGCCACATTGGCGCGGGCGATTGCCCAGCCCCGAGGGCACGGTGGGCACGCTGACAGGCAAAGAGGTACGCTTGTGGGTCGAAAACAAAAAGAAGATAACCCAGAATTTTGTAGAGGTGACCCATGGCCAAGATCATTTGGACAAAGACGGACGAGGCACCACTGCTGGCAACGTACTCACTGAAGCCCATCGTGGAGGCTTTCGCGTCAAACGCAGGCGTAGACGTAGACACGTACGACATTTCCCTAGCCGGCCGCATCCTCGCGCAGTTCCCGGACTACCTGGAGGAAGACCAGCGTGTCCCGGACTACTTGGCACTGTTGGGTGATCTGTCTAAGACGCCGGAAGCCAACATCGTGAAGCTGCCGAACATCTCCGCTTCCCTGGTGCAGCTGAAGAACGCCATCAAGGAGCTGCAGGACGCTGGTTTTGCCATTCCGGACTACCCGGTGAACCCGCAGACGGATGAGGAGCGTGACATCCTCAACCGCTACGACGCGGTGAAGGGCTCCGCCGTCAACCCGGTCCTGCGCCAGGGCAACTCTGACCGCCGCGCACCTCGCTCCGTGAAGAACTTCGCCCGCAAGAACCCGCACTCCATGGGCGCATGGTCCAAGGATTCCAAAACGAACGTGGCCACGATGGATGCCAATGACTTCCGCCACAACGAGAAGTCCGTCATCCTCGACCACGATGACACGTTGACCCTGAAGCTCACCGGCACTGATGGCCAGGAGAAGGTCTTCCGCGATGACATGAAGGTGGATAAGGGCGACGTTGTGGACGCAACCTTCATGTCTGCGCGTGCACTCGATGCCTTCCTGCTGGACACCGTCAAGCGCGCTAAGGACGAGGGCATCCTCTACTCCATCCACCTCAAGGCCACCATGATGAAGGTCTCCGACCCGATCATGTTCGGCCACGTTGTCCGCGCCTTCTTCAAGGACGTGTACGACCAGTACGGTGCACAGCTCATGGCTGCTGGCCTCGACGGCGAGTCCGGCCTGGGCGCGATCTACTCCGGCCTGTCCGAGTTGGACAACGGCGAAGAGATCCGCGCTGCCTTTGACAAGGCCATGGCTGATGGCCCGGACCTGGCGCAGGTGAACTCCCACAAGGGCATCACCAACCTCCACGTGCCGTCTGACGTCATCGTGGATGCTTCCATGCCCGCCATGATCCGTAACTCCGGCCAGATGTGGAACGCCGATGACAAGCCGCAGGACACCCTGGCTGTCATCCCAGATTCCTCCTACGCCGGCGTGTACCAGGTGGTCATCGACGACTGCCGCGAGAACGGCGCCTACGACCCCACCACCATGGGCACCTCCCCCAACGTTGGCCTCATGGCCCGCAAAGCTGAGGAGTACGGCTCCCACAACAAGACCTTCAAGATGCCTTTCGACGGCACGATGCAAGTCATCTCCTCCACCGGCGACGTCCTGCTGTCCCACGAGGTTGAAGCCGGCGACATCTGGCGCTCCTGCCACACCCGCGGCGACGCCATCGAGGACTGGGTCAAGCTCGCTGTTGACCGTGCACACAAGTCGGGTATGAAGGCTGTGTTCTGGCTCGATCCACAGCGTGGGCACGACGCCAACATCCAGAAGTTGGCCGAAGCACAGCTGGCCAACCTGGACATTGACGGCACCGACATTTCGTTTGCGTCGCCGGAAGAGGCCACCAAGATCACCGTCGACCGCATTCGCCGTGGCGAGGACACCATCTCCGTCACCGGTAACGTGCTGCGTGACTACAACACCGACCTCTTCCCCATCCTTGAGCTGGGCACCTCCGCGAAGATGCTGTCCGTCGTCCCGCTCATGGCTGGTGGTGGTCTGTTTGAGACGGGTGCTGGCGGTTCCGCACCGAAGCACGTCCAGCAGGTCCAGGAAGAAAACCACCTGCGCTGGGATTCCCTGGGCGAGTACCTCGCGCTGACCGAGTCCTTCTTCCACGAGGAAGACAAGCACGAGAATGCACGCGCTGGTGTGCTGGGCCGTACCCTGGACCGCGCCATCGAGCGCTACCTGGATGAGGGTCGCTCCCCGTCCCGCAAGGCCGGCGAGATCGATGACCGTGGCTCCCACTACTACATCGCCGCCTACTGGGCCGATGAGCTGGCTAAGCAGGACGAGGATGCAGAGCTCGCAGCAGGCTTTACCGCGATTGCTAAGGACCTCGCCGACAACGAGGCCAAGATCAACGAGGAACTCCTCGCCGTCCAAGGCTCCCCTGCTGATCTCGGCGGCTACTACTGGCCGGACGACGAGAAGACCACCAAGGTCATGCGTCCGTCGGAGACCTTCAACCGGATCATCGACCGGACTGAGGACAACTAGCTCCGTTTACGTGAGTTAAGCGATTAGGGTGTGCCCGCTCGGCAGTTTGGCCGGGCGGGCACACCCTTTTGCTGCTTCCCCCGGACTAGGAAAAATAACCCTTCATGTACTCCTGCGATCCGATCCCCACCGAATCAAAGAACTTAGCCATGTCGACTTCTTCCTGGAAGTACTCCAACTCATCCTCAGTCCCAGCGGCCTCCGCTTCCCTCATGTCTCGCATTGCGTCCTGAAGGGCATACGGTTGCCACACAGTGAGACCTAACTTCTCAAAGACATAGCTCGACGGAGCCTCCTCTTCATTGATCCGTGCACCATCATTGGATGCCATGAGCACCTCCGCGCATTCGATAGCGTTCATGCGCGACAAGGTATGCCCTTCCCACTCAACGTCAACGCCGTCCTTCTTCGGGTTGGTGGCACATTCCATGAACTCCACCCCGCCCCGGCCAAGATGCACCTGAATGCGCGCGGCGTTGAAGTAAAGCGTGGTGTCAGTCGAACCGCCCTCAGGCTGCCCGAGTACCGAACGCACCTGCTCGGCACTATCGCCAAAACGGACAGTGCCATCGCCGAAAGGCGCTTGGAAGTGGGCCCCTTCGTGTGAGATCAATTGAATCGAGGCGGACATCGGCCCTCCTTCGTGGTGAACAGATTTTCTCCGATAATAGCCTCCATTAATGCCGTATGCTGACCGGTTTCTACCCTCACCGCGCAATTTAAATTCACCCATTCGACACTGGCCCAGCATCTAAATAGACAGCTTGGTCCGCTTATTTCACATTTGAACGGACCGAGCACCCCATTACCGCTTGCGCGCCCCCGCGGGCGACTCCTACTTTTATGGGCATGTCTCAGTACAACAACACTGCCGCTAATGATTGGTCCTTTGACACCCGCGCCATCCACGCGGGCCAGAACGTCGACTCCGATACCGGCGCCCGTAACCAGCCGATCTACATGACCACGTCCTACGTCTTCGAGGACACCCAGAACGCTCATGACCGTTTCGCCCTGACTAATCCGGGCCCGATTTACACCCGTATTACGAACCCGACGCAGGAGGCGCTGGAGAACCGTCTCGCGTCGCTGGAGGGCGGCGTGGCAGCCGTCGCTTTCGCCTCCGGCATGGCGGCTGAGGTCGCGGCTATTACGAACCTGGCGAGCGCCGGCGACCACATTGTCACCTCCCCGCGCCTCTACGGCGGCACGGAGACGCTCTTTGAGGTCACGCTCCCCCGCCTGGGCATTGAGGTTGGCTTCGTGGACAACCCGGATGATCCGGAGAGCTGGCAGGCAGCCGTGAAGCCGAACACGAAGGCGTTCTACGGCGAAACCTTCGGCAACCCGATCGCGGACATCCTGGACATCCCGGCCGTCGCGAAGGTCGCCCACCGCAACAAGGTGCCGCTCATCGTGGATAACACCATGGCCACCGCCGCGCTGGTCAGGCCGTTGGAGCTCGGCGCGGACATCGTCATCGTGTCCACCACGAAGTTCTACAGCGGCAATGGCGCAGCTCTCGGCGGCGCGCTTATCGACGGCGGCTCCTTCGACTGGACCGCCACCCGCGACGGCGAACCCGTCTTCCCCTACTTCGTTAACCCGGATCCGGCCTACCACGGTCTCGTCTACGCCGACCTTGGCCCCGCAGCCTTCGCCGTGAAGGCCCGCGCCGGCATCCTGCGTGACACCGGTGCCGCGATCTCCCCGTTCAACGCGTGGGTGACGCTGCAGGGGATTGATACGTTGGGGTTGCGCGTCGATAAGCACAATGAGAATGCGCTGAAGGTGGCCGAGTACCTCGCAGCCAAGGACGAGGTCGCGCACGTCAACTTCGCTGGTCTGCCGTCCTCCCCGCACTACGGCACGAAGGAGAAGCTCGGCCTGAAGTACACCGGCTCGGTCCTTTCCTTCGACCTCGCCGCCTCCGATCCCACGGTTGCACGTGAACAGGCATGGGCTTTTATCGACGCCCTCAATCTCCACTCCAACCTCGCCAACATCGGCGACGTCCGCTCCCTCGTCGTCCACCCGGCGTCCACAACGCACTCCCAGTCGAACGAGGAAGGTCTGAAGCGCGCCGGCATCACTCAGGGCACGATCCGCCTGTCCGTGGGTATCGAGGATGTCGCCGACATCATCGCTGACCTCGAGCGTGGCTTTGCTGCTATCTCATGATCACCCTCCCACCCGAAGGTGAACTAGCCACCCAACGCATCGGCGACCTCACCACGGAAGCCGGCGCGCTCATCCACGATGTGGAGATCGCCTACCAGCGTTGGGGTGCGTTCAGTGGCGACCCCCACGGCCGCAACAACCTCATCGTCGTCGAGCACGCTTTGACGGGTGACTCGAACGTGGCCGACTGGTGGGGCGATCTCATCGGGCCTGGTGCGCCGCTGGACACCGACCGCTTCTGCGTCCTGTGCACCAACGTCCTCGGCGGCTGCTCTGGCTCCACGGGCCCTTCGAGCCCGCACCCCGATGGCGGCGCGTGGGGCTCTCGCTTCCCCGCCATTTCCATCCGCGACCAGGTACGCGCCGAAGCAATCTTCTTGGAAGCGTTGGGCATCAACAGCATGCACGCCGTCATCGGTGGCTCCATGGGCGGTGCGCGCGCCCTCGAGTGGACGCTCATGTATCCGGACTGGGCAAACTACTCGTGTGTCATCGCAATGTCCGCCCGCGCATCTGCCTGGCAGATCGGTATTCAAACCGCCCAGATTTCTTCCATCGTGCGCGACCCGGACTGGCAGGGTGGTGACTACTACGGCACCGGCGCCTCCCCCGATGCAGGCCTGGCTGCTGCGCGCCGCATCGCCCACCTCACCTACCGTGGCGAGCAGGAAATCGACGAGCGCTTCGGCACCATGCCCCAACCCGGCGAAAACCCCCTGGGCACTCACCGTGACGAACAACAGCGCTTCGCGGTGCAAAGCTACCTCGACCATCAAGGCGAGCAGCTCGTCAAGCGTTTCGACGCCGGCTCCTACGTCACCATCACCGAATCCCTCTCCCGCCACGACATCGGCCGTGGTCGCGGCGGACTCAACCGCGCACTGGCCCAGATCAACGTGCCCACCATGGTTGTTGGCGTGGACACGGACATCTTGTATCCGTTCCACCAGCAGGAACACTTGTCACGCAATATTGGCAACCTGCTGGCCATGAACAAGATCGTCTCCCCTGTCGGCCACGATGCCTTCCTTGTGGAGACCCGCCAGATGGGCCACATCCTGCGCAACTTCATCGCGCTGGCCGACCAGACCCCCTCGGCCACTGACCTAGCCAAGCAGCGCGGCAACTACGAGATCTAGCCCACCACCAGTACGAATGCGTGGGTCTAGGCGTTCGGCTCTGTCCTGTAGTCGCCGTGCAGCGGGTATTTGAACCACACTGAATCGGGGTGGTTCAACCGCACCCACATCATGTCGCGGTAGTCCAGGGTTTCTTCATCGAGAATCTCCTGCCATTTCGCGCGCCCGAGTAGGTACTGGTCCACATGGTCGCGCCAACTCTCCGAATACTCCCGGGTGAGGGCAAGCGCAGCAGAGGAAATGTGCAGGTACTGGTCCAGATCGATCATTCCGATGATGCACCCGATTCGGGCTAAGCGGGCAGCGCGCCCAATATCCCACCCCACAAGGGTGCTCGGAAGCTTCTGCGGGATCAGCTTCTCGTTGTGCTCCTGAGTGTAGAGGTCGAGGCAGACTTCAAGCCGCTCCCGCAAGAAGTCTTCTGGGATCTCGGTGTCCCGGAGGTCAGCCACCGCTGCCTCAATGATCTGCGGGACCGAATCGTCTCGCTGCTCGAAAGGAAGATCGGCGAGCTGTTGCATATAAGGACGTAGAACCTCATACTCCGCATCGCCTGGGTCGCCCAACAAAGATGAGACCACGTCGAGCAGGTCATCCGGGGTATTGATCCCCCACCCCTGGGCGAGAAGCATCTTGAAATGCTCGTATGCCGCCTGCTGATCGGGGCCCGCCTGCGGCGTGATCACTTGCGGAGGCGCATCCATCGGTGCCTTTTCGGACTCGCCAAACGGCATCATGAGCGAGACTGCCAGGCCACCTTCAATCGGAAGCGCCCCTGTCTCCACATGGTTGAGTTCCATTTCCCCGGGCTCAATCGCCCGGTCCATGTGCTCGTCGTAATTTTTCGACAATTCGAGCGCCATGGCTCCCCGCATGGAAAAGTGGCCCTTTTTCTTCTTTTTCTTTTTCTTATTCCAGCCGAACATGACTCAAGACTACCGCACTGAGCAGGGGCAGCTAGCTACCCAGGGCGTCCACCGACACCGCCAGCCACACGAGGGCGGTGCCCGTAACTCCGGTGAAAATCGCGTCGAAACGCCTCGAGCGCACCGCGAGCAAACCCATCACCTGTGAATCGCACGTGAGGCGGCAGGCGGTCAGCCACAGCATGGCCATGCCAAGGGTGAAGGTGGCGCGGCGCCAGTGTTCCGTCACGGAAAACAGGGTGGCCACTACAAACCCGAGCGCGAACAGCCCCACCATCACCTGCTGCAGGCGCAGAGGCAGCTTTGATGGTGGGTTGTAGATGTCGTGTGGGTTGTCCAGGCTCGGCGGCAGCGCAGAACCCGGCCTGGACGGTTGGTTACTGTGCGTCGGCAAGGTGCTCGGCACGCTCCACGATGTTGCGCACCAAGAAGGTGCGGGTCATGGGGCCAACGCCACCCGGGTTCGGGGAGACCCAACCGGCCTTCTCCCAGACGTCGGGGTGGACGTCGCCGGTGGTTTTGCCGTCGACACGCGAAACGCCAACATCGAGCACCGCGGCGCCTTCTTTGACCATGTCGGCGGTGATCATGTGGGGCTTGCCGGCGGCGGCGATGATCACGTCGGCGCGCCGAGTCTCAGCGGTGAGGTCCTTGGTACCGGTGTGGCAGAGCACGGCGGTGGCGTTAACGTCACGCTTGGTCAGCATGAGGCCAATCGGGCGGCCGACGGTCACGCCGCGGCCGATGACGCACACGATCGCACCGTCCAAGTTCACGCCGAAACGCTCCAGCAGAGCCAGCGAACCATTCGGGGTGCACGGCAGTGGCGCTGGCTCGTTGAGCACGAGGCGACCCAGGTTGACCGGGTGCAGGCCATCGGCGTCCTTGTCCGGGTCGATGAGGCCCAGCACGCGGTTCTCATCCAGGTGCTTCGGCAGGGGCAGCTGCACGATGTAGCCGGTCACAGCCGGATCATTGTTCAGCTCCTCGATCACGGCGTCGAGCTCTTCCTGCGTGCAGTCGCCAGGAAGTTCCTTCATGATCGACGCGATGCCCAGCTGCTCACAGTCCTGGTGCTTCATGCGCACGTAGTTCTGGCTCGCCGGGTCCTCGCCGACCAGCACCGTGGCCAGTCCCGGCGTGATTCCCCGCTCCTTCAAGCGAGCCACGCGGGCCTCAAGATCCGCGAAAATCTCCTCGCGGTAGAGCTTTCCATCCAATTTGATCGCAGTCACGGCCACCATCTTAGACTTTGATGTGTGCTTCACGTGATCTTCGACAACCCCGTCATCCCACCGAACACCGGCAACGCCATCCGCATGTGCGCAGGCACGGGTGCCACGCTGCACCTTGTGCGCCCTCTTGGGTTCTCGCTCGATGACAAGCATTTGCGCCGTTCAGGGCTCGATTATCACGATCTTGCGCACGTTGAGGTCCACGATGACCTCGACGCATGCTTTTCGCTTCTCGACGGCAACATCTACGCCTTCACCACCTCCGCTACGCGCAGCTTCGCGGAGGTTGCGTACCAGCCGGGAGATGCGCTGCTGTTTGGCACTGAACCTACTGGCCTGCCACATGAGCATTCCCACCACGAACGCGTGACTGATCAGCTGCGCATCCCCATGCTGCCGGGGCGCCGGTCGATGAATCTGTCCAACTCTGCGGCGGTGGCTACATATGAGGCGTGGCGTCAGTTGGGGTTCCCTGGCGGGGTGTAACCGGCGGTAACTCACGGGCGCTCAGGGCTTCGACGAGCTCCCAGGCCTCGTCGAGCTCTAGGTCACGCGCCGTCATCCTGACTGGGCCGGGCACCAAATCGAAACGGACGCTCGCCACCTTAAGAGCGCGTTGAACTGGGCCAATGCGCAGCGTAACCTCTTGGATGTGGGGTACTTCCACGAATTCCACCCGCCGGCTCAACAGGCCGTGGCTGGTGGTGGCATAGGTGGTGTCCCCGAAATCCCCGATCGGGGTGAGGGCAAGGGCTTGGCGCGACGCATCAATCGGTGAGGCCACACGTGCCCGGCGCGGGGACTTCAGGTCCCAGTCCGGGCTGACAATCAGTTCGCGTGGCAGCGGGCTGATGGCCTCAATGAGCTCAAGGGCTTGCTCATAGGACCCCACCGGCAGCAAGCGCGATGTACCCGAGGCTTTGTTGGACTCACGGCCATAGCCAGCAATATTCACGGTGACTGTCCACCATCCGAACAGACGCCACAGCACCGGCTGCGACAACCCAATCGCGTGAATCCGGTCCAGCGGCACCGCTTGGGTGCGGCGGTTGGCCAACCCATACGACAGGTGCAACACGTCCCCGTCCAAAGTGGCATTGTAGCGCCAGGACTGGTCAATCTGCCGCCAGATCTGCGGGATGAAACCCACGAGCACCGGCACAATCACGGTCACTGAAAAGTCGGTGACGGTGGGGAGGAGGGACCAGGAGAGGGCGAAGAGCGTCGATAAGCGAAGGGCTGCACCCACGAGCGAACGCGCAACAGGAATGGGTGGGACGAGGTATCCGCCCTGCGGCTTTTCGGGCGGGGCGATCTTGTGCAGGATCTCCGCGCGGATGGCTTCGGCTTCACTGCGGGTGAGGTAGCCGATCTCGATCGCGGAATTCGAGCCGCCGGCCGCCTCAACGCGCACCTCGGCGAGACCAAAGAGGCGTGGCGCGAACGGCTCGACAACATCAACCGCCTGGATACGGTCATAGCGCGCGGACCGCACCTGCGTGGAAATGACGCCGCGGCGCAGCTCCAGCTCATCCTCCCCCAGGCGGAAACCCGTGCGCGCCCACCAGATCTGCGACACCGCGAAGACCAGCGCGAGCACCCCCAGCACCCCACCTGCGATCTGCGCGATCAGCAGAGCTGTGACCTGCTGGTCCCGCAGCGCGTTGGCCACGAAGGTGGCAAAGTTGAACACCACGATCGTGGCCAACGCCACCACCGTCGCCCACACGCGCAACAGCGGGGTGAGACGGTGAACCCGGCGGAAGTCCTCGGTCACAGGCCACTCATCCGTTCGCGCGCGTTGATGGCCAGGCGCTCACGCAGCGCGTCTGCCTCCGCGGCAGGCAGACCCGGGATGCGCGCGTCCGACGTAGCCGACGCGGTATGAAGGCTCACATCCTTCAGCCCCAGGAGCCTCGTGAATGGGCCGCTGGTGACATCCACGAACTGGATGCGGCCATACGGCACCAGCGTGAATGTCTGGCGGAGCTTACCTTTGGTGATCAGCAGCTCATCCTCGGTTTCCCACCACGCCGTGTTGCGCACCCGCAGTGGAATCATTATGAGCTGGAACACGTACCACACCCCGACGGTGGCAGCGCCGGTCCACCACCAGCCGCCGTAGAGAAGCTGGGGCACGATGAAGCACGCCGCCAGCACCAGCGCCCATACGGTTTGGGAGGCATACCGCGCAAGGATGAGCTTCCGCGACACCGGATTCATCTCTGCCGCCGTCGTGGGCAGGCGTAGCGCCGGCGCATCGGTCCGTGCATGACGCCCGGCGCGGGCAGAATCGGCGCTGTTCATGGGTACGTACCCTACCGCGTGGACACCTCGCCCGTCAGCCGCGCCACCGACGCCAAGAACTGCGGGCGCGCCACCACAACCGCGGCCGCGACGACAACCAGTGACACGAGGAACATGATCAGGCCCGTCCAGTCGCTCGCATATTCATTCGGGTCCACAGAACCGCGCGCCGCGTACATCGTGTTCAAGTTGCGCAGCACACCCGTGGTGAGCACCAAGCCCACATGCACCACCACGAACACCAGGAAATACACCAGCACCGGGAAGTGCACCGCGCGCGCAACCGGCGCCGGGAACAGCTTGTTCGCCGTCTTCCACTCGTTGCGCCACCACATGCTCATGCGCGCACCCGACGCGATCGCCAGCGGCGCCGCAACAAACACCGTGACAAAGTACGCCAGCTGCTGCAGCGCGTTGTAGTACACCCAGCCGTTCTCCGTCGGCCAATCCAAACTCAGGTACTGCAGGCCCGCCGACACCGCATTCGGGAACACATCCCAGCTCGTGGGCACGATGCGCATCCATTGGTCCGTCGCGAACAGCAGGATTGTGAAAATGACGCCGTTCAGCACCCACAGCACGTCCAGCACCAGGTGGAACCAGAGCACCAGGCTGATCTTTTTCCCACCCTTCTTGGGCCGCCAGTACGCCTCGGGTTTCCGCTGGCCACGCACCTGCAGACCCGTCCGAATAATCAGCACCATCAGGAACATGTTGAAAAAGTGCGCCCAATTCAACCACACCGGAATCCCCACCGGCGCGCTCTCCGGCATCGGCGCGGGGCCCGGGTAAGCCTCAAGGAAAGACTGTCCAGTGTCAGAGCCCAAAAAGCTTCTCGACGCCCACACCCCCACCCCCAACACCACAACCCCAACCAAAACCCAAAGGAGCAAGCGCTTCAGCGCTGCGCTCCGAGCTGGTTCTTGGGCTGGCTTCTCTGCTGTCTGCTTCGTGGCTTCCTGCACGGGCTGCGGAGCCGGCGCTGGCGTCGGGGTTACTGGCGTCGGGGTCGCTGGCACCGGGGTCGCCACACCACCCGGCGGTTTCGGTGCCGCAGGCACTGCAGAAGCTACAGGAGGCACGGGCACGGCGGCCACTGGTGGCGCCGGAGGGGTCGGCGGCGCGGGCGGTGCAACAGCCGTCGGCGGAGCAGGAGGGGTCGGCGCAGCTGGTGGCGCCGGAGGCGCCGGCGAAGCTGGCGCAGCAGAAGGCGCTGGAGGCGCTGGTGGCGCCGGCGGTTGTGGCACGGACGGCGGGCTGGGCACCGCCGGAATGTCCTGGGACGATGCTGCCTTCGGGATATTGTTGCTAGTCATTGCTGCTTAGACTATCCAAGTCAGGAAGCAGGGTGGTATCCAGCTAGTTTCGACGAGCTGCTCATGGGGCCACGGGAGCATAAAAAACCAAGGTGCCCTTAGATTCAAGCTTGAATCCAAGATGGCAGTGTGACTTAGGTTCCTGAAACGGGAAATGATAGTATCACTTTTGGTACCATGCCTCTATGGGATCAAGCATTGAACAACTCTTAGCCAAGATGCGCTCGACCCCAGCGAACATACGGTTCGCCGAGTTGAAGAAGGTATGCGATCACTACTTCGGCGAGGCACGAAACCGGGGAGGATCACACCTTATCTATAAGACCCCGTGGCCGGGCGATCCACGGGTCAATATCCAGAATAAAGGCGGTACCGCCAAGCCCTATCAAGTCCGACAAGTTTTATTTAAGTGCTATCGACCGATTTGAGGAGAATGCACATGAATGCTGACAAATACACCTACCAGGTTGGCTGGTCACAAGAAGACGAACAGTTCGTCGCCACTGTCCGGGAGTTCCCGTCGTTGTCATGGCTGGAAGACTCCCGAGACGAGGCCGAAAAGGGCATCCTCTCTCTTGTCGAAGAAGTCTTGGCCGACCTCCTGAAAAGTGGCGAGCCTATCCCGCAGCCACTCGGCATGCGCGAATTCTCGGGGCGTTTCAATGTTCGGATTTCCCCGTCGCTTCACCGCCGGCTCGTGCAGGAAGCTGAAAATGAAGGGATTTCCCTAAACGCGCTGGTGTCCCAAAAGTTAGCTTCCGCGTAATCGCAACACCCAGCAGCGACTGGAGGGTGAAGGACTTCAACACCTCGCACGGTCTACCAGAAGCCCAAAACGCACCTACCAGCACTTATGCATTCTCGGGTTGGGTTGCGCGTGCAAATCCTTCACCGATCCGACCGGCCTATCGGAAATCGCGGGATCCGCGGGAGAGCCAGTCGCCCATGTTGAGGGGTTCGAGTTTGTCCGCAAGAACACTGGCGGCACCGGAGGCATTTTCGACGATGCCACGCACAATAAGGGCTTTCGCGGTGCGGGCAAGGACTTTTTGTCGCTTCCACAAACCAGTGGGAATGACCACGTTCATAAGCCCGGTCTCGTCCTCCATACCCAGGAAGGTGACACCGGCGGCGGTGGAAGGGCGCTGGCGGTGGGTGATCACACCGGCGATGCGGATGCGGGTGCCGTCGGGGACCCGCTTGAGGCCACTGGCGGGAACAACACTCAAAGCATCCAAGTGCGCGCGGACCATCTCAACGGGCATGAGGCCGGGCGTGACACCGGTGGCCACAATGTCGGCAGCCATGAGTTCGAAGGCGTTCATGCCGGGGAGGGCAGGCGCCTCAATAGCCGAAAGTCCAGGCAGCATGCCCTCGCGTTCGGTAGCGGCGATGCCGGATTGCCAGAGGGCTTGGCGGCGGTCCACCCCAAAACATCCCAATGCACCCGCCCGCGCGAGGGCTTCGACGTGCTCCACGGTGAGGTCCGCGCGGCGGGATAGATCCGGAATATCGGCGAAGGGCCGAACCGTTTGCGCAACCTCGATGCGCGAGGCCGCCTTCCCGCCAAGACCTTTGATCAGGTTCAACCCCACGCGGATGGTGCCGGAGTCGATGCAGCGGGCCTCCACACCAGACTCGTTGACGTCCACGGGCAGGACCACAATCCCATGGCGGCGCGCGTCTTGGATGAGGGACTGTGGCGAGTAGAAACCCATCGGCTGCGCCCGCAACAGCCCCACGCAGAATTCCGCCGGGTAGTAGTGCTTGAACCAGGCCGAAAAGTACACCAAGGAGGCAAAAGACTGGGAGTGGGATTCCGGGAAACCGTAAGCAGCGAAGGCGACGATCTTCTGCCAGAGGCTCTCCGCCACGTCCTGCTCAATCGAGTTGGTTTCCCAACAGCCCGAGAAAAATCGCGCCTTGAGAGAAGCCATCTTCGCCGGCGAACGCTTCGACCCCATGGCGCGACGCAACGAGTCTGCCTCTGCCCCGCTGAAACCGGCAGCGTCGACAGCAATTTGCATGAGCTGCTCCTGGAACAGCGGGATCCCCAGGGTTTTACCCAGGGAACGCTCCAGCACCGGATGGTCGTACGTGACCGGTTCCCGGCCGTCGCGGCGCCGCAGATACGGGTGGACGGATCCGCCCTGGATTGGACCAGGCCTGATCAGGGCCACTTCCACCACCAAGTCAAAGAAGCAGCGCGGTTTCAGCCGCGGCAGGGTGTTCATCTGAGCGCGGGATTCCACTTGGAAAACGCCGACGGCGTCGGCGCGGGAGAGCATTGAGTACACGGCGGCGTCGTCAAGCGAAAGCTCCCATAGGCGCACCTCGCGGCCGGTGGTTTCGCGCACGAGGTCAATCATGTGGTGCAGCGCTTCGAGCATGCCCAGGCCCAGCAGATCGAACTTGACTAGGCCGGCGGCGGCACAATCGTCCTTGTCCCACTGCACGACCGAGCGGCCTTCCATGCGTGCCCACTCCACGGGGACAACGTCGGCGATGGGGCGGTCGCAGATCACCATGCCACCGGAGTGAATGCCCAGGTGGCGTGGTTGCCCTTTGAGTTGCGCAGCCAAGGACTTAACACGCGGTGGGGGCGAGGCCAGGCCCTTCGACCACGCATCCGCCGCGCCCTGCGGGTAGCCGAGCGCACGGGCGGCGTCACGCACCGCGCCCTTCGTGCGGTACGTGATCACGTTGGCCACCTGCGCAGCATTGTCCCGGCCGTAGGTGCGGTAGACGTACTGGATAACTTCTTCGCGGCGGCCGGACTCAATATCAATGTCAATATCCGGCGGGCCGTCGCGGTCTGGTGAGAGGAAACGCTCAAACAGCAGCTGCGCGCCGATCGGTTCCACGTTGGTGATGCCAAGCGCAAAGCACACCGCCGAATTCGCCGCCGAGCCGCGCCCCTGACACAAGATGTTGGACTCGCGGCAGAAATCCACCAGGTCATTGACAATGAGGAAGTAACCAGGAAAACCAAGTTGCTCGATGACGCGCAGTTCGCGCTCAATCTGCGCGAGAGCTTGTTCTTGCAGGTCAGCAGACCGCGTGGCGTAGCGTTCACGGCCGCGTTCGGCCACGAGGTGGGTCAGCCAGCTCATCTCATCGTGTCCCTCGGGCGTGGGGCATTGCGGCAGTTCAGGCGCCACCAGGTCGAGGGTGAAGGCGCATTCTTCTGCGAGTTTCACGGTCTCCGCGATCATGGCAGCGCCGTCAGGCACCATCGCCGCGAGTTGCTCGCCCGAGCGCAACCACGGCGCACCCATCGGATGCAGGTCCGCGTATGCTGCGCCGATTGCTTCTCGACGCCCCAACGCCCTCTTCGCCCCCGCCACCCTCGCCCCATCCCGCGTGGCTGCCCCCGGGGCGGCGGTGAGAATTTCCCGCAGACCGGGCGGGCCGGCAGCGCGCAGGATGGCGTGGTGGTCCGCGTCTTCGGGCAGCATCGTCGCCTCGTACTCCTTGACCACGTTGGTGGTACCGAAGCATTCCACGAGTTCATCGAGTCGGTCTGCCCACCGCCAGCCCGCCAACACGATGCAGGTCCCGGCGAGTTCTTTGGCAATCGTCGGGAGCGATGGATAGTGCACCACGCCCTTCTCCCCCGAGGCCATGTGCGCCCCCGCCATGAGGTGCGATAGGCGCCGGTATCCCTCCGCGCCGCGAGCAAGCATCGGCAGTGGCGCGTGAGTCAGGCCGAGCTCTGCCCCAAATACCGTAGGCAGCCCTACCTCCGCGGCGGCTTCGGCGAATTTCACGACGCCATAGAAACCATCACGGTCCAGCAGACCAAGGGCACTCAAGCCGAGTTCGTGGGCGCGGGCTACCAACTCCTCAGGTTCGCTAGCACCTCCGGTATCGCTGAGGAAACTGTAGGTGGACACGGCGTGGAGTTCTGCGAAGGGAATCGCCGCGGTGCCACGCGGGCCGGCCGGAGGACGCTTGACCGACCGTTCTAGCCGGTCAACCGGCACAACGGCGGCCCCGGGGCGGCCGGAGAGGATGCGTTCCAGCTGCGCCCAGGACAATGCTCTGCCACCATTGAATCGCACGCAACTATCGTACACATATTCGATGCGGTGAACCGAACGGACGTTTGATTATATTCGCTAAGAAACTCCAAACGGGATCGGAACTAGACTAAGCGGTACACACGGTGATAGATTTTCCCAGACACTTCAACCCCTACTAAGAAAGTGCAGGACGCGACATGCGCCTCAACCGTGTTATCGCAACCGCCGCGGCTTCCATTCTGGCAGCTACTGGCCTCGTTGCATGCTCCTCTGACTCCACTGACAACGCTGCTCCGAAGGACGGCGAGAACCAGGTCGTGCGCATCGGTACGACCGACTCTGACCAGAAGGCTTGGTCTGTATTCCTTGACAAGGCCAAGGAAGCTGGCATCGACCTGGAGCTGGTTCCTTTCACCGAGTACACCCCGGTGAACCCAGCACTGGCTGAGGGTCAGCTTGACCTGAACAAGTTCCAGCACATCCTGTACCTGGCTCAGTACAAGGCTTCTTCTGGCAAGGACCTGCGCATCATCGGTTCCGCTGAGATCAACACCCTGGGCCTGTTCTGGAAGGACCACGATTCCCTCGACGGCATCGAGGGCGAGAAGGTTGCTATCCCGAACGACCCGTCCAACCAGGGCCGCGCGATCAACGTGCTCGTCCAGGCTGGCCTGGTCACGGTGAAGGAGGGCACTGACCCGCTGAACCCGACCCCGGCTGACATTGACAAGGATGCTTCCAAGGTTGAGGTCACCCCGGTTGATGCTTCCCAGACGCCGACTGCCTACAACCAGGGCGACCCGGCGATCATCAACAACAACTGGCTCTCCCGCGCTGGTATCGACGCATCCACTGCTGTCGCTTCCGACGACCCGAACTCTGAGCTGGCTGAGCCGTACATCAACATCTTCGCTGTTCGCGCAGAGGACATTGATAACCCGACCTACGACAAGCTCGTTGAGCTCTGGCAGACCCCTGAGGTTACCGAGGCTCTGAATGAGGACTCCAATGGCACCGCCGTCCAGGTGAACAAGTCCAAGGAGGACCTGAACAAGATCCTCGACCGTCTCGTCGAAGACGCAAAGAACGAGAAGTAAACCTCTATGTCTCGTACTGGCACCCGGATCGAATTCCGGGACGTAAACAAGGTCTTCCGCTCGAAGAAGGGCACGGATGTTGTCGCGCTTGACAGCGTCAGCCTGACGGTTGAGCCGGGGGAGATCCTGGGCGTGATCGGTTACTCGGGTGCCGGCAAGTCCACCCTGGTCCGCATGATCAACGGGCTGGACACCCCGACATCGGGGCAGATTTTGCTGGATGGAACGGACATCGTGGGTATGCCCGCGAAGCAGATGCGTACCGCGCGCCGTTCCATCGGCATGATTTTCCAACAGTTCAACCTGTTCAGCTCGCTCAATGCGGCGGGCAATATTGAGTACCCGCTCAAGATGACCGAGATGAGCAAGGCTGAACGCAAAGCCCGCGTGGCGGAACTGCTCGACTTCGTTGGCCTGTCCGACCGCGGCTCGAACTATCCGGAGCAGCTTTCCGGCGGCCAGAAGCAAAGGGTGGGCATCGCTCGTGCGCTCGCCACAAGCCCTTCGCTTTTGCTTGCCGACGAAGCCACCTCCGCCCTCGACCCCGAAACCACCCAAGAAGTCCTTGACCTGCTGAAGAAGGTCAACGAACAGACCGGCATCACCATCGTGGTGATCACCCACGAGATGGATGTCATCCGGGCCATCGCCGACAAGGTCGCTGTGATGGAAAATGGCAAGGTTGTGGAGCATGGCTCCGTCTACGAGGTCTTCTCCAACCCACAGACGGATGTGTCCAAAAGGTTTGTGGCGACGTCGCTGAGGAATACTCCGTCGAAAAGCGAAGAGCGCGAGCTGCTCCACGCGGGAGAGGGCCGCCTGTTCACCGTGGACCTCACCGCGAACTCCGGCTTCTTCTCGGCGGCCGCGAAACTGCAGGAAGAAGGCGTGGGGCTCGACGTTGTGCATGGTTCCGTGACCACGCTGCAAGATCATTCTTTCGGCAAGATGACCGTCCGCCTCACCGGCGAGGATTCTGCTATCGACGAGTTCTACCGCACGATGCAATCCACCACGCACATCCATGAAATCACCGGCACGCAAGGAGATGTGGCCTAAATGATCGAAACACTTCTTGCAGCCGGCGTTGACTGGGACCGCCTCGGCCCCACCTACTGGCAGGCGCTGCTAGACACGCTGTTCATGGTGACCATCACCATGCTTGTCGGCGGGTTCTTCGGCATGCTCCTGGGCCTGTTTCTCTACACCACCCGCGCGGGCGGTGTGCTGCAGAGCCGGCCGATCTACTGGGTGCTGAACATCCTGGTGAACTTCTTCCGGCCCATCCCGTTCATCATCATGATCGCGATGCTCTACTCCGTCACCCTCGCGGTGGTGGACACGACGATTGGCCGTGAAGCCGCGACATTTGTCATGTGCGTGACCGCGACGTTTACCGTGGCGCGCATCGTGGAACAGAACCTCGTGGCCATTGACCCAGGCGTCATCGAAGCGGCCCGCGCGATGGGTGCCGGCCCGTGGCGCATCATCCGCACCGTGATCATCCCGGAGGCCCTCGGCCCGCTGATTCTGGGCTACACCTTCATCTTCATCGCGGTGATCGACATGTCCGCCATGGCCGGCTACATCGGCGGCGGCGGCCTGGGTGACTTCGCCATCGTCTACGGCTACCGCGCGTACCAGCCTGCGGTGACGTGGGTGGCTGTGATCACCATCGTGATCATCGTGCAGCTGGCCCAGCTTCTGGGCAACTGGCTCTCGGCGAAGGTGATGCGCCGCTAGCCGGGGTGCTAGGTAGGTTGGGCCCCATGAAGGTTGCAGTTTTTGACTTCGACGGGACCCTCCACCACCCCGACGGCGGCATCTCCGCCGCCGACATTTCCGCACTACGTGCCTGGCGTGAAGCCGGGCACGTTGCCATTTGTGCCACCGGTAGATCCCGCAGCAAACTCCGTCGCGGGCTCGCTGGTGCTGAGGGGCTCTTTGACTTCCACGTCCTATCCAACGGCAGCGCCGCCACCACCGCGGATGATCAGCTGCTGTACTCCCACCCGGTGCCCAACCATGTGCTCAGCGAGGCGGTCGCACGCTTTGGCACCACCCCGGGTCTGGCGGTGTGCGGCACGACGTGGGGTGACAACGATGCGATCTTCGCCGATACCACCGCCGACCTCTCCGTGGAGGACGGGCGTGACCTCATCGCCGGCTTCACCACCATGAGCGCCGCTGACATCCCCGACCACGACTTCGCCCTGCTGGTGTTCTGGCTGCCCCACACCGCTGCCACAACCCCGGCCAACACCACGGAAATCATCGCGTGGGCCGAGGCTCACCCCGAGGTCAACTACGCCCGTAACGCCAACTTCGTCGACGTCATGGCGCCGGGGCGGGACAAAGCCGCCGGAATCATCGACGTCTTGGCACACCTCGGTCACGACCGCGCCGACGTGGAGCTGTACACCTTCGGCGACTCATGGAATGACCTGCCCATGCACGCCATCGCCGACGTCTCCCACAGCTTCCCCTATTCCCCCGCCGACGTGCAGTCCGCCACCAACCACGTTGTGGACTCCGTGGGCGAGACGCTGCTGAGCTACCTCGCAGCGCCCTCCACGCAGTCCAGCGAATCCACCCGCCAGTAGCGGCCCTGCTTCGGCTCATCGCCGCACGAGGAGATCACCCCGGCGGCGGCATGGGTGGAGAGGGTGACGGTGTGGGCGCGGGTGCCGTCGATAAGCACGATGCGCGCATGATCCTCGCCGACCTCCTCCGATTCGACGGAGAACTGCCCGTAAGAAACGTCCTCGCCTTGGCGTTGCAGGTGCGCGGCAACCGCAACCTCCGCGGCCTGCGCGGGCGGTGACATCAAGCCGCTGCCACGGTTACCCGGCACGAAGTACTGCGCGCGCATCGCCGCAGCAAGCATGGCCTCCGTCGCCTCCAGGTTCATGCGGCCGAAGCTGTAGCCCCACGGCAACAGCAACAGCGCCGGCGCGAAACGGTGACCCTTGACGTGGGAGGTCTCCCACACCACATCGCCCGTGTTCTTGAACGGGTAGCGGCGCTCCAGTTCCGCCACGAGCGGGCGGCCTTTCACCGCGCAGCACCGGTCGCGCTTCGCGTGCGTGCACACGAGCAGCAGCGGGTTGATGCGCGCCTGACCACCGTTGAGGCCTGGGCCCGACAAGTCCAGGTCCAAGATCGCCTCCGGCCCATCCACATGCAGCACCTCCGTCAGCCCGATGTCGGAGAACACCAGGTACAGGTGGTGCGACTCAATCATGCGCCCCTCGCGCGTTGGGTGGCGAATGAGTTGAAGCGCCGCGTTGTACTTCTTTATGTGCGCTTTGAGCTTCTCAGTGAGCTCCTCGCCGAACGTGCCGCCGTCCAGAACATCGTGGCTCCATGGGCCCGGTTCTTCGTAAAGCACGTAGACCGTGGCCTGTTTTGCCGTCCCTGGAAGCGGCTCCACCTCAACATCGGAGCACAAAGTGAAGGAATCGGCAGGCATGGCACTAAGGGTAACCTATCTTCGGCGGGAGCTGTAGTGTGTGCAACGTTTTGGTCTCAATCCGCGGATTGGGCTGTTTTCATTTTTGTGTTCTCACGGTTGTTATTAGGGTATTTCGCATGATTGCATCCCGGCTCGCATACGCCGCCGTCTCCGGCACGGCTGCTTTTGTGCTCGCTGGATGCACGCTTATCGACGCCCCCGCCACCCCCCGCGCCGACCTCGTCGCCGGCACCGGCGGCGCCGTCAGCTCCATGGAGCCGGAGGACCTTGAGCCGTTGGGCGCGGTGAACTCCTCACCCAAGACCACCCGGCCGGCAGCACCAGCGCGTCTTGCGGTGACCGATATTGAGGTGAACAGCTACAGCGATTTTGATCGCGTCACCCTCACCTTGAGCGGTGATGGTGAGCCGGGGTGGTTCGCGGACTACGTCTCCTCCCCCGTTCACGGTTCCACTGGGCAGCCGGTGAAGGTGAAGGGGACGGCGTTCCTCAACGTGTCCATTGATGGCACCGTGTTCCCCGCTGATGTTGGCGCCGACGCTTCCGCCCCCGAACGCGTCGACGGTGCCGGGAAGTCCAGCCCCGTTGCGGAAGTTGTCAACGCCGATACGTCCGGTGGCCGCACCCAGGTGGTCATCGGTTTGAACTCCCGCGCCCCGTTCAGCGTGGTGACGGCACAGAATCCGACGCGCGTAGTCATTGACATCACGCGCTAGCTACACCTAGGTGTACCCCAGGTGCCCCTACCAGCGCCCGCAGTTGAAGGCTTCACCTACCAAATGGTAAAGTTAGCTATATGTGAACCAGTCAGCGCTCCGAGATCCTGGAAGCTGCCCTCCGCGTCATGAACGCAGCGGAGGGTGGCGACATTACCCTT
>NZ_JASPJK010000015.1 GCF_030232265.1 Corynebacterium sp. MSK041
GACCACCAACGAAGAAGAAACAGCTGCCTAACCATGAGGTAGCTCCACTACGTGTCCACCATTTGCGGGCAACCCCATGTTCGCGTCGCCTTCGAATGGGTTTTCCTTGTCAGTGATGTGCTGCGTGTAACCGTGCATCGTCACGGTGTACTCGTCACAGGACCCATCAGATTTCTCCAGATCCGTCATCCGGTAATCGGCGATACTCGTGTCCTGCGCGATAAGCGTGAAGCTATCGATGTCTAGGTCCGCCATCGTGAAGTTATCCACAGTCATCCTGTCAGCGTGGTGTGCGCGCGCGGGGTCGATGACGGTCTCCGCGCATTCAGCCGGTTCAACTTGCACGTTGTCTACTGCGTTTTCGGCTTCTGCATCCCGAGACACTTGTATGAATTCTTCGATTTGGTCCGGCGTGCGAACGATGACGGGTTGGCCTTTGTAGGTGATTCCGTCGACAAGCGTGCGGTAGTCAATGTCCTTGGGAGCTTCGGAAGTCGCGGTGCCATCTTGGCTCTCTGCTGCAGGTGGTGCTACCTGGTTAGCGTTTTCATTCGCCCCACACCCAGCCACGGCCATGAGGCCGACTGCGGCAAGCGCGACACCGAGTGCTTTGATTGTGCGTGGTCCTGTCATGGTCATGCGCCCCAGCATAAGTGCGGATGGTGCAGCACGCTGGCCAAGCGGGAGAATCCAATTTCTAGGGAATTCCAAAAACTGCGGTTTCCCGTGTCTAAGCTATCCGCATGACTGGATACGTGGTTCCCACCAAAAAGGTTCGGGTAGCGGACTTGAAGCAGAGGAAGGCTGATGGGGAAAAGTGGGCGATGGTCACTGCCTACGACTTTTCGACGGCGCGCGTGTTCGCGGAGGCGGGCATCGAATGCATGCTCGTGGGAGATTCCGCGGCGAATGTCGTGTTTGGCTACGAGACGACGAATCAGGTGTCCGTCGATGAAATGACCTACCTCGCCGCCGCCGTTGTTCGTGGCGCGGGTAATGCGCTAGTGATTGTTGATCTGCCGTTTGGGAGCTACGAGGCTTCCGACGAGCAATGCGTACGCAGCGCCACCGAGATGATTCACCGTAGTGGGGCGCACATGGTCAAGCTCGAAGGTGGATTGCGCATCGCCCCGCGGATCAAGGCCCTGAAGGATGCGGGCCTGGCGGTATGCGCGCACGTGGGCTTCACACCGCAGTCGGTGGATAACCTCAGTGGCTTCAAAGTGCAGGGCCGCGATGACACCGCTGACCAGCTCCGCGCCGATATGGAGGCCGTGGTCAACGCCGGCGCGGACATGGTCGTCTTTGAGATGGTCCCTGCTCCCCTCGCCGCAGAACTCACGGCAAGCAGCCCGGTGCCCACCGTCGGGATCGGCGCCGGCCCAGACACCGACGCACAGGTGCTGGTCTGGCACGATCTGGCGGACTTCCCCGCCGGTGATCACCGTGCCCGCTTTGTGCGCAAGTTCGGTGCCGTGGGCGAGGCTCTGGGCCTGGCAGCCAGCGGCTACAAGCGCGCTGTGCAGGAAGGAGCATTCCCCGCGGAGGAGCACTCCTTCTAGGCACCACCCCATAAAAGGTTTAAGGGCCTGATTCCGACGCTTTGTCGGAGTCAGGCCCTTACCCATCAGGGGTTACTGGTTCCTACGGGTTCCCCTCTTCGCGGCTGCCAGGGACAGCGCGAGTGCGAGACCGCCGAGGAGCAGCGTGCCGATCAGCCACGGCTTGTCACCCGACATTGGCAGTGGCAGCGGAATCGGTAGGCGGTAGGCATGCGCCGGGTCCTCATCCTTGACCTCAATGTCACGGTAGTAACCAACCGCAGTCGCGTCATCGCGGTGCATGGTGTTGGTCTCGGGTGCCTTGACAGTCAAGGTCACCGTTGCCTTAGCACCCGGGGCCAGAACAATCTGGCCATTCATAGCCTTGCTCTCGGTCCCATCGGCTTCTGTCACCACGAACTCGGCGTTCTTCAACGCGTCATCGATGTACTGCTGATTGTCATCCGCATCCTCGATCTTGTCAGTGACAGTGACCTTCTCCAGCTTCGATTTACCGGTGTTCTCCACAACAAACTTCACGTCCATCGTGTCTGTTCCCGGCTGAATCCATGGAGCAGTGAGCGGAGTGTTCGCATCCTGGTCATTGATGTACTTGGTCAGATCAATCTCTGGCTCAGGAGCCTCATTCGCGAAGACGAAGGTGTGAGCTGAATCTTCCTTGGTCACCTCAAACACAGCCGGCGCCTCATCGAGAATGTAGCCATCCGGCGCCTTCGTCTCACGGACGATGTAGGTGCCTGTGTCCAACTTGTCGAAGACTGCGACACCAGCGGACTTCGTCGTGTTTTCGGTCCTCGGCTTACCCAGCGGGCGGTAGCGCACACCGTCGACGACGATGTCGTTCTCCTCCTCGCTGCCGTCGGTGACCTTCTCCACACGCTGGGCGGTGAATTCAGCCTTCTCATCCAGCAAGGCTTGCCCAGTTGCTGCATCGGTCTTGGACACCACGATCCGACCAGTGACGCGAGTGTTCGGCGCGTACACGACGAAACGTCCGTCAACTGACCCCTGCTCAGCAATCTTCGCTTCCGGGGTAAACGTCACTGGGTAAGCAGGAGCTGAATACCCCTCAGGAACCTTGGTTTCAACAGCAACGTACGTCTTCGTTGGATCGATGTCGACCGTGACTGCGGCCTTACCGTCATCACCGGTAGTCACCTCCTGAACCAGCGGACCTTCGGCGTTACCCTCGCGGATCTCGAAAGTCGCACCTGGGAGGCACTTCACCACATTCCACTGGCCAGCAGAGCGTTCAACCACTGATCCCGGATTCTTCTTCTGAAGCTCCGTTGCGGCTGCCTCACTTGGCAGTGCGCGGGCGATGAACTCGACCTTGGCAATGACAGGGTTCATACGCTTGTTCACCGCAGTGAAAGTGAACGTGCGTGCAACGAAACGATCCGTAACAAACTCTCGGGAAATGAACTTCCCCTGGTACCCGTTAGGTGCCTTCGTTTCGACGACGCGGAAGCGGCCAGATTCACCGATGGTAAACGCTGCGACACCATCTGCATCGGAGACAACAGGATCACCAAATGGCTTCCACTCTTCACCGTCGAGGTGCTGCAACTGGAACTCAGCCCCGGCAAGAGCCTTGCCGTCCTGGTCCTTCTTCTCCACAGTCACCTTGGACTCCTGACCCTTCTGCTTATTCGGGACGAACAAAGCAGATTGGACGGGGAACGGCTCGCCATCGGCCGAGAGCAACTCCCCACGCGGCCCAACCGAGAACTCCATGGGGAAGTTAGCCAGCGCCTCATACTTCTGCGGCGCCTGAGTTTCCTCAAGTCGGTATACAACACCAGGCTTCAAACCCTTGATCCGCGTAGGCGCATCAGCGTTTGCATTCGGGGAAATCGTGGCCACTACGTCGTTGTTCTCGTCGTAAAGCTTGAACGTCGAACCGTTCAGTCGCTCGCCGTCGAGAGCCTGGAAACTACCAAACGGGCGTGGACCATCCTTACCAACAAGCCTGTCATCAAGCACACCGAGCTTAACCAATGCAACAGATGCAGTCTTATTCACAATTGCGTGGTCAACGTCTCCCACCTTGTCACCAAGCTTCGTGGTCTTCTTACCCTCGACCTTGATGTCCTTGATGGGATCAATCGGTTCAAGCGAACCAATTGGCTGAGTTTCAGTCAACGTGTAATTGTCTCCCGGCAGCACTGCGGCGAAGACAACGTTGCCGTTGTCACCAGCAGTCGCTGTATACGTCACGGGTTCCTTCGTGCCCGTCGGTATTCCTGTCAAGGTGAATTGAGTTCCCTTCAAGGGCTTGCCCTCGATATCAATCTTGGTGAACTCAACCTTCCCGTACACAGGAGCCGGAGGTTCTGGAGTGTTACTCACCCTGCCCAAGTCAATGACAGCAGGCGTATTGGCGTATGCCTCATTCAACATAGCCTCATCGATGGTGTGAGCCTTCGGGTTCAATACGAAGCCCTTCGGCGCTTGGGTTTCAACCACGGTGAAGCCTGGTTGGACAAGCACATTTTCAAACTTGATCTTCCCATCAGGCCCAGAGACCGCCGTCGAGATCGTTCTGTCTTGCTCATCCTTGAGAGCGAACGTCGCACCTTCAAGTGGAGCATCAGAATTATCCGTCTTCACAAACTCGATAGAAACAGGCTTTGCCTTCAGCTCGTTCCGAACACGGTTGCCTTCGAGCAGGGTCCTTTGCTCATTATCCCGGTAGAAGAAGGTGTTCTGTGCAAACTTGCCCAGAATCTCCCTCGGCGGGTTACCAAACTGGTCCAGATTCTCTGCATTGGCGTTCATCGGAACAATGAACTCGACCTGGCTACGAGAATCAAGGGTGTATCCCTGTTTCTGAGTGATGCGGATAGCCTTCGTATCAACGGTTGGCGTTGGCATCCATTCAAGGGCATCCAGTGCCGGTTGTGCGGTCTCCCTTTCACCCGGGTACACCGGCCATTCTGGGCCGTTGTAGTACTCCACCGTGAAGCCTTCTGGTGCTTGCACAGGGCGTGACGGGTCAAAGGTGTTGGCAAAATCCGACATACGTGGACTCGGGATACCTTGGTCTCCAACGTGCGGGAACACATCATAAGCAACGATTTCAGAGCGCGGACGGTCCGTACCGTTAATCAGACGCAAACGGTAATCCAGCTTTGCGCCCGGGGCCGTAATCTCGGATGAAGTCCACGGGCCAGGCGTACCGTCTTCCTTGTACGAACGGATGAATTTACGCTGCTCCATGGCCTTCGCCGGCTCATACCGTGTCCAAACCGAGGCCTTGGTCCACTTCTTATCACCCAAACGTGGGTCCGTTAGTTCCCCAACCAACCTGGTTCCAGTGGCGTTAACAAACACTTCATTATCAATGCGCTTGTACTCACCATTGGTTGCTTGGTTTGTAGCGACATCGATCAGACCAACAGCGAAGTAGTTACCTCCAAGCACCTGCTGCGGAGTTGCAGAGGACGCAGTGAAGATCACGGCCGTCTGACCGGAGTTACGGTAATTTTCTACGACTTCATAGCGAGCGCCAGGGAGCTGTGAGAAACGGGATCCCATAGAGACACTCGTGATGTCAACACCGACGGGCAGAAGATCCACAACTTCAATATTGGTGATCGTCTCGCCGAAACCTTCATGCGGCTTGAATCCGACTGTGTAGCTCAAGGAGTCACCGGTAATCAGTTGATCAACTTTCTTGCCGTCCGCGTTATAGGACCTGAAGGACTTATACGCTTCAATTTCCTGCTGCATGGCTCGAACGGACTTCTGTGCTTTCACAGACTTCAAAGGAACACCATCAATTTCAATACCAGCATGGTTGAGGAAGATGGGGTTCTTCACTGAGCCATTGACAAACAGCGGCTTTTCCGGATTCTTCAAACGCGTAGTGATGTCAATTGTGCCGTACGTGCCCTCCTTCATCGGGTTTTTCACCTCGATAAGAAGTTCCACACCATCAAGCACTTGTGCCTTGCTAAAGGTCACCTTGCGCTCGTTGACATCCGTAACCTCAACAGTTTGAAGGTCATTACCACGTGAATCAAGCACTCGTACTGTGACATCACCAAGGTTGACAGGAACAGTCACAGAGTCATAGAACATGCGTGAATCAAGATCGTGGTCCCGAATCAAAACATTGTTGTAATCCTTCACTGCACGGTATGACACAACCCACGGGAACGTACCTGCGCGCTCATGAGCATTGTCATAGAAGTAGTTTCCACCACTATTTCCGTGGTTTCCTGCAGCGAACTTCACGAAGGGATCACCCGGTGGGGGCGTATAACGAGCGAAGTGGTTCGTGCGTCCGCTATTCGTCACCATAACCGGCTCAGTCTCAGACTGGTCAGTGGGTGTCAGAACCACGGTCGGATTCAGCGTAAAGCTCTCGCCTTCTACGGCACCTGGGAATCCCAAAACCAAATTCTTGAGAATTCTCCCGTCAGTGCCGTTGTTATCACCAACGTAGGTGACGGAAAGCCCATCCTCCGACAGCTTCCAACCCGGGTTAGCTTCCGGATCAAAGGTTGCAATACCTGTGGGGCCTGTCTTCTTGAACGTCTCGGACTTTTCATGAACCTTGTACTCCGGCAAGGGAACGGTCATCTCGTATTTGGAGACGTTTCGTTCCAATTTATCAACAGAAATGCCGTACTTCAGCGTGTTCTTGATCAGTCGGCCCGGCTCATCGTCTGCGACAAAACGGTCGCCTTCCTCATTGTCATTATCAGAGGGAACAAGTTTCTGGTCATAATTCGAAATGACGCCGTCTTCATAATTGCCTTCAACGGACACCCGTTGACGGGGAGGAGTGTAGATCCCGCGGAAGGATTCCGTGTTGGACTTAGCAATAACCTGATTGCCGTTGGTGTCCTTAGGGTCAGTCACCAACGTGGCTGTGATTGGAAACTTCGTATTCGAAGGCGTAACCAGTTTATTGAACTTGGCCCTGAACGGGATGTCTAGGGACTGTCCCGGAATCAGTTCCGGAAGAACGAAAGAGAATACTCCCGGTTTCCGAATAATCGAATTCTTGTCGATATTGAACGTATTCGCGGCAACCTCGAACTCTTCGTGGTTGTATACCTTCGGATCGAATTTCAGTTCAATGCGCGGATTCTTCAGCTCCGGAGAGTCGAACCCTGTGTATTCGATGTGCACGCTGCCGGTCATGTCGGCCCCGATCGGATAGGCAGACCCATTGTTGAGGTTAAGCGCCAAGTGCGTGGTCTTCTCGTAGTCAGATGTGTCAATCTTCTTGTAGACCACATTGATGGTTTGGTCGCGCTCAACACCGAGCACTTCGTCTACCTTCGGCGTTTCGTAACCGAAGAAAGCCGGCGGGGTGTAGGTGAAGGGTTGGTTCTGTGTACCAATAACCGTGACTGGCTCAGCAAGCGTGGCACCAGATTCATCCACAAAATTAAGAGTGACCTTGACGGGGTTAATAATCACACCCTCCGGGACCTTCAGCCCCTGCGGAGTCACGCTGTCAGTGGTGAATAGGTAAATCGGCGTTTTAAGCCCAGATTCCTTGATGTCATTGAGGAACTTTTGGGTTAATTGCTCAGGTTTGACATCGAACGACAATCCGCTTGGCAGTGGGATATTGTCATAAAACGCAAGCCTCCCAATGCTCTTCAACCCATCTGGCCACTTATTCGGAACATCCGCGATCTTGTTCAATCGAAATGCACCAGGCCCAATAGTCTCCAAAGACTCTGGCCATTCCTCGGGGAGAGCAGTCAGCTGGTTCACGTAGAACGCAGCATTGTCAATGACCTTCAAGGATGACGGCCACTTTTCTGGGAGAGAAGATAGCTGGTTCTGGGAAAACGCGTTTTTACCAATACTCGTCAAAGATTGCGGCCATTCTTCTGGCAGCGAGGTGATCTTATTGTTCTGAAAAGCTTGGTCCCCAATCACAGACAGATTCTCAGGCCACGTCTGCGACACAGACGTGAGCTGATTATCGGCGAAAACACCGTAGCTAATAGTCGTCAGCTTCTCAGGCCAGTGATCTGGCAATGATGTGATTTTATTGCTGCGAAAAGCTTCAACGCCGATGTGCTCTAGGGTCGCTGGCCATTTCTCCGGAAGTGACGCGATCTGATTGTCCCGGAATGCATGACTATCGATTGTTTCAAGCTTCACTGGCCACTCTTCAGGCAGCGAAGTGAGTCTGTTGTACTGGAAAGCGTTATACCCGATGCGAGTCAGCTGATCATTCCAACGATCTGGAAGCGAGGTCAGCTGATTTTTATAAAAGGCAGCCTGACCAATGAGCTTTAGAGCCTCAGGCCACTCTTCAGGCAGCGAAGTGAGTCTGTTATTAGCAAATGCGCCTCCGCCGATTTCCTCCAAAGACTTAGGCCACTTCTTTGGCAATTCCTGGATGCTGTTTTGAGCAAAGGCACCATCAGCCCTGCCACGGTTCAAGGAACCAGAACCCTCAATCTTTTTGAGAGATTCAGGCCACTCCTCCGGCAGTGACGTGAGCTTGTTCTTCAAGAAGGCATTGTCCTCAATAACTTCCAGCGTGTCCGGCCATTTCTTAGGCAGCGACTTGATCTGGTTCTCACGGAAGGCACCATTGCCTATGGCCTCCAAATCATCCGGCCAGCTCTCAATCGAGGTGAGCTTGTTGTTCGCGAATGCGTTCCTCTCGATTCTCTTCAAGGAATTCGGCCACTTGCTCGGAAGAATGTCAATCTGGTTGCGCGCGAACGCATCTGACCCAATACGGGACAAGCCTTCGGGCCATTTCTCAGGAAGAGCCGTGAGCTTGTTGTTTTGGAATGCTTCATAGCCTATGGACTCCAGGCCGCGAGGCCACTCTTCTGGGAGGGAGGGCAGCTGGTTGCTTCGAAATGCCTTTGGTGCAATGCGTGACAACTTCTCAGGCCACTCATCGGGCAGAGAGGTCAGCTTGCTGTTTTCAAACGCTGAAGTACCAATCTCCTGGATATTTCCCCAGCTAGACAGCTTGGTAGCCGAGGTTCCCTTAAAAGCGTTTTCGGAAATCTTAGTCACGGGTTTGCCGGACAAGTCCACCGGTGGCAACCACAGATCAGTCTTACCGGCAGCCAGTTTGTCCTTACCCGATTGGCTGAAACCAGTGACTTCCCCACTGTCGTTGAAGGTGAAGTCCTTGATCTGCCAGCCACCGCCGAATTCCCAGTCGGCCCATTTCACGCCGACGGCAACGTCGACGGTTTCCACGCGCTCATTGCCATCCTTGTCCTGGACGGTGTAGACGGCCTGGTAGACGCCTGGCGTGTTGACGTTGACACCGGAAGCATCGACGGTGATCTTGTCGGTTAGGTCATTGCCGTCTTTGTCCTTGGCGGTGACACCACGCAGCATGCGTTCCTTGGTTGCTTCCTCACCGTTTTCCAGGGAGATGCCACCTTCAGGGAAAGTAATCACTGGGCGGTTGTCAACATACTTGTACTTCGCCTCGACGACGAACCCGTCCTTGTCGGGAGTGAACGTCAGTGTGGGCTCTAAAGCTTCATGGTTAGGAATCTTGCGCGGGGTGAGCGTGGCTTCAACACCCTTCTCAAAAGCACGGGTGCCATCACTCAAGTCTTTGCCCAGTGTTTCCTCCGGGAAGATGGTCTTTCCGTCCTCATCCACGTAACGAACAATCACGCTGACGGGGTTGACCACTTGACCGGTGGAGTCATCATCATAGGCCTTAGTCACAATGCCGCGGGCTTCGTCCGAACCGTTATCGGATTTCAGCTCAATCCAGCCCTTGTTCTTATCAAAGACCTTGTCGCCGAGGTTTGTCTGGTCGCCGACAGTGGCCGAACGGACGTCGTTAAGCGCGAAAGCCTCATTCCCAACCGTGCCGACCTTTGTGAGGTCCAGCTCACCTGAAAGTCGGTTGTTCAAAAACGCGCGTTCTTCCAGATCAACCTGTGTGCCGGTTGCCGGCTGGAAGTCCACACCAGTCAAGCGGTTATCGCGGAAGGCGTCCTTCTTGACGGTCTCCGTGCCTTTCAGCGTGACCTTGGTGAGCTTGTTCTGGGCGAAGGCGTTCTCCCCCACTTCCTTCGCGGGAACAGTGAGCTGACCTTCAAGGTCATTGCCCTGGAACGCGCCGTCGCCGATCGACTCAAGCTCGAGATCATCCGCGAAGCTGACCTTGGTCAGATCCTTATCGCGGAACGCGCCGTCATCAATACCGACGACTGGCTTGCCGTCGAGGTTCTTCGGGATCTCAAGCTCACCATTCGTCGCAGTCTTACCCTGCGCTAAGCCAACGATAACCACGCCGCCAGTAGCTGCCGGCGCAACCTTGAACACGGTGCCCTCAACGTCATACGGGTCACCTGCCAGCTCCGCACCGAAGGCAACCATGCTATCAGCAATGTCGATGGCGCCCGGGAGGACCACCTCTTCGTCCGGGTCCACAGGCTTATCGACGTCAGTTGGGCCCGACTCGTCCACCGTGCTCTCAACCACGCCCGTGGTGGTCCCGGAATTATCTTCCGGTACTGCATACGCAGGTGAGATAACACCTGTGGCCGCAACGACTCCGACTGCGACTGTCGCCGCTGCTTTACGCACAGCGCTTGTGATCTTCATGTCTTATCCTTTATTGGAAATTGTTGAGTCTGGGGTGGAGGACGATTTGCGGCGACGCGCCGCTGAGGCAAGAACCCACGTCATTGCCAGAATGAAAACTGCAAAGATGACGGCGACCACTGTCATCCACGTCTGCCACGGCCCCACCGAGTTAGTCACATCAGTGATGTCACCCGGATACGGCTCAGCATCGAGTGGAATGCGGTGAGCTTCGACGATCAACCTGTTGAAGTTAAGTCCATACGGTGTACAGGTAATAAGGAACAACCTGTCTTCATCGCTAGCCCCTACCGGCGGAATCGCGTCAAGCGTGTCTGGCGGAACCACAACGGAATCCACCATGCGGTAACGCATCGTCTCGCCGAGGGTAGTAACGAAGATGTCTTGCCCTTTTTTCAAGTTGATGAGGTTGTCAAACATCGTTGCCGTAGCCATACCGGTATGCGCGGTAATAGCTGTGTTTGTCCCTGGTCCACCGACGGGAAGCGTCGTGCCAAACAAGTGGCCCGCTCCGCGGTTGAGCGACATTGGTCCGGAACCCCTGTACACCGGGAGGCGGACACCAATATCGGGGATGATGATTTGGCTCATCGTGTCTGTTGACAACAGGTGCGGCCTACCCACGTCGAGGTAGCGCTCGTACTCACCAGTGGGTTGCAAGTCCTGTTTCTCTGGGATGCCCGGCACCACAGGGTTGGAACGAAGCGAATCGTTGTAAGCACGCATCTCCGCGAGGAGGTCGTCCTTATAGTCATCATCGAGCGCCTCGATCTCAGCCGACATTTCATCGGCCACCCGAGAGGCGGCTGCGTTGTTGTGCAACGTGGACACAACCGGGTACGCAACCGCAGCAACGCCGATAAAGAACAGGATCGCAGCAACAGCAAGGGAGGAAGATGCAGACGCAAATCTGCTCTTCTCCTTCTGCTTCTCAGCAACCGGTGCTGTTGCAATAACCACGCGATCCTGTCCTTTACCTAATGCGTTCTCTTATGCGTCCTTGTTGCGACGGGTTGCGTTGTATGCAACACCGAGTGCTGCCAACAGTGCTGCTGCACCGCCAGCGATGAGCCACCAGCGGCCCCACTCACCAGTAGCCGGCAGCTTGAACGTGCCCGGGGTGGACGGGACGTTCGAAATGGTGCTTGCCAGAGTCTGCTCCGGGGTCTTCTGGTTGATCGGAACCAGGACCGGCTTCGGCAGAAGCTCGTAACCCTCCGGCGCCTTAGTCTCAACGAGGCAGTAGTCGAAGAGGTCGTCCTGCGACTTGCCATCGAACCAGTCCTCGAGCTGGATACCGGTGATGCTGAACTTGCCCTCAGCGTCGGTGGTCCACTCCTTCTTACCGTCGACAGTCAGCGGCTCAGCCTTCTTGTCGAGCAGCTTGCCTTCGCCACCAGCGGTGTTGTTGTTCTCACACTTGTGCAGCACGAACGTTGCGCCTTCCAGCTTGGCGTTGGCATCGCGGGAGCTGACCTTGGTGACTTCAAGCTTGCCGTACTTGGAAACAACTTCAGTCTCCGGCGTCGGGGTCTCCGGCGGGGTGTTCGGGTCATCCGGGTTCTTCGGACGATCCCAGTTCGGTTCAGCCACATTCGGCGGAATGAGGAAGCCCTTGTTCACCACATCGCCCGGAGCCAAACCAGCTGCCAACTTGCCCTCGACGGTTGCAACAACCTTCACCGAATCAGACTTGCGGGCCTCACCCTCAAGTTTGTCCAGGCCAGTGCGGGTCAGGGAGATGGAGAAAGCCTTCTTACCGGCCTCCTTCGCGTAATCCACTGGCTCAGACACCTGGAAGTCATCAGCTGCGAGCTCAATCGTCTCCGAACCGTTGACGATGGAAGCCTTAACACTCTTGGTATCCGGGGTCCACTTCTCCGGATCGTAGATATCCACGAGGGAGTAGCCGTCGAAGTACTTCTCGCCCTCCTTGTGGTTGGACGGAATCGGAGGCACGGTGCCGTCAAGGGTGTAGGCGATCGTGTCCTGGGCGTGCTTGCCCTGGTCCTTGACTTCCTTGTTTGCCTTCTGCTCCTGGTTCTTCGGGTAGACGTGAACATTCTTATTCCACGCCTTGCCGTCCTCAGTGGTGAACGGAAGAGCGGTGATGAACGGAGCAGCTGGAGAGTAGGTACCCGGCTTCACATCAGATGCACCAAGGTTCTCCTTGACCACGTACACGCCGATCTCACCTTCAAACTCAGCGAGGCCGCCGTTAGCGGTCTTCACGGAAGCAACCTTCTCGGCCTTACCGTCAGTGATCAGCTTGTTCGGGTCAGAACCGGCCAGCTTGTCGTACTCTTTCCAGCCCTGAACGGTGGAGAGATCGATGCCCTTGACCTTGTAGATGTCAAAGGTAATGCCATCCAGTGGGTCACCAGCGACGTTATCCTGAACAACGCCGTACGGGTTGGTGCCGGAGAAATTACCCTTGAGCTTGTGAATGGTCAGCTTGGCCTTGTCGCCCTTGTTCAGCTGGTTCACCAGCGACTCGTTGACCTCAGCGCCTATGCCCTCGGTGTTACCCGGCTGCTGAGTGGTGGCGTCGCCATCCTCAGCGAAGGCGACGGGAGCCATGCTGAAGCTAGCAAAGGCCACCATGCCGGACGCGATGATCGCAAGGCCCTTACGGGGGAGAGAATTTGATGCTGTCATTGCATCTCCTTTGAGTAAATGTTCGATTTTCACTGGTCCCACCCGCAGAAATGAACGCATCAAGGAAGCATGAGTGGCCTTCAGCAGAACGCTGAAGGCACAAACTCCAAGATCACAGGGGCCAGTAAGCTGCACTTGGGGGCAACTGTCTAAATCTTAGCAGTTCCCTGGCAATAACACGAGTCTGGAGTAATCACAGATCCCCCCCCCCCGCGTACGTGTCGCAGAATGGCGGGCACCGATAGGCAAACTAGGACGTAATGGTGATGACCACGTTGTCGATAAGGCGGGTCTCCCCCACCTTCGCAGCAACGAGCAGGCGAGCAGGACCGCGGTAATCTTCCGGGAGTTCAGAGAGGTCCGGAGTGGTGACGGTGAGGTAGTCGAGTTGGATGTTGGGGGTGGCGTCGAGAAGCAAACGAGCTTCCTCGTACGAACCGGTAGCCAGCGCGCGGGACAACACGAGGGCGGTGTCGTGCTCTTCAGAGCTCAAGTAGCGGTTGCGGGAAGAGAGCGCTAAGCCACTGTTCTCGCGGATGATCGGGCAGCCATGCACGCGCACGGGCAGGTGTAGGTCCTCCACCATCTGCCGGATGAGCGCGAGCTGCTGGTAATCCTTCTCCCCGAAAAAGGCGTCGGTGGCGCCGGTGAGGCAGAACAGTTTGGCCACCACAGTGAGCACGCCCGCGAAGTGGGTGGGGCGAGTCTTGCCCTCCAGAACGGACCCCAAAGGCCCAGGGTGGATCGTGGTGCGGGGACCGTGGGGGTACATCGTGGATACGCTCGGCGCAAAGACGGCGTCCACGCCTTCGGCCTCGAGTTTGGCCATATCCTCGTCGAGGGTGCGCGGGTAGGCATCCAGGTCCTCACCCGGCGCGAACTGGAGCGGGTTGACAAAGATGCTCACCACGACCGGATTGCCCAACTTCTTAGCCTCACGTACGAGCGAAATGTGCCCACTGTGCAGGGCACCCATGGTGGGCACAAGGGAAACGCCGGGAACGTCAATAAGTGCTTCTTTAAGCTCCTGCGGAGTCCGAGTCAGGCGAGTCATGCGGCTCAGCGTAGCGCTTGAGTGCGTCGAGGTGCCCCTCGAGGGCCTGCTCCCCCGCGCGCGTGAGCGTGACCCACACGGTGTCCTTCGCGCGGCTGGACCCGTACTCGCGGAAACGGGTGATATAGCCGTGCTCCTCGAGGACCGAGAGCTGTTTCGACAGCGTGGCATCGGAGAGCTCCGTGACCTCCCGCAGCCGCGCGAAGCGCATCTCGCGCCGCACCTTGCCCTCCGTCGCCCCGGCAGCGCGCAGGGCTGCGCAGATCTTCAGGCGGTTCAGTGGATGAATAACCGGGTCGATCAATGGTATTTCCTCCACGTCAGGCCGTAGCCCGCGATCATCGCAGCGGTGGCAAGAATTCCCACAGTGACCCCCACGGCCAGATTGCCGTCCGGGTAGCGGTCCGCGAAAACCTGCATCCCGATATACGCGATCGTATACAGCACCATGGACGTGAGGAAGCGCTTCCAGCTCCATGTCCCCTCATCGGGCTGCACGTCCTGCTTCATCGCCGCGCGGACTGCCTTCTTACCGCTGAACTCGAGCACCATCATGAGTACCAGCGACCCGATCAGCGCGAGTAGCCCCCACACTTGCCCAGCCAGCATGAGGCCAATGCCCAGGCCGACCGCAACACCGACAGCCACGATCATCGTCCACGGGATCGGAGTGTGTGCGGCGCGTGCCTCCACATCACGGACCGCCTCGAGTGAGTCGCGTACCGCGCTCACATCCATCTGCTTACTTTCCATGACGGAAAGCATAGCGCTTATCGACGCCCCCCGCCACCCTCTACATCGTGTTCACAATCAGGCCGATGTGGGTGTAGAAGTTCATCGCACCGAACAGCAGCCAGATCGTGCCCGAGATGATCCACAGCCACTCGATGGTCTTGAACAGCCCGGAGATAGTGCCCTCGTCCGTGCCACGAACCGCGAACGGAAGCAGCACTGCACCAAGTCCAACCATGGTAAACAGCACGCCAATGAAGCTGGCCTCCATCATCGGCCAGTCGGCGAAGGCGCCGGAGATCGGCTCCTCAGCCGGGGCGGCAAACAGCGTGTACACAACGCCGGCGAGCGCGATGCCAAACAGGGCAAGGCCCAGTCCGGCAATGAAGATCGTGGCCGGTCGCAGTGTCTTCATTGCGCTGTGGAAGCTCGTTTCAGAGCCGGCAGCATAGTACTCACGCTTGTTCCACAGGAAGAAAGCAGCAGCCCCCAGCAGCACACTGAAACCTAGCGACGTTTCACCAAAGACAATGTTGTCAAAGGCGAAGTCCGGCGCCAGCGGCCACGTCAGCGTCATGTGCAGGCCAGTCGGGAAAAGGATGAGCGCGAGCGCACCGAAGGTCAGCGCGTAGCCCTCTACCCCCTCGAGCTTCCCGTTGCGGAAGTCGCGGAAGAAGAGCGCAACGGCAATGAGGCCAGCACCCACCGCCACGGCCATGATCGTGTTGTATGTCGGCATATTGTCCCAGTCGATGAGGCCCGGAGTCTGTTCACCAGTGAAAAAAGTCTTCATACCCGCACCGTAGCCCTTGCGGCCAATGAGGTCAATGGTGCTATTGTTACTGTTGTGAATAACTCTTTTGCCTCCTCCAAGGGATCCGCTCCCCTTTCCCGACGCTCTTTCCTCGGCAACGCCACTCTGGCCACCGCCCTTGGTGCCGCTGGCCTCGTCGGGGTTTCCCACCTCCCTAATGCAATCGCGCAAGGTCGCCCCATCGGCACCGTGCTCGACTACTCCGCTGGTGTCCCCTCCGCCCGCTCCGTGAAGGCCGCCGGTCACATGGGTGCCGTGCGCTACGTCTCCCAGCGCCGCCCCGGTGCGTCTTGGATGCTGGGCAAGCCCGTTGCGCTTAAGGAAACCCAGGCCTTCGCCGCTAACGGCCTGTTCACCGCGTCGGTCTACCAGTTCGGCCGCGCTGAAACCGCTGACTGGCTCGCCGGTGCCGCCGGCGCTGCTGTCCACGCCCCGCAGGCCATTAACCTGCACCGCGCAGCAGGCGGCCCGAACGGCAAGCCGATCTACGTAGCTATCGACGACAACCCCACCCGCGCCCAGTACGACAACCAGATCCGCCCGTACCTGCGTGCCTTCCAGGAGCGTCTCACCGCAGCCGGTCTGCGCACCGGCGTGTACGGCAACTGGAACGTCATCCAGTGGTGCGTCCAAGACGGCATCGGCTCCTACTACTGGCAGCACGACTGGGGTTCCGGCGGAAAGCTGCACCCGCGCGCCAACATTCACCAGAAGGCGAAATGGCAGGTCACCATCGACGGTGTGCTTTGCGACGTCAACAACGTCTACACCTCCGACTGGGGCCAGTGGCAAGCCGGCGGCCGCGTCGTCGCCCCTCCTCCCGCCTCGACTCCGGGCCAGCCAGCTGCCCCCGCAGCACCGGCACCCGGTTTCCGCCTGCCGGAGAACTCCTCCCTGCCGAACTTCTCCAACCCCTCGCCTGAGGCCCTGTCCTCTGAGGCGCAGCGCTTCGTGTCCAACATCAACGGGCAGGACATCCAGAACGCCGTGAACTTCGCACGGCAATTCATCCGCTAGGGCACCTTAGGGCACGGTCCTAGCCGGCCCACTGGCTTGAGCCGAACAAACCCCGAACTTTAGAACCCGAACCTCGGCCCTAAAACGCCAGAGTTCAGGTTCTAAGGTTCGGGGTTTAGTTCGCCGCACCTCCCAGCAAGCACAAAGGAGGCCACCCGCCAGGGTGGCCTCCTTACTTCGTGCGGAGTGCGTGGCCGAAGCCGCAGCCTCCCGCTTGGTGGCCTTAGTGGTCCACTGGCGCTTCCACACCAACACCGGTAAGGGAGCGGACTTCCATCTCGGACTGCAGTTCGTCCAGGTTGTCAGGCTTGCCCACGAAGGTGGCAATGATGCCAGCCAGGAACGCAGCCGGGATGGACACGAGGCCCGGGCTGGTCAGCGGGAAGATAGCCCAGTCAGCGTTCGGGAACATAGCCGTTTCGCTGCCAGAGACTGCTGGGGACAGGAAGATGAGAACCAGTGCTACGACAAGGCCCGTGTACATGGAGGCCACGGCACCAGCGGTGTTGAAGCGCTTCCAGTAGAGGGAGAACAGGATCGTCGGCAGGTTCGCGGATGCCGCGATAGCGAAGGCCAGGGACACCAGGAAGGCGACGTTTTGGCGCATTGCCAGGATACCCAGGACGATGGCCAGGATACCGATGACAACCACGGTGACGCGGGAGACGCGGACCTGCTCTTCTTCGGTCGCCTGACCGTCGCGAAGCACAGCGTTGTAGATGTCGTGCGCGATGGATGCGGAGGCGGTAATAGCCAGGCCAGCCACCACGGCGAGCACTGTTGCGAAGGCCACGGCGGACACGATGGCCATGAAGACCGAACCACCGATTTCCAGAGCCAGCAGCGGTGCGGCGGCATTCGCCTTACCCGGTGCAGCGTTGATGGTGTCTGGGCCAACGAGGCCAGCAGCAGCGTAGCCAAGCACCAGGGTCATCAGGTAGAACGCACCGATGAGGACGATTGCCCAGGTCACGGACTTACGGGCTTCCGTCGCCGTAGGCACGGTGTAGAAGCGCATGAGAACGTGTGGCAGGCCAGCAGTACCCAGAACCAGGGACAGACCGAGGGAGATGAAGTCGAGCTGCTTGATGGTCGAGCCACCGTACTTCAGGCCCGGCTGGAGGATCTCAGATGCCTCGTAGCCAGCCTTCTGAATGTGCTCGGAGCCGGCGTGCATCTCGATGGCCTTGTCGAAGAGTGCGTTCATGCCGCCCTTGACCGCGATGAAGCAGAGGATGGTCATGATCGCCACAGCACCGACGAGCAGGACCGCCTTGATCATCTGCACGTAGGTGGTGCCCTTCATACCGCCGATGAGAACGTAGGCAATCATGATCACGCCGACAATCGCAACACAGATCGCCTGAGCGCTGAAGGTGTGCAGGTCCAGGAGGACGGACACCAGGGAGCCAGCACCAGCCATCTGAGCGATGAGGTAGAACAGCGACACGAACAGGGTGCCAAAGGCAGCTGCCACGCGCACCGGCTTTTGGCGCAGGCGGAAGGACAGCACGTCAGCCATGGTGAAGCGGCCAACGTTACGCAGTGGCTCCGCCACGAGCAGGAGGGCCACCAGCCATGCGACGAAGAAGCCGATGGAGTACAGGAAGCCGTCGTAACCGCTCAGCGCAATAGCGCCGACGATGCCCAGAAAGGATGCCGCAGACAGGTAGTCGCCGGCAATGGCCAGACCGTTCTGGGTACCGGAGAACTGGGCGCCACCGGTGTAGAAGTCAGATGCCTCGGAGGTGGACTTACCCACCTTGGTCACAATCGCCATTGTGACAATGATGAATGCGGCGAAGACAGCAATGTTCAGAATCGGGTTGCCGGTTGCCGCAGCTTCAGCCTCCGCAAGGAGGAATACGTCGGGGTTCATGGTTTAGCCCTCCATCTCTTCGCGGATCGCCGCAGCACGCGGCTCGATGTTCTTGTTCGCGTACACCACGTAGGCCCAGGTGATCACGAATGTGGTGATGAACTGGGCGATGCCCAGCCAGAGGCCTACGTTCATGCCCAGGAATGGCTTTGCCATGACCTCCGGCCAGAATGTCGCGTAAACGACATAGAAGATGTACCAGAGGAAGAACGCAACGGACACCGGGAAGGTGAACTTGCGGTAGGCGCTCCGTAGTTCCTGGAACTGCGGGCTAGCCTGCATTTCCACGAATTCCTGGGGCGTCGGTTCCCGACGCTGCTTTACAGCGGGCGAGCCTTCAGCCATGGCTACTCCTTTCGGAAGAATGAATCGGATGTGAAAAAAGTAACTCACAACACACAACCGTGAGACAGTTTTGCCGATTAAATTAAATTAATTTCCAAAAGCTACCCCCGCAGGCTAGCCCCGCAGAGCAATGCTTATCTGCACCCCAAGCCCTCTCACCCAGGGAAAATGCGCGGATCATTCGACTGGCGCCCACCGGGGATGGTGTCCAGGAGATCCAAAGATTCGCGGTCAAGCGCGATGCTGGCGGCTGCGAAATTTTCCTCCAGGCGCTGCGCACTCGAGGTTTTCGGGATAACAGAGATCCCTCGCGACACGTGGTAGGCCAAGGCAATCTGTGCCGGCGTTGCGCCGTAAGCGGCGGCAACCTGTGTGATCTGCGGGCTGTCGAGGATCTCTCCCCTTCCCAGTGGCGCCCATGCCTCCGTGAGAATGCTGTGGCGGGCGTGATAGTCCCGCAGTTCCGGCTGTGTGAAGCCGGCGTGAAGTTCTACCTGGTTCACTGCGGGCGCGACCCCCGTCACCGCAATGAGTTCATCCAGGGTTTCTTCGTAAAAGTTCGCTACTCCCACCGACCGGATACGTCCGGCTTCTCGCTGCTCCAGCAGCGCTTCATATGCGGCGACGAAAGTGCCGTTTTGAGGCCACGGCCAGTGGACCATGAACAGATCCACGTAGTCGAGCTCCAGGCGACGAAGCGATTCGTTGAAGGCTTCCGTGGCGCGCGGCTGATCGTCATTCCACAGTTTGGAGGTAATAAACAGATCCTCCCGCGCCACATCCCCCGCAGCAATCGCCTCGCGGACAGCGCGCCCCACCTCTACCTCATTGCTATATAGAAAGGCAGTGTCGAAGTGGCGGTAACCGCATTCGATGGCCCGGCGGATGGTGTTCACCGTCTCCGGGCCGGTGAGCTTGTAGGTCCCCAATCCGACCAGGGGTATCTCGCGCCCGTCGTTAAGCCGTGCGTGTGGGATGTCACTGGGAGAAGGGGTACCAATCATTGTTCTAGTTCGCCTCAAGCAGGTCGATGACAAAGACGAGGGTGCGGCCGGACAACGGGTGGCCGCCACCGGCAGGACCGTAGGCCATTTCCGGCGGGATGGTCAGTGAGCGGCGCCCGCCCACCTTCATGCCAGGGATGCCTTGCTGCCAGCCTTCAATGAGGCCGGTCAGGGGGAACTCAGCGGCTTCGCCACGGTCCCAGGAGCTGTCAAACTCCTCGCCGGTCCGGTAGTCCACGCCCACGTAGTGGACTTTGACCATGCCGCCAGCCTTGGCTTCGTCGCCGTCACCGACAACGATGTCCTCGATTACTAGGTCGGCCGGTGCCGGATCCTGAGGTACGTCAATAGTGGGCTTATCCATGAAAGATTTCTCCTTGGTTTGGGTATCCCGCTTGTAAAAACGCGAAACCGCCGAAACGGTCAGCCCCTGATTATACGGGGCGAACCGCTTGCGGCGGATTCGTGGTGTACAGCACTCTAGCGCTGATCGCGCGGAATGAACTCACGCTGCGTTGCGCCGGTGTAGATCTGGCGCGGGCGGTTGATCTTGGAGTTCATTGCCAGCTGCTCGCGGTAGTGAGCGATCCAGCCCGGCAGGCGGCCGATGGCGAAGAGGACGGTGAAGAAGTCCGTCGGGAAGCCCATAGCGCGGTAGATCAGGCCGGTGTAGAAGTCGACGTTCGGGTACAGCTTGCGCTCGATGAAGTAATCGTCCTTGAGGGCGATCTCCTCGAGCTCCATAGCCAGGTCGAGCAGGCTGTCGCCGCCGAGGTGGTTGAGAACCTCGTGTGCGGACTCCTTGACGATGGCGGCGCGCGGGTCGTAGTTCTTGTACACGCGGTGGCCGAAGCCCATCAGGCGGACGCCCTTCTCCTTGTTCTTCACGCGGTTCATGAAGTCGGAGGCGTCGCCGCCGTTGTTCTCCTGGATGTCCTCGAGCATCTCCAGAACAGCCTGGTTAGCGCCACCGTGCAGCGGGCCAGCCAATGCGTTGATGCCGCCGGCGATGGACACGAACATGTTCGCCTGAGCGGAACCGATCATGCGGACGGTGGAGGTGGAGCAGTTCTGCTCGTGGTCAGCGTGCAGGATGAGCAGCTTGTCCAGAGCGTCCACGACAACCGGATCAACCTCGTACGGCTCGGTCGGGTAACCGAACATCATGCGCAGGAAGTTCTCGCGCGGGCTCAGAGCGTTGTTCGGGTACATGTACGGCTTACCCTGGGATGCGCGGTAAGCGTATGCCGCCAGCATGGGCACCTTTGCCATGAGGCGAACGGTTGCCTTGTCCAGCTGCTCCTCATCCAGCGGGTTGAGCTGGTCCTGGTAGTAAGCGGACAGAATGTTGACGGAGGAGGCCAGCACAGCCATCGGGTGTGCGTCACGCGGGAAGACGTTGAAGGCAGCCTTGAAGTCCTCATCCAGCAGAGTGTGGTGGCGGATGTTGCTGGAGAAGGTCTCTAGCTCATCCTCAGTCGGCAGCTCACCGTTGATCAGCAGGTAGGACACCTCGTTGAACGTGGCGTTGTTAGCCAGGTCAGCGATGTCGTAGCCGCGGTAGCGCAGGATGCCTGCGTCACCGTCGATGTAGGTGATCTTGGACTCGGTGGAACCCGTGGACACATAGCCCGGGTCGAAGGTGACCAGGCCGGTCTGGCCGAGGAGGTTGCCCAGCACGAAGCCGTCATTGCCCTCGGAGGCACGGATGAGATCCATCTCATACTCGCCGCCGGGGTAGTTGAGTACTACCTTGTCGTTGTTCTCAGAAGCCACAATGAACCTTTCAAAGAGTCGTTGAGCGACGCCTGCGGCTAGTTTCCGCAGGTGAAATAACCTACGGGCTAAGCACGGAGCCAAGCGCCAGAATTGGCATGAATTCACTCTATCAGGACCACGCCCTCAAGATGTGACGGTAGCGACAAAAACTACGCTTCCCCCGTTACACCACATTTACCCCCGCGAGCTAGAGTTGGTGCCACAACGATGCCAGTTTGAAGCCTGAAAGAAGGGTCCCCGCATGTCCGATTACCCAGCTCTTCCGCAAGAATTTTCCCCTCATGACGGCCGCTTTGGCTGCGGCCCCTCCAAAGTCCGCCCAGCCCAGCTGGACGCCATCACTAACGGTGCGCACATTATTGGCACCTCCCACCGCCAGCCAGCGGTGAAGAATGTCGTCGGTGACGTTCGCGAGGGTCTTGCAGAGCTGTTCTCCCTCCCCGAGGGCTACGAGATTGTTCTGTCCCTCGGTGGCGCCACCGCTTTCTGGGATGCAGCGACCTTCGGCCTGATTGAGAAGAAGTCTGCTCACCTGTCTTTCGGTGAGTTCTCCTCCAAGTTCGCTAAGGCTTCCAAGCAGGCACCGTGGCTGGATGAGCCGCAGGTGGCTGAGGCTGAGCCGGGCAGTGCTCCCTCCCCTTCCGCATTGGATGGAACGGACGCTGATGTGGTGGCCTGGGCGCACAATGAGACCTCCACGGGTGCGATGGTTCCGGTCACCCGCCCGAATACGGATGCGCTCGTGCTTATCGACGCGACGTCGGGCGCCGGCGGTCTACCCGTCGATATGCGAAATGCGGATGCGTACTACTTCTCCCCGCAGAAGTGCTTCGCGTCGGACGGTGGCCTGTGGTTCGCGGCGATGAGCCCGGCTGCGATTGAACGCATTGCCAAGATCAAGGAGTCCGGCCGTTTCATTCCGGCTTTCCTGGATCTGCAGACTGCGGTGGACAATTCCCGCAAGAACCAGACCTACAACACCCCAGCTGTGGCAACGCTGCTCATGCTGGCGGACCAGGTCAAGTGGATGAATGAGAACGGTGGTCTGGACGGCATGGTTGCCCGCACCAAGGCAAACTCGGATGCCCTCTACTCCTGGGCGGAGGCCAATGAGCACGCAACGCCGTTCGTTGCGGAGGCTGACAAGCGCTCCTACGTTGTGGGCACGATCGACTTTGATGATTCCATCGATGCCGCTGAGCTGGCTAAGGCCCTGCGCGCTAACCGCATTCTCGACGTTGAGCCGTACCGCAAGCTGGGCCGCAACCAGCTGCGCATCGGTATGTTCCCGGCGATTGACACCGAGGACGTGGTCAAGCTCACCCAGGCTATTGACTTCATGCTGTCCCAGGGCGTCGGCGCGAAGTAAAGGGTGAAACCCCGCACCGCCGCAACCAAATAGAGCTCGCGCTTCAGTTAAGCTGTCTCCTTGAATGACACTGGTGTAAGGAGACAGCGATGCGCGAGCTCTTTGTTGTTGCGGACGAATCGACCGACTCTCTGTGGGTACTGCGTGACCTCGATGGAGAGAAGTTCTGCATTCCACGCGAGGACCTCATCCCGTCGGCCGCACCAACCCTCACCGCCGTCGACGATGACGATGAGGAGCTTGAGGTTGTTGAGGCAGAGCTTGTCGACGCAGCCGAGGACACCGAACCAGGCGAGCCAAACCTGACGCTCTGCACACCGGATGAACCCGAAGCAGAACCCTCTCCCGCGGAACGCACCCCCGCGGAGCCCGACCCACTGTTTGCCACTCCCTTGTCGCTGCGCCCGAAGGAGATTCAGGCACGAATCCGCGCTGGCGCAAGCACGGAGGAACTGGCTGAGGAGATGGGCGTGGCCATCAGTCGCGTGGAGCCGTATGCCCACCCGGTGTTGCTGGAGCGCACCCAGGTCACCGAGGCCGCGAAGCAGTCTCACCCGGTCCGCGCGGATGGCGCTGCACCGGATACCCTCTTTGAAATTCTCGCGTTGAGTTTCTCTTCCCGCGGCCATGCGTTGTCCGAGGCCACGTGGGATGCTGTCCGCGAGCCCGGAGAGCCGTGGGTGGTCCGTTTGACCTGGCAGGCTGGCCTGCAGGAGCACAGCGCGGAGTGGTCTTTCCACCGCACGATGGGCGCTGCCCCCACTACGGAACCGCGTGATGCGGTTGCAGCGGATCTCATCGATCCGTCCTTTGCACAGCCAGTACGTTCCCTGTCCGCTGTGGCTACGGATTATGAGCAGGAACCACCTGCTGCCCCTACACAAGAGGCCTCTCCTGCTCCCTCTGCTGCCTCGGCTCAGCAGGGCCAGCAGCCTGATCTGTTCGCGGAAGGCGACGCGCTGCACATTCCGGAGGAGCATGAGCAGCCGAAGAAGCGTCGCCGCAAGGCTGTCACCCCGCACTGGGAGGACGTACTCCTTGGCGTACGTACGAACACGAAACGGCCGAAGAAGTAGGGCGATATGGGTGTCCCAGCTGTCGTCACCTTTTGGTATATCAACGCCGCCGATCCGGCCGCGGTGTTAGGAGCGGAGCCACACGCTGACCGTGGCTTTGGCCGTAAATTGCTCGCGCAGCTCAACCCGCGTTGGCCGATTACGCCGATTGGCCAGTTCCCACTCAATCGCTCCACCCCCAGTAGCCGCGATGAGTTCTATATCGCAGGCTATCCAGGGGTCGCTGTGCTGCAGACGCATATCGACGACTGCGGCAAGCTCTCCGACATCCCCACCCACCTGCGTCGGGCAGTGCCCGCCGCGGACGTCTTCGTCTTCGCGGAGGGTGTCGATGAAGGTGCGGGCTACGCCGGCTTCGCCCGATTCAATGGAGATACCGTGCGCCGTTCCCTGTGCGCAACGCGCAACGAGCTCATCGAGGATATCGGGCTGCCCGATGGGTTTGAGGCACCGTACTGGGCTGGGGAACGCGCTGATCAACTCGGCGGCATTTCGCTGCCCTTCGTGCCACTAGACCTCATGCGCGCTGCCCAGCGCGATTGGCTCGGCGTAGACGTCTCCCCCGACGGGCCGGACATCAATGTGGTTGCCTACGCTGTTGACGGGCGCCCAGAGCCAAAGGTGGAACAGCGCACGCCGGAGACCAAAAATGTCGCCGATGTTGCAGCGAAGTTCTCATCGGCGCATGCGGATTATGACGACTATGAGGAAGCCGAGGAAACTAACGACGAGTTCGCCGAACTCGCCGACGCCTCCGCCAAAGCAGCACGCCGGATTAGGCGCGACATGACTCAGCGCTGGCGCGCCCTCAAAGAGACGGTGAAAGAGCGACTCCGCCACTCTGACCGCTAGGCCAGCCCCACCCCACGGTCGCGTTCATAGAAAGCAATGGCCGCAGACGTAGCCACGTTTAATGAGTCCGTACCCGGCGCCATGGGGATACGGGCGCGGATGTCCGTCGCGCGCATCGCATGCTCCGTCAAGCCGGGGCCTTCCCCGCCGACGAGGAGGGCGACTTTAGGGTGGGGGCTACCGGAGGCGTCGATAAGCGCCTCAGCGAGATGCACTGCGCGATCATCAGGTGTGAGCGAAATCAACCGGAAACCGGCCTGGCGCAGCTGTTCAAGCGAACGCTGCCACGTGGTGGATGTTCCTTCCAGGTGCGCAAACGGCAAGCGCAGCACATGCCCCATAGACACGCGCACGCTGCGGCGATACAAAGGATCCGCTGTGCCTGCCCCCAACAGCACACCGTCCACCCCCATGCCCGCGGCGTTACGGAAGATAGCCCCAATATTTTCGTGGTCGCCGACCCCTTCGAGGACCACGAGCGTGCGCGCAGCCATGAGCTCACTGACATCGGGCTCCCCTGCCCGATCGGCCACGGCGATGAGCCCGCGGTGCATGTCATAGCCCACCACCTCAGCGAGCAGCTCGCGGGTCACGGTGTAGATCGGGGCCGTAATCGGTGGGAGACCTTCCTCTGCACGCTGGGTGAGGAAGGTATCAATCTTCTTTTCAAACCCGATGATGCACCGCAGCGGGTAACGCGAATCCACCACCCGGCCCGCAACGAGCGGGCCTTCCCCGAAGACGTACGCGCGGGAATTGTCCGCCTTCTTCAGGTCGCGGACAATATCGAGGCGCGGGTCAGCGGGATCGGTGATGGGAATCATGCGGGGGCTTAGGAGATTGCAGCCATGATCGGATCCATGGCAAAGAACACCACGAACAGCGCGGAGATCAGCCACATGATCCAGTGAACTTCCTTCGCGCGACCAGCGAACACGGCGAACAGTGCGAAGGTGATGAAGCCGATGCCGATGCCGTCTGCGATGGAGTAGGTAAACGGCATAGCCACGATGGTGAGGAAGGCCGGCAGAGCAATATCAAAGCGGGACCACTCGATCTCACCCACCTGCATCATCATGAGGGCACCAACGATGACCAGCACCGGTGCGGCGGCCTCAATCGGCACAATCTCATACAGCGGGGTGAAGAACATCGCGGCCAGGAAGAGCAGGCCGGTGACAATGTTAGCCAGACCGGTGCGTGCGCCATCGGCGATACCAGCGGAAGAGTCAACGTAGACCGTTGCGGAAGAAGCGGAACCAGCACCACCAGCGATAGCACCGAAGCCTTCAACGACAAGCGCCTTCTTCATATTGGGCAGCTCGCCCTTTTCATCCATGAGGTTTGCCTGGCGACCCAGAGCCGTCATCGTGCCCATCGCGTCAAAGAAGTTAGCCAGAACCAGGGTGAACACCAACAGCGAAGCGGTGACAACACCGACCTGGGTGAACGCACCGATCAGGTCAACGTTGCCCACGATGGACAGGTCCGGAATGCCACCGAAAGACTCCGGCAAGGTCGGAACAGCGAGGCTCCAGCCAGTCGGGCCGGTCTCAGCGGAAGAGCCAGCACCAGTCACGCGCTCAATGATCAGCGCGATGATGGTGTTGATCACGATGCCGATGAACAGGCCACCAGGAATACGGCGCGCAACCATGAAGCCACAGATGAACAGGCCAAGGATGAACACGAAGGTCGGCCAGGAAGCAATGGAACCGTTGATGCCCAGCTGAACCGGAACGGTGGTCATAGCAGCGTCCGGGATGCGGCGAACAAAACCGGCATCCACGAAGCCGATCATGGCGATGAACATGCCAATACCCACACCGATAGCAGCCTTCATTGACGGCGGAATCGCACGGAAGACAGCGGAGCGGAAACCGGACACGGCCAAAAGGACGATGATGATACCGTCGATGACCACCAAGCCCATGGCCTGCGCCCACGTCAGGCCCTCCGTACCCACCAGGGTGACAGCCACCAAGGTGTTCAGGCCCAGGCCAGCAGCGATACCGAACGGGTAGTTCGCCACAACGCCGAACAAAATACACATGATGCCGGCCACCAGTGCGGTAGCGGCAGCAACCTGCGGAATACCCAGAACGGTGCCGGCGGAGTCCTCGCCGGTACCCAAGATCAGTGGGTTCAGCAAGACGATGTACGCCATGGCAAAGAAGGTGACCACGCCAGCGCGGACCTCCGTTGCCACGGTGGAGCCACGCTCCGAAATACGGAAGTAGCGATCCAGGCCAGAGCGCGCCTCAGTGACCTGTTCCTCCTCCGAAGGCTGCGACACCTTCGTGGAATCAGTGGTGTTCGAACTCATAAAATGATGTCCCCTTGCACGGAAGAAATATGACGGGGATAGCGTCCCACCTAGTTGCCGGTTTTACAAAATGGGAGCTGGCGTTCGCCACCACATTGAGGGGGTGGGGTTAGTAGAGGGGCTTTTCATCGTCGAAAAGCTCTCCGCCTGCATCGAGCTCTTCGGAATCAACCTTGGTTTCTGAGTGCGCGCCACAGCCATACACAGCGGAGACAACGCGCCCATCAGCGGAGTACTCATTGGAGCACACGCCGAAGTTGTCCCCCAGCGGCTCCCCCGCCGGGATGAAGAAAGCACAGGTCTTGCACTGCAGGGCGGCCTGGGAGGCGTGCGCGGAATTGGGGCCAAAGTCCCCGCGACGCCAGCGATTCTTCGCCGCGTCCAGACCTGTTTTGGTCAGGTACTGGGCGGTTTCGCGGCCGGGGAACGTCACAGCGTCGGGCGCGAAGGAATCCGCGGTCAAGCGCTCATCATCATGTGCGGGCTCCATGAGGTCGCCGGGGCCCAAATCACCCGGGCGCAGGCGGTCCGAATACGGCACCCAATCAGGGGCCTGCAGCGCCTCACCCGTGGGCGCGGGCACGAGCGCAACCTCACTGACCGTGATGTAATCCGAGCCCGTCGCGCAGGCCACCACCGCATTCCACTCCCAGCCGGTGTAGCCCGGCACGGTTGCCTCAAAGCGGTGCGTGGCAGCGTTATTACTCAGCCCACTGACACCAATGTGCTCCCCCACTTCCCCCTGATCAAGCTCACGCAGCGCCTCACGCGCAACGTTGACTGCCCGCTGACCAAGGAGCGGGCCTGCGGGAGTGCTGTTTGTCTTGCGGGGTTTTCTCTGTACCACGCCCCCATTATGGCCGACGTGTTGCAAGATAGAGCCCATGGCCCATTTTCCGCGCGCTGCTGCACTGCTGTTCGCCGTGCCGCTGCTTGTTTCTTGTTCCGACTCTTCCGTGCAGGGTGGCGAAGGCGTCCAGCACCTCACTGCCCAGATCGAAGAGACCCTGCCCTTCGACGAGACGAGCTTCACGCAAGGCCTTGAGCTCGGCCCGGACGGCACGCTCTACGTGGGCACGGGGATGGAAGGCTCCTCTCGCGTTTATCGCTCCACGCTCGACGGCCGCAAGCTTGCCAGCCAGGATCTCGCACCCGGGTTTTTCGGGGAGGGCATTACGCTTGTCGACGACACGCTGTGGCAACTCACCTGGCAAAACAACACCGCCATCAAGCGCGATGCGGAGACCCTCGAAGAAATCAGCCGCGCTACCTATGCAGGCGAAGGCTGGGGCTTGTGCGCCCGACCGGATGCTGGTGAGGTGATCTTCTCCGATGGCACAAGCGAGCTGCGCCGCATGGACCCGGACACTCTGGCGGAGCGTGAACGCTTCACCGTGACATTGAACGGCACGCCGGTGGACGGCCTCAATGAGCTCGAATGCGTGGGCGAGGATATTTACGCCAACATCTTCACCACCACCGACATCGTGCGGATCGACGCAGCCACAGGAAAGGTCGAGGCGCTTATCGACGCCTCCTCTATCCCCAACAACGCCACCCCCGACCCCAACCACGTACTCAACGGCATCGCTCACATCGATGGCGACGAGTTCTACATCACCGGCAAACGCTGGCCGGACATGTACCGGGTTACCTTCGTGCCGGACAAGAGCCACGGATAGACTGCGTGAGTATGGGTAGCAAGACGACAAGGGACCAACGCTCCATAGCCATGCTTGCCATCATCGCGGTGGTGATCGTGGGTATCGTTGCCGCACTGTACTTCTACATGGAGTGGCGCAATAACCGCCCGGGCACGCCACCACAGGAAGTCGAGGTGACGGCCACTGCCGGGGATAACACCGCCACAACCACACCGTTCCGTGTCTGCGAGTTCGGGGCCGATTGCCCGGAGGGCCCCGTTGCCACCATCGACGTTGATGGCGCTGACACCGTACGCATCAGCGTGCCCAAGGACGTTTCCGTTTTGCAGTGGTCGTTGCTGAGCATTTACGACGACCCCGCCGCCAACAGCGAACGCACCTTCACCCCCGGCGAAGCCGAAGAAGTAGATGTACCGGTGCGTAGCGAATCCAGCTCCGATGCCACCCTCGTGGTTATGGAGGTGTCCTGCCTCATGGTCGGCCAGGACGGTGAGGGCAATGAGACCCCGGTGATGGCCACCTGGGCCTTCAGTACCGAAGCGGCCTAAGGCGCCTTAGGAGTCAAGCTCTTTTGCCACCGCGCGCAGGATCTCCGCGATCTGGCGCCCTTCCTTCCGCTCCGGGTAACGGCCAGCATCAAGTGCCGGTTGGACTTGGGTTTCGAGCATGGACATGACGTCGGCAAGCATGCTACTGAGCTCCGCCGGCTTTCGACGATTCACAGGACGACGACGCGGCTCATCCAGCACCTTCACGCGCAACGCCTGAGGCCCACGGCGGCCGGCAGCAAAATCAAATTCGATCCGCTGGCCGGGGAAGAGCTCATCCACACCTTCGGGCAGCACGTTTTTACCGACGTAGACATCCTCATCGCCCGGATTAGAGGCGAAACCGAAGCCCTTCTCAGCATCGAACCACTTCACTTTTCCTACTGGCATCGTTGTCACACCCTTTGTGTATCGCGTTATTGTCGCGTGAAAACCGCGAGTATACCCGCCAAGGAACGCGGTCCCACAAAGCTACTACTTCCCAACACTAGGACGACGCACTCGCTCTAGTGTGAGGGACCTCACAAAGTTATTATTTACCTAGTTTCTGCAGCTAGCAACGCCAGAATGCGCGACCCCTTGGCTGGATCGATAACAATTCGAGAAAACAACGTGACCTAATCGTTATAAACAGCTAGAGTTGCCCGCATGCCCTCAAGGGGCCAACCCCAATCGCATGATCGCCACGTTGAATTGTGTCCAGCGATCACCGCGACAAACTTCATAAGGACATAAGCGGGGGACCCACCCGCACGAACCCACCACAGGGCCGTGCAACGCGGGACCCTCCCAGGCCATCACCGGCCAGAGGCACCCGCTGGGGGTGAAGCCACACACGTGGCCAGGCGCTTAGTTAGAACCTCAGCCTGAACCCGACAGCTCACCTCGCAGACGTATAACAAGAGAGGAAATTAAACACCCACATGGGACGTCACAGCAAGCAGAACCGCACCTTCATCAAGGCAGCAGCAGGCGCATCCGCAGCTATCGCCGCAACCGCCCTGATCAACCCAATTGCTAACGCAGCCCCGGACTCTGACTGGGACCGTCTGGCCCAGTGCGAGGCCGGCGGCAACTGGAACATCAACACCGGCAACGGCTACTACGGTGGCCTGCAGTTCTCCGCTGGCACCTGGCGCGCACACGGTGGCGACCAGTTCGCACCGTACGCACACCAGGCAACCCGCGAGCAGCAGATCGCCATCGCTGAGCGCACCCTCGCCTCCCAGGGCTGGGGCGCTTGGCCGGCCTGCTCCGCCCGCCTTGGCCTGCGTTCCGCTCCGACCCCGCGCAACGTGAACCCGGCTCCAGCTCCGGCACCTGCCCCGGCTCCGGCTGCACCGGCTGCACAGGGTGGCGAGCTCCAGGTTGACGCAGCGTACAACACCATCACCCGTTCCCTCGCTGCACGCGGCCTGCCGGTTCCGGCTCACGTCACCGCGTCCTACAACGCCAACCGCCACAACTACAACGCGTTCTACCTGGCCAACAAGGACCTGATTGACTCCGTCCTCGCTCGCCTCTAGTCCCGCGAGCTTGGTAGCCTCGTAGCAACCGCAACCCCAAGGCGCTCATCCCCTACTAAACAGGGGGTGAGCGCCTTTTTATGTCAGCTACAGGACAAGTTGGCCACCCAGTTTGCTTCCGCGCCAAGTACCCAAAACTTTTTTGGGTCTTGAGGGAACCAGCCCGTTGCTGCTGGTGAAGGCTATGTTCCGCGCTCTCCTATGCGCGCGGTAGCGCGCACCCCCTGTGGATAGTTTTTGAGTTATCCACAGGCTTTTTGGCCCCTAGCTGTTGCGCGCGTGCATTTAGTAACACCGTGGTGAGTATCGGGTAACGCGATGGTGAGTATCGAGTAACACCGCAGTT
>NZ_JASPJK010000016.1 GCF_030232265.1 Corynebacterium sp. MSK041
GGTGTTGAGTTGGATCCTGAAGGCGACGGTGTTGGTGTTACTGGCCAGCCTGATGAGGTTGCTGTGGTACGTGAGAAACTCAACGGTCTACCGGCTGATGTGGCGCAGCTGGGTGTGTTGATCGCGGATGTTGAATCTGCTGGTATCAGCATCGACTAACCGCCTAACCACAACCCCAAACTTCATACCGAGCCGAAAGCACAAACCGCTACACCACTACACGCGACTTGACCTATGAAGCATATGGCAAGGATGCAGTGGAACGGATGCGGAAGGGGCGAGGGCCACGGCAGATCAACCTGGATAAACTGAAGGCCAAGCCTGACAGTGGTGGTTGGGAAACCATGGAGGTCAGCCATGAGCCGATTCCTTACCGTGATGGAGGGAAAGAATTGGTTGCTCGTTGGCCCCAAGATCATGCAGCAATCGACCCGTATCGTCACCCTGGGTACTGACCATATCGCCTAAATAGAGAGGAAGACCATGTCAAAGACTCTCAATGAGATGTTCATGGAGGCACGGGATGACACTATTGAGTTTGAGGGGAAAACTCTTCATCTGGGCTTGTGTATCGATCCGGAGCCGGGGGTGGAAACCCTGATTGAGTGGGAGTTTGATTCCCCGCATCCTGTAGGTGAGGTTGCCATTCGATTGCGTGCAATTCGGTGTAGTTTCCGGTTCAGTGGTGTTGATAAAGCCGAGACTGTTATTGGGGTTCATGGGGAGGCTAACCGGGGGTGGATTATTGTTGACAAGCTTGGTGATGACCCGGTGGTGTTGGTGACAAACGCGTGGCTTGATCCTCGTCTTGGGGACCAGTTCGAGTTTAATTATGGCAATCAGGCGATGCTTATTGATGAAACGCAGCCCGGCACGTATGTCATCCGGGCGAATAATGCTGTAACGGATGATCGTATGGCGTTTAGTGATTTCATTGCGACGGTGAAGGTGACCACGCTTGGTGCCTCTGCGGGTTATGAGCCCGGGTATGGGGAGATTCACCCTGATTATCCGATTGAGAATTATCGTTATGTTGATACTGGTGGGCAGGCGTTGAGTGCCGAGGGGTATCAGGCGATGAGTTTTGATGCTGATGATTCTGCGGTGTTGACGGATGCTATTGCGATGGTTACGCACCGTTGGGATGATGTTGCCACTGTGCTCGGCCGTGGCAGGAACTTTGTGGATTTACGTTTGAATCTTGAAGATGAGTCGATGAGTGAGTTTGGTATTCGTGATGAAGCGAAGTTGTGGGGGCTTGCGGCGGTGCGTCTAAGTGATGGCACGATCTTGGAAGATGGCACCATCCGGTACCAAGATCCCAACCAGCCTTATTAGCGTTGTAACACTAGGGCCAGGTTAGACACTGCGAGACTGTTGTGGCTGTTTCCTTCCAGTTGATAGAAAGGTTGTTTTATGAGTGATACTGCAACACGGGTTGCTGCGTTGGTGGGGTTGCATACTCCGGTTCCTGATAGGTATGGGACGATGTCGGATGAGCTTTTAGAGCACTATGTGTACGGGCTTGAGAAGGTGCTCTTACGCGATGATCTGATCCCTACCGCTAAAGATCCGCTTGTTAGTGCGATCAATGAGTTTCTTAAAGCTAAGCATTATTATTTGTTTGATCAGTTTGAGCGGTATTACTACTTGGAGCCACATGCTCATGTGAGGACAAAGTTGTTCTTTTCTTTGGAAAGGCTTGCTGGGAGTAAGGAGAAGTATCTTGATCGGATGTTGGAGATGTATCTGACTGATCATCGCAGTATTGGTACAACCAATGAAATGCTCAAGGAGTATTTCCAGACGCTTTTTATTAAGAAGGGACGGCAGCGTCATTGGGATGTGGTTGCTGAAACAGCTGATACTGATCGTGATGTTGAGTTCATTGCGTTTATTGCCGGGAAATTTCAGCGGCAGTTGGAGCGTCATCAGGTCAATGCGTGGATGCCTGTTCTTGATGAGGCTAAACGGGTCACCCGACCAAATCTTCCCGCCGATTAACAATAAGACGACCACATGTTGAGCATCGCGAGCGAGCTACGTCGGGCGACGAAAGTTCATGGAGGGCTTCCCCTTCCATGCGAAGATCTTGGCTGCGTCGACGGCTCACACAACCTGTATCAACCTCTCTAGTCAGTGCATCTACCGGTTCTGGGGCTGTTGGGAAGGGAGGAACTGCTCCTTGAGGCGCTCCAATTCTGCCTTGATCGGCGGGATCTGAGCGATGAACGTCACCACGCCCACCGTGGCGGCGAGGGCGAGGAAAACTGATAGTGGGGCAAAACCGGTGTAGGCGCTGCCGAACGGTGGCTGCTCGGGGAGTTCCACTCCCGGTGGAAGGGCGTTGGCGTTGTCCGTGTTCTTCCGTACGGAATCGGTGGAGCTGGTGGTGGGGCCCTCGGCAGCCACAACGGTGGGGGTCACCAGTAGGGAGGCGGACAGTGCGGCTGCTAGCGCAGCAGACGTGAGCTTCTTCATGCCACGGATTCTACCCCGGGAAGATTGCCACTGAAAGTGATGCTAGCGGCGCAGGTAGATTTCCGCGGCGACAATGGCGAACTCCTTGTTGAAAGCCGTGAGCGGCTCCAGGCGTTCGATCCCGCGGGCGAGAGCAGCAGCGGCAGCGATGGGGGAGTCGAAGACGGGGATGCCCTCGATGTGCGCGCCGGGAATGGCGGCGGCGGCGCAGATGGCGGAGAAACTGCGCACGGCGGTGGACCACTTCGCGCAGGTCTCATCGGCGATGATGAGGAGTTGTTCGGGGGTAAGGGGTGTCATTGGTTTCTGCTCAGCCTCTAGTCCGCCTCATGCGGTCGTGCCCGGCGGATGCGGGCGGCCAGGGCGGGGCGGCCGGGGATGGTCTCGTGGGCGAGGGAGTGAATGGAGGCGTCGTCAAGCAATCTGGTCGCAGCGATGGCGATGGCGCGCTTGGCGGCTTCTTGCTTGCTGCAGCCCCACGCGCTGGCCAGTAGCACGAGGGCGCGGTCCTCTTCAGCGGACAACCTGAGGGTCATAGCCATGGCGTGATGGTATCACTCTGATACCGCATGGCATAGGCCCAAAGACGCAGAAGGCGCGTAAACTGCCTAGAGGATCTATCTCTAATTGAAAGGCCAACACCTTGAGTGACGATATTTTCGGCGGTGAGCTCGGCGACCGCATCCTCCCCATTGACATCAATGAGGAGATGCAGACCAGCTACATCGACTACGCCATGAGCGTCATCGTCGGCCGCGCACTGCCTGATGTGCGCGACGGCATGAAGCCGGTGCACCGCCGCATCATCTACGCAATGTATGACTCCGGCTACCGCCCGGAGCGTTCTTATGTAAAGTCCGCGCGCCCGGTGTCTGACACGATGGGTCAGTTCCACCCGCACGGTGACTCCGCTATTTATGACACGCTGGTGCGCCTCGCCCAACCGTGGGTCATGCGTTACCCGCTGGTAGACGGCCAGGGTAACTTCGGCTCCCGCGGTAATGACGGCCCGGCGGCTATGCGTTACACGGAGTGCAAGATGACGCCGCTGTCCATGGAGATGGTGCGCGATATCCGTGAGAACGCGGTGGACTTCTCCCCGAACTATGACGGCAAGGCGCAGGAGCCGGACGTGCTCCCGTCCCGTGTGCCAAACCTGCTGCTCAACGGCTCCTCGGGTATCGCCGTGGGTATGGCCACCAACATCCCGCCCCACAACCTGGGCGAGCTGGCAGAGGCCATCTACTGGATCCTGGATAACTACGACGCAGACGAGAAGACCACCCTGGATGCGTGCATGGAACGCGTCAAGGGCCCGGATTTCCCCACCGCAGGGCTCATCGTCGGTGATCAGGGCATCAAGGATGCCTACACCACCGGCCGCGGCTCCATCCGCATGCGCGGTGTCAGCGAGATCGAGGAAGTGGGCACCCGCCAGGTCATCGTGATCACGGAGCTGCCGTACAACGTCAACCCGGATAACTTCATCTCCGGCATCGCCGAGCAGGTCTCCGCGGGCAAGCTCACCGGCATCTCCAAGATCGAGGACGAATCCTCGGACCGCGTGGGCATGCGCATCGTCATCACCCTCAAGCGCGACGCCGTGCCGCGCGTTGTGCTGAACAACCTGTACAAGCACTCGCCGCTCGAGTCCAACTTCAGCGCCAATATGCTTTCGCTTGTCGACGGTGTTCCCCGCACCCTCCGCCTCGACCAGATGCTGCGCTACTACGTGGCACACCAGATCGAGGTCATCGTCCGCCGCACCCAGTTCCGCCTCGACGAAGCGGAAAAGCGCGCGCACATCCTGCGCGGCCTGGTCAAAGCACTGGACATGCTCGATGAGGTCATCGCCCTTATTCGCCGTTCCCCAACGGTCGACGAAGCCCGCGCAGGCCTGATGAAGCTTCTCGACGTCGACGAGATCCAAGCCGACGCCATCCTCGCCATGCAGCTGCGCCGCCTGGCAGCCCTGGAACGTCAGAAGATTGTCGATGACTTGGCCGCTATTGAGGCCGAGATCGCCGACTACAAGGACATCCTGGCCAAGCCGGAACGCCAGCGGGCGATTGTGGCGGAGGAGCTGGCGGAGGTCGTCGATAAGCATGGCGATGAACGCCGCACCCACATCGTCGCCGCAACCGGCGATGTGACCGAAGAAGACCTCATCGCGCGCGAAAACGTCGTGGTCACCATCACCGCAACCGGCTACGCAAAGCGCACCAAGGTGGACGCCTACAAGTCGCAGAAGCGCGGCGGCAAGGGCGTGCGCGGCGCTGAGCTGAAGCAGGACGACGTGGTGAAGAACTTCTTCATCTGCTCCACCCACGACTGGATCCTCTTCTTCACCAACTTCGGCCGCGTTTATAGGTTGAAGGCATACGAACTGCCGGAGGCCGGCCGCACCGCACGTGGCCAACACGTGGCCAACCTGCTGGAATTCCAGCCGGAAGAGAAGATCGCACAGATCATCCAGATCCAGACCTACCAGGACGCCCCGTACCTCGTCCTGGCCACCCGCGACGGCCGTGTGAAGAAGTCCCGCCTGACCGACTACGAGTCCGCGCGCTCCGCCGGCCTCATCGCCATCAACCTCAACGAAGGCGACGCCCTCATCGGCGCATCCCTGGTCAGCGAAGACAGTGACATCCTGCTCGTCTCCGAACAGGGTCAGGCCATCCGCTTCACCGCGGACAATGACCAGCTCCGCCCGATGGGCCGCGCCACCGCCGGCGTGAAGGGCATGCGCTTCCGCGGCGACGACCAGCTGCTGGCCATGACCACCGTCAAGGACGGCGACTACCTCCTCGTAGCCACCTCCGGCGGCTACGGCAAGCGCACCCCGATCGAGGAATACTCCCCGCAAGGCCGCGGCGGCCTGGGTGTCATGACCTTCAAGTACACCCCGAAGCGCGGCAAACTCATTGGCGCGTTGGCCGTGGAAGAAGACGACCAAATCTTCGCCATCACGTCTGCCGGCGGCGTCATCCGCACCGAAGTCAACCAGATCCGCCCGTCGTCCCGCGCCACCATGGGCGTCCGCCTCGTGGATCTTGCGGACGGCGTTGACCTCCTCGCCATCGACGTCAACGTCGAAGACGAAGGCGAAGAGGAAGCCACCGCCGTGGCCAAGGGCGAGAAGACCCTGGAAGACGTGGCAGGCGCTGCTTCGGCTGAGTCCGCGGAGTCTTCGGAGTCTTCGGAGTCTGAGGAGTAACGCATGGCCTCACGCAACGTGACCGTGACGCACATCAACCCGATGAGCGCCTTCAAGGTCGGCATCTGCATGGCGCTCGTCGGCTTCGCCGCGTGGCTTATCGCGGTGTCGATCCTGTACGTGGCCGTCGACGCCTTCGGTGTCGTCGCGTCCATGAATTCCCTGATCAGTGGCGTGGGTGGGGACACGGCGATTAGCTTCCCGTTCGTCCTCGCCATCGCCGCTCTCCTCGGCGCCATCGGCGTGGTGTTCGTGGCACTCATGGCCCCGCTCACCGCCTTCATCTACAACGCCCTCACTGGGCTTGTGGGTGGCGTGGAAGTGGAGCTGACAAACTAGTTTTAGCGTGTGTTTAGCTAGTGTTGGCTACTCACTAATTAGGGCATTAACCAGGCGATTTGTGTTTGTGCGGGTCGCCTGGGTAATGTTCTAGAAGTTCCGAGCGGGCCTATAGCTCAGTCGGTTAGAGCGCATCGCTGATAACGATGAGGTCGCAAGTTCGATTCTTGCTAGGCCCACCAGTTCGGAACAAAGGGGCATTAGCTCAATTGGTAGAGCGCCTCCCTTGCAAGGAGGAGGTCAGGAGTTCGATTCTCCTATGCTCCACAGAACGTGGAACCCGTCAGCCGTGATCGGCTGGCGGGTTTCCGCATTCCCGCCCTTGGTCCTGGCCTTGGCCGTCTTTTAGGGTTAAGCCGTCTTTTAGACGCTGCCGTGCGATCAGCTCCCCAAAGTGTTACAGGAAATCACTATTTTCCCAGGACGTGCTACCAGATTCCGGAAGTGTATAGTCCTGCCGCTTCCCGTCGCTTCCGTCTTACCCAGCAAACCCGACCGTGATCGGTGTGGCACAGAGTCCACTCATGGTGGCCGTGGGGCTCACCGTCGTTGGCTTCGTCGTCGGGCTGATGATCATTGATTTCGTGGGAGCGTAGCGCGCATCCTGTTCAAAGCGTTAAGAGCATTGAGATTTCACAACTCCGGGATAGACCAAACTGTGAACGAAACTCTGAACGAAACTCTGAACGAAACTGTCAAAGTGCTAATCATCTTTCAAACTTTGATTCGCAGTATGGACTTTAAAGTATGAAAGAGCTGGTAGACAAAGTGCTAAATATGTAATAGACTCAGAAACATGAGTTGGACTGATGTGCGAGTTGTGGAAACGCTCGCGGAACTCCGCGCTTTCGGGGATGACACAACGCTGGTGGAATGCAAAACCGCCGCAGGAGGAGTACCTGAGGGTATCGGGGAGACACTGTGCGCATTCGCGAATATGCCACAGGCAGGCGTAATCATTCTTGGTGTCAATGAACGCCAAGGCTTTGCCATCACTGGGGTGCAGAATCCAGCGGAGATGGAGAAGGCCATCACGTCAGTGAACCGTTCTTCCGTTTCGCCGGCACCGCAACTCGTGTTCTCGCACCATGTCGTCGACGACAAAAAGATTGTGGTGGTGGAAGTGACGCCGCTGCTGCCGTCGGAAAAGCCGGCGACTTTTCGTAACAAGGCATTTCTCCGTCAAGCTGATGGAGACTATGAAATGAACTCCAATGACATCAAGATGTTGGAACTTTCAGCGCTCACAGAGAGCCAGCAGATACTCTCCGACTTTCAATCGGTACCGGGAACTGACACTGGCGTGCTTGATCCACAGGTGCTTAAAGGGTTCATCAAATCTGTGCGGGAGTCCCGCTCGCGCGTGGCCAAGATCGATGATGATGCACAGCTGCTCCAAGTCACCAATGTCACTGATAATCAGGGTGACATTCGGCTTGGAGGATTGTATGCGCTTGGTTACCTGCCGCAATCAGTGGAACCTGCTCTCGGTGCGACTGTTGCAGTGAGGTTGTCTCGCGGGGATGGAGTTGGCAGGCATAAGAACCTCAAAGAAATTGAGGGGCCGCTGCCAGTGATGTTGGTGGAGATCATGGAGTGGATCCGCCAGAATTCAGACACCGTGAGTAGGTACACCGAGAGTGGTCACCTGGTGGATGAGCCGGAGTTCCCACCGACGGCAATCCGTGAGGTTCTTGCTAATGCTCTGGTTCATCGCGACTTGGGGCCTTCCGTGGAGGTGGGAAAGAAAGTTGAGGTCCGGATCACGGAGAAGATGCTCGTGGTGGTCAGTCCGGGGGGTCTTCGCGGTCTGTCTGCATCTCAGCTGGAAAGCCCGGAACTGACCAAAGCGCCGGTGAACAAGCGGCTGTACGAGATAGCCCGTTACTTGCGTACAGCTGAGGGTGAACGAGTGATTGAAGGTGAAGGTGGCGGAATCCAAGAGATTCTCACGGCCACCCGAGGAGCTGGTCTGCCGAAGCCTCGGTTCATTGATAACGGTGTTAGCTTCAAAGTGTTGTTTCCGCGTGGCTCACGCTTCACCGAGGCAGATAATCAGTGGCTTTCAGATCTGAAACAAGAAGCCAAGCAACAGTTCACTCCAACGGAAGAGGACATACTGATCAACCTGCGGAGCGGGGGTGGAGCGACGTTGTCGCACATCGTGCAGTTGTACACACCGTTGGGGGAGCGGAAGTGTAAGAGGATCCTTGACAGACTCATTGATTGCGGTGTTGTGGAGCTAGAGGACGGCATCTACTCAGTGCCAGGAGAGCGGAAGGAGATTACATATCGGCCAGACCATGCCAGCGTGGACCAGCATTTCTTGGTTGCTTTGGGCAAGAATGTGCCGGCAGTTTACGCAGCGATTGGCCCAGGCGAGTTTGTAACTCTGAAAGACATGCAGTCGAGGACGGGTTTGTCGCCAGCACAAGTGCGGTATGCGCTTGAGCCTCTCCTCGCTGAAGACCATGTTGTCATGTTGGGTGGTCAGGGGCGTAAAGCAACTGTGTATAGCCGGACTTAGACCAGCGGAATTCTCAATTTGGATGAAAGTGCGAATGAAAGTGTGAAAAGTCTTCGCAGTTTCGCACTTTGATTCGCAGTTTGAGGCGGGGTTGTGCAAAGTGGCCTCGTGCGCGCCGGGTTTTGTGTACAAAGAAAGATAGTTTCGTGCACAAAATCTAGGAGGGTGGACATATGCGCAGAAGCTTATCGACGTTTATCGCGGCCGGACTGACCCTTAGCCTCGGGGTCACGGGCCTGGCAGGACAGGTAGCGGGACTGGTGCCGGAGGCGGCGGCCACACCATTTGGGTCGGTGGCGGATCTGACGCCGATGTCCTCGGTGAAGGCGGGGGAGCCGATGCGGGATGTGGCACCGCGCGAAGTGCCGGTGTACCGCAGTGGTCTGCCAGCGGTGGCGCCGAGTGGTGAGCCGGGCACGGTCCTAGCGGAGGTGCCACTGGATGAGCGAGTGGGGTTGAGCAGCGCATCGAAGCAGTTCCGGGTGGCGTACACGACGGTGGATCAGCACGGGAAACCAGCGACGAGCACCGGAGCAGTGTTCTTGCCCAAGGGGGAGAAACCCGAGGGCGGTTGGCCGGTGCTGGCGTGGGCGCATGGGACGGTGGGGTTGGGGGATGAGTGTGCGCCGTCGATAAACGCACGATCGGCGCGTGATGCGGAGTACCTCAACCGTTGGCTCGACGAGGGGTACGCGATCGTGGCCACGGATTATGTTGGGCTGGATTCGCCCGGGCTGCACAGCTACCTGAACGGTAAGGTCGCGGCGGCGAACGTGGTGGATTCTGTGGCGGCGGCGCACGCGATGGCGGGCACGCAGGGGCCGGATGGGTCGGTGCTGGCTAAGCGGTGGGCCGTGATTGGGCAGTCGCAGGGCGGGGGAGTGGCGCTACACGTGGCGCATCGTGCGACGCCGCGCAGCCAGCAGCTCGGCCTGGACTACCGCGGTGCGGTGGCCACCGGCGCGCCGGCGTACGTGGAGGAGATCATCCTTGCTGGTGGCCCCACCTTCCCGCCGGTGCCGCTGCCGGCAGCGCTGAGCACCTACGGGCTGTACATCCTGACAGCGGTGCAGGAGGCGTACCCGCACGTGGATCTGGATTCCGCGCTGACGGAGGACGGCAAGCGCATGCTCACGGAAGCGAAGAAGAGCTGCTTCCAGGAAGTGCGCGACGCCGCGGCGGGGACAAACCTGGCGCGGGCATTTTCCAAACCACTGCGCAGCGTCCCCGGTCTGGAACAGGCCACGCGAGACCTCATGGGCACCCCTGTTGCTGGTTATGACAAGCCGGTCTTCCTCGGCCACGGCCTCCAAGACCAGGACGTGCCCACCCCGATTGGGCTCATTCTGAACTCGGAGATGTGGCTGCGCCAATTCATTGGTGACCCCCGGAACCAAAAGGTTGTGGTCAAGTGGTACCCGGCTGATCACGGCGGGACGGTGAACATGTCCACGGTGGATTCGGTGCCGTTCCTGCGGGAGATTCTGTCCTAGAGCCCATGCCTGTGGGGGCCGACTTCGCCTGCTTAGGCCCCTCAGACACAAACTGCAATGAATGAAGTGCAATGAACCAGGTGGATTCGCGGGCAGCTGCCTAGCTGGCGAGCCCCGACCTGGTTTATTTGAGTTCGTTTATTGCAGTTCATTCATTGCACTTTGCAAGCCAATCTCACACCCACCTGACTAACCGCTGGTATAACTTTAAAGCACGTGACACGGGGTGCCGGCGCGCAGAAGCGTCGGCTGAGATTAGACCCGTCGAACCTGATCCAGTTAGTGCTGGCGGAGGGATGGTCACGGGGAGACGCACGCATGCGCGTATGCGATCGCCCCTGGGCTGCTTCCGCCTTGAATGAAGGCGAGAGAAGCAATGAGCTTTTTCAAGAAAATCACGGCGACGATAGCGGCGGTGGGCGCCACGATGATGCTGGCGGCCTGCGCGGCCGACGGCGAGGGCAGCGGCGACGGCGGCGATAATAACGGCAAGGTCCGCATCGCGCTGGACTGGACGCCGAACACCAACCACACGGGGCTCTACGTGGCGCTGAACAAGGGCTACTTCACGGAGGTGGGCCTGGATGTGGAGGTGCTGCCGTACAACGATTCCAACCCGGACCTCATGGTTGATGCTGGTCAGGCGGAGTTCGGTGTGAGCTTCCAGGATACGGCCACGATTGCGAAGGCAGCGGGTGCGGATCTGCGCTCCGTGTTGGCTGTGGAGCAGACGTGGGCCACGGAGGTGAGTGTGCTCGCGGACCGTGAGGAGATCAAGAGCCCGAAGGACCTAGACGGCCTGACGTTCGGTGGTTTTGCCAACTCGGCGGAAGAAGCCACCATGCGCGGCGTGGTGCAGGCAGCTGGTGGCAAGGGCGAATTTGACACGGTCGTCCTGGGCACCAGCGCGTATGAGGCGCTGTACTCGGGGGACGTGGACTTCACCGTGCCGTACGTGGCGTGGGAAGGCATTGAGGCAGAAGACCGCGGTGTGCACCTGAAGAACTTCAAGTACATCGATTATGGTTTCCCGGATGCGTACCAGGTGGTCATCGTGGGCAACCAAACCTGGATGGACAAGAATCCGGAGCAGGCGAAGAGCTTCGTGCAGGCCCTCCAGCGCGGCTATGAGGACGCGATCGAGGACCCGGACGCGGCGGCGGAGATCCTGCAGAAGGAAAACAGCGACCTGCTGGAGGATCTGGACTTCCTGCAGCGCTCCCAGCGGATGCTGGTGGAGAACTACATGCTCGACGAGAACGGCAAGTTCGGTGGCCAGACCGAAACGCACTGGGCGGAGCTGGGGCGTTTCCTGCAGGAGCAGGGTCTGCTCAAGGACGAAACCGGCAAGGAGCTGACGGAGGAGCCGGACTGGAACACGTACTTCACCAATGAGTACATCACCCAGTAAAGCGCCAAAAGGCACCGTCGCCGTCCCCACCGCTTTCATCCTCATTGCGGTCGCGGTGTGGGAGCTCGTGGTGAAGCTTATCGACGTCTCCCCCCGCATCCTCCCCACCCCCACCCAGGTGGCGCGCGCCGGGTGGGAGCAGCGGGAGGTCATCGCGGGGCACGCGGCGGCAACGCTACAGGTCACGGCGGTGGGCTTTGCGCTGTCGATGGTGTGCGCGTGGGTGTTGGCTATCGCGTCGGATTTCTCACCGACTCTGCGGAAGGGGCTGCAGCCGTTGCTGGTGGCCTCCCAGACAGTGCCGGTGATTGCCATTGCGCCCTTGATCATCATCTGGTTCGGCTTCGGCATCGTGCCGAAGATGCTGGTGGTGGCTCTGGTGACGTTCTTCCCAGTGGCCATCGGGCTCATCGAGGCCTTCGACCGCACGGACCGGGACGCCACGCGTCTGCTCCGCAGCATGGGCGCGAGCCGCTGGCAGCAGTTCCGGATGGTGCGCCTGCCGCAGGCGATGCCGGCGTTTTTCACAGCACTGCGCATCGGCATCACGTACGCGGTGACGGGCGCGATCTTCGCCGAGTACGTCGGCGCGAAGCAGGGCCTGGGCATCTACATGAGCGTGCAGAAGAACGCCTTCCGCACGGATCTGGTGCTGGCAGCGGTGGTGGTCACCGCGGCGCTGAGTATCGCGTTGTACCTGTCCACCTACCTCATCGAGCGCGCGGTCATCCCGTGGCACATCAAGGAGCGTAAAGCACATGGCTGACACACCAGTGGTCCACCTTGAACACGTAAGCAAGTTATTCGGGCAGCTCACGGTACTCAAAGACGTCTCCTTCAGCGTTGAGCCCGGCGAGTTCGTGTCCATCATCGGCCCGTCGGGCTCAGGCAAATCGACGCTGTTCAACATCATCGCCGGCCTGGACTCACCTACCAGTGGCCGCGCGACGGTCAACGGCACCACGGCATACATGCCGCAAAAAGATCTGCTGTTTCCGTGGCGCACCATCCTGGACAACACGGCGCTCGGCCTCGAAGTTCAAGGCACGCCCAAACAGGAAGCCCGTGCCCGCGCACGCGAACTGTTCCCGCAGTTCGGGCTCGACGGCTTCGAGGACGCGCTGCCGTTCGAACTCTCCGGCGGCATGCGCCAACGCGCCGCACTTTTACGCACGGTTGTGCAGGGTAAAAGCACTTTGCTTCTCGACGAACCCTTCGGCGCCCTCGACTCCCTCACCCGCACCGAACTCCAAAACTGGCTCAAAGGGATGTGGGCGGACCATGACTGGACCGCCCTGCTGATCACCCATGATGTGCGCGAAGCGGTGACGTTGTCAGATCGCGTCGTGGTGCTCGGGCCGAGGCCGGCGGGGGTGAGGGAGATTGTGGACGTCGATAAGCAAGCAAGCAGTGCTCTGGAGCTGCACCTTTTGGAACTGCTCCACGAGCGCTAAACCTCCAGCTCAGGGTGGATGTGCTTAGCGACGACGACACGTTCCTTCCAGAATCCCGCCATCGCGATGAGGAAGGACGCCACACCCACGGAGGTGAGCACGATGAGTGCGACGGTGACGCGGTGGTCGCCGGGTGCCGTGCCGAAGAGCACGTGGCGCATGAGGTCCACCGAGAACCGCATCGGATCCCACGAGTGGACCCACTGGATGAACTCGGGTTGGACCTCCGGCGGGTACAGGCCGTTGGATGCTACGAGCTGCAGTGACATGAGGATCATGGTGATCAGACGGCCTGTGGACGGCCCGAAGATGGCGTAAATAGCCAAGATCGCCGTGACAAAGATGATGGCCACGTACGCCAGGGCAAAGAACATCTGCACTGGGTGCTCCGCGTTGACCCCGAGCACGAGGTTTTGCATCCACCACAGGTGGAACGCCTGAATCACACCCAGGATGGCGGCTGGGATCCAGGAGCTCAACACCACGCGCAGTGGGCTGACACCGGAGTCAATGGCGCGCCGGGAAATCGGGTTGAACACCATGAACATGATCAATCCGCCGAACCACAGGGACAGGGAGAGGAAGAAGGGGGACAGGCCTACACCGAACAGGGAAACATCATCGCCGGTGTTTTCCAGCCGGACGGGGGAGCTGGCAACGGAGGAGGCGGAGTCGAGCTTCTCACCATCAAAGCGCGGGACCTTCCCGGCACCTTCGTTGAGTTTGAAGGCCAGCTCACCGGAGCCGTCATCTAGTTGGATGATGCCGCTGTTCAGGTCATCCATACCGGCGGCGAGCTGCTGGGTGCCGTCCGCGAGGACATTAGAGCCCTCGGATAGAGTGCGCACACCGACCACGAGTTGGGTGGTGCCGTCACTGAGTTGGGTGGTGCCGGTGAGGAGTTCACCGGAGCCGTCGTGAAGCAAGTGCAGCGCATTGGACAGCTCGCGGGCACCGTCGGCGGCTGAGTTGATGCCGTCCAGGAACTCCGCCGGCGTGCCTTGCTGCAGCTGGGGGATGTTCACCGGTGCGAGCACACCAGCGGCTTGGTTCACACCGTCACGCAGGCGGCCCAACCCGTCGGCGAGTTCATCGGCGCCGGTGGAGGCTTGGCCGAGGCCGTCGTTGAGGCGCTGGGCGCCACTATTAAGCTCGTGCGCCCCCTCGTCGAGCTGGGTGGCACCGTCAACGAGATCCGGCACCTTCTGCAATGCTTCCTGCACGCTGTCGTTGAGCTGGTTCGCGCCGTCGTCGAGGCGCTGGCTGCCGTCGCGGGCTTGGGTGGTGCCGTCGTGAAGCTTGTCCGCACCTTCACCCGCTTGATCCATGCCATCGCCGATGGTGTTGAAGCCCATGAACATCTGGCGCGAAATCTGCTCACCCACGGTGCCACTAATCACCGAGGTCATCACACGCGTGACCTGGTTACCCAACATCGTGGGGATGAAACCGTTCGTGTTATTCAACGTCACGTTGATCTTCGCCGGATGCGGGTCATCCGTGTTCACACTCACAGCGGCCTCGGAGAAGTTCTTAGGTATCTCCACGCCCAGGTAGTACGTGCCGTTGCCAATACCCTCGATGGCGTCCTGCGCGGAGACTTCCACGAAGTTCATCGGCTCAACCTTGAGTAGCTCCGCGGCTACCTGGTCGCCGGCGCGCACCTCCTTCCCATCAGGGCCTTGCGCGCCCTCATCGGAGTTGACCAACGCCACCGGGATCTTGTTCAGGTTGCCCAGCGGATCCCAGTAACTCCACACGAACAAGCCACCGAACAGCAGTGGCAGCAACGTAATGGCAATCAGCGCCAGCGGCGGCAGAACACCCCGCAAGAGTTTGCGGAAGTGCGTGCCTACATTCAGGCCCGAAATCATGCGTTCACCTGCTCTTCCTCGTCGTTGGAGGTCTCCGGGGCGTGCCGTAGATCCACAATCTCATCCGCGTGGTTATCCGGATCCTCGTTGACGGAGTTGACCACCACCGGCAGATGCTTGGACAGCTCCACCAGGTCATCGAGCACCGCCGCGCGCAGGCGGAGGCTGCGGATCTGATCAATGTCGTCGATCACCAGTGCCTTCGCGTCTGGCCGCGAGACCAGTGCCAGCAGCACGCGCAGGCGGAAGCGATCTTCCACGCTCACATCGCCGATCCTGAGCGAGACGTCGAGGTCCTCCAAGCTGAGCACGTCTAGCCACGGCTCCACATTCGGGTGCGCCAGCACATCGCGCGGCACACGTTTGAAGAAGGGCTGGCTCCACGCGATCTGTTCCCGCAGGATATGGCGGGTATCCATCTGGCGTTCAAGGCCATCGAGCATGGTCAGGCCGGCCATGGCCACGTCCTTGAAGCGTTCACGCGGGGTCGTAGTCGCCCCGCTCAGCGCGATCTCGCCGCCGAACTGTTTGAAACGCCCCGCCAAGGTCATGCACAGGGTCGATGAGCCTGACTCGCGCTCCGTAATCAGCAGGGTCAGGCCGTCGCCGATCTCAAACGTCAGCGGTTCGTCGCCTTTGCGGACAACAAGGTCCGTCACTTGAAAAATGGGTTCCACTGTTATGTGCCCCCGTTGTTCTTTCTGGGTCTAAGTGGAGGATAAACTATCAGTTCTACTCCGGATATCATTCACCACGAGTTTCATTGAGTCAAGGCGGAAATCATGCGATCGGATGCGGTGTTAAGGCGCAAAAAGCTTATCGACGCAGCCTGCTCCCTCTTCCGCACCCACCCCTCCACCACCGTCACGTTGGAAGCGATTGCGTCCCGCGCCGAGGTAGGCATTGCCACCCTGTACAGGAACTTTCCCACTCGCCGGCACCTCAACGTGGCCTGTGGGATTGCAATGCTCACCGACATCGGGCTGCTCATCGAGGAGCTCAAAGAAAATTTCCACACCGACCCCCGCGCCCAGTGGGACGGGTTTGTGTGGAAGCTGCTTGATGTGGGCGCGTGGCCCCTGGTGGAGGCCATCGCGTCGGAGGACCTTGGCAAAAACCCCGAACTAGCGGCCACGCGGGCGGAAACAATTGAGGCCTTCCAAGCAGTCCTCGACCTCGCCGTCCCCGCCGGCCTTGTCCCGCGCGGGCTCACCCCGCTCGAATTCGCCGAAGAGGTCTTCGTGGTCACACGCCCCCTCGACGGCAAGCTTGGGGAGGAACACCCCGACGTCCAACACCGCCTGGTGGGCCGCCTGCTCACCGCGTGGCGGAACGCGGACTAGATGTTGGCTAGCTACATGTTGTTGCGAGGCTGCGTGCTTTCACGCTGATCATCTGCCAGGGCATCCAGGCTGGACAGTTGCTCATCGATGCTGGCCAGCAGCTCCTCATCGCGCTCCGCGGGGTCCTCGCTGAGCGGGCCGTGGTCGGCGCCGAGGCGGTCACGGGTGGTCATGGGTGCCGGCGCCTTGGGTGCTGCGGACTTCGCGGGCGCAGCTGCCGGTGTGTCCTCCCGGAAGAGGAAGAACCACACCGCCCCGGCGATACCGGCGAGCAGACCCAGCACGCCAACAGCGCGACCGATGTTGCCCTTCTTTTCCTTCTTCCTCTGCTTCTTGGCCAGCTTCTCCGCTGCCTTCCGCGCTTCCTTCTCCTGCTGTTCCTTGTGGAATTGGGCGCGGCGGGCATCCAAACGGTCATGGGCCACGCGGGTGAGAGCGCCGGCTTGGAGGCGGGCTGCGTCGAAAGGCTCACCCTTCTCATTTGTACTGGCCGGGCGGGCCAGGGCGCGCATCGCATCATACACGTCGCGCTGCTGCTCATCATTCATGTCGCGGTAGCGGCCGTAGAGGAAGGACGCTGCCTTGTATGCCATACCAAGAGTGCGAAGATTCATGCCGGGGGTTCACCTTTCAATCGGTTGTGTGCCTACCACCCTAATGAAAAATGGCGGGGGACAGAGCGGTGCCAAAGTTGTCGCAAAAAGTGGACCGAGCGGTTCATTTCGCGCGCCAAACCGCGAATTATATTCATGTCAGAATCGCCGATGGCCTGCACCGATGCGGGACGGGGGAGGGGTAGATCTTGGCCGGTTGAAACCCATCCCACTAGATTCACAAACATTCACGCGCTGAGCCCAGCCAGAATTTATTACTCATCGACGAGCCGAAAGGACTCCTTCGTTGACTGAAGGACATTTCTCGTCGAGGCTGTCTGCATCCGCGCCTTTGGACCCCCTCGACGAAGCAGCTGAAACGTTGCCCACCGAGCACACACGCCGTGCCGGCACCGCACTGAGCTTCGAGCTCATCCCGCCGCGGCATGACGCAGACGAGGCGAAACTCAACGACCTCATCTCCGGGCTCAACGCCTATGAGCCGGACTATGTCGCCGTGACCAGCTCCCACCGCTCCGGCTGGTTGGAGGGCACCGCCGACTTCATCGCCCGCCTCAACGCGCAGACCAACCTGCGCACCATCGCGCACCTCGCCTGCACCGCCGGTACCGAGGAGGAACTCGCGGACTGGATTCGCCGCCTGATCAACTCCGGCGTGCGCGGTTTCCTCGCCCTGCGCGGGGACCTGCCCGAAGGCGAAACCAGCCTGCCAGACGGCTACCTGCAGTACGCCACCCAACTCCTCACCCTCATCCAGGACATCGAGGACGAAAACGCGTACCGCCTCGCCGCCGGCAAACTCGCCCTCTCTGTGGCGTGCTACCCTTCCGGCCACGCCGAGTCCGCTACCCCAGACCTGGACTTGGACGTCCTGCTGTCCAAGCAGCGTCTCGGCGCGGACTTTGCCATCACCCAGCTCTTTTTCGAGGCAGAGGACTACCTCCGCTTCGTGGAGCAATCCCGGATGGCGGGCGTAAGAATCCCCCTGATCCCCGGCATCATGCCTATGACCAGCCTGAAAAGGGCTCAGCGCATGGGCGTGCTGTCGGGGATTGAGGTGCCGGAAAGGGTCGTCGAAAAGCTAAAAAACGCTGAAGACGAATACGAGGCCGGCATGGAGCTCACCGTCGAACTCGCCGCAAAGCTTCTCGACGCCGGCGTGGGCGGCCTCCACATCTACACCCACAACAACCTCGCAGTGACACAAGACCTGCTGTCACGGCTCGGCATAGAACCCAAAGTGAAAAACTAAAGGAGAAACAGTGACCACCTTCCCCAAGGCCACCATCGAGGGCTACCCTCGCATCGGCGCGAACCGCGAACTCAAGCACGCACTCGAGTCCTACTGGGCTGGGCGTATCGACGCTGATACGTTCCGCACCACCACCCGCGCCCTGCGCATTGACACCTACAACCACCTGCGCGACCTCGGCCTGACCGAGGACTACGCCATCCCCGCTGACGTGGCTTACTACGACCAGGTCCTCGAGACCGGCCTGACCGTCGGCCTGATTGCCGGTGGCACTGACCTCGACGAGGAATTTGCGCTGGCCCGCGGCAACGACACCCGCGTGCCACTGGAGATGACCAAGTGGTTTGACACCAACTACCACTACCTCGTGCCGGAGGTTGAGGCTGGTCAGGCGATTACGCCGGCGCCGGAGCGCGTGCTTCGGCTGGTTGAGGAGGCCCGCGAGGCTGGCCACAAGGTCCGCCCGGCGCTTGTCGGTCCGGTTACCCTGCTCGCCCTGTCTAAGCCGGTCGAGTGGTCCCTGCTGGACTCCCTGGTGGACGCTTACGCTGCTGTTTTCGCTGCTTTGAAGGACGCCGGCGTCGAGTGGGTCCAGGTCGCTGAGCCGGCACTGGTCGCTGACCTGTCCACCCCGGACGCAGAGCTGGCCAAGTACACCGAGCAGGCATGGTCCCGTCTGCTGGCCGCGGAGAACCGCCCGAAGGTCTACGTGACCACCCCGTACGGCTCCGCACGCAAGGGCCTCGACGCCCTGGCCGCTGTTGCACCGGACGCTGTCCACGTAGACCTGTCCCCGTGGACCCTCGACGCTGACGCTGACTACCCAGCCCGCGTCGCCGCTGCCTTCGCCGGCAAGGACACCACGCTTGTCGCCGGACTTATCGACGGCCGCAACGTCTGGGCCGCCAACCTCCGCGACAAGGCCGCGATCCTGTCCGAGCTGGGCGCCACATCCGTGTCCACCTCCACCTCCCTCCAGCACGTGCCGCACACCCTCAACGCCGAGAAGAACCTCCCGGTTGAAGTTGCACCGTGGCTCTCCTTTGCTGATGAGAAGATCGAGGAGATCAAGGCCCTCGTCGCCGGCGAGTCCGAGGCCCCAGAGGCCTTCGGCCGTTCCGACCGCGCCGCACGCACCCGCGCTGAGTCCACCCGCATCCACAACGCCGCTGTTGTTGAGCGCGTCGATGCCCTGCCTGCCGGCCAGGTCCAGCGCCAGCCGGAGTTCGCGCAGCGCCAGGAAGCACAGAAGGCCCTTGGTCTGCCACTTCTGCCCACCACTACGATCGGCTCCTTCCCGCAGACCAACGAGATCCGCAAGGCCCGCGCCGACCACCGCTCCGGTGCGCTCACCGATGAGCAGTACAACGAGGCCCTCAAGCAGGAAGTCAAGAACGTCATCGAGTTGCAGGAGCGCCTCGGCCTCGACGTCCTCGTTCACGGCGAGCCAGAGCGCAACGACATGGTGCAGTACTTCGCCGAGCTTCTCGACGGCTTCGTCGTCACCGAAAACGGCTGGGTCCAGTCCTACGGCTCCCGCTGCACCCGTCCGCCAATCGTTGTTGGCGACGTCTCCCGCCCCAAGGCCATGACCACCGAGTGGTCCGCCTACGCACAGTCCCTGTCCGACAAGCCGGTCAAGGGCATGCTCACCGGCCCAGTGACCATCCTGGCCTGGTCCTTCAAGCGTGACGACGTCCCATTGAGCGTCTCCGCCGACCAAATCGGCGTCGCCCTAGCCGACGAGGTCGCTGACCTGGAGAAGGCCGGCATCAAGGTCATCCAGATCGACGAGCCCGCACTTCGCGAGCTCCTCCCACTGCGCGAGGAGGACCGCCCGTCCTACCTCGACTGGGCCGTCCGCGCCTTCCGCCTGGTCTCCTTGCAGGCTGAGCCGACCACGCAGATCCACACCCACCTCTGCTACTCCGAGTTCGGCCAGATCATTGACGCCGTCGCCGGCCTGGACGCCGACGTCACCTCCATCGAGGCCGCACGTTCCAAGATGGAACTGCTTGAGGACATCGACGAGACCTTCCACTCCGAAATCGGCCCGGGCGTGTGGGACATCCACTCCCCGCGCGTCCCATCCAAGGGCGAGATGGTCGAGCTGATCAAGGCCGCCCTGGTCAACGTCCCGGCTGACCGCCTCTGGGTCAACCCGGACTGTGGCCTGAAGACCCGCGGCTACGCCGAGGTCGAGCCATCCCTGATCAACATGGTCGCCGCCCGCGACGAGGTCGTGGCAGGGCTTTAAGCCTTAAGCCCTGAGCCCCAGAGGGCCCATCCGAGAAGTCTGACACCCCGCTCGCGCCCCAAAATCGCGAAACCCCGTGACCTGGCATTTCAGGAAACGGGGTTTTCGCGCGTGGTCAGATTTCTCGAAACCGGCCCAGAACCCGGGCGCGACAGCGCTCTAGGCGAAGGCGCTCAAACCGGTCATCTTCTGACCGAGGATGAGGGTGTGCATCTCATCGGTGCCTTCGTAGGTGCGCACGGACTCGAGGTTCGCGGCGTGGCGGATGGGGGAGTGCTCGTGCTGAATGCCGTTGCCACCGAGGATGGTGCGGGCTTCGCGGGCGATTTCAATGGCAACGCGGGTGTTCTGCAGCTTGGCCACGGAAATCTCGGAGATGTCCAGGGTGCCGGCATCCTTCTGGCGGCCAACGTGGAGGGCCAGGAGGTAACCCTGGTTCAGGCCGATTGCCATGTCTACCAGCTTCTTTTGGGTGAGCTGGAAGCCGGCGATGGGCTTGCCAAACTGGGTGCGCTCCTTGGCGTAGGCCAGTGCGCATTCGATGGAGTCACGCGCAGCACCCAGGACACCCCAGCCGATGCCGTAACGTGCCTCGTTGAGGCACATCAGCGGAGCCTTGAGGCCGAAGCGGCCGGCGAGGATCTTGTCCTCCCCAACCAGGGCGTTCTCCAGGTAGATGTGTGCCTGGGTGGACACGCGCATGGACAGCTTGCGGTCGATCTGCTGCGGGTTGAAGCCGGGGGTGCCCTTTTCCACGATGAAGCCAGCCACGGTTTCTTCGCGGCCCTCTGGGATTCCGTCGAGGCCAGCAGCAGCGAGGTCAGCGGTGGAAACTTTGGCCCAGATGATGGTCAGGTCGGCGTAGTGGGACAGGCCGATCCAGCGCTTCTCGCCGTTGAGGACCCAGCCTTCTCCCGGCTTGTAGGTGGCGCGGGTGGTCATGGAGGCGGGGTCGGAACCAGCCGTGGGTTCGGTCAGACCAAAAGCGCCGAGCAGTTCCGCGGCGGCCATCTTGGGCAGGTACTTTTCCTTCTGCTCTTCGGTGCCGTGGAGGTGGATGGAGGTCATGGCCAGGGAGCCGAGGACGGAGAAGATGGTGCGCAGGCCTGAGTCTGCGGCTTCGACTTCGAGCATGGCCAGGCCGTAGTCGACGGCGGAGCGGCCAGGGCAGCCGTAGCCGGAGAGGTGGGCACCGATCATGCCTTTCTCAGCGAAGCGGGGGATCAGTTCGAAGGGGACGTGTGCGTCTTCGTACCACTGGCCAACGTGGGGCTTGATTTCGCTTTCGACGAAGGCGCGGACGTCGTCACGCCATGCGATCTCGTCGGGGGAGAGGAGGCTGTCGAAGTTGAGCAGGTCGGTTGCAAAAGTCATGATGGGTCCTTTCGAGAATGAGGGGGGTTATTTGGTGGGGGTGTTGGAGATCCAGTCGAGGACGTCGTCGCGGTCTTCGTCGAGGCCCGGCGCGGCCTTGGTGTATTGGATTGCGCCGGAGCTCATGTCCAGTGGGTTGGATACGAAGGGGATTTCGTCGCTGCCGTCTTTGGTGGGGATTGTCACCACGGGTTCCAGTTCCAGTTCGTCGGCAAAGTGCACGGCTTCGCGCACGGTGAGGATCGGGGCGATGGGAAGGCCCTTGGCGCGGAACAGGTCGATCCATTCCTGCGCGTCCTTCGCGGCGAGCAGTTCGTGCAGGATCGGGCGCAGTTCCTCGCGGTTGGTGTTGCGTTGTTCGTTGGTGGCAAAGCGGGGGTCGCTGGCGAGTTCGGGCGCGCCGAGGCCTTCGGCGAACACTCCGAATTGCTTGTTGTTGCCCACGGCGATGACCAGTTCGCGGTCTTTGGCGGGGAAGGGGCCGTACGGGAAGATCGACGGGTGGTCGTTGCCCGTGCGGGTCATCTCCGCGTCGGATGCGACGGCGGCGGAGCTCATGTTGACCATGGAGGACAGTGCCGCGGACAGCAGGTTCGTGCGGATTGTTTCGCCGCCTCCGCCGAAGCGTTCGCGTCGCAGCAGGGAGGCGAGGATGCCGACGGTGGTGTGGAGGCCGGTGAGGACGTCGATAAATGCATAACCTGCTTTTTGCGGCGGCCCATCAGGCGAACCCGTCATGGACATGAATCCACTCGATGCCTGAATGAGCATGTCATATCCCGGAAGCTGCGAGCCAGCGCGCGAGCCGAACCCCGTGATTTTCGCGTGGATCAAATCAGGCCATCGCTTTTCGACGCTCTCCGGGTCCAGCCCGAACTTATCCAAACTGCCCACCCGGAAGTTATCGATGAGCACGTCCGCACGGTCAATGATCGCGTACGCCGTTTCCAGGTCATCCGGGTTTTTCAGGTCGAGTTTGATGGAATTCTTGTTGCGGTTGATGGACAGGTAGTACGTGCCCACGTCGCCGCGCTTCGGCGGAACCCAATGGCGCGTGTCATCGCCGGTTGGTCCTTCGACCTTGATCACGGTGGCGCCCAAGTCCGCGAGCAGCATCGTGGCGTACGGGCCCGCAAGGACGCGGGAGAAATCCGCCACAACAATGCCCTGCAGCGGGCCACCTTGTGGTTGTTGGAGTGCCATATGTTGTCCTTACCTAGTTCTTCTTGGTGTCTTTCGCGGCTTGGGTTGCCTGCTCCAACTCTTCGATGAACTTGTCATCCTCAATATTGGAGCGCCGGGCGGAGTCTTGCAGCATGTTCCACTGAGAATCCGGTACGGCTTCGGCGCTGCCGTGCCAGAACAAAAGCCTCCGTGCTTCCCTGCGCAGGGAGATCTCCTTCTTCAACTCGTGCCGGTGAGTCCACCACGCCCAACCGATGATGACCATGATGAGCAGACCCATGTAGCCCAGGATCGGGTACACCCAGCCGATGAGGTTGCTGAAGCCGATGAAGCTGAGCACGAAACCGATGAGCACGGTGGCCACGTAGATGGGGTAGAAGTTCTTCGGCTTGTTGCGGGCTAGGCGCTTGCCAAAGGCGTAGAACATGCCGATCGCGGTGTTGTAGATCATGCCGTAGATGGCAAACGTCATGACCAGGCCGAGCGCTGGGTTGATCGCGGTGATCATGGCCTGCGTGGGCATCTCATTGTCCTGGACGGTGTCCACGCTGAGGTACAGGGAGGTGACCAACATGGCCAGCAGGAGCAGGAAGCAAGCACCGCCAGCCAGGCCACCCCATCCCGCTTCACGCGGGTCAAAGAGGTTGCCGCCGATGACGATGGCCATGGACACACCGACGATGATCTGCAGACCAATACTGTTAATGGCAGCTACCCACCAGTTAGGCAGGGTGGTAGGAATCTGTGTTGCCTGCTCGTGCAGGGTGGAAAAGTCCGGCTCTGCGGTGGCGATGGTCCAGATGGTGGCAATGGCGATCATGACGATGATCAGCGGCGTAATCGCACCAATGGCCACCGTCACCTTGTCCACGTCCAGCAGACCAGTGAGCAGAACCAGCATGAGCATGATGGTCGCGCCGACCCAGACCGGCCAACCGAACTGCTGGTTCAGGTTCGCGCCCGCACCGGCGAACATGGCGAAGCCGATGCAGAACAAGCACACCAGGGTCGCGGCATCAAGGATCTTGGACACGATCGGCCCGGAGATAGCGTCAAACACGCTGGTGTGTTCTTTCGCGCGGTGGTAGCTACCCAGCTGCAGCATGGCAAAGCCGGTGAGCGTCAACGCGAGGGAAGTGATGAACGCACCGAGCAGGCCCCAGTTACCAAAAGCAACGAAGTACTGGAGCGATTCACGTCCGGAGGCAAAGCTTGCGCCGACCAGAACGCCGACGAAAGCCATTGCAATCTCAAACACTCTGAGTTTCATGGGTGTGGCCCTTTCTGTGGGTTGGTGGTGAGCAGGGGTTAGGAGCCGATGTAGCGGATGTCCAGGTATTCCTCGATGCCTTCGATACCTCCTTCGCGCCCGAAGCCGGACTGCTTGATGCCACCAAACGGGGCGGCAATATCGGTGATCATGCCGCGGTTGATACCCACCATTCCGGCGGCGAGTTCCTTGGCAAAGCGTTGGCATGTGTGCACGTTCTCGGAGAAGGCGTAGGACGCCAAACCAAACTCGGTATCGTTGGCTTTCTCAATCGCCTCATCCAGAGTGCTGAAGGTGCTCACGGTGGCTACCGGGCCGAAGATCTCCTCGCGCAGGATGCGTGCATCCGCTGGGATGCCACTCAGCACGGTCGGCGGGTAGAAGTACCCGGTCTGCTCCGGCACTTCGCCGCCACGGTGGACGGTGGCGCCGGCCTCCACCGTTTCGGTGACCAGCGCATGGATGCGTTCACGCTGCGCGGCGGTGATCATGGGGCCCAAGGTCGTGTCCTCTTCCAGGCCGTTGCCCATGACCACCTTGTCCATCTTTTCGGTCAGGCGCTGCGTGAACTCACTGGCAATGGATTCGTGCACGAGGAAGCGGTTGGCTGCCACGCACACCTCACCGCCGTTGCGGAGTTTCGCCTGCATAGCGCAGCTGAGTGCGAGCTCCATGTCCGCGTCTTCCGCTACCACGAAGGGGGCGTTGCCCCCCAACTCCATCGATGCGCGCTGCAGGTTCTGCGCGGACTGCCGCATGAGGATCTTGCCCACTGCGGTGGAACCGGTGAAGGTGATCTTGCGCAGGCGGGCATCCGCCATCAACGTCTCGGACAGCTCCGCGGCGTGGGTGGTGGGAAGGATTTGGATGAGGTCCCGCGGGGCGCTGAAACGCTCCAGCACATCAGCGATAACCTGGCCCAGCAACAGCATGGACAGCGGAGTCTCCGCGGCGGGCTTCACCAGCACCGGGCAACCAGCAGCCAGCGCCGGGGCGATCTTGCGCGCGCCCATAGCCAGCGGGAAATTCCACGGAGTGATGGCCAGCACCGGGCCTACCGGGGTGCGCGTCACCACAATGTCACCAGCACCTGCCGGGGACTGCGCGTAGCGGCCCGGGATACGCACGGCCTCCTCGCCGAACCAGCGGAAATAATCCGCCGTATTCGCTGTCTCACCACGTGCCTCAATGAGCGGCTTGCCCATCTCCAGGGTCATCGTGCGCGCGAATTCTTCCTGGCGCGCCATGATCTCCTTGTAGATCGCGTGGCAAATGTCCGCCTTCTTCCGCGGCGTGAACGCAACGTAGGCTTTTTGCGTTTCGACGGCCCGAGCAAGCGCCCCAAGCCAATCCTCCGCCTCCGTGTTCACCACGTGCGCAATGGTTTTTTCCGTGGCAGGGTTCACTACATCAAAATGCTCACGGCGTGCGGAGGTATCTGCACGGGGATCCAGCGGCAGATCGGTGGGCAGCTGAGGATCTTTGAACAAGCTCATAATCGTGTCACTCCTTGGGTGTACGCAGTGGCTAGAAGGTGTTCTTCAACGCGGCCACGAGGATCTCCAACCCCTCGTTCAACAGCGCCTCCGGGATCACCAGCGGTGGCAGAAGACGGATGACATTCCCATCAACACCACAGGTCAGGGTGATCACACCCTGCTCCCGGCAGGCGTTAGCCACAGCTGCGGTGCGCTCTGCCGTATCCAACTCAATGGCCATCATGGCGCCACGGCCACGCACATCCTTGACCTCCTCATATGCCAGCAGTGGCTCGAGGTGGGTGCGGATGATGGCCTCAATCTCGCGGGCGCGACCACACAGATCGTTCTCCTCGATCTCCTCAAACACAGCCATCGCTGCCGCACAGGCCAGCGGGTTTCCGGCGTACGTGCCGCCCAGCGCGCCGGGGCCAGGAGCATCCATGATCTCGGCGCGGCCGGTCACAGCGGACAGGGGCATGCCGTCCGCAAGCGCCTTGGCGGAGGTGATCAGGTCCGGCTCCACACCCTCGTGGTTGCAGGCGAACATCTCGCCGGTGCGGGCCAGGCCTGCCTGGATCTCATCGGCCACGAAGACCACGTTGTTCTCGCGGCACCACTTCAGGATGGCCGGGATGAAGCCCTCCGCCGGCTCAATGAAGCCGCCCTCGCCTTGAATGGTTTCCAGGACCACGCACGCTAGGTTCTCCACACCGATCTGACCCTCCAGCACGCGGATCGCGCGGTCAGCTGCCTCCTGGCCGGACAGGCCATCACGCAGCGGGTAGGACATGGGCAGCCGGTGAACATCGGAGGCGAACGGGCCAAAGCCAGTCTTGTACGGCTTGTTCTTGGCCGTCATGGCAAGCGTGAAGTTCGTACGGCCGTGGTAGGCATTATCAAACGTGGCCACGGCGAATTTGCCGGTGTGCGCGCGGGCGATTTTCACCGCATTCTCCACGGCCTCCGCACCGGAGTTGAACAGCGCAGTCTTCTTCGGGAAGTCGCCCGGGGTCAGCTCATTGAGCTTCTCGCACACGTCGATGAAACCTTCGTAGCCGGTGACCAGGAAGCAGGTGTGGGTGAACTTCTGAGCCGCCTCTGTGATAGCAGCGGTCACGCGCGGATTGGACACACCTACCGAGGTCACGGCGATGCCGGAGGCGAAGTCGATGAGGGAGTTCCCGTCGACGTCGATAAGCACCCCGCCATCACCATCCACGATGTAACGCGGAAGGCCGGGCACCAATGCCCGCGCGACAGCGTGCCCGCGACGCGCGTCCAGGTGGGCATTGTCCCCCTCCGTGGGTGCGCTCGTGATGGTGCGCTTCTGCGGGAGGCGGTAGGTGAGGTCTTGCATGATCACTCCTTCTGTACTGAGGACTTAGTGGACTTAGTGTTGCCGAACCAGTATGTGGGGAAGAAGGTGATGTCCGTCATGTACAGTGTGGCGAAAAACAAGACCAAACTTGTACACGATGGAGATTGTGGGATGTTTCCTTTTAGTTTTTTGACCAAAAATTCTCACCTCGGCGTCACCGAAATTGTCTCCGCACGCACTACCAGCTTCTCCGTCGTACAAACCAACGAGCTGGAAGCCCCCGAGCACTTCATCCAGCCCGAATCCTTCGTGCTCACCGTCGGCGCCGCCTTCCGTGACCGTGCCGAGGAGCTCCCTACCTACATCGCGCACCTCGCCGAACAAGGTGCCGTGGCCGTGGGCTTTGGCATCAGCGATGTTTTTGATACTGTTCCCCAACCCGTCATCGACAGCGCCCGGAAACACAACATTGGCCTGTACGAAGTGTCACGCCCCGTGCCGTTTTCGCGCATTGTCAGCGCTGTCTACGAAGAACAACACCGTCGCTCCACCGCCGAACAACACCAACGCGCCTACGCCCAACAGCAACTCTTGCAGGCGCAGGAAAAACTCACCCGCACCGCCATTTCCGGCGACATGAAAGCGCTCACCCGCGACGTTGCGGAGTCCCTCGAAGCGCGCGTAGCAATTTCCGACGCGAACGGCCGCACCATCGCCGAACAAGTAGCCCGCAGCTACAACGCGATGAAAAAGACCTACGCCACCACATACAAAATCAGCTCCGAGACCCAACAGCCCTACACCGTGGACGTCACCTCCACGCGCGTGATCACGGGGGAGAACCGCTCACTCATCCGCCACTACGCCGGACTGGCAGCAGCACTGCTTTCCCGGCCAGCCCAACTCCGGCGGGTACACAACCAGATCAACTCTTATGCGCTACGCATCCAACTGGGCATTAAGGACGCTGAGGAGCTCTATGCCGACAGCGTCGACGCCCCCGTGGACGCTGATGGCTTTGCCCGCCCGATTGTCATCGCCACCCAATCGCGGCGGGCCATGCACACAGTCCTAGGCACCCTCGACCGGCAGGCCCACAAACGCGATCAACTGCTCCACGCCCTACACCTGACTGAAACAGCATTCCTCCTGGTTGTCCGCCCCGAAGTCAATGTCCGCAATGTGCTCGATGACCTCGGCGAACACCGCTCTCGTGTGCGCGTTGCCGCGGGCAGCCCCGTGGTCCTTGCCGGCCTCACCCCTGAACACGTGGATCAGCTCGAAGCTCGCACCCGCACCCTCCGCCCTGGGGATGTTTCCTACACCAATGACTCCACGCTGCCGTGGCTCCATGAGCCCGCTGTGACCCAAGCTCTGGCCGCCCGCCGCGAAGAAATCTTTGGCCGCCTAGCCAGACACGATGCCATCCACGGCACTGACCTGGAGAAAACCCTCGCCGTTTTTCTCCGCCACAGCGCCCAGCTGGCCAACACCGCCGACGCCCTCGGCGTGCATCGGCACACCGTGCGCACCCGTATCGAGAAAATCCAGAACCTATGCGAGATCAGCCTGGACAACCCCGCGCATTTCTCGGAGGCCTACTTGGCCATGACGGCGTTCGATGGGTAGTGCTACGGCCCTTAACGTCCGCCCGATACTCCAGTTTGACTATCGTGCCGAAGCCCGATCCGCGACCTGGTGTTTTGCGCCGCGCGCGCCGCGATAGTCAAACCGCACCCCTGGGGCTCGGAGCTCTCATCCGAGAAATCTGACACCCCGCCCGCACCCCAAAAACGCGAAAACCCCGTGACCTGGCATTTGGCTTAAGGGTCAAAAAGTGTGTCTGAATTGGGCGATTTCCAGTAGGTGACCTGCATTAACGCCAAAAGTATATGCTCTGCAGGCGTATATCTGGGCCATCGTCGCTCAATCCACGGTGTGGCTGTCGCAATGTGCTAAGCAGCGGTGGTTCGGTTACCCAATGCCAAAGAAC
>NZ_JASPJK010000017.1 GCF_030232265.1 Corynebacterium sp. MSK041
TAGAAACCGAGTATTATCTCACCGAGCCCATTAACACAGGGCCATAAAAGAAGCGGAACCAAACCCAGGACGCTTCAAACCCCCAGCTTTGGGGCTACTGCCTGGCATGCGGCTTGCATCGACATATTTTCCGCCAAGATGCGATCTTCCACGAGACGGACCACGCGGTCCTTGGCATCCTGGTCAAATTTTCTTGGCATATTCCAGATTTTCCCATCTACTCAAACGGAACAAAACCTGGGACACTTCACAGCGCCATAGTGGGGCACCCCGGATGTTTTCCACCCGGCCCATCAACACAGGGTCGCAAATGAAGCGGAATTAAAACCCCAGGACGCTTCAGATCGATACCGCGGTTCAGTATCTGTAGACACCACCCGGTAGGTATCTACAAAACGGTTGATACCCTCTACTGCATCCGGGTAAGCAGTGGTAAAGAAGTCGATGAATTCATCAATGTCATAATCCGGTACCAGCTCCGGTTCAACGCCGAAAACCATCACGGGATTCGCGCCGAAGAAGAACTCATGATTGCCATTATCGGTATGAATGGTGATAAAGCACAGCATAAGTTCAGCAACGCTGATCATCCAGTCTTCCTCTGGTCCGATACCGGGATCCCCGACATGCCACTAACCATCAATATATTCAAGTCCTGAGTGCATGGTTATTGTTTTTCTTGTGGTTGTGGTGTTGGGTCGAGCATGAATGTGGCGCCGGCATCACGGTAGAGGTCTAGTAGGTAGTCGTGTTTGTGGCCTCTTCGTGTGGCGAATGTTAGTTCGACGCAGTACCGCGCACCACGAGGTCGTGATACTTGTTCGTGGTAGCCCCGTAGATCGTCTTGCAACATGTGTAGCGCAAAGCTTGTTTGTTTGTAGGGTTCTTCACCTAGTGATGATGCATCATGGAGGTTTTGCAGTTGTGTGCGGATATCGTCACAGACTGTTTCCCAGTTTGTCACGGTGAACTGTTTTATATCGTCGGGAATATTGACTTTGTTCATGTCTAGATATTCGAAAGTGCAGATTCCGAATTCAACCTCACTGAAGTCACATCCTGATAGTTGGGTGCCATCGATGGTTTCTTCTACTGTGAATTCTTTCCATTTACCTGTCACTGTGGTGTTGGTTATCAGGGGGTATCGGTCATTGCCGCCTTTTGGTCCGGTTAAGCGCATGTTGAGAGCTTGGCATCGGTCATAGCGTGTGCCGTAAGCGAAGAGCTCTGGGAATGTGCATGACCGAAATACGCAATCAGTGACAGTCGCAACGATTAGCGGCATAGCGAACCCGGAAGCGAACTTGCAGCGTTCAAACTCACAGTCTGAAATGGTGCCGTGCGCCCACTCCGGCGAGGTAAATGTTGCTTGTTTGGCGTAGCAATGCCGCATGGTTAATTCGCGGGCGATAAATGGGTTGATGTTGGCGTAGCTGAAGTCAATATTGTCTAGTACCTGACCAGGCGGTAGAAACTCATCAGAGGAAAGACCGTGTTCGCTAAAGGTGCCTTCCCAGTGAAAGCCGCGGAAATCTTCACGTCCGTCAACGAACCCAAACGGTGATGGTGCCAGCAATAACTCCGGGTCACATGGCCCACCCCAACGCTCTACTAGCTGCTTACGCGTCATCTTCACTGTCATTGAACCCTCCTCACATGAAGTCTACTGGCACCGCTACTTGGGTAATACGCTTCGTAGGCAATGATATGGTCTGAACGAGTCATCCCTTCCTGCAAACCGTACCTCCTCACATGGGCATCGGTTTGACCCACCGTGGTGAGATCCAACCACCGCGTGGATCCATCACTTAGCGTGACTTCGAAATCGGCACCGAATTTGCCTTGCGTGTTGGGGACAACCCCCTTAATCTTGTTCGTCTTCAAACTATCAGACAGTTTCAGGTGCAGCTCGGTGCCGAGATGCATTCGTTCAGCCCAGTAGTTGCCATCGTCTATATGCGTACGTTGGTTCGAGCTGTAGTCGATTTGGCCACTGTTCCATCTTCCGGCAACATCGTCGAAACGTGCAGCGATCTTCTCCTTGAGAACATCGACCTCGGCCTTCACATTGATTGCGAGTTCGGAGCTCGAACTTGACTGATGTGATGCGAGACCGAGCACGTCTACCCAGTGTGCTGGGTGACTGACATATCCCTGTGTTGTTGCAATATTGGGGTAAGCCCCCAACGGGTCTTGGGCGTTGTACATCCCAGCGTGAGGGTGGTAGTACCTGAAACGGTTGTATGCCCAGCCAGATTCGGTGTCGAAATATTGTCCTGAATAAAGTAATGGGCACGTTTGTCTGCCGCGCCAAGAACGGCTGCCAAACAATGATTGGGTCGCCAGTCCAGTAACAACACCGTTAACTGGATCAATAATTTCCTGGGGTGAACCTGCTAGGTCGGTTAGGACAAAAGCGAATTGAGTGCTGATTTGTCCTTGCGTTAGATCTGCAGATTCCCCCTCGGGTTCGAGGCTGACTTGACCTATAAGTTGGCCCGTTGCAGGATCGGTAACCCAGACATAGCCTGAACCGCAGACAAGTTGGTCAATTTCGTTTTGTCGGTCATCGGTTGCACCTACCCTTGAAGACCCTACTGTTGTGCCAGCCATTGGCTTAGCAACGTAGGTGGTTTGTTGCGCAACTAGTTGGTTACCGGTATGGCCAAAAACCGTGCGGGTAAGGAGTTGTCCGGTTTCAGCATCTACACACTCCTTGGCAACACGACGCCCTAATGGATCGTAGATGTAACGATATCCGACTCCTGGTTCATCAGAGGACGAGAATCCGATGGGTTGCTCGCCAGTGGCGTAGTAGAAGTGGTGAACTGTCGGCTTTTTGCTGACACGCTTCGTCACCGTGCGAATTACGCGGCCTGCTTTGTCATAGAAGTATGCAGTTCGGCCGACACGTTTAGGCATTGTTCCATCGATCTCGAACTTGCCGTGTGCATCAGAGGTATTTGGAACGCTAGGATGCCGGTTGGGCTTCGATGCGCTGAATCCTTGAGGATTGTTGTAATAGGGCTCTCCCACACGTAGGGTGCCTATCCCCTGAAGTACACCAGCGTCTGAGTATTCGAATACTTCATCTGAACGAAGCACAGGAGCGTCAATAGTTTCGGAGGCCAGTGTTCCAAATTTGGAAGGCTGCCTCGAAAGTCTTGTCACTCGGCCATTTACATCAAGGTCGTATGTGGTGACTCCACGTAAGTAGTCAGCAATGCCCTCAAGCGCCCCGTCTGGACGCCAAGTGAAAAGCCGCGACGATAAAGTGCGCATACCGCCCGAGGCTTTAGAATCCAGCGCTTCTAAAGTGTCGCCGGTAATTCGCCCGAGCGAGTCAATGGAAAGAGTTCTGACCAATGATTCGGTCGTAATGCGATTACGAATACCGCGACTGTTTACCCCGTAGCCTATATGTGCAACGGTTTCTTCAACCTCACTGCCCAGCGTACGACGGACCAGGTTGCTAGATGTGATTTCGCTAGATTGGTCACGGTTGAAGAAAGTAGTAAAAGTATCCCCAAGCGGGAGTGTTACAAGTTCTGCGGTGGCATTGCCCGCTTCGTCCCGATTGATTTCATGAGTGAACTGTTCGCCACTGGTCAAGGTCACAGTCTCGCGAACAGTTCGGCCGAAATCGTCGTGAGCGTAATGAATTTTCGCTTGTGGGCCGTTCATCTCTATGAGCCGACCCACTGCATCATAAACAAAAGAGGTGGTACCAAGCGCATCTGTAACAGATTCGACCTGACCCATGAGATTGCTCGTACGGGTTGTTACACCAGCAGGTGAAGAGGAAGTTTGAATCAAACCATCAGCGGTAATGGCGTTTGTCGTTGTTATCCCGTTGTAGTCAATCTGCTCGACAAGTTCGCCGTCTCGATCATACGAGTAAACCCAGGTGTTACCATCACCGTTGATCAGACGCACCGGCTCCATTTGAGTGTTGTACTCAATGCGAGTAGTTGAACCACTTGCGTCAGTAGTTACAGCCGGTTTATCAAAGACGGTGAATCTAGTTTTAGTAGTTGCTCCAATCTCATTGGTTACTGAGATCTTGTTTCCTTCGCCATCGTAGACCGCGCTCAGCGCGGTCCCGTCTGGCCGAGTAACTAGGGCTGGCCAACCTTCCGGCGAGTATTCAACGGCGGTAGTTGCGTTTTCTGCATCGGTGCTTTCTGTGATCAATCCACGAACATCACGCACCATGTTGACACTGCGACCAGCTGTATCTGTTGCGCTAACAACACGTCCCGCATTGTCATATTGCTCACTACTGGTTGTTCCATCGGGACGAGTAACGGATGAGGGAACGATCCCGCTGGGTCGGACATCGTAAGTAAAAGTTGTTGTTGCCCCTGTTGGAGTAGTCACCGATTTAATCATGCCAAAGGGATCGAGAACGCACTCGGTACTCAGGCCATCACGGCCGATGACACGAGCGGGGTTCCCCCAAGCAGCAGGTTCAATAAGAAACTCAGTACCGTCCCCATAGCGAGCACCAATGTGAATCCCGTCTGCGTTGAACTCAAATTCAGTCACCGCGCCTGTTGGGTCTGTGATGGATGTTTTTTGGTGGTAGTTGTTGTATGTGGTGTCTTCGGTGCGGCCTTCGGGTGTGATGATGCGCCATACGTCGCCTGCTGGGGTGGAGCGGTAGACGGTGGGGCGGATGTGGCCTAGGAGGTCGTCGTAGAGCCAGTCTTGTGGGACTGTCCAGTTTTTGTCGTCGCGTGGGGCTATCCGGCCGCGGCCGGTAAGGCCGGCGGCCTTAAGTCCGCCTTGGACGAGTGCTTGGTAGAGCGGGAGTTGTTCGAGGCGTTGGAAGTACTGCTCGATGACGCTGTCGCCTAGGGTAAGTGGGTCGTCTTGGAATTCACCGGCGGTTTCTAGTGCTACGCATACTGTTCCGCCGGGTGGGGCGTCTGTTCCTTCATCGGAGCCCCAGTAGACGATGTTGGGGAACATTCCGCCGGTGCCGACTTGGGATTGCACGCGGCCGTGGTGGTCAAAGCGGTAGTAGTAGGACACATCGTTGCGGTCTGTCCATGCGTGTATTCGGCCGGCGTGGTCGTAGTGGTATTTCAACGCGCCGTCGTTGGAGTTGATTACTCGGATGAGTTGGCCGTAGGTGTCGTACTCATAGGAAATAAGGCGTAGGGGTTTGTCATTTGGGTGTGTTGTTGGGTTTGACACATCAACGTGGGCTACTTTGCCCACAGCGTTATCCCAATGCAGTGTGATAATGGTGTCATCGGATCGTCGCATTTGTACCATGTGGCCGGTTGTCAGGTCCCATGTGTAGTCAATGGTGGCACCGGTGTGGTGTGTCACTGAGGACACACCAATTTCAATGCCCATGTTGAACACATCAGCAACGCTGCCTGCAGGAACTGTGGCTGCTATATACGTTCCTCCCAGCGATGGGGAGCAATCTTTGATCCCTACGGCTGTGGTGTCGGGTGTGGGTGTGGTGTCAAACAGGCGGAAAGTGTAGGTCAGGCCAGCGGCAATATCGCGTACCCGGTAGGCACCGTCGGCGTAGGACAGCAACCATGGTCGGCCGTCAGCGCGGACTTCTGAGCCGTCCTTAGAGGCAGGTGGGAAGGTGATCAAGGCGCCATCGGGGGCAAGCATGAGCACTTCGTCGTCGCAGACTTCAATGCGCACATCCATTGTGGAGACCCATCGTGGGCCTAGTGCGCGGCCTAGTTCATAGTTGGTGTTGGCGTTGCGGTCGACCCTGAGTGGCAAAATGCCGCCGATGAAGACATCAGTTTTAAAGTCGACCATGTTGCCGGTGGCCATATCGACTGGCTCAAGCCGGAAACAGATCTCTTTACCGCGGGTGATTGTGCGGAAATAAGACTGCGCCAACTTCTCAGTTGTCACCGCTTTAAGGCCGTCAGCGGACTTCAAGGCGGCCTGCATCGCGGCTTTGCTGGTAGCAGTTTTGACCCCAGAGAGTGTTTTAGCCCCCACACGCGACATTGTGGTAGCGGTTTTCGCCACCTTGGGGCCGAATTTACCGGCTTTAGCTGCTTTACCTAAAAGTCCTAAAGGCCCAGCAGTAGCCAGATCAAAAAGGGCTTCACCCCAGCTACACCCACCGGATGCGGCCAGCAAAAGTTTCAACCCGACCCCAATGCCAAGGATGATTGCCCCGAGGACGGGGCAGACAAACATCAGCAAACTACCAATAACCTGCAGCGCATCAGAGATAAGAGACAACACATCGGCATGCTCACGCATGAAGTCACTTAATCCATCCCACGCTTGCTTGAACAGGTTAGGGTTTTCCTCAAACCGCTGCTTAGCCTGCTGCGCAATAGCATCAACCTGGGTGCGGACCTCACCGCCAAGGGCATCTTTAATCCCCTCAGCTGCTTGTAGGTCCGCCTCCCACACAGCAATCGCAGCATGATAGTTCGCCATCGCCGCAGCCACTGCAGCACTACCAGCACCAGCAGTACCAGCAGCAGCTGCTTCAGCAGCGTGTACTTCAGCTACCGCTGTTTGCACGTGCCCATGATGTATTCGCGCAGCCTGACGCAGCGTACGCATCTGGGTTTTCAACCCCTCCAACGCCGTGGCGTAATGGTCAATAGCATCAGCCACACCCACATGGGCATCACCTGTGGTGGTGAGATTGTTCGGGAAATTCGCGTTCATCAACTCACGGAACTGATCCCCCTCAGTACCAACGAACCCACCATCATTAATCGCACGCATACTCGAAGCAGCCTTTAACGCTGCCTCACCAAAACTGCGCCACCGCAGCGCAGCAGCATGCAACGTAGCCGGACTGCCACCCAAACGAAAATGCACCGGATCAAAACTCATAAAAGGCGCCAACGGCACAACCGGCATAAACCCCCACAACCTCCCACAACAACACCAAGCGCACACGTCAGCGCAAACTGAGCGGAAGCTTAATAACACCTAAAAGGTTACGCAAGGTACAACACGCGCGTGCGCGAATATTTCGCGGTGAAGTTGCCTGGAAGTTATGGATAACCCCAGAAACCCCGAGACATAACCTAAAGCGATGTCTCGAGACAACACATGGCACATTAGCAAGTATCTGGTTCCGTGACATCGTTACGCACGTCTCATGACATCGTTCCAGCGGAAACAACGTGCTCGACAACACACCACAGTTGCCCCACACACAAACTTCCTGACACCCCTAACCACAACTATCCACAGGTGCTACACGCTCAAGCACGCGATGGAACACACGAAGAAGCCACATAACAAGCACAAACAGCCCGGTTCCCTCGAAACCCAAAAAAGTTTCGGGTACTTGGCGCGGAATCAACCGGTCGGTCGATGTTGGGTGATCGGAGGCGGTCTTACAGTCGGGATTGAAGAAAGGAATACTGTGAGCACCACACAAACAACCAACCCCGGCCGGTGGAAGGCTCTGACGGTTTTGGCCGCCGGACTGTCCCTGATTGTGCTCGACGGAACCATCGTGGGCGTGGCCTTGCCAACGATGATTTCCGCCCTCCACCTCACCCTCACCGACGCCCAGTGGGTCAACGCTATTTATAACGTCATTTTCGCGGCCCTCCTGTTGGGGTCGGGCCGATTGGGGGACCGGATTGGGCGGCGCACCACGTTCATTGCAGGTGTGGTGCTGTTCGTTGCCGGCTCCCTCCTTGCCGCGACAGCGACAGGGGCAGGCAGCCTGATTGCCTCGCGCGCGGTGCAGGGCGTGGGTGGGGCGTTGGTGTTGCCGGCGACGTTGTCGTCGGTAAATTCGCTCTTCCACGGTAAGGACCGCGCGGCGGCATTCGGTGTGTGGGGCGCGGTGATGAGTGGCATGGCGGCGCTTGGGCCTCTTCTGGGTGGCGTGTTGACGGAGTATGCGTCGTGGCGCTGGATCTTCTGGGTCAACCTGCCGCTGGGGCTGCTGGTCATCGCTGGCATCATCGCGTGGGTGCCGCAGACGCACGGGAAGCAGAACGTTCGCGGTGTGGACGTCGACGGGCTGCTCACCTCCGCGATCGGCTTTGGCCTGGTGGTGTTCGGCCTCATCGAGGCGACCACGCTCGGCTGGTGGGAGAAGAAGGCAACGCTCCACCTCGGCCCGTGGGAGTGGCCGGCCAACTGGACCATGTCGCCTGTTCCGTTCGCGATCGGGATCGGGCTCATCTTCATCGGTCTATTCCTGCGCTGGGAGCTCCACCGCGCCCGCAACGGCCGTGACGCGCTGCTGGATCTGAGCCTGTTCAAGGTGGGCACGTTCTCCTGGGGCAACCTGACGGCGGCGACGGTGGCTATCGGCGAGTTTTCCCTCATGTTCGTGCTGCCGCTGTTTCTGGTGAACTCGATGGGGCTGTCCACTCTCACCACTGGTGTTGTGCTGGCGGGGATGGCGTTGGGCGCGTTTGCGTCGGGGGCGTCCGCACGCCATCTGGCGGCGCGGCTCACGGCACCGGGCGTGGTGGTGCTCGGCCTCGCACTGGAGGTCATCGGTGTGGCGCTGCTCGCCTGGGTGGTGGCGGCGCAGGCGTCGGTGTGGCTGGTGGTGGTCACGTTGGTTGTGTACGGCATCGGGCTGGGGCTTGCGTCGGCGCAGCTCACATCGACGGTGCTCGGGGATATTCCGGAGGAGCTCTCGGGCGCGGGTTCGGCCACTCAGTCGACAGTGCGCCAGCTTGGTTCGGCGTTGGGTGCAGCGATCGCGGGATCCGCACTGGGGGTGGCTATGTCGCGCACGATCCCGGCGACGGGCGTGCCGGAGGAGTTGGCGCAGGCCACGGAATCCTCGGCAGGTTCGGCGATCACGGCGCTGCGCGAGACAGCTGGGGCGAGCGCCGAGGTCATCAGCAGCCTGGAGGCCGGTTTCGCCCAGTCAGCGGCGTGGTCGATCGGTTTTTCGGCGCTGTTTCTGGTGCTTGGCCTGGTGGGTTCGTTTATGGTTCTGCGGGCATCGCGTAAATAGTCTCATCGCCACTGCTCACGCGCACGCCGGGCGTCGGTTGGAGCCAAGCCTCGACGAGAAGCTTATCCGCGCCATCGGTCACCTCATACCGAATCGTCTCATTCGTCTTGTCTAGGACTTCGACCGTGGCCCGGGTGAGCCACGGGTGGCGGCGGCGCAAACCAATGAGGGCTTGGTGCTCACGGAAGATCCAAGCGCCAAGATCCGAGAGTTCTTCGGGGGTTGCGGGCAGGGGTGGGCGGACGGGGTCGTCTGCACTGAAGCCCTCCCCGCGCATGGCCTGAAAGCCTTGCTCATCGCCGTAGTAGATGCTGGGCATTCCGGGCAAGGTCATGAGGAACGCCAAGGCCAGGATCGCTTTTTCGGGGCCGACTTTCGCGGCGATGCGGTCCACGTCGTGGTTGCCAATGAAGGTGTTGGGGACCATCGCTTCACACACGGCGGCGTGGCGGGTGAGGGAGTGGTCGAGTTCCCAAAAGTTTTCGTCGAAAAGCGAACTCCAGATGGCTTTCCACAGTTCGTATTGCGTGACGGAATCGAGGGTGCCGTCGGCGGCGATGTGGACGTAATCGCCGTGGATGACTTCGCCGAGGAAGAGCGCGTCGGGGTACTCGGCGCGAACGCGGGCCAGCACGTCGGCCCAGAAGGCGGGCGGGACGGAATAGGCGACGTCGAGACGCCAGCCGGCGATGCCGCGTGCGAGCCAGAACTTCATAATGTCGGTGACCAGCTCTTTCACGCGCTCATCATCATGATGAAGGGTGGCTAGGTCTTCGTGGCCCTCCCAGTTGGTGCTACCAGCGAGGCCTTCGGCGACCAGTGGGTGGGTTGCATCGACGTGATTGAACACGCCGTCGAGCATGACTTTGATGCCGCGGCGGTGGCACTCGCGAATAAGCCAATCGAAGTCCTCGTTGGAGCCTAGGCGGGGGTCGATGCGGTAGTGATCGAGCGTGTCATAGCCGTGGCTGACGGAGTCGAAGATCGGGCCGAGCAGCAGGCCATCGCAGCCGAGTTCGATGAGGTAATCCAGCCACGGCTCCAGCTGGCGCAGGCGCGGGGCGGCACCGGAGCCGTCTCCGGCGCGATCCCGGATCGGGGCGCCGGTGGCCCCAAGGGGGTAGACGTGCCACCAGATGGTGTCCATAGTTTTCGACGCGTTGCTCATGCGCCCCATCGTAGTGTTCACGCAGCATGGCGCCACTATGCGTAACTTTATGTCAAGTTTCCTTTACATCTGGTCGTGTTTGTTTTATTGTATGGGTAAGCCACCGAACACACCGAAGGAGGCGGAAACATGGCAAACATGGTGAGGCAGTGGCGGCGCTGGCTAGATCTTTCGCAGGCAGAGCTCGCGGAGAAGGTCGGGGTGTCGCGGCAGACCATCGCCAATATTGAGAAAGGCAACTACTCCCCCTCCGTGCACCTCGCGCTTGATGTGTGCCGGGTCCTTGGCAAAACGGTCGAGGAAGTCTTCGGGGACGAGCAGAACAGCTAACCGCACAAGAAAGGCACGATTTCAATGAGCATCTTCACAACCATCGGTGACAATGTCCTGTCTAAAGTGACTGGTCACGTCGGTGATGAATACCAAGAATCCATGGTGCACAAGTCCCAGACCGTGGCGTTTAGCATGGTGCCCACGTTCAGCTTCCTCGCCGGCGCAATCTTGGCGTGGACTATTCCAGGTCAACGTTCCTGGCTATCATTCCTGGTTTTTCTGCCCGTTATAGTGCCGGAGCTCATCGGTTCGGGCTGGCTGAAGGATCACGCACCGCGCCCGAAGGGAAACTTCAAGGGGTACCTTGGGCTTACCTTACTCAACCTTGCATTGGCGTTGGTCATGGTCGCGGGAATCGCTTTCAACGTGGGTGACGGCCAATGGTCGCTCCTCACAGGGGCCATCTTCGGTGGAGTTGTGGCCCTCATCTTCGCGCCACGCATCTTGGCCAGGCGCAACGCCCAGGACGAAGAGCGACTCAACGCCCAGGCAGACGTGCAGGAAGACTTACAGGCAGACCTGTAAGAAGAATATAGGGTCTAATCCTGCTGGGTGAGCGGCTTGAGGCGCTTGCGGATCTCCCCGCGCCAGTGCTTCGCCGCCTCCTCGTAGCGGGGCGTAAGACCACGGTGGGTGACCTGGACGGTGGGGGCACCATCGGCGTCTTTGCCGAAGTCGAAGATGATGTCGGACTCCGCCCATTTTTCGTCGGCGCTGTGCCAGACCAGGCGGTCACCGGTGTCATCTTCGGCGACGTCGAAGTCCACTTCCGGCTCCGCCAGAGCGGTGTAGGCCTCTTCCGGGGTGACGGTGAGCTCGAAGGATTCGGAGACGTCCTGGATGGAATCCACCTGGGTGCCGTCCGAGAATTCGTAGTCCGGCATAGCGGAGGCTGGGTCGTAGACAGCGACATCGAAGCCGTCTTCGCGGAATTGGCGCAGGCCCTCCTTGACCAGTCGGCGGCCGGCGAGGTTGAAGGAGGTGACGTGGCGGAAATCAAGCACGAGGCTGTCGCCGACGAGCTTGCGTTCCACCAGGTCGTGGAGGATGGCTTCGGCGGCGGTGAAGTTGATCATGCCCTGCAACTCCACGATGTTGGTCTCGCCCTTGCGGTGCACCGCACGGATGCCCGGCGCGGAGTAGTAGTTGGACGCCATCATGTGCAGTCCCAGTGTGGAGGACATGCTTTGGAAGATCTCCACGCCGCGCACCGAATTGCCTTCGCTGTTGAGTCGTGGCGACAAAGAAGCGGCACCGAGCTGACCAGGCAGCGTACCAATCAGGCCACCGGCCACACCGGATTTGGCGGGGATGCCCACGGAGCTCATCCAACGGCCAGACCCGTCGTACATGCCGCAAGACGCCATCACGGCCTGGGTCAGGCGGCACGCCTTGGCGCTTAGGACCCGCTCCCCTGTCACTGGCTGCACCCCACCGTTGGCCAAGGTCGCGGCCATCACGGCCAAGTCCCGCACGGTGACCAGGATGGAGCACTGTCGCGTGTAGCTTTCCACCGCATCGTGCACGTCGCCGGTAATCATGCCGTATTCGCGCAGCATGTGGGCCAGCGCCAGGTTGCGGTCGGCGGTGGCCAGCTCGCCTTCCAGGATGGATTCATCCACCGACAACTCCCGCCCCGCCAGCCGGGAGAAGGCCGAAAGGATCGCCGCATCATCCCCCACCATCCGGTTCACGGCGATGGCTCCGGCGTTGATCATGGGATTGTCAGGGCGGTTCGTATCGCGATCAAGCGAAAGCTCGTTGAAGGCCTCACCTGAGGGTTCCACCCCGACGTGCTTATGCACCTCTTCCTCCCCAAGCTGATCCAGCGCAATCGCGTACACGAAGGGTTTGGAGATGGACTGGATGGTGAATTCATATTCATCGTCCCCCACTGAATACAGGTGCCCGGAGCGGGTACACACCGCAAGCGCGAGTTTGTCCGGGTCAGCATTGCGCAAACCTTCGATGTAGTCGGCGTTTGCGCCGTCGGTGTTGGGGCGAACCTCGTCGAGGATCGCGGTGAGATAGCTGGGAATCGGGCTGCGCGGCATGCGGTTCAGTCTAAGCCCGTTGGCAAAACCGGCATATTTCGGTGGCGAACTTCCCTAGGATACGGAGTGTTCCCCCTTTATTTTGACCATGAAACTAAAGTGGCAAAGGAGAACCATCATGAAGAATTCATACGCCGTGGTTACGGGCGCCGCCTCCGGCATTGGCAAGCAGGTTGCTATTCAGCTCGCTGCTGATGGATGGCAGGTGGTCATCACTGACATCAACGATGAAGGTCTGCAGGACACCGCCCGGGAGATCGGCAGTGCGGTGCTGGATGCGACGGCGCTGGACGTGTCGGATCAGCCGGAGGTGGCCGAGTGGGGGCAGAGGGTCGCTGATAAGCATGGCGTGCCGCATTCCATCTATCACGTCGGCGGAATTTCCATGTGGGGCAGCGTGGATTCGATGCCGCTGGAGAAGTGGGAAAAGCTTATCGACGTCAACCTCATGGGCACCATCCACATCATCCGCGCCCTTGTCCCGTCGATGATGGATGCCGGCCCCCTGACTGGTGCGGCTGCGAAGGAGTTGGGGCCGCGTCGCTTGGTGTGCGTGGCCAGCTCAGCCGGGATTTTGGGGTTGCCGTGGCATGCGGCGTATTCGGCGTCCAAAGGCGGTGTGCTGTCCATGCTGGAGGTCCTGCGCTTTGACCTGGCGCCGTACGGCATCAAGGTGCATGCGGTGGCGCCCGGCGCGGTGGATACGGGTCTGGTACGCACCATCGACATTGACGGCATCGACCAGAACAACCCGCGCGTACAAAAGGCCAAGAAGCTCTTCCAAGGCCATGCCGTATCCCCCGCCAAGTGCGCCCAGATCATTCTGCGCGGGGTGCGGAAGAACAAGTACCTCATCACTACGGGTGGTGATGTGAAGCTTGGCCGGTGGGCGCAGGTGAACCTGCCGTTCCTGTACCGCTGGGCACTGACCGGTCTGAACCGGGCGTTCCAGTGGGTGGCTAAGGACGCGGCGTTGAAGTAACCGGGGGTTACTTCGGCTCGTCGAGAGGCACCTGGAGCACATCCATGAGGGTGGCCAGCCCGTCATAGTTGGTCACCAGCAAAAGGAGTGCGGTGAGCTCTTTCTCGTTGATGTGGCGCATGAGTTCGGCGTACACGTCGTCGGAGATTTGGCGGTGACGGATGAGGTCATCAGCGGCGCTGAGAAGAGCTCCGCGCCGACCCGTGAGGCCGTGCTCAGCTTGCTGTACTGCCTCGATGTCGGCGGCGGTGAGCCCGGCTTTCTTGCCCAAGTGCTTGTGGTGCTCCAGCTCGTACTGCGCATCCCGCAGGGCAGCCACGCGCAGGATGATCAGCTCAGATTCCTGGCGGGAGAGAATACCAAAGGGCATGAGCATCCCCGAATACACCAGCCACGGCAGGAAGTTGCGGCGCGCGCGGCCCACCGCCGGGAAGAGGTTGAGCGTCTTGCTGCCCTGCACGAGGCCCCCGATACGGTCCGCTAAACGCGCCAACACCGCCACCTCCCCGGGCTTTCCTGGGCCCGGGCGGGTAGCGGTGTTGATGGGAAGCTTGGTCAGTGGGAAGTTACGTTCAGCCATAGTTTCCTAGGCTAAACTATCCCGCTGATAAGCGTTGTTCTTTTAGGCGTTGACGTTCTGCTCGTGGTCAGCCGGGCTGAAAACGCGGAAGGCCACAGCTGCCAGAGCGCCACCGATCAGCGGTGCAACGATGTAGAGCCAGATGTTTGCCCAGTCGAAGTTGCCGTTGACAGCAAGGCTGATTGCCACGGCCGGGTTGAAGCCACCACCGGAGATGGAGCCGACAGCGAAAGCACCGGTCATGACGGTTGCGCCGATAGCCAGGCCGTAGAAGGAGTTACCGTCGGTGTCCTTGGAGGTGGCAACGTTGAGCACGACCCACACGAGGATGAAGGTGAAGACAGTCTCCACGATGAAGGCCGGAGCGGTGTCAATCTGAGCCGCCGTCGGAGCCTCGGAGAACACACCGCGGGTGATCAGGGCACCCACAACGCCACCGAGGATCTGTGCGACCCAGTAGATGACCATCTCAGTAGCGGACATTGCGCCGCGCAGGAATGCGCCGAGCGACACAGCCGGGTTCAGGTGGCCGCCGGAGATGTGGCCGGTGGAGTACACCAGGACCATCAGGGCGAAGCCGATGGCGATCGGCGCGAAGTCACCAGCGGTGGTCACTGCGGACACGATGGCGAACACGAACAGCAGAGTGGCCAGGAACTCTGTACCGGCCTTGCGGATAATGTCGTTCATTACACGTCTTTCTCTTCGGGAAAATGAATGTTAGACCCGAAAGATCATAAGAGATAAACGCACTGAAAGACGAATAACCCGCCGGATCTGCACATCCGACGGGCCATTCTGTTCGTGCCCGGGGGGGGACTTGAACCCCCACGTTCTTGCGAACACTGGCACCTGAAGCCAGCGCGTCTGCCAATTCCGCCACCCGGGCGGGCGACTAAGTAAACATAGCACGCACCCAGCCACTATCACCAAATTGCGTGCTCAAGGGCCACTTTGCGTTGTGTAGCTAGGTTGTGTGCCCGCGAAACTCTATACTGTCTGTCGAAACTAGAGCGGTTAGCAGCGAAAGGAGGTGTGGGTAGATGGCCTTGATGGACCGACTAGCCAAGTTCGATAGCGCCCTACAGCGTGGTTTGGATAACGGCTTTGCCGCGGTATTCGGTGGTCGTGTTGTTCCGGCTGAGTTGGAAGAACTGCTCAAGCAGGAGGCGCAGGACTGCGTGGTGGCCAATGAGGATGATGATTTGGCGGTACCGAATGTCTACGCCATCGGTGTGTCATCGAAGGATCTGGAGAACCTGTCGCGGGACCCGGATCTGCCCACGCATCTTGCTGGCCAGCTCACCCGCTTCATCCGCAACATGAAGTGGAGCTTGTACGGGCCTGTGGTGGTGCGCGTGGCGGAAGAGTCGGGTCTGCGCACCGGCCAGCTGCGTGTGTCCTCATATGTTGATGCGACCCCGGATGTGGAAAGCGGGTTTGACGCAATCGTTGCGGCCGCCCGCCCATCGCACGAGGCTAAACCACAAGAAACCGCAGCTCAGCAAAACCAGCCAGACCAGGAGAATGCTATGCCCACCCCTTCCGTGACACTGCTGCTCCAGGATGGATCCTCGCGGACGTACCAAGTTCAGCAGGGGTCGACGATTTTGGGTCGTTCCAATGATGCGGATTTCCGCCTGCCGGATACTGGGGTCTCGCGCCAGCATGCGGAGATTATTTGGGATGGCCAGACGGCATTTCTGGTGGATCTGCAGTCCACGAATGGAACGACGGTGAATGATCAGCCGGTAGAAAATTGGGAGCTGGCTGATGGTGATGTGATTACACTCGGCCATTCAACGATTGAGGTGCGCATCGCCGGACCGCGGCAGAGCGTTTAGAGCGGAGGTTGCTGGATTCTTATGGATAGTGCTCTCATGCTCGGGGCCCGTTTCGGCCTTTTGATTCTTTTGTGGCTGTTTATCTTTGTGGTGCTCGCAACACAGCGCAAGGATATTAAGGCAGCTGAGTTGGGTGTGCGGCGGGCGACGTCGGGGGCGGCGCCGGTGAGGGGGGCGTCGAAACGCGAAAAGGCGCGTGAGGTGGTCGTCGTGGAGGGTCCTCTGCAGGGCTCGTACATGGAGGTGGCCAGCTTGGAGGCGCTGACGCTGGGCCGCGCGGATGATAATGATTTTGTGTTGGGCGATGATTTTGCCTCCGCACGCCATGCACGGCTGTTCCGGCGCGGGTCGGAGTGGTTCGTGGAGGACCTAGATTCGCGTAACGGCACGTTCGTGGATGGATACCGCATTGACCAACCTGAGCGCGTCCAGGTGGGCACGGACATCAAGATGGGGCGCACGATTGTGAGGTTGATGCCATGAGCACTCTCAAGCTGAACTTTGCGGCTGTTTCGGACCGTGGCCTCGTGCGCGGCAATAATGAGGATTCGGCGTATGCCGGGCCGCACTTGCTGCTGCTCGCCGACGGCATGGGTGGCCATGCCGCTGGTGAGGTTGCCTCACAGCTCATGGTTGAGCACATGGAGCACCTTGACCGCGACCCGGAGGATGCGGATGTGCTCGCGTTGCTGGGGGCGGCGGCAGACGATGCGAATGCGGCGATTCAATCATCCATCGCCGAAAACCCTGAACAAGATGGCATGGGCACAACTCTGACGGCGCTCATGTTTAATGGCACCCAGTTTGGCCTGATTCACGTGGGCGATTCACGTGGTTACCGTCTGCGCGACGGGGAATTGACGCAGATCACGGTGGATGACACCTTCGTGCAGTCCTTGGTTGAGCAGGGTAAGTTGCAGGCGGAGGATGTGTCGTCCCACCCGCAGAAGTCCCTCATTTTGAAGGCGTACACGGGCCGGCCGGTGGAGCCGTACCTTGAGCTGCTCGACGCGCAGCCGGGTGACAGGTATCTGCTGTGTTCGGATGGCCTGTCGGATCCGGTGACGCATGAGACGATTGCGTCCACGGTGGGCACGGGCACGCCTGCGGAGGCCGCGCAGCGCCTCATTGAGCTCGCTTTGCGTTCGGGTGGGCCGGATAACGTCACCGTTGTCATCGCTGATGTTGTGGACACGGAGGCAGATGATTGCCCAGAGTTGCCTGCTAAGTCGGCGCTCGCTGGGGCTTTAGCGCTTGTCGACGAATCTTCGCACCCCGACACCGCCGCCGGCCGCGCCGCCAAACTGGTGCGCACCCAAAACCGCTCGCAGTCCTCGGGTGGGGCGAAGCAGACGGACACTCCGGCTGCTGACGATGAGGAGGATCACCCTCGACGCTTCCCCTGGACAGCGTTGATTCTCGTGCTCGCCCTAGTTGCGGCGGGTGTTGTTGGTGTGTGGTGGTTTGACCGCGCGAGTTCGAACACGTACTCCATCACTGTCAATGACGCTGATGAGTTTGTGATTGAGCAGGGCTTTACCAGCAGCATCTTGGGCAAGCAGTTGCATAAGCCAGTGCAACAGATCTGCATTAATGATGAGAACCAGATCACGGTGGTAGATACGGACGAGGTGCCGAAGGACTGCCAGCGGTTCGGTGTGGCTGATGTGCCGGAGTCCACGGCCGCCCGGGTACATACCTTGGGTACTGGCTCGTATTCTGAGATCTCTGACCAGGTGAACCGCCTGGCGGATGAGGCGTTGCCGGCGTGTGTGGATAAGACCGACACCTCAGCGGAGACTGAGCAGGCTGGCTCCTCACAGAAGTGCCGGGAGGTGTCCTAGTGCGCCAAATGTTTTCGCGTGGCCGGGAGCTTTTCCTCCTAGTGTTGTCAGCGGCGTTGCTGCTGCTCATGCTCGTGGGCTTGGAGCTGTCCCAGGGCAATGCGTTAACGGTGGACATGCTCTGGCTCGTTGGCGGGTTCATTGGTGTCTACGCGATTGCGCATGTGGCGATGTGTTACGCCGCCCCGCACGCAGACCAAGTGTTGTTGCCTACGGCGGCCACGCTGAACGCGATTGGTTTGGTGATGATTTACCGGCTGGACATTGCCAAAGGCTGGCACCTAGCGGAACGCCAGGTCATCTGGTCCCTCGTTGGTGTGCTGATCTTGGTGGCCACTCTGCTGGTGGTGCGGGATCACCGGGAGCTTAGCCGTTTCTCCTACCTGCTTGGTTTGATGGGTTTGGTGCTGTTGGCCCTACCGCTGGTGTGGCCACAGCCACCGGATGCGGAGGCCCGCATTTGGATCTGGCTCGGCCCGTTTTCCATCCAGCCGGGTGAGTTTTCCAAGATCTTGTTGTTGGTCTTCTTCGCCCAACTTCTAGCGCAGAAACGCTCCCTGTTCACCGTGGCGGGCTACACCTTGTGGGGCATGACGTTCCCGCGTTTGCGTGACCTGGCGCCGATTCTCTTGGTGTGGGCGATTGCCATTTTGATCATGGCTGTGTCCAATGACTTCGGTCCGGCGCTGCTGCTCTTCGCCACTGTGCTGGGCATGGTTTACTTCGCCACCGGCCGCACGAGTTGGCTGGTCATCGGCATGGGACTGGTGGCCATTGGTGGTTTTGCGGTGTACCAGATCTCCGACAAGATCCAGGACCGTGTGGAGAACTTCCTCGACCCGATTGCCAACATTGATAACACCGGCTACCAGGCAGCCCAAGCCCTGTTCGGCTTGAGCTGGGGTGGCGTGACGGGCACTGGCCTGGGATTTGGTCACCCCGAGACCGTCCCAGTGGCGCACTCGGATTACATCCTTGCTGCGATCGGTGAGGAGCTGGGGTTGGTTGGTCTGGCCGCTGTACTGATCATCTTCACCATCTTCATCACCCGTGGTTTCCGCACTGCCCTGGCTGTGCGCGATACATACGGAAAGCTCATCGCCTCGGGTCTTGCGCTGACGATTGCGGTGCAGGTTTTCGTGGTCACCGGCGGTGTCTCGGCGCTCATGCCCATGACGGGTTTGACCACGCCGTTCATTTCCGCCGGTGGTTCAGCAGTGATGGCTAACTACATGTTGTTGGGTTTGTTGCTGCGCATTTCCAATAACGCGAATAGGCCGGTTGAGGAGGTGGCGCAGTGAATTCGTCGATACGCATTGGCGCGATTGGTTCCCTCGTGCTCACGGTGATTTTGCTGATCAACCTATCGTGGGTGCAGGTTTTCCACGAAGATGAGTACGCGCGCAACCCGCGCAACTCGCGCAATTTCGTGGAAGCCAAGCAGATTGAGCGCGGTCAGATCAGTGCGGGTGGGCAGATCCTCGCCGAGTCGCTAGTCGACGAGCAAGGGTTCTACCAGCGCACCTACCCCAACATGCCGGTCTCCTTTGCCCCAGTCGTGGGTTACTTGTCGGACCGTTATGGTGTGGCCGGCCTGGAACAGGGCTTCAACGCCAACCTCAATGGTGAGACGCATGCGACGGGCAGCCGTTTCTTGCGCACTACCGAGAAGCGTGTGGGTGATTCGCTTGAGCTGACGTTGGACCCGCAAACGCAGGCTACCGCCTTTGACCAGCTGGACAGCCACGGATACGAGGGGGCTGTCGTGGCACTGCGCCCATCTACCGGTGAGGTTCTGGCCATGGCGTCGAGCCCGTCCTACGACCCGAATGGTGTGGCCAACCCGGATGGTGCGGTCGCGGAGACTGCCTGGAATTCCATCACCTCTGATCCGGGTAACCCGCTGCTCAACCATGCGGCGCAGGAACAGTTGCCACCGGGCTCGATTTTTAAGATCATCACCACGGCCGCCGGCCTTCAGCACGGCTACACCCCGGATTCTCAGCTGACGGCGGAATCCGCGATCACGCTGCCGGGCACGGAGGTGCAGCTGACCAACTACGGTGGCCAAACATGTGGCGGTGGTGGCACCACCTCGCTACACCAGGCCTTCACATTGTCCTGCAACACCGCTTTCGTACAGATGGCTACCGAACTCGGTGATGGCCCCTTGCGCGACGCCGCCACCGCCTTTGGTGTGGGTGCCCAGTATGACCTGGGGCTGCCCAACGCGGCTGGTTCCCTGGGTGAGCTAGAGGACCTCGCGGCTGTGGGTCAAAGTGCGATTGGCCAGCGCGACGTCACCATGACGACAATGCAGGCTGCCGTGATGGCTGCCACCGTGGCCAATGATGGCCGCCGCATGGAACCGCAGGTGGTCCACCGCATCATCAGCCCGAAGATGAAAACGGTGCGTGACTTCCGTGCACGCCAGGCCGCCGAGGCGCTCAGCCCGGATGTGGCTGATCAGCTCAAGGACCTCATGCGCAGCTCTGAACGCAACACGTACGGCTACAACGGCAACAACTACGCCTCCAAGACCGGCACCGCTGAACACGGCGAGGGCTTGGCACCACACACCTGGTACGTGGCGTTTGATGAGGAGAAGGATGTGGCAGTTGCCGTCGTGGTGAAGAACGGCGGCGGGCTCGGCGACGGCGCCACCGGCGGCCGAGTTGCCGCTCCCATTGGCCGCACTGTCCTGGCTACCGCCCCCGGCGCGGGTGACCAGCAGGGAGGAAACTAACCATGAATATTGACAACCGCGAAGAACTCCAAAGGCTCATCGGCTCCGACTACACGCTGCAGTGGGTCATCGGCCATGGCGGCATGTCCACCGTGTGGTTGGCGGATGACCCGGCGCATGACCGGGAGGTAGCCATCAAGGTGCTCCGCCCGGAGTTCTCTGCCAACGAAGAGTTCCTGGCCCGCTTCCGCAATGAGGCCCACGCTGCTGAAGGCATTACCTCCGAGAACGTCGTAGCCACCTATGACTACCGCGAAGTCCCCAGCGGGGAGGGCTACGCCATGTGCTTCATCGTCATGGAGTACATCCGCGGCGAGTCCGTGGCTGACCTCCTCCATCGGGAGGGCTACCTGGAAGAATCCCAGGCCCTCGACATTCTGGATCAAGCCGCCCACGGCTTAGCCGTCATCCACGACATGGGTCTGGTGCACCGCGACATCAAACCGGGCAACCTCATGCTCACCCAAAACGGCAAGGTGAAGATCACGGACTTCGGCATTGCCAAGGCCGCCTCCGCCGTCCCGCTCACCCGCACCGGCATGGTGGTGGGCACAGCCCAATACGTCTCACCGGAACAGGCCCAAGGCCAACCGGTTAACGCGGCTAGTGACGTTTACTCGCTGGGTGTTGTGGGCTATGAGCTGTTGTCGGGAAAGCGGCCGTTTACGGGGGATTCGTCGGTAAGCATTGCTTTGGCCCACGTATCCAACAACCCTCCGCCACTGTCCACGGGGATTTCCGCGCCGACGCGTGAGCTGATCTCGATCGCCCTGCGCAAGGACCCGGCAACCCGTTTTGCCAACGGCACGGAGTTCCAGCACGCCATCGCTGATGCGCGCGCGGGCCGCCGCCCGACCAAGGTTTTTGCTGCCGCGACCCCACCCAAGCAACACGCATCCACGGCGGAACTGGCCGCGGTGAACCACGGGACCACGCACGTGCCGGCAGTGCAACACGCACCGACACCAGCCCCTGCGAAGAAGTCCGGCGGCTTTGGCACCGGCATACTCATCGCCCTGTTCACACTCGTTGCCATCCTTGGCGCCGTGTGGGCTTACACCTCCGGGGCGCTGGATGGCTTGCTGGGAACGGAACCTACTCCGACCACTACCAGCAGCACTACAAGTTCCAGCAGCGAAACGGTGACCACGGAATACACCACCGTGACGGAACCGGCGACGACAACTACGCCATCCACATCCAAGACGGAACCGTCTACGCTGTACAACACCACAGAACCGGAGGAACCTAGCGCGCCCGAGCCGGAGCCACCGCACACGTCTGCGCCGGCTCTGCCAAGCGAACACCCCACTCCCTCCCCTGCCCCGAACCCCATTCCGGACTTCAATGGAGTCCCTGGTCTGCCGGACCTGTAATTTAAAGGAGCATCATGACTCTTATTGGTGAGCGTTACCAGCTAGGTAACTCCATTGGCACCGGCGGCATGTCCAACGTCTACGTGGCCACTGACATCCTCCTTGGGCGTGAAGTGGCCGTGAAGATGCTCAAGGTGGATATGGCGCGGGATGAGAACTTCCGTGAGCGGTTCCGCCGGGAGGCGCAAAACTCTGCGCGCCTGAACCACCCGAACATCGTGGCTGTGTACGACACGGGTGAGACAGACGTGGATGGCGTATCCGTGCCCTACATCATCATGGAGCGTGTGAAAGGCCGTGACCTGCGCGCCATCGTGCGCGAGGATGGTCCGCTGAGCCCGGAGGATGCCGCTGAACTGCTGCTTCCGGTCACCTATGCGTTGCAGGCCAGCCATGACGCCGGCATCATCCACCGGGATGTGAAGCCGGCGAACATCATGGTCACCAGCACCGGTGAGGTGAAGGTGATGGACTTTGGCATCGCTCGCGCGTTGGATGATTCCACGGCGGCGATGACGCAAACCTCCGCCGTGATCGGCACCGCCCAGTACCTTTCCCCGGAGCAGGCCCGCGGCCGGAATGCGGATGGGCGCAGTGATGTTTACGCGCTCGGCTGCGTGATGTACGAGGTCGTGACAGGCACCCCACCCTTCGAAGGTGAGACCCCGTTTGCGGTGGCCTACCAGCACGTCCAGGAAGACCCGGATCCGCCGAGCACCCGGATCCCCAACCTCACCGAGACGGAAGCGGTGAATGTGGATGCTGTCATCCTCACCGCAATGGCAAAGCACCCGGCGGACAGGTACCAGTCCGCCACGGAGATGAGCGAGGACCTCGAGCGCCTCTGCCGCGGCGCCGTGACTCAGGCCGCGCGTAACCATGTCGCGCACCCGCAGGAAGAGCCAGAGTACGAGTACGAATACGAGTACGTCAATGACCCGGCCGAAACCACGGTGGTTCCACCGTCGCGCTACCAGCAGCACCGCAATGAGCAGAACGGTGCGTCGCGCCAGGGCATGAAGGTGCTCGCGTTGCTGCTGGCGGCGATCATCGCGTTGGGCGGTGGTGCGGTGGCGATCAACAAGGTCCGCGATGCGATCGGCCAGTCGAATTCGATGGTCACAGTGCCAAGTGTCGTGGGCAAGGCGCGCGCAGATGCTGTTGCTGAGCTCGAGGACCTGGACCTCCAGGTCACGGTGAATGAGGCCCCGCACCCGGATGCTCCGCGCGGCGAGGTCCTGTCCATCAACCCGACGGAGGGTTCGCAGCTGAAGCGTGGCGCGAATGTCACGCTGACGGTCTCTTCGGGTCGGGAGATCACGGATGTGCCGGATCTCACGGATCTCACGCCGCAAGAAGCAGCGGCTGAGCTGGAAAAAGCGGGGCTCAAGCTTAACGACGACCTCCAGCGCGACTCCTCCGACACCGTCGAAGACGGCAAGATCATGTCCCAGAACCCAGCTGGCGGTACCCAGATTTCAAAGGGTTCGAAGATCTCCGTCACCGTGTCCACTGGCCGTGAGAAGGTCAAGGTTCCGGCGATGCGTGGCATGAATATCGCACAGGTGGAAAGCACCTTTGAATCGTTGGGGCTCAAGACCACCCGCGTTGATGTGGATTCTTCCCGCCCCGAGGGTGAGGTCTTGGCCATCGCCGGCGAAGGCACAGAAGTGGCACGCGAAACCACCATTGAACTGAGGGTTTCCAATGGCCAGATGATCCGTCTGCCGGACTTGTCCGGGCAGAGCCGTGAGAACGCTGAGACGACCCTGGGCGAGATGGGATGGTCCGGCCAACTGGTTACCGGCGAGCTGTTGGACACCGCGAACCCCTCCCAACATGGCACCATCGCGGGCCACCGCCCGGGCCCGAACCAAGAGGTCCGCAAGGATGGTGACATCACCGTGGATCTGTGGCGCAACCCAGTCGTCGAAGGCGTCCAAGGGCTGCTGTAGTAACTACTACGGCGCCCACGGTGGTAGAGTCACACAACAGTTACAGGTAAAAGCAAAGGTAAAGGACATTCACCGTCATGCCTAAGGCAAAGGTCACTAAAGACACCGCCAGCACCCCGCTGACCACATCCACCGGTGTGAACCGCACCCCGGTGAAGATCAACACCGGCGGCACGCCCGTCTGGTACAAGGCCCTGATGTTCGGGCTCATGCTCATTGGTCTGCTGTGGATGATTGTGAACTACCTCGCTGGCCCATCCATCCCACTGATGAATGAGCTTGGCCCGTGGAACTACCTCATCGGTTTCGGTGGTTTGATCCTGGGTCTGCTCATGACCATGGGGTGGCGTTAACCCCTTCATCCGCTCTTCCTAGCCAGCGCTTCCACTCGTGTGGGGCGCTGGTTTTTTGTGGATAAAGCCGGGCGGCTATCCACAATTACCCACCCTGTTTCTTATCCACAATGTGGGGCGTGAGTTCTCCACATCCTCCCTTCCCCACTGTGCAAAACGCAGGTCAGCCGTGAGAATTTCCTCGCCATCTTTTCCCCACAGGCTGTGGGATCTGGGACGCACGTGATTTACTCACAGGTTTGTCCACATTCTGTGGATAACTCAGGTGTGGAGGAGTGTGGAAGTCTGTGCTGAACCCCACTGTGGCACCAACACCGCTGCGAGCGCGAGCACCAACCCACCCATAGCGCCGGCCCAGCGAACGCGCTCATCAGGGGAGGTCAACGGTCCAGCCATGAGCGCACCAACAGTCAATCCGCCGAGGTGCCCCCACAGGCTCACACCGGGACTGAGCAGGGTGTAAGCAATGTTGCCCAACACCAGCACGAGTGGCGCCCTTAGGTCCGCGCGACTCCGCGCGGCGATGCCCACCAGAATGGCCATGAGCATGTACAACGCCCCGGAGGCCCCGGCGGTGGGCTGGTCCCATGCGAAGGTGAGCACGGCAGCGGATCCGCCGAGCACACCCGCCAAGTAGGCCACTACATAAGGTCCTGTGCCCACCGCTCTTTCGACCACTGCACCGATGAACACGAGTGTGATCAGGTTGACCGCCAGGTGGGAGATGTCCACGTGGAGGAAACCCGCGGTGAGCGCACGCAGAATGCCCGTGTCCGAGGCGGTGACGGCTGGGCCCCACAGCACAAACGTGGAACCAATCCCTGAACCCCAGACGACATCGGAGACAGAGCGAGACTGAAGGGCCGTGAGCACGAAAACCCCCGCACACAGCAGCGCGATGACTGTTGTGGCGGGGGCGCCGTAAAGAAGTTTCTTCACTTACTCGACGGTCACGGAGTTGATCACAACGTCCTCGACCGGGCGGTCCATGCGGCCGGTCTGAACATTAGCCAGCTCATCGACGACCTTGCGGGACGCCTCATCGGTGACCTCGCCGAAGATGGTGTGGCGGTTGTTCAGCCACGGGGTGGCGTCCACGGTGATGAAGAACTGGGAGCCGTTGGTGCCCGGGCCAGCGTTAGCCATGGCCAGCAGGTACGGGCGGTCAAACTGGAGCTCTGGGTGGAACTCGTCAGCAAACTGGAAGCCGGGGCCGCCGGTGCCGGTGCCGGTCGGGTCACCGCCCTGGATCATGAAACCAGGGATGATGCGGTGGAAGATCGCGCCGTCGTAGAACGGGCCTTCGGTGGTGCCGGAGGCGTTCTTGGTGGAGTACTCCTGGGTGCCCTTGGCCAGGCCCGTGATGATCTCCACGGTGTTCGGCGCGTGGTTGCCAAACAGGTCGACCACGATGTCGCCGTGGTTGGTGTGGAACGTCAGTGTTTGAGTCTTCTGTGTCATGGGCACCAGGGTACGCGATCGCGCACCCGTTCCGCAGATCTACCCAGGCAGAACCCAGGCGCAGCCTGGCTAGACCGCTCTGTCTTGCTTTTATATACTGCCCTGTTTAGACTCTGTGCCTATTCACAAACAAACCTATTAATTCATGTGAAAGGACCTTGCTCCATGTTGAAGAAGATCACAGCGGTCACCGCAGCTGCCGCATTGTCACTCGGGCTGGTTGCCTGCGGCTCTGATGACGCGGGCTCGGACGCCGCCGGCACCGGCGATACCAAGACCATCCGCGTAGCCACCTCCCCTGGCCCATACTCGGAGCTTTTCCAGGAAGGCGTTGCCCCGATCTTGGAGAAGGAGGGCTACACCCTCGAGTACACCAACTTCACCGACCTCACCCAGGCTGACACCGCGCTGGCTGAAGGCAACGCGGACTTGAACGTTGAGCAGCACACCGCATGGCTCGAGGTTTTCAATAAGGAAAAGAACGCCGACCTGGTCTCCATCACGGAGGTTCCTACGGTTCCGGCTGGCCTGTACTCGGAGAAGCACGAGAAGCTCGAGGACGTCGCCGACGGCCAGACGGTGGGTATCCCGCTCGACGGCTCCAATAAGTCGCGCGCGATCCATGTGCTTGTCGACGCCGGTTGGATCACCCTCCGCGACGACGCCGACGAAGCCCTGCTCTCTGAGGCGGATATCGCAGAGAACCCGCACAACCTGGACATCAAGCCGATGGATTCCGCGAACCTGTCCCGCTCCCTGCCGGACCTGGATTGGGCGGTCATCCCTGGCTCCATGAGCTACTCCGCTGGCCTGGACCCGAACCTGCAGCGCTTCCAGGAGAACCTGCGCCCGGAGCTCATCCTCGTGGCTGTGACCACCGAGGGTAAGCAGGACACCCCGTGGGCCAAGGCTGTGTCTGAGGCGTACCGTTCCGAGGAGTTCAAGAAGTACTTCGACTCCCAGAACACCAACAACTACTGGTTCTTCCCGGATTCCCTGAACTAATGCCTGAAGCTATCGACGCTGTTGTATTTGACCACGTCTCCAAAACATTTGAGACCCGCAATGGTTCCTTCACCGCCCTCGACGACATTTCCTTCACGGTGCCGAAAGGCAGCGTGAGCGGCGTTGTGGGTACCTCGGGTGCCGGCAAGTCCACGCTGATTCGCACGGTCAATGGGTTGGAAACGCCCACCTCGGGTTCCGTCACTGTGCTTGGCCGCGAGCCGGCCACGCTCAGTCCAGCGGAGCTGCGGGGTTTGCGGCGTGATGTGGGCATGGTCTTCCAAAGCAGCAATCTCTTAGAAACCAAGACGGTAGCGGAGAATGTGGGGACGCCGTTGAGGTTGCTGAAAGCGTCGAAAAGCGAAATTGAACGCCGCACCGCAGACGTGCTGGAGATGGTCGGCCTGGCTGACCGCGCGGACCATAAACCGCGCCAACTGTCCGGCGGGCAACGACAGCGCGTGGGCATCGCTCGTGCGCTCATCACGGATCCGACCGTGCTGCTTTGCGACGAACCCACCTCCGCCCTCGACCCCATCACCACCAACCAGATCCTTGATTTGCTGAGCAACATCAATAAGGAACTGGGCGTGACCATCCTCATCATCACCCACCAGATCGACGTGATCGCGCGTCTGGCTGATGATGTGGCGGTACTTTCTGAAGGCCGCCTGGTTGAATACGGGCCGGTCGCACACGTTTTTACCAACCCGCAACACGAACTGACCAGGAAATTCGTCGACACCGTCATCCCGCCTGCACTCGACCCTGATGCGCGTGAAGCGCTCGCGCGTGCCCTGGTGAAGAACTACGAGGTGTAACAGATGAACCAGCTCAATTCGTGGTGGCGCGACACCACCGGATCCCGCGTCACACCAGAGATGTACGTCGACTCCTTCGGCGAAACCCTGTACATGGTGGGCACCTCCCTGTTCATCGGTGCGCTGCTGGGCATTCCGCTGGCGCTCGCGCTGGTGATCACCCGGCCCGGTGGCCTCAAACCCAGCCGGGCGGTTTACGGCGTGCTCAACGTGACGGTGAACATCATCCGCTCCCTGCCGTTTATCATCCTGCTGGTGGCCATCTCCCCGTTCACCCGCGTTATCGCTGGTACCGCCATCGGCACGACTGCCGCGTTGGTGCCACTGACCTTATATATTGCGCCGTTCATCGCCCGGCTCATCGAGCAATCCCTCCTCGAAGTCAACCCGGGCATCACCGAAGCAGCCAATTCCATGGGCGCGACCCTCTTCCAAACCATCCGCTACTTCCTGCTGCCCGAGGCCAAGTCCTCCATCATCCTGGCCATTACCACCGCCACCATCGGACTCATCTCCGCCACCGCAATGGCGGGCACCATCGGCGGTGGTGGTGTCGGCGACCTGGCCATTTCCTACGGCTACCAGCAGTTCGACTCCATCGCGATGCTCATGACCGTGATCATCCTGATCATCATCGTCCAAGCCATCCAGTCCTTGGGCAACACCCTCGCCCGACGGGCACGGGCCTAGGGTTCCGCCAAGGTTCTCGGCCGAGTTCGAGATATCTGACCACGCGCGAAAACCCCGTTTCCTGAAATGCCAGGGTTAAGGGTCAAAAAGTGTGTCTGGCCCCGGCGTGTCGTGGGGTTAGATTTGGCCTTTTTGGATGCCGATTGAG
>NZ_JASPJK010000018.1 GCF_030232265.1 Corynebacterium sp. MSK041
AGCATATACTTTTGGCGTTAATGCAGGTCACCTACTGGAAATCGCCCAATTCAGACACACTTTTTGACCCTTAAGCCGCAGTGATCAACTCCGAGAAACGCTACAAGAAATCAGCATTTCCCCAGGACCTGCTATCGACTTTCCAAAGTCCGTAGTGAGCGCCTCCCCCAAAGACGCCATCCATTGGCCACCCAGCCGTCACTTCCACGTCGCGGACTGTTCAAAAACCCGGGCTATTTTCAAACGCGCACTGTAAGTTTTTCTGATGCGTTGAAGGATGTTTCTGTGTCTCGTTCTCGTTTCCGCAGCTTGGCCGCACTGTCGGTTTCTGCTGCTCTTGCCCTGTCCGGATTCGCTGTTCCGGTTGCCGTTGCTGCTGATGTGGCCTCGTCGATCGTGATCAATGAGGTTGAGGCGAATGGCTCCCCGGACTGGGTCGAGCTGGCCAACACCAACACGGATGAGGACATTGATATCTCCGGCTGGTCCATCCTGGACGACGATGACACCCACACGCCGATTGTCATTCCCGAAAACACCAAGATCGAGTCCGGCGGCTACTACATCATCCACACCAAGGATCAGACTCCGGACGGCTCGGACGGTTTCGGTCTGGGCGGTAAGAAAGACCAGGTCCGCCTCTTTGACGCAAGTAAGAAGCTTATCGGCGAAACCAGTTGGGACTTCCCCGACAAAATCGATTCCACCTGGGGCCGTGTCCCGGACATGACTGGTTCTTTCGCCGTGACAGGGGAGGCGACCAAGCAACTGAAGAACGAGGGCGCCGCCGGCGAAGAGGAACCTGACGCTCCTGAGCAGCAGGTCGAGCCGTGGCCGTACGACCAGGTGTACAACGTTGACCTCGGCGGTGATTTCTCCGGTGAAGACATGTCCGGCGTTGACTTTGATGACAACGGCCGCGCTTGGGTTGTGAACAACGGTTCCGCCAAGCTCTACGCCCTCGACTACGACAAGGCAGCCAAGAAGTATTCTCTGGCCGCGACGTGGACGTTGAAGTACGCCGACGGTACGGGCACCCCGGATGCGGAGGGTGTCACCGTTGGTCCAGACGGTGCGATCTACGTGGCCACCGAGCGCAACAACGACGACAAGAAGGTCTCCCGCCCGTCGGTCCTGCGCTTTGAGGCGAAGAAGGGGCAGGAGGAGCTTAAGGCGACCACGGAATGGAACCTCAAGGACGTCGTCGGGGACATCAAGCCGAATTCCGGCCTGGAAGCGATCTCTTACATCCCGGAGCAGAAGCTCTTTGCAGTTGGTGTCGAGGCCGATGGCAAGGTCTACTTCCTCGACCTGAAGGAAGATGGCACTTACGAGCTCAAGCAGACTTACCAGTCGCCGTTCGGCGGTGTGATGGCGCTTGATTACCGCCAGCAGGAGAAGCAGCTCCGTGTGCTTTGCGACGAAGCCTGCGACGGCCAGTCCATCCTCCTTTCCCACAACGGCACGGAGTTCGCCCCGGCATCTGGCATTCAAGCGCGCCCGACGGGGTTTGCCAACCTGGCCAATGAGGGCTTCGCATCCTTCACCTCCACCGGTGAGTGCGTCGCCGGAAAGGCAGAGGAAACCACTCGTTTCCTCTGGGCTGATGATGGTGTGGCCGGCGGCATCTCGCTGCGCGGTGCGGAGTACGTGAAGTCCGTTGATTGTGATGGCGAAACCAACGGCTCCTCCATGAGCAAGGCCCCGGGCGGTGTGCTCATCGGCAGCATTGTCGGCGTGCTGCTGGCGTTCCTCGCGGGACTCCTGTCCGTTGGCCCAATTGCTCAGTGGGTGCAGGATAATGCGAACATCAAGTTGCCTTTTTAAGCGCATGAAATGCGCTTAAAAACTAGCGTTATCCAGCCGATTTGTGCCAAGTGTATAAGACAGGTTAATCTTTTCAAGGCTTCAAACGAGCGGCTAACGCTTAAGAGGCTTAAGCCCCCTTAGCTCAGTCGGCAGAGCGTCTCCATGGTAAGGAGAAGGTCAACAGTTCGATTCTGTTAGGGGGCTCTGTTTTTTGCTGGTGACAGCAATCAACATGGCGGTGTAGCTCAGTGGTAGAGCAAGCGACTCATAATCGCTGTGTCGCGAGTTCAATTCTCGCCATCGCTACTCATCTACCCGGCTTCGGCCGGAAGGATGTGCTCACCCTCCCAGGAATGCATGAGTGTTCGTGGTAGGGTTGGCGTACTGTTTTGTGCAGTACACCAAAGGGGCGTGGCGCAATTGGTAGCGCAACGGTCTCCAAAACCGTAGGTTGCAGGTTCGAGTCCTGTCGCCCCTGCCACATAGACCCAAGTCGAGGAGAGCTGTGACTGAAAACCAGCCAGGCCGGAACGCCGCAAAACCCACTGGCAAACGTCAGATGAGCGGTGCATCGTCCGTCACCTCTGATTCCTACGAGGAGAAGCGCGCTTCTGTTCCCGTCGCTGAAGACAAGGACAAGCCAGGTAAGGGTGCTGCTGCATTCCCGGGTGAAGTTGTCCAGGAGATGCGCAAGGTTGTCTGGCCGACTCGCCAGCAGATGCTGAACTACACGCTTATTGTGTTTGGCTTCCTCATTGTGATGACGGCCCTGGTGTGGGGCGTGGACAAGGGTGCAGCCTGGCTAGTTGAGCAAATCCTCGTCCGATAGGTATAATCTCGCTGTAGAAAATCATCCCGCCACCCTGGCTTGCAGGGTAAGGCGGGATCAGTTTTTGGGTGAGCGCTGTAGGCTGGGCGTCACATCCACTTCCACTAACTCACAGCCCCGACGCATAAGGAGCGGTCATGGCAGACGATCAGTACAGCCCGGAAGACATCCAGGAAGATATCCAGGAGCAGGAAGTTGACATGGTCAGCGAAGGTGGTGCCGTAGAGGAGTCCACCGATCCGGAGACGCAGGGGGCGGATGAGAGCGTCGCTAAGGCTGAGGCCGCTCTGGGTGGAGAGCCGGAAGAAAGCGCGGACGCTGAGTACAAGCGTCGTCTGCGTGAGTACACCCGCGAGCTGAAGAAGTTGCCGGGCCAGTGGTACATCATTCAGTCCTACTCGGGCTATGAGAACAAGGTGAAGACCAACCTGGATATGCGTATTCAGACCCTCGAGGTGGAGGATTCCATCTACGACGTGGTTGTGCCGATTGAGCAGTTAGTGGAGCTCAAGGATGGCAAGCGCAAGATTGTGAAGCGCAAGCTGCTGCCCGGCTACGTTCTCGTGCGCATGGACATCAATGATGCTGCGTGGTCCGTTGTCCGTGGCACCCCGGGCGTGACCTCGTTCGTGGGTAATGAGGGCAACGCCACCCCGGTCAAGCACCGCGATGTGGCCAAGTTCCTCATGCCGAAGGAAGCACCGGTTGAGGGCGAAGAAGCAAAGGTCAGCCCGGAGGGGGAGACCGTCATCGCTATGCCGGAGCAGGAGGAGAAGCCGAAGGTTGCGCACGACTTCAAGGTCGGCGAGGCTGTCACGATTCTCTCCGGTGCGCTGGCCAGCGTTTCCGCCACCATCAACGAGATCGATCCGGAGACCGGCAAGATCCAGGCACTCGTATCCATCTTCGGCCGCGAGACCCCAGTGGAGCTCACCGCCGATCAGATCGAGCGCATCATGTAGCGTTTCGCTTATCGACGAAAAAACCGGTCCTCGTGGCCGGTTTTTCGATTTGGGGACATGGGTGTCTGTGACATACACTTATCGATCGTGCCTGCTTCAGGTGGGTACGTGAAAACGTTCATCCCCGGTCGCTGGGTAACCCCCGGAATCCGGAAGGGCGCATGCTAAACATCGTGGCTGCGTCCTGTACCAAGGAAATGAGGTAATTCGATGGCTAAGAAGAAGGTCACCGGCCTGATCAAGCTGCAGATTGAAGCTGGTATGGCTAACCCGGCTCCGCCGGTTGGTCCGGCTCTGGGTGCGCACGGCGTGAACATCGTTGAGTTCACCAAGGCGTACAACGCTGCAACTGAGTCCATGCGCGGCAACATTGTCCCGGTGGAGATCACGGTCTACGAAGACCGCTCCTTCGACTTCATCCTGAAGTCCCCGCCGGCATCCAAGCTGCTGCTCAAGGCTGCTGGCATCCAGAAGGGCTCCGGCGTCCCGCACACTGACAAGGTCGGTTCTGTGACTTGGGATCAGTGCAAGGAGATCGCTGAGACCAAGAAGGCAGACCTCAACGCTCGTGACATCGAGGCAGGCGCAGCGATCATCGCTGGTACCGCTCGTTCCATGGGCATCGAAGTGAAGAAGTAAATTCTTCTCATTGTTTTCCGGCGAGGTACGTGAGCTCCTCGCCTGTGGCAGGGCCTGGTCAGGCCCGCACCACATTCCCGACAACTTTTAAGGAATCAACATGGCCAAGAAGCACTCCAAGAACTACACCGCCCAGCTGGCAAAGGTGGACCGTACGAACCTGTACTCCCCGCTCGAGGCGGTCAAGCTGGCTAAGGAGACCGCGTCCGAGAAGTACGACGCAACTATCGACGTAGCAATGCGTCTGTCCGTCGACCCGCGCAAGGCTGACCAGCTGGTCCGCGGCACCGTCAACCTGCCGAACGGCACCGGTAAGACCGTCCGCGTCGCTGTCTTCGCTGAGGGTGAGAACGCTACCAAGGCTCAGGAAGCTGGCGCTGACATCGTCGGTTCCGACGAGCTGATCGAGCAGATCAACGCAGGCAACATCGACTTCGACGTTGCCATTGCTACCCCGGACCAGATGGCTAAGGTCGGCCGCGTTGCCCGCGTCCTCGGCCCGCGTGGTCTGATGCCGAACCCGAAGACCGGTACCGTTACCCCGGATGTGGCTAAGGCTGTTTCTGAGTCCAAGGGTGGCAAGATCGCCTTCCGCGTGGACAAGGCTTCCAACCTGCACGCCATCATCGGTAAGGCTTCCTTCACCCCGGAGCAGCTCGCCGAGAACTACGGCGCTCTCCTGGATGAGGTTCTCCGCCTCAAGCCGTCCTCCGCTAAGGGCATCTACCTGAAGAAGGTCACCGTCTCTGCAACCCAGGGCCCGGGCGTCCCGGTGGACCCGTCCGTGCAGAAGAACTACACCGAGGCTTAAACCGCTTCGACTGGTCTGACCGACCCCGTCAGTGCTTCCCTTTTGGGATGCGCCGGCGGGGTTTTTGTTTTTTCGGCCAGGCTTTTCTTGGGGCCCTGCTACCAACTTTCCAAAGTTGGTAGCACCCCTGGGGAAATAGTGTTTTTCTGTAGCGTTTTGCGGAGTGTGTCGCAGTGGGAGGCATCCGGTTCTGCATCATTCTTGAAAGTTGAGGGCAGTCCTGGGGTTTTGATAGGGGTTGTGCACGGTTCCCAGGAGTTGGGGGCTGCCGGACCACGGCACGGCCACTAACGAACGCTTATTGAAAACGGTTACCGCCAAATGAGGGTGACCCATCAAGGCGATGTGAAAACGGTTCCCATTTGCACTAGTGTGACGCAAAGTTATTTAGGGAGAAGTGAAAAGGGGTCCCTTCCGTGTCGCACTTGAAAGCATTGGTGGTTACGGCATGCGCGTTTCTTGCGATGGCGCTTGGTGTCGGCCCGGCACACGCAGCGGACGTGGTGCTGGACCGTGGTCACGTTGACGTTTTCCATGTTGCTGCCGAGGGCAGCCAGCTGAACCTGGCCCTGCGCGAGGATGTCACCGGCCAACACGTTGTGCGTGACCCGGCGAGTGTTCTGCTTGAAGTGGGGGAGCACACCTACACGGATGACACTGCCCAGGTGCCGGAGATCGGTACTGGTGGCTACTACCTGCCCCAGACGCAGGAGAGCGACCGTCTGTGGCCGGGGTGGGACACCAACGACGTGAGGCAGGGCGGTTTTGGTGCCGTGGACGTCACCGTCACGGATATTGCTGGTCCTGGTGATGTGTGGTTGTTCCAGCAGAAGGGCTTCGGCGGTGTCGGGCCGGTCCTTGCAAACGGGGAGCTGACTATCCAGCCGGGCAGTGTGATCCATCAGGCGGAGCCGTCCCATGTGCATGCGAGCTGGTTGTTCACTCAGCCAGGCACATACACCATGAAGGTCAAGGCCACCGCGGGCGGAACGGAGTCCAACGAGGCGACGTACACGTGGCAGGTTGGTGGTGCATCAGATTCGGCCGAGACGAAAGCCGAACAGCCTCAGCCGGTGGCGGCGCCTAAACAGGAGTCATCAGGGAAAGAGCAACAAGCCCCCCAGCCACAAGGGGCACAGCCACAACCGGCTGGTCAGAAGTGTTCCCCGGGACTCCTGCCGCGGGTGAAGGACGATAGGACGTCGCCGGCCGAGTGGAAGGACCCGGCGAGTTTGAGCTTCGGCCTGGGCAATGAGGCGAAGGCGCGACTGCCGCAGGCGGTGGGTTCGGTGCCGGCAGGGGACGTGTGGATGATCGGTTCCGTCCAGCAGGCGGGGGTTCCGTGGCTGGGTGCGAATACGCAGCATCCGTCGTTGTTGCAGCACACCACCGGTGATGTGACGTGGACGATCACTGGCTTCAATGGGCCGGGACCGATGACAGTGTTTACCCAGGGTGGTCTGGGCCAGGTTGTGGGTGAGGAGTGGTTCCGCGCTGATAATGGCAAGGCGCAGGGCACGCACACGATTCCGGCGAATACGCATGTGCATCCGTCGTGGGTCTTCGGTAAGCCGGGCACGTACAAGGTGACTATCGCGCAGTCCGCTAAGACGAAGAGCGGGGAGACGGTGTCCGGGTCGGCCACGCTGACGTTTGTTGTGGGTGGGCAAGGCAATGCGAATAGTGGTCATTTTGATTTCGGTTCGCTGTTCAGTGAACAGGGCAACTGCGGCGCCAGCCCTGCCGGCGGAGCCATGAACGGTGCAGTAGGCGCCAGCGGTGGTGGAACCCTGGCTGACACGGGCATGTCCATCATGACGCTGCCGTTTGCTGTCCTGGGCCTGGGCGTTGTGGTGTTCGGTGCGGGCATGGTGCGGATTTCCCGGAAGCTCTTCGGATGAACAAAGTGAAGGTGCCGCGCGTGTTGGTTGCGCTGGGGTTGGTTGGTGCGCTCGCGGGCTGCGCGGTGGACGGCACCGCCGCGGAGGCGGACGGTGGCAAGGCGAAGGTGGTGGCAACGACGTCCATACTCGCGGACATCGTGGCCAACGTCGCCGGCGATGCAGCGGAGGTGACGGGGTTGATCCCGCCGGGGGCGGATGCGCACACGTATGAGTTGGGGCTGCGCGCCGTGCGCGATATTGCGTACGCGGACGTGGTGTTTACCAATGGGCTGTTGCTGGAGCCACAGCGGCTTATTCGCACGGTGGACACAACCACGCCGGATGGCTCACGGGTTGTGCCCGTGGCGGAGCAGGCGGAACGGCATGGTTTTCAGCCGCGGTTGCTCGTGGAGAACGCTGGCCTGGACGCGCCGTGGCTGGGTCTGCGCGTGGCGGTGCCGGAGGAAGATAAACCGGCGATGCCTAAGACGGCGGTGGCTGACATCGCGGTGAAAGATGTGACGGGCCCGGGAACGATGGCGGCGTACATCGTAGGCACGTTTGGCACGCCGGAGCTGCTGTTCAACTCCGCGGACGGGCTGGATGGCAAGGATCAAACGACATTGCCCATCGATGCCCACACGCATGTCAGCTGGGCCTTCTCCCAGCCGGGCGTGTACACGGTCACCGTCGGGGCCACCGCACGCCCAGACATCAATGCGGACCCGACTCCGTTGGAGGACCAGACGTTCACCATCGCCGTTGGTGTGAACCCGCATGACGTGCTGCCAGGGGCAGACGTGCTTACCAGCGGGCACGTGGATATTACCGCTGAGTTTGGGGCGGATTATCGGGGGGAGATTGGGTTGGTGGGGGATGCGTCGATAAGCGATGAGCGCACGGTGATCGCTGTGCCGAGCGCGACGCTGCAAGAAGTGCCGGCGGAGCGCGAGTACCGCTTCCTGGGCACCCCGGGCGAAGAGACGTATCTGCTTCCGCAGGCCGTGCTGGGCAAGCATGTGCACGGTGAATTCGATCCGCATTTCTGGCACGACGTGGAGGCCGTGAAGGCCGTGGTGAAGGTCGTGCGGGATGAGCTGAGCGCGGCGGATCCGAGTCACAGCGCGCAGTACAACACGAATGCGGAGAGCTATCTCGCGGAGCTCGACATGCTTAACGACGATGTCAAGACCACCCTGGCGCACATCCCGCAGGATCGCCGCAATCTGGTGACTACCCATGACGGCTACGGCTACCTGGCGGATGCCTACGGGCTGAACCTGGCCGGCTACATCACACCTAATCCGTCGGTGGAGCCGAGTCCGCGCGACATCATTGCGCTGACACGAACCTTGGAAAACCTGCAAGTCCCGGCGGTGTTCTTGGAGCCAGCAGCGAACAGTGCTCCGAGTGATCTCGTGGAGATTGCTGGGCGTCTCGGCGTGGCCGTGTGCACGATCCGCGGCGATGCGTTGGACCCGCCGGGGGCCGGAAACGCGCATTCCTACATCGAGTTCATGCGGGCGAATGCCCATTCACTTGCCTCCTGCCTAGGGGTGCCGGAGGCTTCCGGCACCCCTACCCCGAAGCCCGAAACGAAAGAAGAACTATGAAATTACGCACGACCATCGCTACCCACCTCACCGTTGCAGCGCTCAGCGGGGTGATGCTTGCGGGTGCTCCCGCAGCGCTAGCCCAGGGGTCTGCCCAGGACCCGGCTCTCCAGCAAGTCGTGGAGGACAGCGAACAGGTTGCCCCGCTGGGGGAGAAGGCTGTGATCTCCGCTGGACACGCGGATCTTGGTCCGCTGTATGTGGACGGACAGATGCAGCTGATGGTCCGGGATGACTCCAAGGTGCCACCGGTGTGGCGACACTTAGAAGACGTAGTTTTCAAGATGGCGGATGCAGCCCAGCAAACACTGCCGGAGGGCAACGAGTTTGATTTCACCGGGGCGAAGGGCGGGGACACCGTGTGGGTGGTCCCGCAGAATGAGGTCCAGGGCGTGCCGTGGTTGGGCTGGAATACGCAGTCGCCAAAGGTGGTGGACACTACCGACCACGGTGTGAACCTGGAATTCGGTGGGCATGAGGGCGAAGGAGATTTCTCCTTGTTCTTGCAGTCCGGAGGCTTTTCCCAGCCGCAGCAGCTGTGGAACTCCCGCTTGCCGGGCAACCAGCCGATGTGGGTGGAGCTGAACACGCACACGCATGCCAACTGGGTGTTTACAAAGCCGGGCGTGCACCTGATTGGTGTTCGCGTTGTGGTGAAAGACAAGGACGGGGTGGAGCACGTCAACGAGCAGGTGCTGCGCTTCGCCGTTGGTGATGGCACGGACCCGCAGCAGGCAGCGAACGCCACCTTTGAGGGGCCGTGGCGGAGTGGGGAAGGGGAGGAACAAGGGGACGCGGATAAGCAAAATGGCTCGGTGCTGTGGGTCCTTGGCGGGCTTGTGCTTGCGGCGGTCATCGTGGGCCTCGTGGGCGTGGCGATGATGCGGCGCGCTCGAGCCACGCGGGATGAGGCGCTCACGGAGATCGGCGGGGATGCCTGATGCACCATTACCTGGAAGAACCAGTTTTGCTTGCGGAAGGATTGAGCGTCGACTACGGCGCCGCGAGCGTGTTCGCGGATGTGAGCGTGACTGTGGACGCGGGAGAGTTTGTTGGTGTGCTCGGGCCGAATGGTGCGGGTAAGACGACCTTCATGCGGGCACTGTTGGGTCTGGTCAAGGCACATTCTGGCGAGGTTGAGGTTGCCGGGAAATACGGGAAAAAGCTCCGGGATGCGGTCGGTTATGTACCGCAACGTCACGCCGTGGCCTGGGATTTTCCCATTGACATCTACGCGATGGTGCTCAGCGGTCGCCTGAGCCTGCGCCCATGGTGGCGCCCCGCCAGCCGCGCGGACCATCTCGCTACAGTGCGCGCCATCAAACAGGTCGGCCTGTGGGATCTGCGCGAACGCCCCGTGGGACGGCTCTCCGGTGGTCAGCGTCAGCGCGTTCTTGTTGCTCGTGCGCTCGCGCGTGAACCGAAGCTTTTGCTTCTCGACGAACCCTTCACCGGCCTCGACATCCCCACCACCGAACAGCTGTTGGACCTCTTCCGCGAGCTGGTGGAGGCCGGCGTGGCCGTGGTGATGTCCACGCACAACATCGCCGAGGCGGTGTACTCCTGCGACCGGCTGATCTTGTTCAATCGCGGCATTGTGGCTGATGGCAGCCCGGAGGACCTCGCGGACCCCCAGCCGTGGTCGGAAACTTTTGGTGTGGACCCGAACTCGCGGTGGCTGGCCGGGATTCATGCGGTTCAAGGAGGCGTTCGTGCCTGAGATTAGTTTTGTTCAGTTCCTCATCGACCTGACCAACCCGCAGCTTGGCTTCCTGCCACGCGCCTTGATCGTCGCGGTGATCGCCGCTGTTGTGTGCGCGGTGGTGGGCTGCTACGTGGTGTTGCGTGGCATGGCTTTCATTGGTGATGCGGTGGCGCACGCCGTGTTCCCCGGTATTGCTGTGGCCTTTGCTCTGCAGGTGTCCGTGCTGCTTGGTGGGGCGGTTGCCGGCATGACGGTGGCGGTGTTGATCGCGGTGTTTTCCCAGCGTGAACGGGTGAAAGAAGATACCGCGATTGGTATCTTCTACGCGGCCGCGTTTGCTGTGGGGTTGGTGGTGATCTCCCGCGTGGAGGGCTACACCGCTTCGCTCACCTCTTTCCTCTTTGGCTCCTTGACTGGTGTGTCGGAGCAGGACATGTGGGTGTCCGCCGTTGCCGGCATTCTCATCGTGGCGCTCATGCTGGGCTTGCGTCCTTGGTTCACGGCGGTGAGCCTGGATCGGGAGACCGCCCGCGCCATGAACCTCCCCGTTTTTGTGCTGGATCTCCTGCTGTACCTGGCGGTGACCACAGCAGTGGTGATTTCTGTGCGCACGATCGGCAACATCCTCGTGGTTGCCCTCTTGGTCACCCCGGCAGCAACAGCCCGGATGTTCACGGACAAGCTCGGCGTCATGATGCTGCTTGCCGCCGGCACCGGTGTCGCCGGTTCCATCCTCGGCGTGTGGCTGTCTTGGGCCTATGACACCCCCACCGGCGCCACCGTGGTGCTCTGCCTCACCACTTTCTTTGTGCTCAGCTGGCTCTTTTCACCCCAGCAAGGGTTAGCCGCTGAACGTTTCCGCCGCCGTACACGACACGATCTAAGGAAGAACCTTGCTCACTCACCCAACTGATGCTTCTGCTCTTCGTCGCGGTTCAGCTGCCGTGGCTGCTGCGCTCGTGGTCGCGGGCAGTGTCTTGAGCGGCGCCACCGGAATCGCCACCGCCGCTTCGGGCGCACACCGCCCCGGCGACGCGGGTTTCGGCATCGACCTGCCCGCGGGCACCACCATGACAACTACGGAGGGCACCGAAGTGACCCACCCCTGCGCAGGCCGCAAGCTGCTGTACCACTCGCACGTGGATGCGCTCTACGGCACCCGCGACGCACAAGGGGCATTGTCCGTGATGGCGGTGGACGGCCAAGCCGTCGTACCCATGGATGACGTGTGCTTCCGCCTCGCCCCCGACGCGGATCCGGACGGCAACGAGGTCAGCCGTATTACCGTCCCCGACTCTGAGGCGCTGTCCTTCCTGGGTGAACCCGGCGATATTGTGTGGACCGCTCCCCAGTCCGTCAGCTTCTTCGACCAGTGGCGCCCGATCTGGGCGGGCCTTGGCGCCTTCGACCCGAACCACGAGTTGGACGGCCAGATCCCCACCAATTTCGTCGACGACCTCATGTTCTTCGACCTCAAAGACTTCTCCGGGCCCGGCGACATGAACGTCTTCTTTGCCGGCGCGGGCGGCGCTGGGGACGTGGAGCACGCCTTCAGCAGTGCCGATGAAACCAAGCACAGCATCGACTACGAAGTGGGAGCACATGGTCACTTCACCTGGACCTTCACCAAGCCCGGCATCTACGCCACCACGTGGCAAGGTCGTGCCGAGCTTATCGACGGCACCCAGGAACTCACCGACCCCGTCACCATGTACTGGCTCGTCGGCACCGATGCGCAAGCGGGCCTGCCCGAGGGAACCACGACGGAGTTGCGGCCCATCACCAACCCGCTCGCCCCGGTGGACACGCCGACGCCAGCACCAGAACCGTCGCCAAAACCGTCGCCAGACCCCGCGCCGAGCACCCCGCCCCGCTTGCCCAACGCCGCGGAAAAGTGCCACGCGGCCAAGGCGCTCGCAGGTAAGCCGGACACGATCATCACCCACGGCCACCTCGACATTGCTCTCGCTGGCGGCGGGGAGAAGCCAATCACGTTTGAGCTTCTCGACGGCTCCGACCCCTCCAACACCATCTCCCGCCCCAGTGGCACATTCGCACTGACCGTCCCGGACGCGGCGAAGGTGGAGCCATCCGACAAGATCCGCGCGACCTTGCCTGGCAATCCGCAAACCTTGTGGTCCCTGCCCCAGTCGCAGAAGTCCGGCATGCCATGGCCAGGCTTCTCGACAGATCACCTCGCCCCCGACACCCTCGCACCGGGCAGCACCGTCACCGTTTCTATCAGTGATTTCACGGGCCCCGGCCGGATGCTGGCGTGGCATGAATCCCTCGGTGGTCTCAAGATCGCGTTTGATTCCCACGACCGCAGCCAGGTGATGAAGTATCCTGCACGCTCCCACGATCACATGGCCTTCGGCTTTGATCGGCCGGGCTACTACACAGTGCAGTTCAACGTCAGTGGCGAAACCGCGACGGGGGAGAGCATCGACCACTCCATCGACGTGCCCTTCCTCGTCGGCGACAAAACCATCGCTGCCGCCCAAGCGCACAAGGCTGCCGGCTATGCAGACCTTGGTGATGCGGATGAACTGTGCGCCGGTTTCCCCTCTGCCCCCTCAGTTGCCAGTCCATGGACCCCGCAGAGCATCGGCCAGATAGGCACCGCTGTGAAGCAGCTCGGCAAAGCCCTCGACGGCACTCTGAAGGCAGCCACCCCCAGCCAGAACGGCACCAAGAGCAAAACCAATAACAGCGTTAGCAACAGCGCCAAGAAACCCGCCACCAAACCCGCGCCGGGTCAGCCCGCTGGCACTGCGCCCCAGAACCAGGCAGCCGCACCAGCTCCCGCTCCGGCTCCGGCTCCCGCCCACGTTGTCCAGCCCGCGCAAGTAGGTGGCACTGGGGGCGGCACGGATGCGGTTGAGGGTGCCGCGGACGCGGCTCAACCGGTTGAGGTGGGGGAAGAAGGGGCGCCGATTAGATCGTCGATAAGCGGAATGGACGTGCCTGACAGCGACCGTATGGATGGTGCTGGTGGTTTAGCATCGCTTACGGCGGGCGGATTTTGGTCTGGGCTCGCGCTCGGTGTCGGCGTCATGGCCTTGATTGGCGGCATCGTGCTTTTTGATGCGGCACGACGACTGATCAAGGATTTGGAGAAAGCCAAGGGGAAGCGTTAAAGTACTCAACCGAAGTTTGAACGGGTTTCACCCGAGCTCAAGTTTCACCGAAGACCGTCGGTCATCTGCCTTCTAAGGCAGGTCGAAGGATCCCACCCAGGGATCGGCCCACGCAGGAGAAACGTGGCACCTCTCGCGCAACATGCGCACTGCCTCGTGCTTCTGCACGGGGCTTTTTGTCACTTCGCTCCAAAAGGGACGCAAAGTGTTAGAAAGCTCCGGGCGGACAAGACATGAAGTAATGGGAAGGAGGCGTGTGTTATGGCAAACCAGAAGAATGTTGCGGAGCTCAAGGCTCTCAAGGAGAAGTTTGAGGCATCTTCCGCTGTGTTCCTCACCGAGTACCGTGGTCTGACCGTTGGTCAGCTGCAGCAGCTGCGCGGTGATCTGGGCTTTGATGTTGAACTGCACGTCGCCAAGAACACCCTCGTGAAGATCGCTGCTAATGAGCAGGGCATCGAGGGTCTCGATGATCTTCTCACCGGCCCGACCGCCGTTGCCTTCATCCAGGGCGACGCATCGGTTGACGCTGCGAAGGTGATGAAGAAGTTCGCCAAGGAGAACGACAAGTTCATCCTCAAGGGCGGCTACATGGACGGTAACTCTCTCGACGCGGCCCAGCTGGACGCTGTCGCAGAGATGGACAACCGCGAGACCACTCTGGCCAAGCTTGCTGGCGCATTCCAGGGTTCTCTGGCAAAGGCTGCAGGCCTGTTCCAGGCTCCGGCCTCCAAGACGGCACGACTCGTTGCCGCACTGCAGGACAAGCAGGGCGACGCCGCCTAAGGCAAGCCCACCACAAACACACTTACAAGTCGGCCACACGGCCGCATAAAGAAAGGAAGCCACAATGGCTAAGCTCACCAAGGACGAGCTCATTGAGCAGTTCAAGGAAATGACCCTCATCGAGCTCTCTGAGTTCCTGAAGGAATTCGAAGAGGTCTTCGACGTCACCGCTGCTGCTCCGGTTGCAGTTGCTGCTGCTCCGGGCGCTGCTGGCGGCGACGCTGCAGCTGCTGAGGAGAAGGACGAGTTCGACGTCGTTCTCGAGGACGCTGGCGACAAGAAGATCGGCGTGATTAAGGCTGTCCGCGAGATCGTCTCCGGCCTGGGTCTGAAGGACGCCAAGGAGATGGTTGAGGGCGCACCGAAGGCCATCCTCGAGGGCGCTAACAAGGACGACGCTGAGGCTGCAAAGGCCAAGCTGGAAGAGGCTGGCGCAAAGGTCTCCCTCAAGTAAGCGCGTCTACGCATCATGCCCCCGCCGTTTGGTGGGGGCATTTTTGCTTTCTGGTGAGGCGGACTGTGATGCGGTTGGTTTCGGAGTTGCCGCGGTGGTGGTGCCGCTGTCGCTGCCACTGTCGCTGCCGCTGTCGCTGCACGATTTTTGAAAATCGTGCACAACCCCCATTAAAAGACCAGGATTGCTACATACTTTTGAAAATCGTGCAGAACCAGATTGCCCCGAGGGCCGCCCACGACGAACTCCGGGGAGTTGATCGCGGTGGTGTCGCCGTCTGGGGATAAGAAATGCACCCCTAAACGTTCGCGTACTCGTCACCTACGCAGGTGGTGCTCGCACACACAAATAAGGCGCCCTAGGGGGTAGACCGATCCCCGCTCATGCGGGGAGCACATGTTTTCCCGCCCTGATTCTTTCGGTACTGAGGGCTCATCCCCGCTCACGCGGGGAGCACACGAAACGGCCATCAGTCGGCACACCCTCCTTGGGCTCATCCCCGCTCACGCGGGGAGCACTGCACATCTGTAAGACGTTGATCCTTCCCCGGGGGCTCATCCCCGCTCACGCGGGGGCACCTAGCAGCTAACGGCTACCCGTACCCCTTCGAGGGCTCATCCCCGCTCACGCGGGGAGCACTAAACACCGAAAGCGGAAACGCTACCGGAGAGGAAAGCGCCAAAAGTAGAACCCCGGTTCTGGTTACACCAACTAGCCAGAACCGGGGGACTACCCCCCCTAATCCTAAATCAAGAGGAGACCCAAGGCTCATCCCCGATCACGCGGGGAGCACTGTTGTGTTGGGCGTTCATTTGGGCATGGTGTGGGCTCATCCCCGCTCACGCGGGGAGCACTTCCTCAACGATGACGCTGAGGAAGTTGCTGAGGGCTCATCCCCGCTCACGCGGGGAGCACCTCACGTGAGCCATTCTTCTTTGGCACCGGATGGGCTCATCCCCACTCACGCGGGGAGCACCATGTTTCGTCTGGTGGGTGGGTTTTTGTGATGGGCTCATCCCCGCTCACGCGGGGAGCACGTGTGGTGTCGTGGCGTCGTCATCGCGTGAAAGGGCTCATCCCCGCTCACGCGGGGAGCACAACGAAAAACAGCCCTGAAACAAGGAGTTCATGGGCTCATCCCCGCTCACGCGGGGAGCACTCCAAGTCGAAACCGATAACGGCATGGTGACGGGGCTCATCCCCGCTCACGCGGGGAGCACCAGGCGCTTTTGTTTCTACTTTTTCGCTTCGAGGGCTCATCCCCGCTCACGCGGGGAGCACGGCGCCGCACTTTTACAGGCGATCGACCCAACGGGCTCATCCCCGCTCACGCGGGGAGCACCAGTTCAAAGACCTGCGCATTGTAGGTGAGTGGGGCTCATCCCCGCTCACGCGGGGAGCACGATCAGCCGGTACAGGCGCGGGCGTGGTCCAGGGGCTCATCCCCGCTCACGCGGGGAGCACTTGCTCGTGGTGTTGCCCAGATAATGATTTGGGGGCTCATCCCCGCTCACGCGGGGAGCACAATGCCCCGTCGGGCACATTGTTCGGTAAGACGGGCTCATCCCCGCTCACGCGGGGAGCACGCATGAGCTACAGCTCGCGGGAGGTTAGGGAAGGGCTCATCCCCGCTCACGCGGGGAGCACCGAAAAAAGGGCTCCCGCCCTCGCTTCGCTCGGGGCTCATCCCCGCTCACGCGGGGAGCACGAGAGACCAGAATTCATGGTCATTCCCGTAGTGGGCTCATCCCCGCTCACGCGGGGAGCACGACTTCCGGGCGGAGCAGGAGCGGATTAATAAGGGCTCATCCCCGCTCACGCGGGGAGCACAGCCAGGGCTACGCCTGTGGGGATCAGGGCGCGGGCTCATCCCCGCTCACGCGGGGAGCACTTTGGGGCGTGGACGGTGAATTGGCCGGAGGGGGGCTCATCCCCGCTCACGCGGGGAGCACACTCCCGCACCTTCGTAAGTTGACTCCCGCACCGGCTCATCCCCGCTCACGCGGGGAGCACAAGAAATCAGGAAGCTGACTCAGCTCCGTACCGGGCTCATCCCCGCTCACGCGGGGAGCACCACACCACTATGCAGTCCTACGCGGGGCAGGAGGGCTCATCCCCGCTCACGCGGGGAGCACGTGTTCTACCTCCCTAAGCCGAAGAATCCACGGGGCTCATCCCCGCTCACGCGGGGAGCACCGTGCCCCCAGGCCTCGGTCCGCTCCGTTTGGGGGCTCATCCCCGCTCACGCGGGGAGCACGAACTCGCTGCCCTGGCGGTTGATCTCCTGCTGGGCTCATCCCCGCTCACGCGGGGAGCACTCCTGCGCCCGCCCCTTACGGTTGCGGCCGTAGGGCTCAACCCCGCTCACGCGGGGAGCACGTGGAGTACCGCTCGGTCAGCCAGTACAACACGGGCTCATCCCCGCTCACGCGGGGAGCACTTGCTCCGGTGGATGCGTTTGACCGGCAGCGGGGGCTCATCCCCGCTCACGCGGGGAGCACTCGATGATTGCGAAGGGTGTGCTGGCGCACTTCGGCTCATCCCCGCTCACGCGGGGAGCACTCGCTTTGGTAGGGGTGCGGGATCATGGTTGGGGGCTCATCCCCGCTCACGCGGGGAGCACTGCCTACTTTTTGGAGGTCAATTGTGACTGTTGGGCTCATCCCCGCTCACGCGGGGAGCACGGTCACCGACATGGGCAACATGTTCGAGGGGTGGGCTCATCCCCGCTCACGCGGGGAGCACTGGGAGTTCACCCGTCAGAATGCTGGCCTGTCGGGCTCATCCCCGCTCACGCGGGGAGCACGGCCCCATGATCTGTGCTTGTAGCTGCTCCATAAGGGCTCATCCCCGCTCACGCGGGGAGCACGCTACGGCTACCTAGACGGCGACGATAAGCGGGGGCTCATCCCCGCTCACGCGGGGAGCACGTCCGTAATACGCTTGATTCGGCGAAGGCCTGGGGCTCATCCCCGCTCACGCGGGGAGCACTCGCGGGGGTTTCCCTATTGGGTGGACATGAGGGGCTCATCCCCGCTCACGCGGGGAGCACGTGTTGTCCTACATGTCATCGTCCAGGGTGTCGGGCTCATCCCCGCTCACGCGGGGAGCACTCCAGGGTGGGAGTGTGCATACCAGCACAGAAGGGCTCATCCCCGCTCACGCGGGGAGCACAAAGTGGCGAAGACTGCCTTGCATCGCTGGAGGGGCTCATCCCCGCTCACGCGGGGAGCACCTAAGTCCTTAGCCATTTTTGGTGTCCTTTCGGGGCTCATCCCCGCTCACGCGGGGAGCACCAAACCACCGAAGCCATAAACTTCCTCCAGGACGGCTCATCCCCGCTCACGCGGGGAGCACTGAGCCGCTGGTGACGTCCAGGCCGTCGGATCGGGCTCATCCCCGCTCACGCGGGGAGCACCCAATCAGGCCAGAAAAACTGAACCGCGCCTGGGGCTCATCCCCGCTCACGCGGGGAGCACGACAGTGACCCCATCTGCTCGAAGTGGTTCCTGGGCTCATCCCCGCTCACGCGGGGAGCACCCTCCCCGAACTGCGGGGGAGGTGGCTGCACACAGCAAAGAGGGACAACTTGTAGCCCAAGATGATGTTACCCCGCTAACGCGGGGAGGGGAGCCAATCGCATAAGAACAATGGCTCATCCCCGAAAACTGGGGATGAGCCCAACGGTAGGTGAATGGTGCGTGTTTTTACCAAAACGCTGTAGTTCATTACGTTGAACTAGTTATTATGAGATTTAAAAGATTGAACTGTGGGTGACGGTGTGTTATGTTCGTTGGCGAAGGTACTTATTCCATGTCCTGTTAAGTGAGGAGTAAAACATGGAAGGGCGACATGAGGGCTCTCTCTTCGAACGGTCTGTTCGAGGTCTTTTTGGCTCCTTGGATTTCAGTGCGCAGGCACAGGCTTTGTGGGCAAAGTCGGGGGATGAGAGTGGAAGTCTTAGCCTTCCACAGCACCTCATGGATGCGGCTGGGGTTGCTGCGGTGGTGTATGACAGCTGGATAGCGAAGCCTTTGAAGCACAGGCTGTCTGAAGGTTTGGGGCTCACCGATGAGCAGGTGCGGGGATTGTATGTGTGGCTTGCGGGAGGACACGACGTCGGCAAGGCATGCCTCACATTCCAGACCCAGCTGGAGAGGAAAGGAGGGTATGAGCACCTTGTCTCCGCGCTGGCTGATGCAGGCATCCCACTCCGTATGAGCGGCTTGGAAAAGGGGCGGAACAAGATGCCGCACGGCATTTGCTCTGGGGTCCTGATTACAAACTGGCTAATGGATCAGGGCTTTGATCGTTCTACTGCGGAGTGGCTCGCATCTGCGGCGGATGCTCACCACGGTGTGCCATCTTCGGTTGGTGAACGGGATCATATTGAGACGATCTTGAGTATCTACTCCCGTGAATGGCAAGAGCTGCAGTCTGAGCTGTTGGATTCGATGGCTGACGCTGCAGGGGTTCGGCCGGCGCTGGAAGAACTGAAAGTCGGCGCAAAGCCAGATGCTGCAGTGATGCAGTTGCTAACTGGGCTCGTCGTCATTGCTGATTGGATCGCTTCTAACCCTGATGCTTTTCCCATGGTGGTTGCGGGGAGTCAAGAGGATCGCATCTGTGCTGGGATGCAATCGACCGATTTGACTGGCCCGTGGAAGGGGAAGGTGGTTGAGGGAGACGTCGATAAGCAATATCAAAGTTCCTTCGGCTGGCCAGAGTTTTATCGTGCGAGAAGCGTTCAGGTGGCGATGGTCGAGGCCGCGAAGGAAATTACGGAGCCATCACTGATCATTCTTGAGGCTGAAACTGGCGTGGGTAAGACGGAGGCTGCCCTAGCTGCGGCGCACGTTATTGCGAATGCTACTGATGCTCAGGGAATTTACTTCGCTGCGCCGACGATGGCCACAGCTAATGGTTTGCTGGAGAGGACGATCGAGTGGGCTAAAAACACCACCGATTCGGGCGCGGTATCGTCCCTCTACTTGGCGCATTCCAAGAATCAATTGGCGCAGCCTTATCAAGAGCTGCGATTCCGGGGGATTGGGGAGGACGGTGCAGCTGGCGAAAATGTTGTTGCCAGTTCATGGATGAGCGGGCGGCGCCGAGGGCTGCTCTCAAACGTGGTTGTGGGAACTGTTGACCAGGTGCTCATGATGGCGCTGAGGCAGAGGTATTCGATGCTGCGCCACGTCGCACTGGCGGGGAAAATCATTATTTTCGACGAGGTCCATGCGTACGACACCTATACCTCCGATTATCTTGAAACCACTCTCGAATGGCTGGCGGAGTACGGGGTAACAGTCATTATGATGTCTGCGACGCTGCCACCTGAGCGTCGAAACGCACTGGTCAAAGCTTTTTCGGGCCGGGATATTGCGGAGCCTTCGAATGCGTATCCGCTCATCACTGTGGCCTCCGAATCTGGGCAGCGCAGCGTTGCGCCGGAACCTAGCCCCACGAACCTTGAAGCAACGATCGAAGTCATAGATGATTCGCTCGATGCGCTTCAGCAGCGAATTGGAGATGTGCTTGCGGGTGGCGGTGTGGCGCTGGTCATCTGCAACACCATCGCGCGTGCTCAAGAAACATACAGTGCTTTCAAGAAGACGTACCCCGACGAAGTTGAGCTGCATCACGCGGGATTCATGGCCTGGGAGCGTTCAGAGAAGGAAGACCGCTTGCGTGGAGAGCTCGGCCCGGATGCTCACCGTGGGGTGGGCCGGCCAGACCGAAAGATAGTGGTTGCCACCCAGGTGGCAGAGCAGAGTCTTGATATCGACGCTGATGTTTTGGTCACGGATATTGCCCCGATGGACCTGATTATTCAGCGCATTGGGCGCTTGCACAGGCATGATCGCCCCGAGACTGATCGACCTCAACAGGTGCGAGAACCAAAGGTGTTTGTGCGGGGTATTGAGTCCCAGACACCTTCCCCAGTTCTCAACTCGGGCGCCGAAGCGATCTACGGGGCGAAGGTTCTGCTTTCAACTCTTCTTCATCTGCCCACAACGTTTAAACGTCCAGATGACGTAGCTGAACTCGTGCGCCAGGTCTATGACGCTGAACAAGACGTCCCCGCAGAGTGGATGGAGGAATGGGAGAAAGCGCTTGTCGACGAGGAAGCACGGGTGCAGAGAGCACATGGCCGTTCGAAGAGCTTCCGTGTTGCATCACCCCACATGTGCACGGCACTAAGTGATCTGTTCGGCGATCTGCAACAGGCCGTTGTTTCCCTCGGGGAGGAAGAAGTGGGTGCAGCGCAAGTGCGCGATGCGGAGCCGGCGGTTGAGGTCATACCCATCACCGGTGATGCGGAAGAGTATGTGCCGCTGGGCACAGACTGGATGATCACTGGTGATCCTGAACTCAGCTACCGGCAGGCATTCCATCTTGCTTCAAGTACTGTGCGGCTTCCAACGCGAATGACTCGGTATGACTCAGATTTTGAGGATGTAGTTGGGGCGCTGGAGCAGCAAACTCCTGTGGCATGGAACAAGCACTACCTGCTCAAAGGGCAGCTAGCTCTTCCTTTGGATGGAGAGGGCAAGGCGGTCTTGGGTCGGTTCACAGTGAGATACACCTCGGAGCTCGGAATCGAAATCCTGAGCGATCAACCTGGGTCGGATGTCACACACGATTCCTAATATCTGAAATGACAAGACCCGTTAGTACAAGAAGGAAGGAGAAGATGGAGTGACGCAATCGGATAATCAGCCGTCGTTCAACTTGCTTGATCAGCCGTGGATAGTCTGCGTGACCTCGACAGGCACCGAGAAGCTGAGCATTCGCCAGATTTTCGACGGCACGGCAACCCCCATCCAAGTTCTCGGGGATTCCCCGACTCAGGATTATGCGGTACTCCGCGTCCTGCTGGCAATCTTCTGGCGGGCCCATCGCGGCAGCTCGGAAGATTCTCCGAGCTGGGAGAAATGGTTCATTGCTAAACGGCAGGAACTCATCGAACAAAACCGGGATGACCGGGTGTTGGAGTACTTGGACGAGTACCACCACCGGTTTGACCTGTTCGATAGTGAGGCACCGTTCATGCAGGTAGCTAGCCTCGACACAACCAAGGCAACGCGACAGTCAGTCTCGCGAATTCTGCCTGATGCTGAGCATGACTACTTCACGATGCGCACGCATGCAGGCCGTCAAAGCCTCACTTTTGATGAAGCGGCGCGATGGCTCATTCGCACCCAGGCGTATGACTACTCGGGGATCAAATCCGGTGCTATTGGAGATCCACGGGTAAAGGGCGGCAAAGGTTACCCCATTGGTACTGGTTGGGCTGGCATGACTGGTGGGACTGTCATTCGGGGGCGCTCGCTTCTGGAGACACTGCTGCTGAACACTACGCCGAAGGTTCTTTCTGATGAGGCGGTCGTTGATCTTCCCGTGTGGGAGCGCGAAGCTGACACTTCCGCACAGCGCAATGACCGTGCAGGGAAGCTGGCCAGCCCACCGGCGCCTCAACCGCAAGGTGCTGCGGATTTGGCTACGTGGCAGTCCAGAAGAATTCGGTTATTTACCGAAGGTGACCGCGTCACTGCGGTGCTGGTGAGTAACGGTGACCAGATCCCAGACGCTGGAAAGAACGTCTTCGGGGATCCGATGACGCCGTACCGCTTCAGTAAGAACCAGACCAAGAAAGGCCAGCTGGCTTTCTACGCCAAGCCATATGATACGCAGCGCACTATGTGGCGCTCACTTGATGCGCTGCTTGTGTCTGAGTCCGACGCCGGGTTTACCGGCGGTGAGCATGCTCCGAAACGCCCAGAAAATTTGGTGAATTTCTCCAGCATCACGAGGTCTCAGAGGACGCAGGAAATCGCGGACGTCCACATTGTTTCGATGGAGTATGGTGCGCAAAGCTCATCTGTAGGAACAGTAGTGACAGGAACCATTGGGCTGCCGCTTTCACTGCTGCAGGATGATAAAACCTCCCGAGTTCACAGGCAGTATGTGCGGGATGCGGCCGATGTGACTCGTAATGCGGCAATTTCACTGGGGTGGTTTGTTGGGCAGCTCGCTGTCGCTGCAGGTGGAGAGTACGTATTCGATGCAGAAGCAGCGGATCGCTTGTACACCGTCTTGGAGCCACTCTTTATCAACTGGTTGCGCGGCCTGGACCTCGAAAACATTGAGGAAGAAGCAGTCGCGTGGCAGAAGCAGATCCGGCAACAGCTTTTGCAAATTGCCGATGAAGCAGTGCGCGGAGCTGGGCAAAAAGCTCTGATCGGTCGCATCGTCGATAGCGGTGAAGACGGTGGTGGTCGGGTGATTAGCGCCGGTTCCCTGTACCGCCAGCTGCAGTACAGAATCTCCCAAGACCTTCCCCTTCTACGAGAACACGAGAGAGAAGAAAGAGAACTGCGACAGAAAGGCAGCCAGCCATGAGTGCACCAAACCTCAGGTTCAGTGTGGCGAACACGGTGAACCGATTGCAGACGAACTACCTTGATCGCCCCGAATCGACCGAGGGCAGTGAAGCACGCCGAGTGCTCGCAGAATTGCGCAAGAGCGCAGCCCGCGAATTCGGTACTGATCCGCTTGCCCTCGAACGGGTGCTCAGCACCCTTGCTCCGCCGCTCAGTGAAGGAGAACTTGGACGTGGAGATGCGCCGTCGCCCTCCGAGTCCGCGGCGTACTACGCGCTGACGCTTTTCGCTGCGCATATGCAAAGCGCCACCACGCCCGCACATTCTGAAGAGCGCACCTTCGCAATGGCCTGTGGTCGACTGCAAACCATCAGTGAATCAGGCTCTCTCAAGGATCGGTTCGACGCTATGCAGACTGCTCGCGAAGAGTCCTCGCGGCTGATTCATTTGCGGACGCTGGTCTCTCTTTTGAAGGGAGAAAAGATCGCCTTCGACTACGGCGCGCTCGCAGCTGATCTGCGCAGCCTCCAGAATCCGGCTCGTCGCGATGGCGTTCTCCTGCGTTGGGGTCGCGATTACGCGGTCGGAATGCTTCGCCCATCCCAGCAAGACTCACCACTCACGGAATCTGACTTCTCGGATCACCCTGTCACCACCAACTAGAAAGGCAAAGTCATGTCCCTCATCATTGATATCCACGCACTTCAGACCATTCCGCCGTCCTTGATCAACCGCGATGACACCGGCGCGCCGAAGACTGCGGTCTTCGGTGGTGTCCCACGTCAGCGTGTTTCCTCTCAGTCGTGGAAGCGGGCGATCCGTCGCTACTTCGAGAACCAGTTTGATAGTGAGCAGATTGGGGACCGCTCGAAGCGCCTGCCAGAAAAGATTGCTCGTCTTCTTGAGGAGCAGGGCGTCGAGAAAGCCGACGCGATTGCACGAGCTGAGAAGCTGTTCAAGGCAGCGGGAATCAAAACCGAAGTAGACAAGAAGCCGAAGAAGGTCGACGAGGATGCTCCGGAGCACAACCCATACCCTCGCACTACTTACCTGATCTTCCTGAGCCAGCAGCAGATCAATCGGGCCGTCGAGGAGCTTCTCGCGCGCGGTGACGACAAGCTGACGAAGAACGAAGCCAAGGCCATTCTGGATACCAACCACTCAGTGGATATGGCGATGTTTGGCCGCATGATTGCTGATGACGCGGCGTATAACGTCGATGCTGCCGTCCAGGTCGCTCACGCCATCGGCATTCACAACTCCACCCCCGACTTTGACTACTTCACTGCGGTCGACGACCTCGCTGAAGAAGGTGAAGAGACAGGCGCTGGAATGATCGGTACTGTTCAGATGATGTCGTCCACCCTGTACCGGTACGCCACCGTCAACCTGGACGGGTTGAAGGAGAACCTGGGTTCTGCCGAGGTGGCGCGTCAGGCTGCCGCGCAGTTCATCGAGGCCTTCATTGCGTCGATGCCCACTGGCAAGATCAACACCTTTGCTAACCAGACGTTGCCTGAGCTGGTGTACGTGGCTGTTCGTGACACGCGCCCGGTGTCTTTGGTTAACGCGTTTGAGACTCCGGTGCTCGAAGAGGCACGTGGGGGTTACGAGTCGGGTGCTAAGGACGAAGCAAAGTCTCGTCGTTCTGTGGCAGCAGTACGTCTCGCACAGGAAGCACGCGATGTGCAGGAGGTCTACGGCTTCAAGCCGCAAGCAGCCTTCGTGCTTGGTCTCGGTGACCTTGCAGAGCCTTTCGAGGGTCTCGCCGAGAAGACTACGCTGGCAGAACTGACTGATCGTGTTGCTGATGAGCTGAAGAGTCTTGCGGGTGATAGCTAGTGTCTCACTCACTGTTGCTCCTGTTAAAGGGGCCGATGCAGTCCTGGGGTGATGAGTCTCGGTTCAAAATCCGAGCTACTGCAACGACCCCAACGAAGTCCGGAATTGTTGGTCTCATTGCTGCGGCTCAAGGTCGTCGTCGTACGGACGAGGTTGAAGATCTTGCGGCTCTGAAGATGGCAGTCCGTGTTGACCAATCAGGAAGTCTCCTGCGGGACTATCAGACAGCGCAGCCATGGCAGACAAAGCCGAATGATCCAGCGCAACTTGTCACGCGGTACTTTCTTTCCGACGCTGCGTTCCTGGTCGCGGTGGAATCAGATGATCGAGCTCTACTGGAAAACATCGCAGACGCACTGAAGTCCCCAGCATTTCCACTGTTTATGGGGCGTCGTTCTTGCCCGGTGCATCCGGGACTCGTTGTTGGGATCGTTGATGCTTCTGGGGAGCAGGCGCTTCGGGACCACGAAACCTGGTACGCCACTGCCCAACATAAGACGCAGTCGCCCAAAGACATCTCGCTGGCTCTTTACCGGGACGCATTGCCCGCCGAGAAAGGTGGCGTACCCCGCCAGGATGTTCCTTTGTCCTTTGATCCGCAACACCGCCGTTACGGATGGCGTGACGTTATCCGATGCGATGACGTAGAGATCCACAACCCTGAGGGGAAGGAACGCACTTCGCCCCGGGACATCTACTTCGAAACGGTGGTGCAGGCATGAGTACGCTGACACGAATTTCAATCAACCCAGCGCGACGAAATGGGCGGAAACTCCTCACAAATCCCCAGGCCATGCATGCGGCGGTCCGGGCGTCATTTCCGCCAGATATTTCAGATGATGAGGCACGGGTTCTGTGGCGAGTAGATCCGCAAGACCACGAAACCGTGTTGTACATCGTCGGACCAGAGAAGCCCACGGGTGCTCTCATCGTGGAACAGGCAGGCTGGGAGAACCGCCCAGCGCAAAGTGCGGATTACGACCGTTTCTTGCACTCCCTGATGAAGGGGCAACGCTGGCATTTCGAGATCGTGGGGAATCCCACGTACTCGGAGCCGAATGGGAAGCGCGGCAAAGTCAAGGCGCACGTCTCAGTCCGACATCAATTGGATTGGCTGTATAAGCAGGCTGCTCGACATGGTTTTGCGCTCGCCCCGCGCATTGAGGATGAGTGCTCCGATGAAGAGCGTGCGCGTTGGTCTGTCAGCGATGCGCCGATGGTGATGGAGCGCTGGACGGATGTGTTCGGTAAGGGCAAGGAATCTCATGGCTCCCGTAACCAGGTGCGTATTGCGAAAGCACGTTTTTCTGGCACGCTTGAGATAACTGATGCAGCGGCGCTACGTCAGGGGCTGACTCAAGGCATCGGTCGTGCCCGTGCGTATGGCTGTGGTCTTCTGACCTTGGCGCCGGTGAAGTGATTTGGCGACACCGCAGGAACTACCGGTCACGCGTCATGCCTTGGCGCAGATGGGTGACCGTATCTCTTTCCTCTATATTGAGCGCGCGACGGTTAACCGCGATGGCAATGCACTAACTATCACCGACCGGCGAGGAGTAGCGCGCGTTCCCGCCACTCAGCTGGCGGTGATCCTGCTCGGGCCGGGAACTCGGATCACCTACGCAGCGATGGCTCTGCTTGGAGATGCAGGCACGTCGACAGTCTGGGTAGGTGAGCGGGGTGTCCGCTATTACGCCAGTGGTCGACCACCTGCTAAATCCTCTCGAATGGCGGAACTTCAGGCTGAAGTTGTGTCGCACCAGCGGAAGAGGCTGGATTGTGCGAAGCGGATGTACAATCTGCGGTTCCCCGGAGAGGATCTCACCGGACTGTCAATGGCAAAGCTCAGGGGCAGGGAAGGTGCTCGGATGAAAAGGTCTATGCGGCTGAAGCGGCTCGAACTGGGGTGTACTGGGACCGAAGAAGCTATGACCCGAATGACTTTGATTCCTCCACTCCTATTAACCAGGCACTCACCGCAGCCAGTGCCGCGCTTTATGGCATTGCGCATGCAGTCGTAGCCGGCATGGGGTTCATCCCGGCCCTCGGCGTTATCCACACTGGGACTGATCGGTCATTCGTCTATGACATTGCTGATCTATATAAAGCAGAAATTGCGATTCCTGCAGCGTTCGACGCTGTTGCCAGTGGCGAAGGTTTGCCGTCGGTCGCGGTGAGGAGGTTGGTGAGGGACTCGGTCGTCGAAAAGCGTCTGATGCAGCGCATGGTGCGCGACCTGAAATACGTGATGGATGTGCCTGAAGAAGAGCTCTTCAGCGACGCTGAGCTGCTGCTATGGAGCGAGCTCGAGGTCATTGCATCGGGTGTGAACTGGGATGAGCACGAGAGTCTCACGTGATTGTTCTAGTAATAACGGCGTGCCCTGCAGGTTTACGCGGGGACCTAACTAAGTGGCTTACGGAGCTCGCGCCGGGCACATTCGTCGGCGCGCCATCGGCACGCGTGCGAGATTTGCTGTGGGACAGGACAACCGAGCTGGTCCGTGATGGACGTGCGCTCATGGTGTATTCGGCGAACAATGAGCAAGGCATGGAGTTTCGGACTCATCGCCATGATTGGGTGCCGACGGATTTCGATGGTCTCACGCTGATGGTGAGGCCGGCTGCTCCGAGCAAGGCTGTGCGAAGAACTGGGTGGAGCAGAGCCCGGCGTCAGCGACGGCGTGGGTGAAAGAGTTCGCTGCACGATTTTTGAAAATCGTGCACAACCTGTTGCGCGCGTGCATTTAGTAACACCGTGGTGAGTATCGGGTAACGCGATGGTGAGTATCGAGTAACACCGCAGT
>NZ_JASPJK010000019.1 GCF_030232265.1 Corynebacterium sp. MSK041
CACCAACGAAGAAGAAACAGCTGCCTAACCATGAGGTAGCTCCACTACGTGTCCACCATTTGCGGGCAACCCCATGTCGGTCTTTCTACGGCCGCTGATTCCCCTGTTACTAGTTCAACGACTAAGGAAGTATCAATATTCAAGTTCTCTCTAGACACAAGCCGCAAAAAATCTAAAAGCCCTCGATAGGCGGAAAGCTCTTTACAAACTCCGTAACGCCTTTCCAATCCATTGCAGTAATCATCCACAGAATCCTGATCTAACTCGTCCAATAATCTCAGGCCACGGTTGGAACCTGGAAGCGATATTTTTGGATTGGTTCGAATAATCGACCTCAAGAGCTTCTGATCATTCTCAGGAAATTCTCTGATCTCGTCCCATACGACTCGCAGATAAGCTTCATTGGCAGCATCTGAAAGCTCTGATAATAGAGAATCGCGCCTCTGACACTCCACAATTCGTTCCTGGCGCGACAGGCTAATGGCTTGTCTATCCAGCAGCTCCATGTTTGTTTTTGATTGTCGCGCTCCCATCCTCCATAGAATGACGGGTACGACGGCTGTAAAAATCATCGACAGGAAACCGACTAGAAACGTTGGATCCGACCATCCCCAATTGTTAACGATATCGTCTTTCCACGAAGAGAGAGTTTGAGTAAATTCAAACACCCTCAATCTCGGGTTTGCGGACATTTTCTTACGATCCATTCCTAGTCCGGGCTTGCTGACGTCTTGACCTTTACCCTGGCCATTGTTCAGTCGTTATCGGTTAAATATCTTCTGAATCAGAGCCACACATACAAACTTCCTGTCAACTTCCACGAACCCGGTCCCAGACAAGACACGCATTCTGCCCTAGGCATTTTAATCAAATTATCCTGGTATAACCCACCCCCTCCCATTTGTCTAAATAGAACAGAACTTGCGACAGCTTCCTTTGTTCGAGTTGTTTACCAGCCGCGCTCCGCAAGACGGTGCGGTGCCGGCAGGTCAGCAACGTTGATGCCCACCATGGCCTCACCCAGGCCACGGGAGACCTCCGCAACGGTGGCAATGTCCTGCCAGTTCTGCGTTGCCTTCACTACAGCAGCAGCACGTGCTTCGGGGTTGCCGGACTTGAAGATACCGGAGCCAACGAAGACACCGTCCGCGCCGAGCTCCATCATGAGCGCTGCGTCAGCCGGGGTGGCCACACCACCAGCAACGAAGAGCGGAACCGGCAGCTTGCCGTTCTCAGCCACGTAGGCAACGAGCTCGTAGGGCGCTTGGAGCTCCTTGGCGGCAACGTAGAGCTCATCGCGGTTGGAGTTCCAGATGGACTGCAGTTTGGCAATTTCACCCTTGATGGTGCGCAGGTGCTTGGTGGCCTCAGAGACATCACCAGTTCCTGCCTCACCCTTGGAGCGGATCATGGCAGCACCCTCGTTGACACGACGCAGTGCCTCACCCAGGTTGGTGGCACCACACACGAACGGCACGTTGAAGCCACGCTTATCAATGTGGTTGACGTAGTCAGCCGGGCTGAGCACCTCAGACTCATCGACATAGTGCACGCCGAGGTGCTCCAGGATCTTGGCCTCCACTGAGTGGCCGATACGCGCCTTGGCCATCACCGGGATATCCACCGCAGCCAGGATGCCCTCGATGAGGTCCGGGTCAGACATACGAGCAACGCCACCCTGGGCGCGAATGTCAGCCGGCACACGCTCAAGCGCCATGACGGCAACCGCGCCAGCATCCGCGGCAATCTTTGCCTGCTCGGGGGTGACCACATCCATGATCACGCCACCCTTGAAGGTATCGGTCAGTTCAGCTTTGGAGAGATTGGTAGTGAAAGTCATGGTGCCAGTCTGACCCACCAACTGGTAGATTCCTAGTGCCAGTTCTATTTAGATTCTTTGTACCAGTATGCTTATCGACGTCTCCCGCGCCCTCCCCATCCCCCTCCCCGCGCAAGTAGCCACCGCCATCCGGAGGACTATCACTAACGGGACACTGCAACCAGGGGACGAAGTCCCCTCGACACGAGAGCTAGCAAAACTGGCAGGCATTTCTCGCGGAAGTGTGGTCACCGCTTACGACCAGCTCATCAGCGAAGGCTACCTGCTCGCATCACAGGGCTCGCCAACGCGCGTGCACCCTGATCTGCCAGCCGGGATCCCAGGCGTGGCGAAAGCGCCAACTTTTCGGCCAAAACTTGAACCGGCGCAAAAAACCATCTCATTGAAGCCATCTTCGGGGCATGCCGGCGGGGTCCGCCCCGCCGCGTGGCGTCAAGCGTGGCGGGAGGCTGCTGCTGAACCGGCCATCGTCATCGACGCCGCTGGACAATCCGAACTACGCCGTGCGATCGCCGAACATCTTCGCCTCGCCCGCGGGCTGACCGTGAGCGAAGACCAGATTATTGTCACCGGCGGTTCGCGTGAGGGTCTGATGCTCATACTGCTCACCCTCGCAAAGCGTCACGGCCAGTTGAGGGTCGGAGTTGAGGACCCTGGCCACCCCGGCCTGCGCCGCGTTATCCCGACTGTGGGACACGAAGCGGTGCCGTGCTCAGTCGACGAGTCCGGCGTGAACGTACACCTTTTGCCCAAAAAGTTAGATGCTGCGCTGGTCACCCCCGCCTATCAGTACCCGCTCGGCGCGTCGATGCCTGCCGGGCGCCGTTCAGAACTCCTCACCTGGGCAGCCGAGACCGGCACTGTCCTTATCGAGGACGACTTCAACGCCGAGCTGCGCTACCGGCTCGCACCACAACCGCCCCTGGCGGCGCTGAACACGGCGGCAGATGTCTTCACTCTGGGCACCTTCTCGACATTGCTCAGCCGCAACCTTTCAGCCGGCTACGTTGTCACTCCCCCGTCCTTCGCTGAGGACGTGCGCGAAACGCGGAAGATCCTCGGCATGCCAGTGTCCGCTGTCACTCAGCTAGCGGTCGCGCACCTTCTGCAAAACGGCCACGTTCGCCGCAACACGAAGGCTGTGCGGAACAGGCTCACGAAACGCCGGGCGATCATCCAAGCTGACCTCGCTCCCGTACTCGAGGCCCGTGGCGCACACGTAAGGGAAATGGCGGAATCCAATGGCGTCGACCTGGCGTTGACGTTCGATTCCTCGAACGACCGCGACGCGTTCGCAGCCACTCTCCGAGCGGACCGCATCGAATGTGGACGGTTAGAGTCCCTGTGGTCTGGGCAGGAACAGCAGCACGAAGGCATCATCATGAGCTTCGCGCATTTGTCCGACCAGGATTTCGACACTGTTCTTCGCGCACTCTGTCCTTCCCCATCTACCACCAATTAGACACATCCCATTTTGGGATACAATAGGCTTCATGAACTCGCAAACAAGACAAATATCGCTGAGGATCTCTGACAGCCTTGTTTCCGCTATGGATGAGGCCGTCGCATCAGAACTAGCGCGCAGCCGCGCGGACATCGTCGAGAGTGCAGTCGAAAGAGAGCTGCGCAGGCTTATCGCGCTCAGGGACGTGGAGATCCTACGAGATAACCCCGAACCAGAAGCCGACCTTATAGTGGACTGGGTAAGCCGAAACGTAGTGTTCGATGACTGACATCCGGTCCGGGGGCATCTACTGGGTTCAGTTGGACAAGATCCGCCCTGCAGTGGTTCTTACACGCGACGTCGCCGTACCTTATCTTTCTACTATCACGGTTGCCCCAATTTTCACCAAGGTGCGGGGGGTGAAAACAGAAGTGATCGTCGACGAACGAAACGGCCTGGATCACGAATCTGCGGTGAACCTAGACAATGTGCAAACGGTCTCCAGAACCAGTGTGTTGGATGAGATCGGGTTTCTCACATTCAGACAAAAACGTGAACTGGCGTGGGCCCTCGTGCTCGCGTTCGACCTCGAGATACGTCTGCGCGATATTTAACTACCTTTCGGCTCCTCGAGCTATCACAGCACCTCAGCTGCGACTACCCGCTTGCCAGTGCGCCCGGTGATACGCGCCCACTCGTCCGGATTAGACACGTTGGGCATGTCTTCGCTCTCATCCTGCTCCGCACGCACCGCGGCGCGCAGATGATCGGCCGTCACGCCGGACCCGTGCCCGGCGATCTCATCCTTGATGGCCAGCTTCTTCGCACGGTCCACAACGTTGGCAATCATGGCGCCGGAGACGAAGTCGGAGTAGTGGAGGGTTTCCTGGGAGCCGTCGACAAGCGTGAGCTTCACGAATGGCCGCGGCGCGTAGAGCGTATCCACGGCAACCTGGATGAGCTCGTCCACCTCCCCATCGTGTGGGAGGTCATCGGTCAAGTAGCGTGCGAAGATGTCTTTCGCCTCCGTGCGATCAGGCCTATCGACGCGGATCTTGATGTCCAGGCGACCCGGCCGAAGGATAGCCGGGTCGATGAGTTCCTCGCGGTTGGTTGCGCCGATGACGATGACGTTGGCGATGTCTTCCACACCGTCAATCTCCGTGAGGAGCTGTGGCACCACGGTGGTCTCCATATCGGAGGAAACACCGGAGCCACGTGTGCGGAAGATGGATTCCATCTCGTCGAAGAAGATGATCACCGGGCGGCCCTCTGAGGCGAGTTCACGGGCACGCTCGAAGATGAGGCGAATGCGGCGCTCGGTCTCGCCCACATACTTATTCAGCAGCTCAGGACCCTTGACGTTGAGGAAGTGCGCTTTGCCGCCATCGCCGATACGCGAGGACAAAGAGTTGGCCACGGCCTTGGCAATGAGCGTTTTGCCACATCCCGGCGGGCCATACAACAGCACGCCCTTCGGGGGCTTCAGATCATAGGCCTTGTACAGATCCGGGTGCGCAAAAGGCAGTTCAACGGAATCGCGGATCGTCTCAATCTGGGAGCGCAGGCCACCGATGTCGTCGTAGGTGACGTCCGGGACTTCTTCGAGTGAGAGTTGGTTGACCTCCGTTTTAGGGATGCGCTCGAACGCATAGCCGGACTTGTAGTCGAGCAACACTGTGTCACCAGCACGAGCGGTCTTCTGCAGCTTCTCTGTCAGCTGCACCACCTGTTCAGCTCCCTGCATGTCGGAGACAATCGCACGGTCAAAACCTATTTTCTCCGACACGGTGCCCAGCTGCCCCACGCGGGTGAAACCGCAGGCTTCCACCACAACGGAACCTTCGCCCAAACGGACAAGCGCACCGATGAGCAAGGAACCCGGCTCCACGTTCGGCGATACCTTCAAACGCATCCGGCGCCCGGAGGTGAACACCTCTGCTTCCTGTCCACGGCGCGCCGGACCCAAGTAGATCCCGTAAGTGGACGCTGGTTCACCGAGGACTTCCACCTGTGCTGAAAGATCCTTCAGCTTGTCGCGCGACGATTTGAGCATTTCAGCCAGCTGCTTATTGCGCGCGCCCAAGGCTTGGTTCTGAATTTTCAGTTCCCGGAGTTCAGCTGCAGGATCGGTCATGCTGTTTAGCTTATCGGCTCTGTTTAACGGCGAGCCTTACGCTGCGGTCGCGGTGGGGTGACACCATCTGCCAAACGCCGCGTCCACACGAGGAAGGCGGTGTGCGCATTCATGCGGTGTTCCGGGCGAGTAGCCAGGCCCTCGACCTTCCACTCACGCAGCAGGGTCTCCCAGGAGCGTGGCTCGGTGAAGCATTGAGCAGCGCGGATGCCCTCCACAATGTTCATCAGCTGTGGCACGGTGGCCACGTATGTCATGAACACGCCACCGGGGATGAGCACGTTCTTCACGGTCTCGATGAAGTGCCATGGCTCCACCATATCCAGGATCACGCGGTCAACAGGTCCGCCAAGATCTTCCTGGGTGACCTCCCCGAAATCCCCCAAACGCGGGGTCCACCACTCGGGTTGGCCGCCGAAGTATTCCTCAACATTGTCACGCGCGAACTGCAGGTGATCATCCCGGATCTCGTAGGAAAACACATGGCCTTGCGGACCCACAGCACGCAGGAGCGACATAGTCAATGCACCCGACCCAGCGCCAGCTTCCAGCACACGAGCACCCATGAAGATATCGCCCTCAACGAGGATCTGGCCCGCATCCTTCGGATAAATCACTGCAGCACCACGCGGCATGGACAACACATGGTCCACCAGCAGGTGACGGAAGCACAGGTAGTCCGAACCCATGGAAGACCGCACCACAGAGCCTTCATCGGCACCAATGATGTCGTCATGGGCAACCGCACCCTTGTGGGTGTGGTAGTTCGCGCCCGGGACAAGCTCAATGGTGAAGTGACGGCGCTTCGCGTCAGTCAGCTGCACTTTATCGCCGGGGCGGAAGGGGCCGGAGTACATGGTTCTCCTTGTGGTTGGGGGTCAATCCAGAGATCAGTTATGCGCCAACAAAGTATGCCGTAAGAGCATCCGCGAACCATAGTTGGTCCTGTACACCAGCAAGTTCACGCGCGGAATGCATGGACAACAGCGGAATGCCTACGTCCACGGTGGGAATGCCCAGGCGTGTCGACGCAATCGGTCCAATCGTCGAACCGCACGGCACGGAGTTATGCCCCACGAATGTTTGTACCGGGACGTTGGCGGCTCGCGCCGCACGAATCCACGCGGCTTCGGTTACCGCATCAGAGGCGTAACGCTGGTTCGCGTTGATCTTCAGCACAGGCCCGCGGTTCATCAGCGGACGATGCGTCGGATCATGTTTGCCCGGGTAATTTGGGTGCACAGCATGCGCCGCGTCGGCGGAGATCATCGTGGACTGGCGGAAGACGTCGATAGGCTGGCCCGTGGTTTCAGCCAGCATGGTGAGAACGTGCTCCAGTAGCGGCCCACCCGCGCCCGTGACGGAGGCCGAACCGACCTCCTCATGGTTGAAGGAAGCCAGCACCAGCACATGGTCCGGATCCTCTTCCACAGCACGCAAAAGCGCGCTTATCGACGCCCACAGGCTCGACACATTATCCAACCTCCCCGCCGCCAACATGTCCCCAACGACCTCAGGCTTCTGCGCGTCCGCACTGATAAGTTCGTGCGAGACGATCTCGTCTACCTCTACCCCAGCGGATGCGGCCACGATGTCCATGATCGGGGAATCCACCATCATGACTGGCTGCGTATGAACCTGACAGTCCATGTCCGGCGCATCGCCGCGGTAAAGGTGAATGGCCAAATTCGGTACACGTGCAACGGCGCCGGTGTCCACGAGACTTGTGGAACCGTCCAGCAACGCGACTCGCCCACCGAAACGCAGTTCCCGGTCAAACCAGGAGGACAAGATCGGCCCACCGTAGACCTCCACCGCCAACTGGCGGAATCCTTCGCTCTGCACGTCCGGTTGGGGTTTGAGCATCAACCCTGGTGAATCCGTGTGCGAGCCGACGATGCGGAAACCCGGTTTTGGGTTCTCGGGGATCCACCAGGCGATGACGGCGCCGCCGTCGATAAGCACGTGCCCTCCTGGTGAGGTAGCCGTGTCTTCGCTGAAACCTGCGGCGACAAGCGCATCGCGCGTATTCGCGGCGGCGTGGAAGGCGCTGGGGCTGGCGGTGATGAACTCGGTGAAATCGCTGATCTGGTGAGCAACTGGCATACACACCACTCTAGGATGAAGAGCAATATGACTCCACGACCGCTCGCATTATCTCCGTCCCGCGCTAATGACTACCAGCAGTGCCCGTTGAAGTACCGCCTGCGCGCCATTGATCGGCTTCCGGAGCCCAAAACGGAGGCACAGGTGAAAGGCAACCTCGTGCACGCTGTGCTCGAAGAGATGCACGCGTGGCCCCGTGAACAGCGCACGTACCCGGCCGCAGTGAAGCAGATTAAGCCGTCCTGGGCGGCGATGTTGGAGCAGGACTCCACACAAGCAGAACCGATCGAGGATGAGCATCAGCTCTTCGTCGATGCGCGCACTCTTCTGCGCGGCTACTTCGAGATGGAGAATCCACTCGGCTTCGATTCGCACGAGCAGGAAATGTACGTGGATACCGTGCTGCCTAACGGCGTGCCAGTACGTGGCTTCATCGACCGCGTGGACATCGCGCCCACGGGTGAGGTGCGCGTGGTGGACTACAAAACCGGCAAGAAACCCTCGCCACGTTTCTCCGCTGAGGCGCAGTTCCAAATGCGGTTCTACGCGCTGGTGTATTGGCGCTTGTTTGGCACGATCCCCCACCAGCTGCGACTCATGTATCTCAAGGTAATGGACTCCATGTTCCTAGCTCCCTCGCGTGAGGAGCTCGAGTACTTCGAACGAGACCTAGGTGACTTGTGGGCCAAGATCGAGGCCGATGGCACATCCGGCAACTTCCGCCCGAAGAAATCCAAGCTGTGCGACTGGTGTGCATTCCAGTCCCTGTGTCCTGAGTTCGGTGGTACCCCGCCGAACTACCCGGGGTGGCCGGGCAGCACTGCGGATACTGCTGCTGGCGCTTAGAACAACCCGGTGATCTTGCCGTTGCCGTCCACGTCAATGTTGTTAGCGGCGGGCACCTTGGGCAGACCCGGCATGGTCATCACATCACCGGTCAGAGCAACGATGAAACCAGCGCCAGTACGTGGAATGAGTTTGCGCACGTGCAAAGTGTGCCCGGTCGGTGCGCCGAGCTGATCCGGGTCATCGGAGAAGCTGTACTGCGTCTTGGAAATACACACCGGCAGCGTGTCCCAGCCGTTTTCCTTGAGCGCTTTCAGGTCGCGCTGGGCGTTGACGGAGTACTGCACCGCATCCGCACGGTAGATCTCCTTCGCGATGGTCTCAATCGCATTCTCAATCCCGTCAGCCGGGTCGTAGAGCTGCGTCGAAGTGTTTTCAGTGAGGTTGTCTAGCACCACATCAGCCAGCTCAAGTGCGCCCTGCCCGCCCTTGGCCCACACGTCGGCTTGCGCCAGAGCCACACCAAAACCAGCAGCCCATTCGCGCATAGCATCCATCTCCGCCTCGGTGTCAGACGTAAAGCGGTTCAGTGCCACAACAGGTGTGACGCCGAACTTGCGGATGTTCTCCACATGGCGCTCCAAGTTCACCACGCCAGCGCGCAGAGCGTCGAGGTTCTCTTGTTCCAAGTCTTCGCGGGCAACACCGCCGTTGTACTTCAGCGAGCGAATCGTAGCCACGACGACGGCGCCAGCAACATCGAGGTCGCCATAACGAGCCTTGATGTCAAAGAACTTTTCAGCACCAAGATCCGAACCAAAGCCCGCCTCTGTGAGAACAATGTCAGCACAAGCCCGCGCTGTTTGCGTAGCGACGAGGGTGTTACAGCCATGCGCAATATTGGCAAAGGGGCCACCATGGATGAAGGCGGGTGTGCCGCCGAGGGTCTGCACCAAATTCGGGTTCATCGCCTCCTTGAGCAGCGCCGCCATCGCACCTTCAGCCTTGATCTCCCCCGCTGTGACAGGTTTAAGGTCATATGTGAAACCAATGGTGATACGAGCCAGACGCTTCTTAAGGTCCTCCAAGTCCGTGGCCAGACCAAGGATGGCCATGATCTCACTGGCGGCGGTAATAGTGAAGCCCGTTTCTGCTGGCAAACCATTACCTGGTCCACCAAGGCCCGTGACCACTTTGCGCAGTGAGCGGTCATTCACGTCAAGGCAGCGCTGCCAGGTGATCCGGCGTTCGTCGATACGCAACTCATTGCCCTGCTGGATGTGGTTGTCGATCATCGCAGCGAGCGTATTGTTGGCGCTGGTAATTGCGTGGAAGTCCCCCGTGAAATGCAGGTTGATGTTCTCCATTGGCACGACTTGTGAGTAACCACCGCCGGCAGCACCACCCTTAATGCCCATGACTGGGCCGAGCGACGGCTCACGCAGCGCCACGGCAACGTTGTGTCCGCGCTGTGCCAAGGCATCGGTGAGACCAATGAGCACAGTGGACTTACCCTCACCCGCCGGGGTCGGGGACACACCGGTGACAAGGACGAGCTTGCCCTTCGGAGTCCCCTCAATCTTCTGCAGATCCACCTTGGCCATCGAATGGCCATAAGGAATCAGTACATCTTCGGGAACCCCCGCTTTTTCTGCAATGTCTGTGATCGGCTCGAGTGTGTGGGCTTGTGCAATTTCAACGTCAGTCATCGGTTGGTTCATATTTTCCAGCCTAGGCGAAAGCTACAGGACAACCGCCCCGATGCCATAACCCAGCAGCACTGAGACGAAGATACAGAACACGCCGGGGACAATAAAGGGGTGATCAAAGACGTAGTGGCCGATTCGCGTAGAGCCAGTGTCATCCATTTCCACCGCTGCGAGCAGAGTCGGATACGTGGGAAGAACGAATAGCGCCGACGCAGCGGGAAAGGCCGCGACAGCAGTCAGAGGGCTCACCCCGATGGCAAGAGCCGCCGGCATAAGAGCTTTTGCGGTCGCTGCCTGTGAGTACAGCAAAGAGGCAGCAAAGAACAGCACCACAGCAAGCAACCACGGCTGGGATTGCAAGACATTGCCAGAAATGCTTTGGATGTCATCGATGTAGTGGTTAATGAAGGTCGTGCCCAGCCAAGCAACACCAAGCACACAGACCGTGGCGGACATACCGGAACGAAAAACTTGGGTGCCAAGGATCTCCGCTGCTGAAATCTTGGTGACAATCACAATCAACATAGCTGCAGCCAGCATGATCGCCATGATTGCTTCGTTACGCGGAATAGTTGGATCAGCGATCAGGCCCACCTGATCGGAGATCAGGGTTGCGTAGAACATCACAACCACAATCGCCAGAAGGAAGATCGCAACCGAAGCCTTCGCTGCCCGTGTCGGCACATATCCGGTCTCCGAAGCTGGTGGTTTAACCAGTCCGTCCGCCAGTCGGTTTTGATATACGGGATCATCGCCCAGGTCTTTGCCTAAACGGTTAGCAATCCAGGCGGTAGGGAAAATAGCCAGGAAAGTCGCTGGAAGCATTACGGCCAGCAACTGAAGATAGCTCACACCGAGCGGTTCCAGGATCGAAGCCATGAACACGACGGCGGCGGAGATGGGTGATGCCACGATTGCCATCTGCGAGGCAATAACGGCCACGGACAACGGGCGTGATGGTCGCACTTTCCCTTCTTTGGCCACCTCCACGATGACTGGAAGCGTAGAAAAAGCAGTGTGCCCAGTCCCCGCCAGAACCGTCATCAGCCAGGTGACAATAGGCGCGTATAAAGTGACGTGTTTCGGATCCCGCCGCAAGAACCTCTCCGCTAGGTAGACGAGGTAATCCATGCCACCCGCACGTTGCATGGCGGAGATCGCGGCGATAACGCACATGATGATGCCAATGACGTCGAAGGGAATATCTTCGGCCGTCACCGACATTCCTGTCGCGCCGAGCAGCAACACCCCCAAGCCGCCTGCGAAACCAATCGCAATGGATCCATACCGTGCGCCAAGAACAATAGCGCCGAACAAGATGATGAGTTGAAGGACGAGCAACATGGTGATCCCACTTTCCAAAAACAGTCCTCTTGCCAGTATGGAATGTAAAAATCCGCTTGGCCATAAAACCAAGCGGATTCTTTCCCGATTGTGTGCGGTTTAACAAACCCGGAAGATACCGATGGCTCTTCGCGCTAGTCCAGATACAGCTTGCCGCGGTACTCCGGGTGCATTAGGTTCTGCTTGCTCAGAACTTCATTGAGCGTTTCTTCATCCAGCAAGCCCTTCTCCAGAACGAGCTCGCGGACACCACGACCGGTTGCAGCAGCTTCCTTGCCCACCAGATCTCCGTTGTGGTGACCGATGAACGGGTTGAGGTAAGTGATGATGCCGATGGAGTTGTCCACGTACGCTTGGCACACATCCTCATTAGCGGTAATGCCCACAACACACTTCTCACGCAGGGTGCGAGCAGCATTGGCCAGCAAGTGAATGGACTCAAACAGGGACTGCGCGATCACCGGCTCCATCACGTTGAGCTGCAGCTGACCAGCTTCAGCAGCCATGCTCACGGTGAGGTCGTTGCCGAAGACCTTGAAGCACACCTGGTTGACCACTTCGGGGATCACCGGGTTGACCTTCGCCGGCATGATGGACGAACCAGCCTGGCGCTCTGGCAAATTGATCTCGTTGAGGCCAGCGCGCGGGCCAGAGGACAGCAGGCGAAGATCATTACATATCTTGGACAGCTTCATCGCTGCACGCTTGATCGCAGAGTGAGCCATCACGTATCCGCCGGTATCAGAGGTTGCCTCAATCAGATCCGGAGACGTGGAGATAGGCAGACCGGTCACCTCACGCATCGCCGCAACAACCTGGTCGCGGTAGCCACTTGGGGTGTTCACACCAGTACCGATGGCGGTGGCGCCAAGGTTGATCTCCAGAAGATCATTCGCCGCGCTCTTCAGCGTGCGCTGTTCCTCCGCCAAGTTGGAGCCAAACGCAGTGAATTCAGCACCCAGAGTCATCGGTACAGCATCCTGCAGCTGGGTGCGGCCCATCTTCAAAATGTCCCCAAACTCATCGCCCTTTGCACGGAACGCATGCTGCAGCTTGTCAAACTCTTCGAGCAGGCCCTGCAGTGCGTGGTACAGACCAAGACGGAAACCAGTGGGGTACGCGTCATTGGTGGACTGGGACATGTTCACATCATCGTTGGGGTTGATGATGTCGTAGCGGCCCTTTTCATGGCCCAGCGTTTCCAACGCGAGGTTGGCCACAACCTCGTTGGTGTTCATGTTCACCGACGTACCAGCGCCACCCTGGAAGGCATCCGTGGGGAACTGATCCATGCAGCGCCCCTCATCCAGAATGAGGTCACATGCGGCGATGATCGCGTCAGCCTTGTCCTTCGGCAACGTGTGCAGACGACGGTTAGCCATCGCTGCAGCCTTCTTCACCATGACCATGCCACGCACGAAGTCCGGGAAATCCTGGACCTTGGTGGAGGAGATGTGGAAGTTGTCTACGGCACGCATGGTGTGGACGCCGTAGTAATTCTCATTGGGGACATCAATCGTCCCAAGCAAGTCTTCTTCAGTTCTGTAGCCCATGGGGCCACTATTACCACATTCTAGATGCGGGCGATGCGCAGTTCAGAAGCCAGAATCGCTTCCGCGCCCGTAGCTGCAAGTCGATCCATGAGAAGGTTCGCTTCTTTCCGCGGAACCATTGCACGAACAGCAACCCAATTCTCACGCTGAAGTGGCGACACGGTCGGACCGGTTAACCCTGGGGTCACCGCCACTGCTGCATCCAGGTTCTCGCGCGAGATGTTGTAGTCGAGCATGAGGAAGTTGTGAGCAGTGAGAATACCCCGAATGCGGGAAAGCACCACCTCATCGTTCGCGGTGAGTTCACGGCCTTTTCGCTTCACGACGACAGCCTCACTCTTCACAATCGGCTCCCCAAACGGAGCCAGCCCCTGTTGGCGCAGCGTTGCACCTGTGGACACCACGTCCGCAATCGCATCTGCAACACCGAGCTTGATGGCGATCTCCACCGCACCATCAAGACGGATGACCTCTGCCTCAACGCCACGTTCAGCGAGGTAGTCAGCCGCCAAGTGCGGGTAGGAGGTAGCCAGGCGCTTTCCGTGCAGATCCTCCACCGTCCAGGTTTCATCTGCTGGCGCAGCGAAGCGGAAGGTCGAACCGCCGAACCCGAGGCTCAACACCTCTTCTACTTCCGCGCGGGAGTCCTTGGCAAGATCACGGCCGGTAATACCGAGGTCAAGGTGACCACCAGCGACGTAGATGGCAATGTCCTTCGGACGCAGGAAGAAGAACTCGACGTCATTGGCTTCGTCGACAATATTCAACGCCTTGGAGATTCCGCGGCCCTTGTAGCCGGCCTCCTTGAGAATCTCAGTGGCAGCTTCAGACAGGGAACCCTTGTTGGGAACAGCGATCTTGATCATGGCGGCGGTGTGTTCTCCTCTAGAGGTACTTGTAAATGTCGTCGGGGGTCAGGCCACGGGAGACCATCATCACCTGCGTCCAGTAGATGAGCTGGCTCATTTCCTCGGCGAGTTCCTCATCGGACTGGTACTCGGAGGCGATCCACACCTCGCCAGCTTCCTCGATGATCTTCTTGCCAATCGCATGCGGGCCTTTATCCAGTGCCTCTACCGTGCCGGAGCCAGTAGGACGCTCGACAGCTTTAGTGGATAGTTCTGCGAAGAGTTCATCGAAGTTTTTCACGCAGATCACTCTAATCTATTGCGAGCTTGCTGCACGGAACCGGGCATAAACCCACTCCGCATCACAACCCACAAATTCCTGCGGGTCCAGCGGCACAACACCCTCCGGAACCTTCTCTGCAAGACCAAGGACCACGCATCCAGCCGCAGCGGCAGCGCTCATTCCTGCCCACGAATCCTCAAACACGAGGCAATCCTTGGGGTCCTGCCCCACTGCTTGAGCAGCTGCCAGATACATATCCGGGGCCGGCTTCGGGTTGAGCACCTCATCCCCAGTCACAGAACCACAGAAGAATTCACGCCCCACTGCATCGATGCAACGATCCGCCAACTCGCGTTCGGTGTTGGTGGTGACCATCATGGGGATGCCGTCGATAAGCAACGATGCGAGCAATTCCCGCACTCCCGGATTCGGCTGCACATCCGCTGACAACAGCTCACCCATCCGCTCATACATCCACGCGCGGTAATGCTCATAGTCACCGGGCTGAAGCTCCACGCCTGCCCACTCGGCACACACGCGCAGCGTGTTGGCAAAGCTGCCACCGACAGTCCGCTCGCGCTGTTCTGCATCGAGTCTGCGACCAAGCTTTTCAGAAAGCTCAAACGTGGCTATGCCCCACAGAGGCTCCGTATCCACCATCGTGCCGTCCATGTCCCAAAAGACAGCGGCAGGCCGCGCGCTAGTCAAGCTCAGGCAGGGAATTCAGGGCGTCCTCAGTAGCGCCCGTTGCTGCCGCCGCACGGTAAGCGAAGTCCTGGAGATCAGCCTTCTCTTCTGGCTCGAGCACCGCATCCGCGTGCTGCGCGTTGAACTCATGGAGGTTCGTGAAAAACGGTTCCACCACGGCATTCAGCTTGTCCGCACCCGGGTCAGCATCGACGAGATCGAGGGCATCAAGGTACATTTCCAAAAGTCGCTTCAGATCAGGCAATACAGCCGGATCAAAAGGCTCGTCCCAGAACTCCTTGTCATCCTCGTTGAGGTAGGAGCCAGTGGCAAAGGTGGTCAGGTCGTCGATGAACTCGTTGACATCGTCCTGGAACTGTTCACGGATCGTCATAGTCGCTATTGTCGCCCAGAATTAGTACAGCTGCACACCAAGCAACCCATAAACCGCGTCCGCGATCAATCCCCCGTGGTCACCGGGTGAACCATCAATAATCTCAAGGGCCAGCGACGTGTTCAGATCATCAGCCAAAGCAGCACGCAGCTTATCGACGACGCCCAGCGCCACCTCCTCACTCACCTCTGTGCCGAACGCCTCCCGCCACGCAGCGAGACGCTTAGCTGCGACGTCAAGGGCCTCATACGAGAAATCGCGATCCTGGCGGTAGTGGCCGGCAAACACAGCGAGGCGGATGGCGCCGGCCTCATGTCCCGCTTCGGTGAGCTTGTGCACGAAGACAAGGTTGCCCAGGGACTTGGACATCTTCACCCCGTTGAGGGCAATCATTCCTGTGTGCACGTAGTGCTCCGCCATGCGGTCCACACCATAAGCCGACTCAGCATGGGCGGCAGAGAACTCATGATGCGGGAAAGCCAGGTCCGAGCCACCCCCCTGGATGGCAAAGCTGCGCCCCAAACGGTTCGTCGCAATGGCTGAGCACTCGATGTGCCAACCCGGCCTTCCTGCGCCAAAAGGGGCATCCCATGATGGCTCGCCAGGACGATGACCGCGCCACAACAACGCATCGAGCGGGTCGCGCTTGCCCTCACGCTCCGGGTCCCCACCACGCTCGGCGAAGTACTCCTCCATCGTTGCGCGATCCAAATTGGATTCGTAACCGAACTGCTCAGTGGCGGTGATCGGGGCGTAGATATCGCCGTGGTCAAGTTGGTAGGCACTGCCTGCATCGAGAAGCATCTGCACCATCCCGATGACCTCGTCGACCGATTCCATCGCACCGATGTAATCGCGTGGCGGGATGACAGACAGAATCTCCATATCGCTGCGGAAAAGATCAATTTGGCTTGTGCCCAGCTCACGCCAATCCACGCCATCGCGCTCCGCACGCTCAAACAGCGGGTCATCCACATCCGTGATGTTCTGCACGTACGTCACATTGTGACCATTAGCCAGCAGTTGGCGGTACACCAGATCAAAAGCCAGGTAGGTGGCCGCGTGACCTAGATGCGTCGAATCGTAGGGAGTAATGCCGCAGACGTACATTCCCACTTCCCCATCGCGGACGTGAACCTCCTTGACCTGCTGATCAGCAGTATCAAAGAGGGACAAAGGGACTGGCCCACCAGCAACGGTAGGCACTACGGGAGTAGGCCAAGAACGCATGGTGGCCAGCCTACAAGCCCATGTAGATTCGCGTGTCCAGTGGGGGCGCTAGAGTCACCTGCATGAAGAAGCGCTCCGTGATTACCGCGTTTACCACCGCGATTGCCCTCACCGCATCCACCATCCCAGCAATGGCTACAGAGCCCAGCACTGCACCTTCCTGCCCGTCGGTACACATCGTCGTGGTCTCCGGAGCGCACGAATCAACCACAGCAGACTCACCGCAAGACATCCGGGGTTTTGCACATGGTGTTAATTTCGCTGCTGAACTACAAGACGCGTACCCAGGAACCGTGAGTGCCTGGCAGCTGCCCTATCCATCCACTGTGACCGCGATGGGCTCCGCATTGGACAATCGCACCCTCGCGGAACGTGACAAGGGCTATCTCCCTTACGGAGCATCCCGTGCGGAAGGCGTACGCCTAACTGCGGAACACATGTCAGAATTTGTGAGCCGGTGCCCTGACGTGCAGTTCATTCTCGCCGGGTACTCGCAGGGCGCTTCTGTCATCGGTGACGCCGTTGCTGCTGTTGGACGTGGCGCGGTCCCAGGGGTCACTGCCGATGCAATCCTCGGCGCATACCTTCTTGCGGATCCGGGACGCTCTCGGACCACCAATGAGGAAGTACTATTGCAGGACGGCACGCGGGGACTCCGCAGCGCCACCGGAGAAATCCTCGTCCCCGTCGACCAAGGCCTACCACCCGCTACCTACGATGGGCTCACTGGGCCTCGTGCAGCTGGCTCCTTTTCTCCCTTTGGGGACCGAGTCCTGTCTTTCTGCCACCCCCTTGACTCCGCCTGTGCAACTGCATCTCACCGTCTTCCACAAAACCTAGGGAAAACGCTCAATGAGTGGGAAGATACGCCCGATCACACGTTGGCGGCGAAGGACGCTATGTCAGACCCCAAAGTGCTCGGTGCCCTTTTCCTCGTTAGTCTGCCACTACTCATTCTCACGTCACTCGGGTTCTACTCCCCCATCCCGAAACTCATCGACTCAGTTGCAGGCCTAATTAGCCTCAACGCTGCGCAGAGGGCTGCTGTACGCGCAGTGGCCAGCGAAATTACCCTGATCGGACACGTGACCAATACGTACCACCAAGCGCAGTCTTCGAACACGGGGCCTGCTGTCACACCTTTCGACCCCGAAGTAGACAAACTGTCCACTGACGGTGGGAGCTCCCAGTCCTCCCGCTTAAGCAGTGTTGCCGTGACTCAGATGCTCAAAGGACACCACCATGTGCACTATTTCACGGAAGACCCTACAGGTTCGAACAATTCCAGCCAGGATGGCACTGGGCCGTACACGGTGGGTGGGAAAGTCGTCGATAAGTGGATGCGCGATGACATGGAGGCGAGGATTATTGGGGTGCTAGAGCACAGCCCCTCCTGAAGCATCCATGACCCCGGTAGCCAGCAAAATCATCACAATAATGCCCAGCGGGATGCGATACGCAGCGAACCAGGCGAAGGAATGGTGGGACACGAACTTGAGCAGCCACGCGATCGACGCGTACCCCAACGCAAACGCGATGACGGAGCCCACGAGGAGCTGACCGCCTGATGCGGCTTGACCGGCTTGGGGGGCGAAGGCGTCGGGAAGCGAAAAGAGCCCTGATGCGAGGACAGCCGGGATGGCGAGCAGGAAGCTGAAACGCGTGGCCACCTCACGGTCCAGACCACGGAAGAGACCACCCGAAATTGTGCCACCTGAGCGCGAGACACCCGGGATGAGAGCGAGGCACTGCCACAAACCCATAGCAACGGCATCCTTCATGGTCAGTTCCTCATACCCGCGTGTCTTCTTGCCCACTCGCTCCGCGAATATGAACACGAACGAAAACAGGATGAGCACCGCGGCGGTGATCCAAAGATTGCGGAAGTTCTCACGAATCAGGTCCTTGAGCAGCAGACCCGCAACCGCGACGGGGATCGTGCCCACGATGACCATCCAACCCATCCGGTAATCAAAGCCACGCTTCTCCGGGTTGAACAGGCCGGCGAACCACCCCGTGAGAATCTGCCAAATCTCCTTGGCAAAGAACACGAGAACAGCAAGCTCAGTTCCCAACTGAATGACCGCAGTGAAACTGGCGCCCGCATCTTGCCCCCAGAACAACTCGGACACAATACGCAGGTGACCGGAGGAAGAGACAGGCAGAAACTCCGTGAGTCCCTGCACGATCGACAAAACAACCACCTGGGCCCACGACATGGCTTCAGGGGCGGCTACTGCTGGTGCACTGAGATCCATCACGGTGGACACCCTACAACCGCGAACCGTCAACGCTGGCATGGCGCGGCGTGACCAAACAAGGTTGATAGGCTTAACCGCGTGAAAACTCTCCGTCTTGTGCCCCTTGCCGCGACATGTCTGCTTCTTGCCGGGTGCTCCCCAGCAGTGCAGGACAAAACCGAACAAGCGCTGAACATGGGTAACGCCGAACCGGCTCAATCCCCTGCCTCCACGGCGCCGGATGGAGAGATCATCCCGGCGCCCGCGATCGCGGATATTGATGCGACCGGGGACATCTTGGGCGTGCGCCTGGCAGACGCATTGCAGGTCGGCGACCTGGCGGCTTTCCGCTCTGGCACGGTGCAGTCGATCGGCGTGGATGCTTCTGTCGGCGACATCTCCGCGAATGCGGGGCGCTTTGCCGTCGTCCGCACAGAAAGCAACACGGTGGAGCTTATCGACGCTTCCACGGACCACTCCTCCACCCGCATTCCCGTCGGAGACGACATCACGGTGGCTGCCCCCTTGGCCTCGGACAGCATCGTTGCCGGCTCTGACTCCGTTGAACGCGTGTGGGTGTACTCCAAGGACGGCACGGAGAAGGCCACGTTCAAAGTGGCGCGCCCCTCTGATCACATCCTTGCGCAATCGCTTGATGGTGAGGACCGAGTCGTGCGCGTGAATCGCTTTGACACCACGATCCAGGACCTTCACGTGTCTGAAGGCAACCAGGGCGGCACGCTGCGCGTTGGCCTTGGCGTGGGCAAGGTAACTTTTGCTGAAGATGGTGTGGTCCTCGCGGCTGACGCCACTGGCGACAGGTTGTTCATCTACACCACCGATGAGGTCGTGCGCCTGCACCAAATGGTTCCCACGGACGGCCGCCCCTGGGCTGTCGCTTGGGACAGCAAGCGGAAGCTCGCGTGGGTAACCTCCACCGCCGATAACACCGTCGTTGGCTACGACATCTCCCAAGGCGTACCCCTAGAGAAAATGCGTTTTAACACCGTGGCCGCACCACAAAGCCTTGCCGTGGTGGACAACGGCACGCTGATCATTGGGTCCGCCACCGGTGACGGCCTCCAAGTAATCAACCCTGACAGCGCGGACAAGGAGTAACCGTCATGCGACCATACGACCTCTTGCTTAAGGCAATGTTCCTGCTCCCCCCAGAGCGCATCCACGGCATCTTGAGCACAGTGTTTAGCGGTGTGAGCCGCTCCCGCATTGTCAGCGATGGACTGGGCCGCATCCTGCCCCACCGCGACCCTGTACTTTCGCAAGAGGTCTTCGGTGTGCAGTTTCCGGCTCCACTGGGCCTGGCCGCCGGCTTTGACAAGAACGCCACAGCCATCAACGCGTGGTCTGCTCTCGGCTTCGGCTACGCCGAGATGGGCACCGTCACCCCGAAAGGTCAACCTGGCAACCCAGCCCCGCGCCTCTTCCGTTTACCCGCGGACAAAGCAATTCTCAACCGCATGGGGTTCAATAATTCAGGTGCTATCACCGTTGCCAGCAACTTAAAGCAACGTCGCCCCGGCAACGTGGTGGGCATCAACATTGGCAAGAACAAAACAGCTACTGACGCTGTGGCCGACTACCGCTCCGGCGCAAGCCTGCTCGGCCCACTCGCGGACTACTTGGTGGTCAATGTCTCCTCCCCGAACACCCCTGGTCTGCGCGATTTGCAAGCCATTGAAGAGCTGCGTCCAATTCTGTCCGCGGTCAAGGACGCCACGGACACCCCCGTTCTAGTCAAGATCGCCCCCGATCTAAGCGACGAGGACATCGATGCCGTAGCGGACTTAGCCATTGAACTTGGCCTCGACGGCATCGTGGCCACGAACACCACCATCAGCCGGGACGGCCTGAAAACCGATCCCGCTGAGGTCAAAGCCATGGGCGCTGGTGGCATCTCTGGCGCCCCTGTCCAGGCCCGTTCATTGGACGTACTCAAGCGCCTGCATACCCGTGTGGGCAACCAGATTGTGCTCATCAGCGTGGGAGGCATCTCCACACCGCAGCAAGCCTGGGAACGCATCACCAATGGTGCAAGCCTCTTGCAGGGATACACACCGTTTATTTACGGCGGCATCGGATGGATCAGCGGCATCCACCGCGGCTTGGCCAACCAAGTCCGAGCACACGGGCTGTCAAGCATCAGCGAAGCCGTGGGAAGCGGCTTGGCATGGAAGAACTAGCCTAACCAGTACTGGGCTAGGACCCACTATTGGGCGATGGAACGACGCAACACCAGCGCGCACAGCACCGCTGCACCTGCCCACAGCACCAACCAATAAGTCTGTGTGACAAACAGCGCCGTGTCCGGAATGAACAGCGACACGATAATCATCACGGTCGCCGCCAACTGCGCGACAAAGCGGGTGCGGGTGCCTTTGCCATCAGGTGAGATAACCACGAATGCACCAAAGAGCAGCGCAGCGATACAGATCAACACCGTTGCCGGAGTGAATGTGAACAAGGCGTTACCTGTGAAGAATGCGATAACTGTCAAAATCACCAAAACTACGGCAAGGGCGATAAATGCCCCGCCAGCACGCATCTGAATCGGAACCATTGTGCAGATACTACCTGGCGAGGCACCACAACACGGTCAGGTTGATGCCGCGTTTGCCTAGTTTTCGTCCCAACCCCAGATAATCGCGCGACCGAGCGAATGGAAATTCAGGTTGAAACCAAGCTGTGTCGGGTTGGCAATACCATCAGCAGGCAGGACCGTATCCACAGCGTGCACCGCAAACAAGTAACGATGCGGGCCGTGGCCTGCAGGCGGATTAGAGCCGTAGTACCCCTTGATACCGGAGCAACCGGTCAACACAACGGCACCCACGCCGAGACCATCCTTGGATCCGGCATCAGCTGGAAGCTCCGTAACATCAACGGGAATGTTATACGCAGCCCAGTGCCAGAAACCCGAAGCGGTCGGTGCATCCGGGTCAAAACACGTGACAGCAATACTCTTCGTTCCTTCCGGAAGATCAGACCACGACAACTGCGGGGAGACACCGTCATCACCCCGCTGGGCGACGGGAAGCTGCTCCCCTTCCACCAAATCAGATGAGGAGACGGGGAACGCCGGCACGTCGACGAGCGGCGCATACGGGTCAGGGCCTGGGAAACGATCAGATACATATGAAGCAGTCATGGTTCCTTTGTACCGATGAACTGACTCACTGGCTACGAATTGAGCAAATAACACTCGCAGGATTCATAGTTTGTAATGCCGATTTGGCGGACTCATGCGCAACGTCCTATAGTTCTACGAGTGCCCAGCCTCCAAGGCTGACAACACCCAAAGCCCGGGTGGCGGAATGGCAGACGCGCTAGCTTGAGGTGCTAGTGTCCTATTAACGGACGTGGGGGTTCAAGTCCCCCTCCGGGCACGGCCCAACACCCTTCCGAAGCGATTCGGAGGGGTGTTCTGCATTCTTCCAAACGACAGTTGGGGGCTTAAGGGACATTTCGTGTGGATTTGCGGCGTGTCGCACTAAGGGACATTTCGTGTGGATTTAGGAGCGTCCGGC
>NZ_JASPJK010000001.1:0-447518 GCF_030232265.1 Corynebacterium sp. MSK041
TTGTCACCAATGTGTCCGGTACCGGATTGTCGGCATGCGGCGGATAACTGTCAGGTCCACCACATCAAAGCCTGGTCACAGGGTGGGCTAACCAACATGGATAACCTGGCCATGTTGTGCCGGTATCACAACCGCACCAACGATGATGACCCAGAACGCAGCTACCACGGCCGGGTGGACAACATCCGGGGCGCACCAATGTGGAGATCACCCCGCGGACACATCGTCCCGAATACCGTCCACCCCTTTGGAGCAATGACACTGCTCTACGGGCGGTAACCCACCAAGTAGCCGGCATGTCCGGCCATTTGGTGTGCCCAAAAAGAGTTGGTTTGACGATGACGAATCACGCACGGCATAACCGCAGGTCGCGAAGCGCTGCGCCGCGCGATAGTCAAACCGGCCCATCAATGCACTAGGTCTCGGCGGTCAAAAAGGATTAACCAGCGTGAGGGCTGAGGGCGTGGGTGCTAATGCCGTAGAACTTAGAGCCCAGCCCACGTTCGCTCCCGAGACCGATTGCTACCCTCGTCCTGATTACCTTCATTTTGCTACCGTTGCTACCCATGAAGATTGTGCCTTGGGGCCAAGTCACGCAGATACCTAACGTTGAAGAAGACGTCTTGAAGTCAGTCAAAGATGAACAGACGGTGCGCTTCACTCATGTTCCCGATCCGTATACGGAAGACCATCTGCGTGCGTTTCTGTCTGCGCCGCCCGCAGGGGTGAGGCGCTTCGCAATCGTGCTCGAGGGGCGCTACGCCGGCAACGTTGAGCTAAGGCACACTTCGGGGCATGTCGCTGGGCTCGGATATACAACCGCACCGTGGGCGCGGGGGCGTGGCGTCATGACACAGGCGGTCCGTATCGTGACGCAGAGAGCGCACGAGGAAGGCACTCACCGTGTCGAACTTCGCGCTGCGGTAGACAACCATGCTTCGCGTCGAGTTGCGCAGCTTGCAGGCTTCAGTTTCGAAGGAATTAGCAGGCATGCTGAGTTACTGCGTGGCACATACAACGACGTGGCGGTGTACGCGCACCTCGCTACAGACAACAGTTAAAAGAATAGGGGATGCCCCCGAACTGTTCGGGCACAAGAAACCGGGCCCAGCACGTTGCCAGGCCCGGTGTTAGCAGTGCTATGAGCGGTAGGCGCTCACGCCGGTGATCGATTTGCCCACGATGAGGGACTGCATTGTGTCAGTGCCCTCGTAGGTGTGCAGGGATTCGATGTCGGCGTGGTGGCGTGCCACGTCGTTCTCCAGCAGGATGCCTACGCCGCCGAACATGTCGCGTGCGTCGGCGGACACCTTGCGGGCGCCGCGGGTGTTGTGCACCTTGGCTAGGGCTGCCTGCTTCTCGTTGAGTTCGCCGGCTTCCTCAAGTTCGAGAAGGCGACGGCAGTACAGCGCCATGGAGGTGACTTCCTGCAACATGTCAGCTAGGCGCTGCTGGATGATCTGGTTCTTCACCAGCGGGCGGCCGAACTGGACGCGGCGCTGGGCGTAGTCAAGCGCCTTCTCGTAGCAGTCAATCGCCATGCCGAGTGCCACCCACGCCACTGCGATGCGGGTGCCGGTGAGCACCTTCGCGGTGTCGCGGAAGGAGTGGGAGTTGGGAAGGCGGCGGTCGTCGGACACGCGGACGTCGTTAAGCTTGATGTGCGCTTGCGGGATGCCGCGCAGGGATGCCTTACCGACGATCGTTTCCGCCGAGTACCCCTCCTGGTCTTGGTCAACGATGAAGCCCTTGACTTCACCGTCTTCCTCATCACGTGCCCAGACGATGGTGATGTGGCCGACGGAACCGTGGCCGATCCACTTCTTCTCACCGTTGATGACCCACTCATCGCCTTCGCGGCGAGCCGAGGTTTCCAGGCCGATGGAATCGGAACCGTGATCTGGCTCGGTCAGCGCGAACGCACCGCGGATCTCCATGCGGGACATCGGGCCCAGGTACTTGGCCTTCTGCTCCTCAGAGCCGCACATGTCGATCGAGCGCATGGCCAGGCCAGACTGCACGATGTGTGCGGTGGCCGTCGACGCGTCCGTACGTGCGAACTCCATCTGGATCAGGCGGTTTGCACGAATGGAAATACCGGGCTGGCCATCGATGGAAATGCCGTCGGTGACAAGGCCACGGCGTGCTGCTTCCTCAACACCAGGGATGTTGTACTCGGCCTTCTCCCACGCCTCGTTGATAGAGGGGCGGGCGAATTCCATGAACTCGCGGGCCTTCTTCCACCACTCCAGGTCCTCACCGTCAACATCGGCGAAGACCTGGTAGTAGTCCGTCTTCGGGTTCAGCAGAGCTGCAACCCCATCTACATTCTGATCTGCCATGGCGACTAACCTGCGAATGCGCCGACGCCGGTGATGGACTTGCCCACGATGAGTGACTGCATGGTGTCCGTGCCTTCGTAGGTGTGCAGTGCCTCGATGTCGGCGTGGTGGCGTGCCACGTCGTTCTCCAGGAGGATGCCCACACCGCCGAACATGTCGCGTGCGTCAGCGGAGATCTTGCGTGCTGCACGGGTGCAGTGGACCTTTGCCAGAGCTGCCTGCTGCTCGGTGAGCTGGCCGGACTCCTCGAGCTCGAGGAGGCGACGGCAGTACAGGAAGATGGAGGTCAGGTCCTGCAGCATGTCCGCGAGGCGCTGCTGGATGATCTGGTTCTTCACTAGAGGGCGGCCGAACTGGACGCGGCGCTGTGCGTAGTCGAGCGCCTTCTCGTAGCAGTCGGTTGCAAGACCGAGGGATGCCCATGCGACGGACACGCGGGTGCCGGCCAGCACCTTTGCGCAGTCGCGGAAGGAGTTTGCGCCGGGCAGACGGCGGTCATCGGAAACGCGCACGTTGTTCAGCTTGATGTGTGCCTGCGGGATGCCGCGCAGGGATGCCTTGCCGACGATCGTCTCCGCCTCATAGCCCTCCTGGTCCTGGTCCACGATGAAGCCCTTGACCTGACCGTCAGCGGTGTCGCGTGCCCAGACGATGGCGATGTGGCCGACGGAGCCGTGGCCGATCCACTTCTTCTCACCGTTGATGACCCATTCGTCGCCGTCCTTCTCAGCGGTGGTCTCCAGGGCGATGGAGTCAGAGCCGTGGTCCGGCTCGGTCAGCGCGAATGCGCCACGGATTTCCAGGTGACACATCGGCTTGAGGTACTTTGCCTTCTGCTCCTCGGAGCCACACATGGCAATGGATTGCATAGCCAGGCCAGCCTGAACGCCGAATGCGGTGCCCATGGAGGCATCCGTACGTGCGTACTCGAAAGCCATCAGGCGGGCAGCGCGCACGGACATGTGCGGCTCCCCCTCGATGTCGATGCCATCACGGAACAGGCCACGCTTACCCGCTTCTGCGACGACCGGGATCTGGTACTCGGCAGTCTCCCAACCCTTGTTGATGTAGGGGCGGGCGAATTCACCGAACTCGCGGGCCTTCTTCCACCACTCCAGGTCCTCACCTTCAACATCGGCGAATACCTGGTAGTAGTCGGTCTTCGGGTCGAGCAGTTCGTGGACTGGGTTGTCAGCCATGAGTTCCTCTTTCTTGGATTCCGGGGAGGTCTCACCCCGTGAATGTGGAGCAAAACCATAACGCCTTCAATTGTGACTTATGTCGCAGGTGTTTACAAATGAAAGCGAGGCGATTTTTGTGGGATTGCTCGCACTCTTTTCCCTGAACGTGCGCCCTGGGCTAAAGGCGCGGTCCTAGCTTAAGTTTCGGCTTAAGTTTCGCTCTGGAATTCACTGAGCAGGAGCTGTGAAGAATTTGGTCACCTCTACTAATGTGAGACAGCATGAAAGCCCTTTACCTCATCGTTGCGGCGCTTGGCTCGATCGTGGCTATCGCTGGTGTGTACCTGGATTTTCCTCGTGTGATCAACATTGCCGCGGTTGCCTTAGCTGCCGTGGGTTTGGTTCTGTGGCTGGCGAAGAATTATGCCTCGATGGAGAGCGCTCCCATTGAATTAGATGAGGAGCAGCGCGGGGTCATCGAAGAGATGAAAGCGGACGGTGACGTGGATAAGGCGGCGCGTCAGATCCAGTTGTGGTTCCGGAATGTGAGCTATGGCGAGGCCGCGACCGTCGTGAGGGAGCTCTAGGCGCTAAGGTTGGAAATATGACTGAACGTACACTGATTCTGATTAAGCCGGACGGCGTTAAGAACGGCCACGTGGGAGAGATCATTTCCCGCATCGAGCGCAAGGGCCTGAAGCTCGTTGAGATGGATCTGCGCACCGCTGATCGCGCAACCGCTGAGAAGCACTACGAGGAACACAAGGACAAGCCGTTCTTCGGTGAGCTCGTTGACTTCATCACCTCCGCACCGTTGGTGGCTGGCATCGTTGAGGGCGAGTCCGCTATCGCCGCGTGGCGTCAGCTGGCTGGTGGCACCCACCCGGTCGAGGCAGCAACGCCTGGCACCATTCGCGGTGACTTCGCTCTGAGCGTCGGCGAGAATGTCGTTCACGGTTCGGATTCCCCAGAGTCCGCTGAGCGTGAGATTGCCATCTGGTTCCCGAACCTCTAGGAGCACGCCATAACGCTTCAGTCCCCACCAACTGGTGGGGACATTTTTATTGTTCGGTTACGCAAACATGACATAAAAAAGAAATTTTGAACTAAAACTCATTTCCGGTTGCAGGGCCTGCTAGCAGGGCTAATACTTACGCGCATGTCTAAGAATCTCCCTCGCCGCCGTTCCCTCACCGGCTCCGCTGCTGTTGCTGCTGGGGCAGCAATCTCGCAGGCTGTCCCCGCGCGGGCGCAGCTGTCCTCTACTTCGTCGGCATTGTCTTCTGCGCGTTTGCCACAAGAGCCGGCACCGGCACCGTATGCCGCGTTTATGCACGGTGTGGCTTCGGGGGATCCGATTCCGAATTCGGTGATTATTTGGACTCGTGTCACCGTGTCGCCGGAGGCAGTGCCAGGTTCGGGGCTCGGGGCTGATGTGGATGTGCAGTGGGAAATTGCGACGGATAGGGAGTTCACCAACATCGTTAGCTCTGGCATGCAGCGTGCCACCGCGCGGAGCGTGCACGTTTGTCCAACCTGCTGAAGGGGACCACACCGCACACCCTGTTCTTGACGGGTGATATCCACTCCGAGTGGGCGCATTCCGTGCAGCACAACGGGGCGGAGATGGTGTGCACCTCCATCTCGGCGCCGAATGTGGACGAGATCGTGACCACCTATACCAAGACCTACGCCCCGGAGGACAACCCGATCTCGCACCTCGTCGAAGGTGTCATGTACTCGGCTAACCCGTGGGTCAACCACGTTGACTTTGATTCCCACGGTTTCGGTGTCGCACGCGTGCAGAAGGACCGTGTGACCATGGATTTCTACCGTGTCTCGAACGTGGAGGATCCCGCCGCGCAGACGCGCCATGCGGTCTCCCGCACGTGGGTTGTTGGGCACGGTTTCCAGGCTTAAGCCCTCTTTGCTTATCGACGTTCCCACCGTCCCCGCACAAGCTATGCCACAATAGGTGTCAAGCTTTTACACACTCGTACTACCGTGCGGGCGTGGACACGCAGCTGTGCGGCGGCGGTGGATTTCTTTTCACCAGCGCCCGGCTGGTGAACGTGGACGGGTCCTGCACGGTCAATTGAATAGGAGATTTCCGTGTCGGATAAGGACGACATTGCAACCCCCGACAAGCCACGTCGTCGGGCTTCGAAGCAGTCCACTGCTGCGAAGAAAGCCGCGAAGAAAACTGCGAAGAAGACGGCCAAGAAGGCTGTAAAGAAATCTTTGAAGCAGCCTGCTGCTTCAAGGCAGTCTGCTGCTTCAAAGCAGTTGATGGACCGTTCCCAGATTCAGGACAAGACTCGCGTGTTCGCGTTGGCGAAGACTCTGGGGATGCAGTCGAAAGAACTGATCATTGCGCTGAGCGATCTGGGCCTGGTCAAGGTGGCGCAGTCCACGCTGACGCGTGCAGAAATCGAGCAACTTCTGGATGCACTGGAGCAGGCTCCTGCCACCCCCTCTGCACAGCAGGACAGCGCTGACACGAAGAGCGCTGAGAAGGAGGCGGATGAGAAGATCCGCCACCGCGTGCGCAAGGACGTGGAAAACGAGATCAATCAGATCACGGAAAAGGTCGAGGCGGATCTCGAGCAGACCATGGCTGAAGACTCTGAAGATGCACCCATCGACGTTGAGGATCTCGTCGAGGAGATCTCTGCTGAAGAAGCTGCCGAAGTTGAAGCGCACGCCGCGGAGGTAGAAGAAGCCACCGAGGTGTACGCGCCGGTCTTCAAGGCTCCGAGTGCATCCCGCAGGCGTGTGCGGCGGTCGGGCAGTGGGGCGAAGGAGAGCGTCGAAAAGCAAGAAGCAAAGCAAGAACCTGCTGAGGAGCAGATTCAGGAACCCAAGGCGATCAAGGGCTCTTCGCGCTTGGAGGCGCAGCGTCGCCGTCGCACGGAGCGGCGTGAGGAGGAACGCAAGCGTTCCCGCGTTGTCTCGCAGGCTGAGTTTTTGGCGCGACGCGAGTCCGTGGAACGCACCATGGTTGTGCGCGAACGTGCGCGCCATGATGGTCCGGGCAAGCTGACGCAGGTCGGCGTTCTAGAGGATGGCCTGCTGGTCGAGCACTTCGTGGATTCGGACGAGAGTGCCTCCATGATTGGCAACATCTACCTCGGCCGTGTGCAAAACGTGCTGCCGAGCATGGAAGCCGCGTTCATTGACATCGGGCAGGGCCGTAATGGTGTGCTGTACGCCGGTGAGGTGGACTGGAAGTCTGCTGGCCTGGGCGGTCGTTCCCGCCGCATTGAGCAGGCGCTGAAGTCCGGCGACCAGGTGCTGGTTCAGGTGACCAAGGATCCGGTAGGACACAAGGGTGCCCGCCTGACCACCCAGATTTCGCTTGCGGGCCGCTTCCTCGTGTACGTCCCGGGTGGTCGCAGCGCTGGCATTTCTCGCAAGCTGCCCGCCCCGGAGCGCAAGCGCCTCAAGGACATCCTGGCCAAGGTGGTGCCGGGTAAGGGTGGCGCGATCATTCGTACCGCTGCGGAAGGCGCATCGGAGGAAGCCATCGGCGCCGATGTTGAGCGCTTGCACACCCAGTGGGAGGCCATCCAGGAGCAGGCGGAGAAGGAAAAGAACTCCCCGGGTGCGAAGCCAGTCACTCTGTATGAGGAGCCGAAGCTCCTGGTGAAGGTCGTGCGTGACTTGTTCAATGAGGACTTCGATGCCCTCGTTGTTGATGGCAAGAAGTCCTGGAACGTCGTGCATAATTACGTTCAGTCTGTCGCGCCGGACCTGCTGGACCGTGTGGAGAAGTTCGACCGCAGCGAGCACGACGGCAAGGACGCCTTCGAGGTTTACCGCATCGACGAGCAGATTCAGAAGGCCCTGTCCCGCACCGTCTGGCTGCCGTCTGGTGGCACTTTGGTCATCGACCGTACGGAAGCCATGACCGTCATTGACGTCAACACCGGCAAGTTCACGGGCTCTGGCGGTTCGCTGGAGGAGACGGTGACCTCCAACAACATGGAGGCCGCGGAAGAAATCGTGCGTCAACTGCGCCTGCGTGACATCGGCGGCATGATCATCATCGACTTCATCGACATGATCCTCCCCGAAAACCAGGAGCTCGTCCTCCGCCGCCTCAAGGAAGCCCTCGGTCGCGATCGCACCCGCCACCAGGTCTCCGAGGTCACCTCGCTCGGCCTCGTCCAGCTCACGCGCAAGCGGTTGGGTACGGGGCTCGTGGAAACGTTCTCCACTAAGTGCGAGCACTGCGATGGTCGGGGCATCGTGCTTACCGACGACCCCGTCACCGACTCCACCCACCCCTCCGACTCTTCTGGCTCGGAACATGGCCGTAGCCGTTCCTCTCGTCGCCGTAAGCCGGCCCAGGATCCTGGCAGCCACCCAACCGCACTGGCAATGAATGCGCACGAAGATTCGCACGATGAGGTTGAGGAGACCAAGGAATCCTCCAGCATCGAAGACCTCGCCGATGCAGTGGTGTCTGCTGAGGGCACTACCGACTCCGCGGTCGAGCAGCCCAAGCGCCGCTCCTCCCGCCGTCGTGGACGCCGTGGCAGCGGTCGTGGACGTGGTCGCGCTGAGGGGCAGCAGAAGGAGCAGCAGGCCTCCGTGCCGGAAGCTGCCCAGACCACTTCTCAAACCTACGAAGAAGCACTGGAAGAATTCGAGAACTCCCCACGCCGCAAGCGCAAGACCCGCGGCAACTCCAAGTCTGACCACCGTCCGCGCCGGGAAGACTTCGATAAAACAACCCCCGCTGGTAAGCCCGAACCGGCCGAGAAGCCAGTTGAGACCGCTCCGGAAGAGAAGACGCCCGTTGTCCGTAGTACTGGCAGTCGGGGGAGGAGGCGTGCGACGAGGAGGGCGTCGACAAGCGTGCAAAGAACACCTGAGCCCACGCAACAGCAAGAGGTGAAGGAGACCGCGCCACGCACCCCCGCCCGCGGACGACGACGCGCGACGCGAAGGCGCACCACCTAGAAACGGACACACGGCGCTCACGCATAAGAGCAGTTTGGTCTTTGCGGGGGCGCCGGTGTAATCTTTGACAGTCGCTGTTTTGGGGCGCGCCTTTCGTGATTAAGCATGCGGGCGAGGCTGCCGTTAATAACCCAAAACACAATCAAGAATGTAGACAGTGGTGCCGTGGCATGCCGGCGCCGTGCGAGAAGAAGAAAGGGGTAACCCGCTATGTACGCAATCGTCAAGACCGGCGGAAAGCAGTACAAGGTTGCCGAAGGCGACCTCGTTCGGGTCGAGAAGATCGAGGGTGAAGCTGGCGATTCTGTGGCGCTCACCCCTGTTCTGCTTGTCGACGGTGCCAAGGTAACCGCCACCTCCGACGACCTGGCCAAGGTCAACGTTTCCGCTGAGATCGTTGAGCACGGCAAGGGTCCGAAGATCAACATCATGAAGTACAAGAACAAGACCGGTTACAAGAAGCGTCAGGGCCACCGTCAGCAGCTGACCACCATCAAGATCACCGGCATCAAGTAACCCGAGACGTTTAGAGAGGAACCACAATGGCAACCAAGAAGGGTGCATCCAGCACCTCGAACGGCCGCGACTCTGAGTCCAAGCGCCTCGGTGTGAAGCGCTTCGGCGGCCAGCAGGTCAAGGCAGGCGAGATCCTCGTTCGCCAGCGCGGCACCAAGTTCCACCCGGGCGACAACGTCGGCCGTGGCGGCGACGACACGCTCTTCGCGCTCGCAGCTGGCTCCGTCCAGTTCGGCATCAAGAAGAAGCGTCGCATTGTCAACATCGTCCCCGCTGACGGCGAGGGCGTCGCTTCCGAGGTCATCGAGGCTGCTAACGAGGCAGGCTTGGTCGATGACGCAGTGGTCGAGGAGAAGACCGCTACCGCGTAAGCCAGCGTGGGGCGCTTGAGTCCCACGGCCATGCTTGAAGAGCGCGCCGCGATCCCCGGGTGGGGGTTGCCGGCGCGTTTTTGCGTGGGTGGGGCGTGGGTGGCCCTTTGCCGGCTGGAAGCTGTGTAAAATTTTACATTTCCCCGGTAACTACCCTGAGATAGAAATCCCTGACCAGCAGGTTTATTTTCGGCCCGAGGACCGGGTGTCATTTTTTACACCGGCGCCGGTAGTTTCGTGTTTAAACCCCACCCGTTCGGATCCCGACCGCTGAACCCCTAGGAGAGGAGACCCACCATGGCTCAGTTCGTTGATCAGGCTGTCTTGCATTTGCAGGCCGGCGATGGTGGCCACGGCTGTGTCTCTGTGCACCGTGAAAAGTTCAAGCCGTTGGGCGGCCCTGATGGGGGAAACGGTGGGCACGGTGGAGACATCATCTTGGTGGTCTCACCCCAGGTGCACACGCTGTTGGACTTCCAGTACCGCCCGCACTTGAAGGCGAAGCGCGGCGGTAATGGTGAAGGTGACCACAGGAATGGTGCGCGCGGTGAGGACCTAGTGGTGGAGGTTCCCGTCGGCACAGTGGTGCGCAGTGCGGATGGGGAGATCCTGGCTGACCTGGTCGTACCTGGCACCCGTTTTATCGCGGCTGAGGGTGGCTTCGGTGGCCTCGGCAACGCGGCGCTGGCCACAGCGAAGCGCAAGGCCCCCGGCTTCGCGCTGAAGGGCGAGGCTGGTCAGGCGCATGACCTGATCCTTGAGCTGAAGTCCATGGCAGACGTGGGGTTGGTGGGCTTCCCGTCGGCGGGTAAGTCTTCGCTCATCTCGGTTCTCTCGGCAGCGAAGCCGAAGATCGCGGACTATCCGTTCACTACCCTGCAGCCGAATCTTGGTGTGGTGGACGTGGGCCATGACACGTTCACTATCGCTGATGTGCCTGGCCTGATCCCGGGTGCGAGCCAGGGCAAGGGCCTCGGCCTGGACTTTTTGCGGCATATTGAGCGCACCGCTGTGCTGGTCCACGTGGTGGATTGCGCGACGATGGAGCCGGGCCGCGACCCGCAGTCGGACATTGAGGCCTTGGAGGCGGAGCTGGATTCCTACGCGGAGCAGCTCGAGGCGGATGAGACCGGTTTGGGTGATCTGCGTGAGCGCCCCCGGATTATTGTGCTGAACAAGGTGGACGTTCCCGAGGCGAAGGAGCTGGCGGAGTTCCTCGAAGCTGACCTGAGGGAGCGCTTCGGTTGGCCGATTTTCATGATTTCTACCGCTACCCGTGCGGGCTTGGATGAGCTGAAGTGGGCGTTATGGGATGTGGTGAAGGCTGCTCGTAAGGCTCGCCCGAAGGTCAAGGAACAGACGGAGCGCCAGGTTATTCGGCCAAAGGCAGTGGATCGTGGGGATGATGTCAGTGTGATACCGGATCCGGACTACCCCGGCGGCTGGTTGGTCGTGGGAGAGAAGGCGGAGCGGTGGATCCGCCAGACGGACTTTGAAAATGATGAGGCGGTGGGTTATCTCTCCGACCGCCTCAATAAGGCTGGCGTGGAGGATCAGCTGCGTAAGCTGGGCGCGCATGAGGGCGATACCGTGACGATTGGGGAGATTTCGTTTGATTGGGAGCCGTCGATAGGCGGGGACCCGACGGCAGCGGGTCGCGGCCAGGATGCGCGTCTGGGGGGCACGGATCGTATGTCCGCGGCGGAGCGCAAGCGTGCGTCGCAAGCGCGCAGGGGGCTTATCGACGAATACGATTTCGGCGACGACCTCCTCAATCGCACGGAAGCCGACCGCGAACGTTGGCAGGGATAAGGCATGGATCTTCGGGAACAGATCGCGGGCGCGAAGCGGATTGTGGTCAAGCTGGGCACGAGTTCGTTGGTGGATGAATCCTCGGCGGTGTCGCAGGACAAGATTGACCGCATCGTGGATGCGTTGGAAGCGCGGATGGGGCGCGGCAGCGACGTGATCGTGGTGTCTTCCGGTGCTATTGCTGCGGGGATGGCGCCCTTGGGGCTTAAGGCCAGGCCAAAGGACTTGGCCACGAAGCAGGCGGCCGCCGCAGTCGGCCAGATTCACCTGGCGCAGTCCTGGGGGCAGTCTTTTGCCCGGTATGGGCGTGCGATTGGGCAGGTGTTGTTGACGCAGTCTGATGCGGGTGTGCGTGAGCGCGCCCGGAATGCACAGCGCACTATTGATCGGTTGCGGCAGATGGGCTCGGTCCCGATTGTCAATGAGAATGACACGGTGGCCACCACGGAGATGAGGTTTGGGGATAACGATAGGTTGTCGGCGATCGTCGCCACGCTTATTTCTGCTGATGCTCTGATTTTGCTGTCTGATGTGGATGGCTTGTACGACCGGAACCCGGCGGACCCGGGCGCACGCTTCGTGGATGAGGTGCGTAGTGGCAAGGACTTGGAGGGGGTCGTCGCGGGCGATGGCGGGCGCTTTGGCACCGGTGGTATGGCCTCGAAGGTGTCGGCGGCACGTTTGGCTACTCGTGGTGGTGTGCCGGTGTTGTTGACGTCGGCGGAGAAAATCGAGGACGCGCTGGGGGATGCCCAGGTGGGCACCGTCTTTCATACGCGCCCGGAGTCGAAGCTGTCGGCGTGGAAGTTCTGGGCGCTGTATGCGGCGGATGCAGAAGGCACGCTGTATCTCGACGAAGGTGCCGTGCAGGCTGTGACGCGCGGCGGGACCTCGCTTCTAGCGGTGGGCATCACGGATACTGAGGGCGACTTCCACGCCGGGGATATCGTGGAGATTCTGGGGCCGAATGGGCAAGCGATCGGCCGCGGAGAAACTGCCTACGGCTCAGCGGAATTGGCGGGCATGCTGGGCAAACATACGGACGAGCTGCCGGCTCATCAGCGTCGTTCGGTGGTGCACGCGGACTACTTGTCCAATTATGCCTCTAGGCTCTAAGGCATGAAGTTTGCAATTTTGCCAAGGCCCTGGACCCAGACCGTCGCTGAATTGGAAGCGGAAGGGCACGAACATGTGACCCTTGAGGGGAACCCGGATGTGCTCATCTATCACGGTGGGGCAGAGGACTTCCCGGAAGAGGTTCCGGAGTCAGTGCAGTTTGTCCAGTTCGCGTGGGCGGGCATTGATGCACTCGCTGAGGCCGGAATTCTCAAGCGTTCAGGTCTGCGGTGGGCAAATGCTGCTGGGCTTTACGACGACAACGTGGCCGAGTCCACCCTCGCCCTCTTGTTGGGGGCGTTGCACCAGTACCGGCGTGTAACGCGGGATGGGTCGACGACGCGGGATATTGCGCATGAGACGCAGTACCTGGTGGAGGATAAGACGGTGGCGATTGTGGGGGCAGGGGGAATTGGGAAGAAACTGCTGTCCTATATGGCCCCGTTTGGCGTGCACACGATCGCGGTGAACCGTTCTGGCCGCCCAGTGGAGGGTGCGGATGAGACAGTCCCGATGGCGGACATCGAGTCCAAAAACGTCTGGGGCCGCGCGGACGTGGTGGTGCTGCTTGCCCCGCTGACAGAATCCACCCGCGGTTTGGTCAATGCGGATGTGCTTGCGCAGATGAAGGAGACCGCGGTACTGGTCAATGTGGCCCGCGGACCATTGGTGGTCACGGACGACCTGGTGGAGGCACTCAACAACGGCACGATTGCGGGTGCGGCGTTGGATGTGACCGACCCGGAGCCACTACCGGCCGATCACCCGTTGTGGGACTGTGACAGGTGTTTGATGACACCGCATACGGCCGGCACCCCGCGCTTTGGCAAGCAGCGCATCGGTGGATTGACCCTGCGAAATTGGGAGGCGTTGCAGCGCGGGGAAGCAATGCCCACCGAAGTTGATGTGGAGCAGGGGTATTAGGCGCTAGGATCGGGCCTCATGACTGACGCAACACGTGCCACTGACCGTGAGGAAGAGCGCGCTGAGGTTCTGGCCAAGGCGCACGTAGCCAAGGACGTGGCTCCGGTGGTGGCCACGCTGTCAACGTCGGCGAAGAATGAGGTGCTTCTCGCCGCCGCCAAGGAGCTGGTGGCGCGCACGGACGAAATCATCGCGGCGAACGAGCGCGATATTGCTGCTGGGCGTGAGGCGGGGCTGTCCGACTCCCTCATTGACCGGTTGGCGCTCGACGCTGGTCGCGTGGAGGGGATTGCTGGGGGGTTGCGTCAGGTGGCGTCGCTCGAGGACCCGGTGGGGGAGGTGCTGCGTGGTTCGGTGATGCCGAATGGCATCAAGATGAAGCAGGTCCGCGTCCCCTTGGGCGTGATGGGCATGGTTTATGAGGCGCGCCCGAATGTCACGGTTGATGCGTTTGGCCTCGCCCTGAAATCCGGCAACGTGGCGTTGCTGCGTGGCTCCAAGTCGGCGCGCCACTCGAATGCGCAGCTCGTGGACATCCTCCAGGATGTGGTCGCGGCGCATGGTCTGCCACGTGAAGTTGTTCAGCTCTTGCCGTGTGAGACGCATGATTCCGTGCAGGATCTCATCACCGCGCGCGGTCTCGTCGACGTGGTCATCCCTCGTGGTTCTGCACGGCTTATCGACGCAGTCGTGACCGGCGCCACCGTCCCCGCCATCGAAACCGGCACGGGTAACTGCCACTTCTACATTGACCGGGATGCGGAGCTGGATTCCGCGATTGAGATGCTCCTCAATGGCAAGACCCGCCGCTGCTCGGTGTGCAATGCAACGGAGACCGCGCTTATCGACGCCGGATTGGACGTCGCAGATCAGCTCCGCGTGGTGGAGACGCTGCAGGGGGTTGGGGTGAGGGTGCACGGGGACGTCGATAAGCTTGCTGCGATTGGCGCGCAGAACGTGGAGGCCGCAACCGAAGCTGACTGGTCTGATGAGTATCTCTCCATGGACATCGCTGTAGACATCGTCGATGGCGTGGACGGGGCGATCGCGCACATCGCGCGCTACTCGTCGGGGCACACGGAGGCGATTGCCTCGCTCAATGCGTACACCTTGCAGGAGTTCGCGGACCGTGTGGATGCAGCGGCGGTGGTGCTCAATGCATCGACGGCATTCACCGATGGTGAGCAGTACGGGATGGGTGCGGAGATTGGTATTTCCACCCAGAAACTGCATGCACGTGGCCCGATGGCGCTGCCGGAATTGACCAGTACGAAGTGGATTCTTGAAGGTACGGGACAGACCCGTCCATGATGGTGTGTGCGTGGTCACTCAATGTGTCATACGTACATTGAGTGAGTATGATGAGCGGTAATTGAGGCATTAGTTGCAATGTCCACGACTTGCTGGAGTTGTGGGCTAACTACACCGCCAACTTGAACGTAAAGGAAAGGTCATGCGCCCTATAAAGACGGTTGCTGTTGCAGCAGTAGCATTCGCAACCACGCTTGGGCTTCTACCTGTGACACCTGTTGCCAGCGCGCAGACGGAAACTAACGTGAACGCAGAAAGCGATTGGAATGCTGTTGAGCGCCCGCCTGCGTTCGAAAAGGGTGGCGCGGTTTGGGTATTGATGAACGGTGTCTATGTGAGAGTAGACAAGATTCCGGATCTACCGGTTCCTCCCCCAGACCGTGGGGCAGAGGACCCGCAAAAGCCTGAGCCAGGATCAAACTCTAAGCCGGATGGCTCCTCAACGACGACCGCTGGGAACGTGATCGCCTGGGTCGCACCACTGCTGATCATTGCGGGAGCTGTAGCTGCCGCCGCTGCAGTCTTTCGCCACCAGTTCCCCACAGGCCGGTTGATGGTGTACTTCCAGCCGGGTGATCATCTGGGGAACCACTAGGGCTTGAACCTATGTCTGATCAATCTGCCATGTCTGACTACGCTCCCCGTCGCATTGGCATCATGGGTGGCACTTTTGATCCCATCCACAATGGTCACCTCGTTGCCGCGAGTGAAGTAGCGGATATTTTCCAGCTGGATGAAGTGGTTTTTGTTCCCACGGGCCAGCCGTGGCAGAAAGCGGGGAAGAAGGTCTCGGATGCGGAAGACCGCTATTTGATGACGGTGATTGCTACCGCCTCCAACCCCCGCTTCAATGTCTCCCGCGTAGACATTGACCGCCCGGGCGCCACCTACACCGTGGACACGCTCCGGGACATGCGGAAAAAATACCCGAAGGACGAGCTGTTCTTCATCACCGGTGCGGATGCACTGGCCTCCATCATGTCGTGGCATGACTGGGAAGCCATGTTTGAGCTGGCGGAGTTCGTGGGTGTCACCCGGCCGGGTTATGAACTCGCTGAAGACATGCTGCCCGTGGAGCACCAAGAACGTACCCACTTGATTGAGATTCCGGCGATGGCGATCTCCTCCACCAACTGCCGTGAGCGGGCCGCTGCCGGTCGCCCCGTGTGGTACCTGGTGCCGGATGGGGTGGTCCAGTACATCGCCAAAAACAACATGTACCGGCAATAAGTGGCATATTCCCTGTGTTTCATGGGAGTATAGGGCGGTTGAAACTCTTAAACCTTAAGTTTTTGAAGAAAAGGATTGCCCCAGTTTGACTGCTTCGGACACCGCCCGCGACCTCGCCGTCATCGCCGCTAAAGCTGCCGATGAGAAACTTGGCAGCAACATTGCCGTGATCGACGTCTCTGACGTCTTGGCTATCACCGACATCTTCGTGGTTGTCTCCGCTGATAATGAACGCCAGGTTGCCTCCATCGTTGAAGAGGTGGAAGACCAGTTGACCAAGGCCGGTGCTGAGCCAAAGCGCCGTGAGGGAAACCGTGAATTCCGCTGGGTCCTGTTGGACTACGGCCTGTTTGTCGTGCACATTCAGCGCGAGGCCGAGCGTGAATTTTACGGTCTAGACCGCCTCTACGCTGACTGCCCGCGCATTGAGGTGGAGGGCGTAGAGCCGTATGTTCTCCCCGGTGAATTTTCCACGAGTGCGGATGGTGCCAACGTACGCACGCTGGACAACATCGAGGACCTGCCTTTGGCGGGTGAAGGTCCCAGCAATGATGACGAATAGACACGACTAGCCACGGATGACCACTATGACGCGACGACTGATCATGCTGCGCCACGGCCAGACCACCTACAACGCTGGCCGTCGTATGCAAGGGCAGCTCGATACTGAGCTGTCGGAGACAGGGGTCGCGCAGGCACGCGCTGCTGCTCAATGGGCGAAAGATTACGGGATTATCCGCATCATCTCCTCTGATTTGGGGCGTGCCAGCCGGACCGCGGAGATCATTGCCGCTGAACTGCGTTTGGACGTGGAACTCGATCCGCGGTTGCGTGAAACCCATTTGGGTACGTGGCAGGGAATGACCCACCAGGAGGTGGACGCTGAGTTCCCAGGTGCGCGCGCGGCGTGGCGCCACAGTCCGGCCTGGGCGCCACCGGGTGGGGAATCGCGGTTGGATGTGGCGAGGAGGGCGAGGCCGGTCGTCGATAAGCTGATGCGCGATTTCGACGACTGGGATGACAACGCCGTGCTCTTCGTTGCGCACGGCGGCACGATTTCGGCATTGACCTCGAACTTGCTTGAGTTGGATGAGGCGCAATACCCGCTGCTCAAGGGCCTGCACAACACAAATACCTCGCAGCTTTTGGCGCGTCCCGCATTTGAAGGCACGCCGGGCAAAACCCAGTGGTACCTCGAGGCATGGAATCAGGGGCTGGGTGCGCCATGACCATTCGTATTGTCACCGACAGCTCCGCTGGAATCCCGCCGCACGTCGCAGAGGAACTGGACATTACTGTCCTGGACCTTCACGTCACACGCGATGACACTGATGAGGCGGATGGCAAGAAAAGCGAGGCCCAGGGGACCTCGGGGTTGAGTGCCATTGAGCTCGCTGCCGCGTACGCCCGCCAGCTGGAGCGCTGCAACGATGAGGGCATTGTTGTACTCCACTTGTCCAAGCGGTTGTCCGCCACATGGTCGGCTGCGGTGAGTGCTTCAGCAGTTTTCGACGACACCGTGCGCGTCGTAGACACCTCCGCCGTGGGTATGTCCCTGGGTTTCGCGGCCATCGTTGCCGCATCGTTTGCGCGCGCCGGTGCGGATGTGGATGGCTGCGTGAATGCTGCGAAAGGTGCGCTTGCCCTGTCGGAGACGTGGTTGTACCTTTCCCAACTCGATGACATCCGTAAATCCGGCCGTATCTCCGCTACGACCGCGGTGTTGTCCGCAGCCCTGCTAGCCACAAAGCCGATCCTGCGCGTGCACGACGGCAAACTGGAGCTGGCTATTAAGACGCGTACGCAGAAGAAGGCCTTTAGCAAACTCGTCGAGCATGTTGTTAAGCGTGCGGACGGAATGCCGGGCTATGCAGCCGTGCAGTACGCCGGGGACCGGGAAGGTGCTGAGACGCTCAAGGGCATGCTGGAAGAAGCTCTGCCGGAAGGTTCCACCGTGGGCATTTACCCCCTAGGTGAAGTGGTCACGGTGCACACGGGTGAGGGTGCGCTTGGCCTGTCCGTGTTCTTTGCTACCCCGACGGTGGAGTAGCCACGTCTGTCCACTTCAGTGGGCAGATTTTCCAGTTTCTGTGGATAAAACCGTGTTTAGATGACGTGTCACTACGGTTATCCACACCCCTGGCCGTGAGTCCTTTTCGCCGTAGTCGCTGACGATTAGCGTGGCGGACATGGCACCACCAACCGCAGTTGACCGGCTCAAAGAGCTCACCCGCCCAACGGGTGAAGAGGAGCTCATGCGGGTCACCTACCCCACGCCGCGATTGCGCATTGCCCCGCGGACAGCGGCGGCTGCGGTCGGGTGCGTGGTTGCGGTGTGCCTCCTGGCTGTCGGCTGGTCCAGCCTGCGCAGCCCCGATGCAGCTACCGACGCCCCAGAACCGCTGTGGAGCACCGCCGCCGAAGCCAACGAACTACCGGGACAGGTTGTGGTTGCCGTGGTGGGGGCCGTGGAACAACCGGGCCTGGTCACCCTTGATCAGGGCGCTCGTGTGGCCGATGCGCTGGACAAAGCCCGACCGTTGCCCGATGCGGATTTGATCAGCGTGAACCTGGCTCAGCTCCTGGTTGATGGGCAGCAGATCCACGTTCTGACCCAGGGGGAGGTGCCCGCGTCGGGTGTGGTGCCGCAGCCAGGCCAGCCGGGTGGGGCGGGGATTTCACTCAACTCGGCCACGGCGGCGGAACTCACTGAGCTGCCCGGAGTGGGGGAGGCAACCGCAGCGGCGATTGTGGCGCACCGGGAATCTGCTGGGCCGTTCACCGCGGTCGAGCAGCTCATGGATGTGAAAGGGATTGGCCCTGCCAAGTTCGAGGCAGTGAAAGATCTGGTGACACTCTGATGAGTGAGCTCCGTCTGGTTCCGGCGGCGCTATGCGCATGGGGTGCGGCCCTTGCTGTGATCGTGGCGGGCCCGTGGGCAGGGCTCATCGTGGTCGCCGTTGTTGTGCTTGTGCTGTTTCTCATGCGTGAGCTCGGCCAAGCGATCTTGGCTGGTGGGATCGGGGTGTGCTCGCTGGCATTGTCGTGGTGGCGAATGGCAGCGGCGCAGGCGTTCAACCCTCATGCAGGCATCACCGGATGGATCAGCGGTATGCCCAAGGAATTGGATTCCGGGAGTTGGTTGGTCCGCGTGCGGGTGGAGGGGTATCCCACACCCGTGCCGGTGTTTGCCGAGTCCTTGCCGGAAGGGACAGTGCCTGGTGCAATGGTGGCGGCCTCGGGGCAGGTGACAGATCCTACGCGGCCGGGGATCGCGGCGTTTGTGATCAATGGCGAGGTGGCACTGCTGCACCCGCCTGAGGGGTTTGCTGCTTTTGCTGCTGGCGTGCGGGAGCGTTTTTCCGCTGCGGTAGCGGAGCATGTTGGGCCGCACGCCCAGGGCATCATTCCGGGGATGGTGCTGGGGGATGTGTCCTTTCAGTCGGCGGAGGAGCAGCAGGCGTACATCGATACGGGGCTGAGCCACTTGAGCGCGGTCAGTGGTGCGAACTGTATGTACGTGGCCACAGCGGCGCTCCTCGTGGCGCGTCTGGCGCGTGGTGGGTTGCGGGTGCAACTGGCGGCGGCTGGGGTGGCTCTGCTGGTGTATGCCGGACTCATCGGCCCAGAGCCAAGCGTGCTGAGAGCAACCGTGTCCGGACTCGTTGGATTGGTAGCGGTGATTAGCTCCAGCCGCGCGGAGCCGATCCATGCGCTGAGCTTGGCCATCATCGGGCTCATCTTGGTGGATTCGGATCTGGCGGTGAACTACGCCTTCGCGTTATCGGTGGTGGCTACGGGCAGCATCGTTGCGTTGTCACCGCTGATCTATCAGGCGTTGGGGCGCACTGGGTGGCCAGACATTTTCGTCCGAGTGTTGTCCGTGGCCATTGCTGCGGACATGGCCACGGCACCCCTCATCGCCGCCATGGTGGGCCGAGTGCCAGTGGCGTCCGTGTTGGCCAATGTGGCGGTGAGCCCCGTGACGGGGATTGTCACAGTGCTGGGTATGGCCGCCGCGATCTTGTCGCAGATCAGCCATGTCCTGGCGGCCCCGTTGTTGTGGGTGATTGCGCCCTTAGGTGGCTGGGTGCGCACGGTAGCGGAGGTGGTATCGCGTAACCCGCATGCCACGGTGGAGGTGGGCCCGGCGCTCGTGATGGTGTGTTATGGCTGGATCTTCGCTGCTTTCATCGTTGCACGCGGGAGAAGCCGGAGAATACAATGAGCCGCATGTCCAGCCACAGTCCCGTGCATTTTGTGGTTGGCGAGGATGAATTTCTCGCCGAACGCGCAACGCAGGCCATCATCGACCAAGCAAGCCCCGAGGCTGAGGTCACTGTTTTGCGCGCCGGGGATGTGACGGAGGGCGAGCTGCTGCAGGCCACAAGCCCGTCGCTGTTTGCGCAGGAGCGCGTGGTGGTGATCAAGGACACTGAACTCGCCGGTAAGGAGCCCGCGGAGCTGCTCCTGCAAGCCGCGGTTGATCCCGCGCCGGGCATGACGTTGGTGATTGTGCACAGTGGCAAGGGCCGGAACAAGGCGTATGTACCGAAGTTCCGTAAGACCGCGGAGGTTCATGAGGTGGGCACGCTCAATCAGCGTGAACGCCAGACGTGGGTGCAAAATGAATTCCGCCGTCGCGGGGTACGCCCCACACCAGATGTTGTTGGGGCATTGTTGGAATCCGTCGGTTCGGATTTGCGCGAGTTGGCGTCCGCGATCGAGCAGCTTATCGACGACACATCGGGCGACCTCACCGTCTCCGACGTCCGCGCCTACTACACCGGCGTGGCGGAGGTCTCCGGCTTTGATATCGCGGACCAAGCGGTGACGGGCCGGGTTGATCGCGCCTTGGCCAGCACGCGCCGGGCACTGCAGTTGGGTATTAGCCCGGTGGCCATCACGGCGGCATTGGCCAACAAGATCGGTGATATTGCGAAGCTCTACCAAACCCGAGGTAACCCGGACCAGATTGCGCGGGAGATTGGCATGCACCCCTTTGTGGCAAAGAAAACTATGCAGATTGCCCGGAACTGGTCGGGTGATGCGGTGAGCCGTGCGGTGATCATCGTTGCCCGGCTTGATGCGGAGGTCAAAGGGCAAGGCGGGGACCCAGAGTTCGCCGTGGAGGACGCCGTGAGGCGGATCGCCACCCTGGCGCGCTAGCCACACAGGTGTCTTATGTCCAACGCGTGATAGGGTGCCTCTCCGTGACCGACCACAACATTCCGGATGACGTCCGGGACTTTGCCACGCGCCTTTTCACCATGGCGCGCGAAGGCGACCTCACGCTGTTGGACTACATCGACCACGGTGTGGATGTGAACCTGTCTAACCAGGACGGCAACACGTTGCTCATGCTCGCGGCGTACGCCGGGCAGGAGGAGTTGGTGAGGGGACTGGTGGGGCGTGGGGCGGACGTCGATAAGCAAAATATGCGTGGACAGTCGCCTTTGGCTGGAGTGGTGTTCAAGAAAGAGGATGCCATCGTGGACATTCTTCTGGCGGCCGGAGCGGACCCACACGCGGGTACACCTGATGCGATTGCGACGGCACAGATGTTTGAACGCGCGGACCTCGTGGAAAAGATGCAGCAGTGAACCCCGCCGACCTTGCGGCGATCGTCGCTGTGAATGTGGTGGGCGCTGCCTCCCCCGGCCCCGACGTGGTGCTGCTTACCCGGATGGCCACGCGCTCACGCAAGCACGCCATGTCCGCGAACCTGGGCATCCACGTTGGGGTGCTCATGTGGACATCCCTCACGGTTTTTGGTGCGGCCGCGCTGCTCACCGCGTTCCCATGGCTGCTGGAACTCATTCAGGTGCTTGGCGGCAGCTGGATCGTATACATGGGCATTTCCGCTGTGCGTCAAGGGTGGCGTGACCGCCTCAACCCACCTCTGGATCTTGAGGAGGCCGTGCAGCGGCTAGGCTCTGTCCGCTCCGCCTTTACAACAGGTGTGGCCACGAATCTGTCCAACCCGAAGATCGTTCTCTTCCTCGCCGCGCTCGTTGCACCGCTGCTGCCGATGTCCCCAACAGTGGGGGTCGCGCTCACGGTCATTGCCGCGCTGTGGCTGTCTTCTTTCCTGCTGTTTGTCGGGTACTGCACCCTCGTGTCCACCGACCGGGTGAGACGTAAACTCTTCCATGCCGGCCCCTACATTGACATGGGTGCCGGCACCTTCTTCATCATTGCCGGCACCCTGCTCATTGTCCGCGGGCTGCTTGGTTTGGCTGGGTAGCCGCCCTTTAGTCCAGGAAGAACGAAACTACCCAGTTGGTCGCCTGCGCCTGTCCACCTGCCACCCAAACAACAAAACCCTGCCCCGCGATGATGCGGAACAGGGTAGGAGCTAAGAAGTTTTACTTGCCCAGCTTGTTGAAGGCCTTGGCCATGTTGGACTTCTTGTTAGCCGCGTTGTTGCGGTGGAAGACACCCTTGCTCACAGCCTTGTCCAGCTTGCGGGAAGCAACGCGCAGCTGTGCTTCGGCTGCGGTAGCGTCGCCAGCCTCGATCGCTGCGTTGAACTTACGGATCTCGGTGCGCACTGCGGAGCGGATGCTCTTGTTGCGCACACGGCGCTTCTCGTTGGTGATAACGCGCTTCTGCTGCTGCTTGATGTTTGCCATGATGTACCTCTTGACGTATCTGAAGTTCGAAAAAATTACTGCATCCGCCCGTTTATGCGCCACAACTTGTTGCAGGGCCACAAACCCAAGGTCCTGTCTGTGGCGTGTGACGCACCAGCACGAAGGCCGGAGCGAATAACGGGTAAACCCTAGCAGGTGGTGCGCGCGCGGAGCAAAACTGCGCGGGCCAAAAGGTTAGGCCCAGTCGAAGTGCTTCCGTAAGTGATCCGCAATCCGGTCGAAGCGTCGTGGCGGGAACAGTGCACCGCGACGGCGAAGGTCGGTTTCGGGGATAGCCAGTGTTTTGTCCAGGCGTACCCAGCAAGGTTCGCCGGTGGTTTTCCATTCGCCGCTGCCGATGGGGAGCCATGCGTCATCATCAGCGTGGTCGTCATTAGAGGAGATGAGCAGGCCAAGGACGTCTTGGCGCTCACGGCCGACAACCAGCATGGAGCGTTCCCGCAGGGGGGTGGCAGGCACGTAGAACCACACCACCTCGCCGGGTTCAGCCTGCCCGTCCATGTCAGGTGCATAGAAAATACTGCGCGGAATGTCAGCGGTGGGGAACACTTTGGTGCGTGCGGGGCGACGATGGTGCTGGGTGGGGGAATTGCCCAGGCGCTCATTGAGCAGCTTCAGGCCTTCTTCCAGCGGGGTCCGTTGCCGCCGGAGTGTGCCCTTTCCCGCCCATTTGGGGCGCCGCCACATAGCCATGGTTCTCAGCCTAGATCGTTCGCCGAATGTGTGACAGTTATTGGGGGTATTTGGTGGGGCGTCGTGAAGCATTTTCCTGCTTATGCCAAGGCCACGGTAGAGTGAGGCGCGATGGCCAAGAACACCAATTTTGCATTGCAGACCTTCACGGATCCAGCGAGGATCCGGAACTTCTGCATCATCGCGCACATTGATCACGGTAAGTCGACGTTGGCGGACCGCATTTTGCAGCTGTCCAATGTGGTGGATGAGCGTGAGATGCGCGACCAGTACCTCGACAGCATGGATATTGAGCGTGAGCGCGGTATCACCATTAAGGCGCAGAACGTGCGTCTGCCGTGGGTGCCCAAGACCGGCGCGCATGCAGGTGAAGAGATGGTCCTGCAGATGATTGATACGCCCGGTCACGTGGACTTCTCCTACGAGGTCTCGCGTTCGCTCGATGCGTGTGAGGGCGCGATTTTGCTTGTCGACGCCGCCCAGGGCATCGAAGCCCAAACCCTGGCCAACCTGTACATGGCCATGGAGAATGACCTGGAGATCATCCCGGTTCTGAACAAGATTGACTTGCCGGCGGCGGATCCGGATAAGTATGCCGAGGAGATCGCCCACATCATTGGCTGCGAGGTTGAAGATGTGTTGCGCGTGTCCGGTAAGACCGGCCAGGGTGTGCCGGAGCTGCTGGATCGCGTGGTAGAGCTCATCCCGTCGCCGACCGCCCCGGGTGCTGCCGATGGTGGCGTTGGTGCGGATCTTCCGGCACGTGCGCTGGTTTTTGACTCGGTCTATGACACGTACCGTGGCGTGGTCACCTACATCCGCATGATGGACGGCAAGCTGGAGTCCGGCCAAAAGGTTCAGATGATGAACACGGGCGTGACCCACGAGATCCTGGAAATCGGCATTGTGTCCCCGACGATGCAGAAGACCAAGGGCCTCGGTCCGGGTGAGGTGGGCTACCTCATTACCGGCGTGAAGGACGTCCGTGAGACGCGTGTGGGCGATACGGTGACGTGGGCGTCGAAAGGCGCGGAGGAACCTCTCGCGGGTTTTGAGGAAGTCAAGCCGATGGTCTATTCGGGCCTGTTCCCTGTGTCCCAGGAGGATTTCCCGGCGCTGCGCGAGAGCTTGGAGAAGCTCCAGCTTAACGACGCCTCCTTGACCTGGGAGCCCGAAACCTCCGTCGCCTTGGGCTTCGGTTTCCGCTGTGGCTTCCTGGGCCTGCTGCACATGGAGATCACCCGCGACCGCCTAGAGCGCGAGTTCGACCTGGATCTGATTTCCACCGCACCGAGCGTGACCTACCGCGTCATCGCGGAAGATGGCACGGAGTCGATGGTGCACAACCCGTCTGACTGGCCAGGCGGAAAGATCCCCGAGGTCTATGAGCCGACGGTGAACATGACGATCATCGTGCCACAGGAATTCGTGGGTACGACGATGGAGCTGTGCCAGTCCAAGCGCGGCCAGATGAAGAACATGGAGTACCTCTCCGAGGACCGCGTGGAGCTGCGCTACATCATGCCGCTCGGTGAGATCATCTTTGATTTCTTTGACATGCTGAAGTCCCGCACCAAGGGGTATGCCTCCCTCAACTACGAGGAAGCGGGCGAGCAGGAAGCAGACCTGGTCAAGGTGGACATCCTCCTCCAGGGTGAGCCGGTGGATGCGTTCTCCGCGATCGTGCACCGTGACTCGGCTCAGTGGTACGGCAACAAGATGACCAAGAAGCTCAAGGAGCTCATCCCCCGCCAGCAGTTCGAGGTGCCCGTCCAGGCTGCGATCGGTTCGAAGATCATCGCGCGTGAGAACATCCGCGCCCTGCGCAAAGACGTTCTGTCCAAGTGCTACGGCGGCGATATTTCCCGTAAGCGCAAGCTGCTGGAGAAGCAGAAGGCCGGTAAGAAGCGCATGAAGTCCATCGGTTCTGTCACCGTGCCGCAGGAAGCATTTGTGGCAGCGCTGTCCACGGACGAGGAGTAGGCGGGACGAAAAGCTGCCCCGCCAAGGGGGTAAAGCGTGGGGCGTTATGCTCGGGGACATGGTCTCTACGATTATTCCGCCCGGAGTTCGCGTTACTGAGCACGTTCTGGACGTGCCGTGGGACCGCGAAAAACCTGAACTAGGCACGTTTGAGCTCTTCGCCCGTGAGCTTTCGTCACTTGAAGGTGACGGGAGTGCGAAGCCACCGTTGCTGTTTCTCCAGGGTGGCCCAGGTAATGCGGCGCCACGGGTCATGCAGGGGTGGATCCCGGAAGCGTTGAAGCACTACACGGTGTACCTCCTGGATGAGCGGGGTACTGGCCGTTCCGGGAAGATCGATCGGACAACGCCGGAACTGATCCGCACGGACATTATTTCCAAGCTGCGGTGCCCCGATGTGGTGGCGGACGCAGAGGCATTGCGTGAACACTTGGGGTTTGAACAGTGGGATGTGTTGGGTAATTCTTTCGGGGCGCTGTGCACGGCCAGCTACCTGTCGTACTACCCGGAGGCAATTGGGCAGGCGTACCTCACGGGCGCTGTGCCCCAGATTGGTTGGACACCGGTGGAGTACAACACAGTTAGCCTGGACTTGCTGGAAAAACGCGTGCAGGAGTTCTACGCCGCGGTGCCGTACGCGGAGCGGACCGTGCGGGAGGTCTGCCACCACTTGGACAACACAGAAGAGATCCTGCCCACGGGGGAGCGGCTGAGTTCCCAGCGCTTCCGTTTCATTGGTGTGGCGCTGGGGGAGGAGCTGGGTTTCCACAATCTCGCCGTGCTGTTGGAAGAACCTTTCATCCGTCGCGGTGGGGAGAAGCATTTGCGAGGGGACTTCCTGGGCTGGATGAGCCAGTACGTGGGCCTTCAGGGCAACCCATTGTGGGCGGTGCTGCACGAAACGCTCTTCGGTGCCCCGGGAGTGAGCACGAACTGGGCGGCGCACCGGGCGGTGGAAGGCCGCGCCGGGTTCGCGCTGGATGCGGATCCAACAGATGAGAAAGAGCCGTTCTACCTGCTGGGCAACCACTTCTTCCAGCATCACTTTGAGGAAGATCCGGCGCTACGCCCGTTCCGCGATGTGGTGCATGAGATGCATGCGAAGACGGACTGGTCGCGCGTGTTCAACGAGGAACAGTTGCGGGCAAACACGGTGCCGGCGGTTGTTGCCCTCTATGAACGTGACATGTTCATCCACTTTGACCGCGCCGTGAATGTGGCGAAGCAGATCGGCGGGATGAAGGTGTGGTCCCACCCCACCTGGGACCATGATGCGATTTATCTCCACGGGCAGGAGCTGTTTCAGGGGGTCTTCGACACGGCTCGTCGCGTGCCGTAGATCAGGGGCCTATGATCATGCCTATGGATGCGTTCCCCCACGAGCAGATCCAGCTGAGCACGGCTGAGCTCGAAGTGTTTCAGGGTCTCACGGAGATTTTTGAGGTGCGCCAGGAGCATGTTCTTGACCCCGCACTGATGCTGTACATCACGCGTTAAAGCTCCGGCAGTTCGTCCTCCGGCCAGGGGTAGGACGGCTGTGCGCCGGGGCGGGTGACGGCGAAGGCGGCGACGCGGGAGGCGTGCTGGGAGGCGTCGATAAGCGATGCTCCCTCGCGCAGTTTGTGGCACAGCGCGCCGGTGAACGCATCGCCTGCACCCACTGTGTCAACGGGGGTCACGAGGGCTGCGGGGATGTGGGTGGAACCGTGCGCATCCGCGATGGTTGCGCCGTCCGCGCCGTACGTGATCACCACGGAAGGCACACCCGCACGGACAAGATCAGATGCGGTGACCGGCGCCTCAAGGCCCAGCTGGCCTGCGACAAGCGTGGCCTCATGCTCATTGAGCACCAGCGGATCTGCAGCAAACAGCACCGCGGGGTCCACGGGGATCACCGGCGCAAGATTGACCACGACCCGCGCGCCGGCGGCCTGGGCGATCTCCACGGCACGCTCGCAGCCTTCCGCGGGGATCTCGCCCTGCAGCAGAAGGATCTCCGCACGCGCAATAAGGTCTGCATGCTTATCGACGATCCCCCTTCCCACCCTCGCATTCGCCCCCGAAATGACCATCACGGTATTTTCCCCGTCGGCTGCCACGGTGATGACGGCTAAACCAGTGACATCGTCGAGGATTTCCACCGCGGTGAGGTCCACCCCAGCGTCCGTGAGCAGCGCGGTTGCTGCGGCCGCATTCGCATCACGGCCCACAGCGCCAACGAACGCAACGGGGGAGCCCAACCGGGCTGCGGCGACGGCTTGGTTGGCGCCTTTACCGCCGGCCGTGATGCCCCCGCCACTGCCCAAAAGTGTCTCCCCGGGGTGCGGGTGACGTGGGACATTGACGGTGAGGTCAGTGTTGATGGATCCGACAACCACAATCATGCGCACAAGAGTAGCGGGGTAGTGGCGTACGGGTTAGTCTGATCGAGAAATTTCCCGTATCTCACGTCATGCGACGCGTGCTCATTAGGTCTTGGAGTTCCCATGAAACGCGCCCTTCTCACCGCTGTCGTTGCAGCAACCACTGCGATGAGCGCACTGTTCGGTGTGGTGGCAGCCCCCGCCGCAACCGCGCAGGATCTGCCGTTTACCATCCCGCAGCTGCGTGACCCGGCTACTGGGTGGTACAGCGGTCAGGTGCCTACGCACATCCACGGAGCACCGGTGCCAGTCCCGTTTAGCCCGGACTACCTGGTGGGCTACATCTCCGACAGGTCGGCCTACGAGCATGGCATTTATGCGGAAGTCAACCGTTTGTTCCCGGAGCTGCGCGATAGGCGCCCAGATGTGATGGACTCCAACCGTGCGCAGGTTGTGGCTATCAATAATGCAGCCGAGTCGGACCCGGCACGGATTCACAATGCTCAGATTGACGCATCCGCGTCCTCCGAGGAGCTGCTCTTCGCGTTGTCGGACGCACTCGGTGAGGAATTTGGCACGCACTTCCGCACCGCGCTGACAGAGGGACGTCTACCTAAGACGCAGTTCCTGCTGGGCAATGGCTACCTGGCCCGCACCGGTGGTGTTGCTAGCTCCACCTTCGTTGAGAAGGAAATGTTCAAGTACCCGCGTCCGCATGTGGTGATGCCGGACAAGATCAAGCGCTACAACCCGCCGGGGAAGGAGCTGTACCTGACGTCCAAGTCCTTCCCATCCGGCCACACCAACCAGGCGACGTTGATGACATCGCTGCTGGCCTACATGGTTCCTGAGGTTGCCCCGCAGCTGCACTACCGTGGCGCACTGGCTGGCAACAGTCGTGTTGTTCTGGGCGTGCACTACCCGTTGGATGTCATCGGTGGTCGTATGTCTGGCCAGGCCGCAGCAGCGGATCGTCTCAACGACCCAAGGATGCGCGACGCACTGAACCAGGCGGCTGCTGAGCTCCGCGCGGAGATTGAGTGGCGTGCCGGCAAGCCGATCAAGGACCTGGTGGCATCCGACAACCCATTTGTTCCCACCGCAACGGCAGTGTCACAGGCAAGCGTGTGGAACAACTACGAGTTCGAGCCGATCTACCACCGTGACGCTCCGATGATCGTGCCACAGGCAGCACCGACCTTGATCGCGGCTTCCTTCCCAGAGCTGAACCACCACCAGCGCGCGCAGATCATCGCGCAGACCGCTACCGCAGCGGGCAACCCACTGGACTGGCAGGGTCCTGGTGGATCCTGGCAGCGTGTGAACCTCGCGGCAGCATCCGCAGCGAAGATCAGTGTTGCGCCGGACGGTTCCGTCACCGTCCTGAATTAAAAACGCTAGAGCGTCGGAATAGCCCGCAGCAGCGAGCGAGTGTACTCGTGCTGCGGGTTTTCCCATACCTCTTCTGTGGGGCCGGTTTCCACCAGGCGTCCCTCGTGCAAGACAGCGATGGTGGGGCAGACCTGTCGCACCACGGAGAGGTCGTGGGAGACGAAGATGAGGGTGAGGTCGTCGTTGATGACGAGGTCGTCGATAAGCTCGAGCACTTGCGCGCGCACGGAAACATCGAGCGCGGAGACCGGCTCATCCGCAATGAGAATCTCTGGGCGCGGTGCGGCTGCGCGTGCGATGGAGATGCGTTGACGCTGGCCACCAGAGAATTCGTGTGGGAAGCGCGCGCCGACACCCTCAAGGCCGACCTGGGCGAGTGCCTCGTCCGCCCGAGTACGTGGCACACCCGCCTCCCGGATGGAATCGGCCACGCGGCGGCGCGGATTGAGGGAGGAGTAAGGGTCCTGGAACACCATCTGAATGCCGCCATCGACCGTGACGGTGCCCGAATCAGGCTCGTTGAGGCCCGCGATGAGGCGCAGCATAGAGGTCTTGCCGGAACCCGAACCACCCACGAGGCCGATGCGTTCACCACGCCGAACAGTGAGGGAGACATCATCGAGCGCCAACGTATCGCCGCGCTGCCACGAGACATTCTCAAGGCGAATGATGGGCTCCCCAACGGGGCGAACGGCGGCGGGTGCGCCGGGCAGTGAGGCGGCAACGAGTTGCGCGGTGTAGTCCGTGGCCGGTGCGTCCAAGTTCGCGTCCGGGTCCACGATTTCGCCCTTGCGCAACACGAGGATGCGGTCCGTCATCTGGCGGATCACACCGAGATCATGGGTGATGAACAGCAGCGCCATGCCACGCTCGCGCACGAGCCGGTCGAGCAGCTCCAGAATCTGGCGTTGCACCGTGACGTCGAGGGCGGTGGTCGGCTCATCACAAATAAGCAGGTCCGGGTCACCCGCGATGGCCAGCGCAATGAGCACGCGCTGCCGCTGACCGCCGGACAGCTCATGCGGGTAAGCGCCAGTGCGCGTGATGCCCACTTCGTGGAGGAGCTCCCTCGCGCGCTCCAGGCCACACGCTTGCGCCACTTGCTTCTCGACGCTCATCAGCGGATCCAACGCCGTCATCGGCTCCTGGAAGATCATGGCTACCGTATTGCCTCGCAGCGCGCGCGAAGGCTCCTGGCCTTTGACCAGGACCGTGCCCTGCACTTCCAGGGAAGGGTGGAGCAGCCCCATGATGGTCATGGCCGTCATGGACTTCCCGGAGCCGGATTCACCGATGAGTCCCACGCGCTCACCGGGAGCGATGTCAAAGCTGATGTTGTTCAGGATGCCGGGAATGGTCAGGCTGTCCACGGTGACAAGGTTGCTCATCGTGCCCTCCTTGGGTTGAGCGCATCACGCAATGCGTCGCCGAGCAGGTTGAAGCCGAGCACCGCGGCGGCGATAGCCAGGCCCGGCCACAACGCCAAATGTGGGGCGGTGGCTAGATATGCCTGGGAGGACTGGAGCATTCGGCCCCAGGAGGCGTACGGCGCTGGGGTGCCCAGCCCTAGGAAGGACAAGCCAGCTTCCGCGAGGATGGCTAGAGCTAGCGCCACGGAGACCTGCACGGTGAGGGTGGCAGTGATATTCGGCAGCACATGCCGCCACGCAATCACAGGCCCCGGGACTTGGGAGACGCGCGCGGACAAAATGTAGTCCTGCGACATCACCTGCATGGCGCCAATCCGGGACACACGGGCAAAACCAGGGATACCGGCGATACCGATGGCTAAAACCACGATCCACATGGAGGCGCCAAACACAGCGGTGAACACGATGGCTAGCAGCAGGGCGGGGAAGGCCAGCAACAGGTCGTTGCTGCGCATGATTATCTGATCCACCCAGCCACGTGACATGCCGGCCCATATTCCCAAGGGCACACCAATGAGGGCGGAGAGCGCGACTGACGCCACCGCGACGAGCAGAGAGATACGCGCACCATCCATGATGCGACTGAGCATGTCACGCCCATACTGGTCCGTGCCCAACCAGTGTTGAGCGCTGACCCCTTCCAAGCGGTGCTCCGGGATTGCGTGAACGGGATCGTAGGGGGTCCACACGAAGGCGAGCACCGCCATGATGGCGACAATCCCAACGAGCACCGCACCAACTCCAAACTGCGCCCGCAGACGAGCCTTTTTCATGCCTGCCTCCTCAACCGCGGATCAATGATGCGGTACAGCACATCCACCAGCAAGGTCACCGCCAAGGTGAACACCACGAGCAACATCATGAGGGTTTGTACGGTAGTCAGGTCACGCGTGGCCACCGCATCGAGCAGCATCGAACCAATACCGGGGATAGCAAAGACACGCTCAATCACCACCGCGCCCACAATGAGGGACGTCAACTGCAAACCGGTGACGGTGAGAACCGGCAGGGCAGCATTGCGCAGCGCGTGCCGGTACAGCACCTTGCGGGTGGACAGCCCCACCGCTCGGGCAGTGCGCACGTAATCCTTACCCATTTCTTCCAGCAGGGCGGAGCGCACGTACCTGGTCAAAATCGCCGCCTGGACCAAGGTGAGTGCCACCACTGGCAGAACCAAGTGAGCAACGAACCCACCAAAATCTGCATTCGGCGGAACCCACCCGTTGGCAGGTAGCCAGCCCAGCCACACAGAAAACACCGCGACAGCCAGGATGCCCACGAGGAAGCTCGGCACCGCGATGCCCACCTGAGTCAGTGCGGAGACAACGGCAGCATCAGCCTTACGGTTCCTGCGCGCCAAGTACGTGCCCACCGGAATAGCGATGAGCAGGGACAGGACCATGGCGCTGACCGTCAAGATGAGGGAGACCTGCACACGGTCCCACACCAATGGCGTGATGTCCTGCTTACTGGCCAAAGACACACCAAAATCACCGGTGAGAAGCCCGCGCATCCAGTCCAAGTACTGCACAACCAAAGGACGATCGGTACCCAATTGTGCGGCGAGCTTAGCCACATCCTCGTCGGATGCCGTCACCCCCAGCGCGATGCGCGCCGGGTCACCGGGCACCGCACGCAACAGAACGAAGATGAGGATGCTAGCGGCGCCCAGCATGACTAGGAAGCGGAGGAGAGAACGCGCAATATTCATAATTGTCATGGCGTCCCTTCCTTCCGCACACCGGAAAGCACAAGCCCGTCGGTGATTACATTCGGGTCAACACCGCTCACCCCTGGTGCAGTGACCACGATGTTGGGCATATTCACCAACGTGAGTGCACCCGCATCCGCCATGATCGTGTCCACGGCGGCGCGCATGTGGGTGATTTGTTGTTCGGGGGTGCCTTCGTCGGCAAGCGAAAAGCTTTCCCTCACGCTCGCGGAGTCATACCCCAGGTAATAATCGGGGCTCCCAAACAACGTTTGCATGTCACGCGGTTCCACATGCGCGATGAGGGAAGCCTGGTAATCCCCCTGTTTGAGTACTTGGCTCAACCACACAGCGGGGAATTCCACCGTTTCAAGCTTTACTTTGAAGCCAACGTCCTTGAGCTGGGAATAGATGAGCTCAGCCGCGTCCTGGGCATAAGGCAAGGATGGGATAGTCAGGGTGACTTCAGGTTCACGCCCGGCCAAAAGATCGCGGGCTTTGTCGGGGTCGAAGGGGTAGTAATCCTTCTTCTCAGCCCACGGATCCGTCGGGGGGACGGGTGCACCGCCGGTATCCGTAGCCAGGCCGGACCAAACAACATCATCGAGAGAGGCGCGGTCGATGGCGTAGGCGACGGCTTGGCGCACCTTCGGGTCGTCGAAAGGCGCGCGCTTGTTGTTCAAGCTGAGCAGGACCTCACCGTTGGTGGTGCCCACCTGCACGTTGAACGTCTCCGGCAAGGTGCGCAACAGTTCCGGTGCTTGGAGCGCCCACACCATGTCCACATCCCCAACGCGCAAAGCGTTGACACTCGATACTGCATCAGCGAAGTAGCGGATTGCCGCGTCTTGGGCAGCGGGAGTGCCCCAGTAATCCTCGCGGGCATCAAAGGAGATCGACTCCCCGACAGCGAAATGCTTCACCGTGAAAGGGCCTGTGCCCACCGGGTCCGTGGCCAGAGTGTCTATCCCACCCGGCGTCATCATCGCGCCAGTCAGAGTGCCCATGGACCACAGCCAGCTATTCGACGGCGCCTTCAACCTCACCTTCAACGTCAGCGGATCCAGGACCTCCACATGCTCAACGGGGGTCATCTGCTTGGATAGGCCATTCGTCCAAGAGTCCAACACGTACTGAATGGAAAAAGCCGCTGTTTCAGCAGTGAATGCATCCCCGTTGGAGAAAGTCACACCATCTTTGAGATGGAATATGTACTCCAGCCGGTCATCGCTTACATCCCAGCTTTCGGCGAGGAAGGGTTGGGGCTGCCCGGTGTCGCTGATACGCACGAGCGTTTCGTACACATTGCCCATGAGCGCCTGCGGGATCGCGGCACCGGAGGTAGTGGTGAAATCCAGGGAGGCGGGTGCAGCAGTGGTGGCAACGATCACGCTGCCCGGCGCAATCCGGCCGACATTCGTGGACGTACTACCAGCTGAACAACTGGCTAAAAGCCCTGCGCTTAAAATTGCGCCAATGCGCACGCCCACTGTCGTGCCGTGATGCTTCATGGGGATTCAGGCTAGCCGGTGAAGTGCGGGCGAACCAATTAATATGCTTAGTTTTGTGGGTTTTTCAGCCCGAGTTTGACGGGCACGGAGCCGCCGCGCACGTTGGACTGGTTGATGGTGATCACGTCACCGCGTACGGCATACTCGGCGTATTCAACGGGCTCGCCCTGGTACGTGGAGGCACGCAGCGTGACATGGAACAAGGGTGCGCCTTCGGCGATTTCCAGCAACGCGGCTTGATCAGAATCGGCTTGCGCGATGTGCGCTGTGCGAACAATGTTGTCCACGTGCGCGCCCATCTCCTCCAACTGCTTGTGCACGGGCAGGCTTTGCGGCGTCAACGTCATCAACGGTTCGCCCCACTTGGTGGGGAAGACGAGCTTTTCCACCATCACGGGGACATCATCCGCGGTGCGAACGCGCATAATTTCAACGACCGACTCATCTTTGTCAATGTCCAAGGCATCCGCGACGGCTTCAGAGGCGCGTTCACGCGCGATGCGGATGATCTTGGCGCCAGCTTTACGGCCTTCCTCTTCGATGAAGGCCGTGGCGGACAGGAGTGCCTCGAAGCTGTTAGACAGCTGCGTGGACAGGACCATTGACCGACGCCCACGACCGGAGGACACAAGTCCCTCAGCGCGCAAGGTGGCTACCGCTTGGCGGACAGGGCCACGCGAAGAGCCGAACTTTTCACACAACTCCGCTTCGGAAGGAAGCTGATCACCAGGAGCGAGATCGCCGGAATGGATTAACTCTTGCAAGTATTCCGCGATCTCAACATGCTGCTGGCGGGTCTGTGACGTTGAAATGTCTCATCCTCCTCAAAGCGGTGTTTGATTTCTTGTGTGAGACTAACACGAACCTGAGTATTAAGTATGGAAGTACAGTCACAGCGAGGAATTTGCTAAGCGTTAGCCAGGATTTCCATAGATCGCATTGCCTCCTCATGGGTGGGGGCCTGCAAGGAAATCATCAATTCATCCGCCTGGGCGAGCTCCTTGAACTGCTCAAGGTAGGCCACGACTGCTGGCCCTTCACCTTGAGCGGTGTAGCGCAACATGCTGATGATCTGACGGCCTTGCGGAGCAGCCAGAATAGCCTCGAGCTGCTCATCATTGATCCTTCGTCCTTGCTGGCCAAGGAAAGCGCGCACACGCTGGCGGTGAACCAATTCAGTTTGGCGCTGTGCATCTTCCTCGGAATCCGCTGCGGTCACATTCACGGCCGCGATGACGTACGGCTCCTCGCAGTACTGCGAGGGCTGGAAGTTCGCGCGGTAATACGCCGTGGCTTCCTCCAAGTGGGTGGGTGCGAAGTGTGAGGCAAATGAGTAGGGCAGACCCAACTTTGCCGCCAGAGATGCGCCAAACATGGAGGACCCCAGAATATGAATAGGCACATTCGTCCCCGCACCCGGAACTGCTGTCACCCCGGGGATGATTGGATCGCCCGCAAGATAAGCCTGGAGCTCCAAAACATCATTGGGGAAGTTTTCTGCCGAACGCGGATCACGCCGTAACGCGCGCCCCAACGTCTGCTGGTCCGTACCCGGGGCCCGCCCAACACCGAGGTCAATGCGGCCCGGATACAGCTCCGCCAAAGTGCCAAACTGTTCCGCGATGACATAGGGCGCGTGGTTGGGCAACATCACGCCGCCAGCCCCTAGCTTGATCTTCTCCGTCTTTGCGCCAATGTGGGCAATGAGAACAGCGGGGGAGGAAGACGCAATGGTGGACATATTGTGGTGCTCGGAGTACCAGATGCGGTCAAAGCCGAGCCTCTCCGCCTTCTGCGCCAATTCCACAGAGCGCTCCATGGACTGACCGGGAGTTTCGCCTTTGCGGACAAGGCAGAAATCCAACAATGACAACGGTGTGCGCGACATGAATGTGGAAGCCATATTCCTTACAACGCTAATGCTTCGTAGTCATTCCGCGTTGAAAAATGCCGGGGTGTGGTGGTGATGGGGCGCCACGACTACCCGGTTTGACTATCGCACTGTGCAGCGTTCGGCGACCTGCGGTTATGCCGTGCGTGATTCGCCATAGTCAAACCAACCGATTTCGGGCACACCAAATGGCCGGACATGCCGGCTACTTGGTGGGTTACCGCCCGTAGAGGAGTGTCATTGCTCCGTAGGGGTGGATGGTGTTGGGGATGAGGTGTCCGCGGGGTGATCTCCACATGGGTGCGCCCCGGATGTTGTCTACCCGGCCGTGGTAGCTGCGTTCGGGGTCGTCGTTGGTGCGGTTGTGATACCTGCACAACATCGCAAGGTTATCCATGTTGGTTAGCCCACCCTTCGACCAGGCTTTGATGTGGTGGACCTGACAGTTATCCGCCGCATGCCGACAATCCGGTACTGGGCAGGTTGGTGACAACGCTCTGGCTAGGTCGCGTTGTTTCTGGTTGGCAAACCGTTGCGTGTCATACAGGTTGACCGCACCTTGTTGTGGGTGGAACATCGCTACTTCTAGTACGTCCCCAAAATTTTGGGCCAAGTATTCCGCACCGGTCATGGTGGTGCCATCCGTTAGCCCCAGGATGATGTCATCGCCTACACCACGGATGATTTTGATGTGTTCTTCTAGTGGGATCAGGATCAAGGGGCGGGGCACAGCAGGAGCAATACTCTGGGTTGGTGTGTCCTCAGTGTCGGGGCGAAGGCCCAGGATGGTCATGAATGCTTCGTACATCTGTGGCCCGGCCGGCCCATCGCCGGTGATTTTTTGGCGTAGTGCGTACTCGATGGCTGCCATGTCGTGTTCTGGGCCCATAATGTTCATGGGGCGGGACTGTTTACGTGAGCGACCAAACCGGATTGTTGGCTCCGGGGCAGGCGTGTCCACTTCGGGGATGATGTCTTTCGCCCGACGCTGCAACGTCTCATAATTACCTGGAACAGACAGCAACGCTAGGCGTAGCCGCCACTTCTCGGCGGGGTCGGTGATCCCGGCAAGACATGATTCGATGTAGGCAAGCTGATCCAAGGACTTCTTCGTCGAGCGTGCCACTGTAATCGCGTTGGCTTGCTTGCGGGTGAACTTTGTTTTCCCGTAGTAGACCTTGTGGACGTTGGTCCATTCGCGCACAAGGGCGGGTTTGCAGCCAGCGTCGAGGAGCACCTGGGCATCAAAGGATGCCAAGGTCTCGATCGGGTTGGTTAAACCCGTAACTAGTGCTGCAAAAGTGTTCATGCCACGCACACTAAACCGAAAACCAGAAACGTGCAGCTAAGGGCCAAAAAGCCTGTGGATAACCCAAAAACTATCCACAGGGGGTGCGCGCGATAGCGCACGCCGGAGAGCACGGAACATAGCCCTCACCAGCGGGAACAGGGCGAGTTCCCAAACCAGCAAAAAAGTTTTTGGTTACTTGGGGCGGAAGCAAACCGGATGGGCAAGTTGTCCTTGTGGCGGACGTAAAAAACGGGCCCCCGGAGGGACCCGAATTTTTTCAACCGAGGTGGTGCTTAGAGCTTCGCCTCAGCGGTGTCAGCATCTGCGCTGTCAGCATCTGCGCTGTCAACCGGGCGGTGTGTAGAGAGGTCCATTGGTGGGACGGGGCGGGCTACGTCGATAAGCGCGCCAATGATGAAGGCAACACCGGTAGGTAGGAGCCAGCCAAGGCCTTCTGCTTCCATCGGGGACCAGTTCACCAGCGGGGAGAGGGCGTCTGCGCCCCAGCCGAGGGAGATGAAGGTGCCGATTGCGGACCACACGACTGCAACCCAGATGGGCAGGAAGAAGCCGTAGCGCATGCGGGTGCGGCTGCGGAAGAGCGGTTCGATGATGGTGACGAAGATCAGGGCGATGGCCGGCGGGTACAGGAAGCCGATGACCGGAGCGGCGATGGCCATAACGAAGGACAGGCCCTGCGTTGCGATGATCGCGGAAGCGACTGCGAAGATCACGGCCCAGGTGCGGTAGGAACCGGCGAACTGCTCAGAGAAGTACTCCGCAGTAGAGGTGATCAGGCCGATCGCGGTGGTCAGGCAGGCGAGGAGGACGATCAGGGCGAAGATGATCTGGCCGGGTTTGCCCATCATGTTCAAGGCGGCGTCGGCAAGCAACGGTGCGCCAGACTCGTACTGGTCTGCGCCCGGCATGGAGCGGCCGATGAGGCCCAGGCCAACGTAGATGAGGGCCAGCATGATGCCAGCGCCGAGGCCGGCGAGAATGGTGGCGCGAACCAGGGGCTTGCCTTCGCTAATGCCCTTGTAGCGCAGGGAGGAGATGATCACGATGGAGAATGCCAGGGCGGCGATGGAGTCCATGGTGAGGTAGCCCTCCAGAACACCGGAGGAGTACGCGTTGGTTGCGTAGGTTTCCGTCGGGGTGAAGTTCTGGTTGCTCAGGGTGAAAATGGCTAGGGTGATCATGATGACCAGCAGCAGGACGAGCGCGGGGGTGAGGAAGCGCCCCAGGGTGTCGGTGATGGTGGTCGGGTTCCAGGACAGTGTCAGGGCGATGCCGAAGAAGACGATGTTGAAGATCGCTGCGGGGACGAGGCCTTCCCAGCCGAAGACCGGGGTCATAGCAACTTCGAAGGACACAGCACCAGTACGTGGCAGAGCGTAGAAGGCGCCGATGGACAGGTAGGCCAAGATCGGGAAGATCACGCCGAAGATGGTGCCTGCGCGCTGCGCGAGGTCACGGACGTTGGAGCCGGACAGCGCAATGGCAATCACGGCCAGGACCGGCAGGAGGGCGCCAGTGGTGAGGAAGCCCAGGATTGCGGGCCAGAAGTTGTCGCCGGCTTGGACAGCCAACATGGGCGGGAAGATCAGGTTGCCGGCGCCGAAGAACATCGAGAACAGTGCAAGACCTGTGAACAGGATTGCGGTCCGCGAGCTCCCCTTGCCAGTGCCTTGAGACGCTGTAGACATCGTTCCTCCAGGGAAATGACGGGGTCGAACAATTAGTAGGTGACACCCTAGCATCTCACTGCGCGAGATCAATATCCTATCGGGTGAAAAGTTTAAGCTAGGTCACTCACAAGGCTCTTCAGCGCGCCCAGGGGGATCTCCAACCAGTCGGGCCGGTTATTTGCTTCGTACACCACCTCATAGGCAGCTTTATCCGCGATCAAGGAGCTGAGAATCGGGTTGTCGGTAGTGCCGTATCCCGCAAGAAGAGCGCTCACATTGGCATGCCCGCCCATTGCTTCCGCGTAGCCGAATGAGCGGACCATGCCCGCAACATCGCGCAATGGGTGGTCGGGTTGCCGGCGTTGTTCAAGTGGTCGCGCGGGTTCGCCTTCAAAATCGATGAGGTACCACCAGCGCGGCTCCTCAGTGAGCAAGGTTTGCCCCAAGTGCAGATCGCCGTGAATGCGCTGAATGGCCACCGTGTCATCGGGGATGGTGTCGTACAAAGCGCGCAGAGCATCCTCATAATCGCGGAGGACATCAGCGCGTTTCACCAGTTCACTGAGACGCGAGTGCAGCATGTCGCGGATGCGCGCACCCGGGACATCTTCGTGCCCGAAAGCGTCTGCGAGTGCGTCGTGAACTGTGCGAATAGCGGCACCGAGCGCAAAGCAATCATCATCGGACAGGCCCTTATCCAGCGCGTATTGGAAGCCATCGTGGCCGCCAGCAATGAAATCTTGCAGCATGGCCAACGTGCGCCCATCACGCACTACGTATCCCCGCACACCAGCAACATGCGGGCAGTCCGCGATACCGCTGAGCAGTTCCACGTCCGGATTGAGGCCTTCCTCCAATTTACGGAAGACCTTCAGAATGTACTTGTTATCCACCACCAGCGAGGTATTCGACTGGTCCGCGCGCAACGGCCGTGCGTTCGCTGCAGGGAACTGCCCTTGCACCTCACCAAAAGCAGCCAGGTTGTCCAGGTAGGCTTGCGCGCCGGCCTCAGTGTCCAGGATGTCTTCGTCGAGATGCTTATCGACGACAACCTGGTACACATCCCGCACACCCCCATGCAGAACCTCCATCAACTGCCAGGCGTATGTGCCGGCAGCCACCTCCACCGTGACAGAAGCGGAATCAATGGGTTCAGATTTAGCGCCATAAAAGCGTGTGGAATGCAGATCCATGAGGGGGTCCTAGTTGTCGGAGATGTCGAACCAAAAGTGGCCATGTGGTGCCAAGGTGACCAGCCATGGCAGTTCACCGATGGCGGGGAATTCCACGTTGCCGGACAGTTCACGCGGTGTCACGCCGGCGAGGTGGCTTAAGTTCATCTCCACCGGTTGGGGGAGGGAGCTCATGTTATTCACGCATAGGATACGTTCGCCTTCGAACTCACGGATGAAGGCCAGCACCTGCGGGTTCGGGTGATCCACCTCCTGGTAGTCACCACGGCCGAAGGCCTTGTACTGCTTGCGAATATGCACGCGTTCACGCACCCAGTGCAGTAGGGAATTTTCACGTTCCATTTGGGATTCCACGTTCACGGCCTGGTAGCCGTACGTGTCATTGCGGATGGCAGGTAGGTAAAGCTGCTCCGGTTGGGCACGGGAGAAACCACCATTGCGGTCCGCGCTCCACTGCATCGGCGTGCGTACACCGTCCCGGTCCGGCAGCCAGATGTTGTCACCCATGCCAATCTCATCGCCGTAGTAGAGGAATGGTGAACCAGGCAGGGAAAGCAACAAAGCGTGTGCCAATTCAAGGCGGTCACGGTGACCACCCAGCAACGGTGCTAAGCGACGGCGGATGCCCACGTTTGCGCGCATCCGTGGTTCTGAGGCAAAGGTGGCGTACATGAAGTCACGCTCCTCCTCAGTCACCATTTCCAGAGTCAGCTCATCATGGTTGCGCAGGAAAATGCCCCACTGGGCGGTGTCTGGAATATCCGGGGTCTCCCGCAAAATGTCGATAATCGGCTGCGCCTTTTCCTGACTAATGCCCATGAAGATGCGCGGCATGACGGGGAAGTGGAAGGCCATCTGGCACTCATCGCCCGAGCCGTCCTCACCGGAACCGAAGTACTGCACCACTTCATGGGGCATCTGGTTGGCTTCGGCGAGAAGGAAGCGGCCGGGATACTCTTCGTCGAAAAGCGTGCGTACACGTTTGATGAATTCGTGGGTTTCCGGCTGGTTCTCACAATTCGTGCCTTCGCGCTCGAAGAGGTACGGGATCGCGTCAAGGCGGATGCCGTCCATGCCTAAGTCAAGCCAGAAACGAATGACATCAATGATGGCGTCCTGCACTGCCGGATTGTCATAGTTCAGATCCGGCTGGTGGGAGAAGAAACGGTGCCAAAAGTACTGCTTACGCACCGGATCATATGTCCAGTTGGATTCCTCGGTGTCAATGAAGATGATGCGTGCTTCGCTGTACTCCGATGGATCATCCGTCCACACATAGAAGTCCCCGTATGGGCCCTCCGGATCGCGGCGTGATTCCTGGAACCACGGGTGCGCATCGGAGGTGTGGTTGATGGGAAAGTCCGTGATGATGCGGATGCCTCGCTTGTGCGCCGCGTCCACCAGCGAGATGAAATCCTCAACCGTGCCAAATTCTGGCAGGACCTTCCGGAAATCGCGGATGTCATAGCCACCATCCCGCAGCGGTGAATCATAAAAAGGTGGTAGCCAGAGGCAATCCACACCGAGCCACTGCAGGTAATCCAGCTTCTCCTCAACACCCTTCAGTGTGCCGGAACCCGTACCGTCCGGGTCATAAAAGGCGCGCACGAGCACCTCGTAGAAGACAGCATCCTTGTACCACTCCGGGTCAGGGCGCTGCCAAGGCTCACTGCCGGGAGCGGGAGCCGGGGTTGCATACTCGCTGGCATCAGCCTCGATGATGAATCCTTGCGCGTCAGTGTGCTCCTTCATGCACACCGAGGTTACCCAGCTGTGCGAATAGCTGCAGACATCCGCTCCACTGCCTCCGCCAAGATTTCCGGGCTCGTGGCAAAGTTCAAGCGCACATGATGTTCACCACCGGCACCAAAGGTTGCGCCCTCATTGAGTGCGACCTTTGCGTTGCGGCGCAGCCACTGTGCTGGCAACGGATCACTGCCAATCGCCGTGCCTTGGAAGTTCAGGAACATCAGGTAGGTGGCATCCGGTCGAGTGAACTCAATTCCGGGGATGGCATCGGGAAGCTTATCGACGAGCCAGTCGCGGTTCTTCTGCAAAGCCACCAACTGAGCATCAAGGGCTTCGGTGCCGTGGCGGTAGCAGGCCTGTGCACCCACGATGCCCAAAGTGCCCGTGCCATCCTTGGCCACACCAGTGAGTCCATCCCAGAGCTTCACATCCTCGGCATTGGAAAACACAACCTGGGCGCACTTCAAACCAGCGATGTTCCACGCCTTTGATGTGGCCGTCACCGTGATACACACGTTGGCAGCCGTGTCGCTCACACTCGCGGCGCAGACGTGGCGGTTGCCGCCGGTGGGGTAGACGATGGGCGCGTGGATTTCATCCACGAGCACCCGTGCACCGTACTTATCCGCAATGGCGCACAGCTGCGCGAGCTCCTCTTCATCAAAGAGGTAGCCCCACGGGTTATTCGGTGCGGCGAGCAAGATGGAACCAGCACCGTTTTTGAATGCCGCTTCCACCTCCATGAGGTCAAGCCCGTTCTTTGCACCCACTTCCACCATCTCACGGCCGGCGGTCGCCGGGATTTCCAGGAAGGGTGGGTAGGAGGGCACCGGCACAACAACAGCGGAATCGGGTTTAGTGAAGTACTCGACGCCTAAGAGCATTCCGCGTACAACATCCGCAACCGGGAATACCCACTCCGGGTTCGGGCGCCAGCCGTAGCGCTGAGCGTAGAAATCACTCAGTGCCGGCCCTAGGTCATGATGCGCCGGGGTGTAGCCGAACATCTCTCGGTCTACCGCATCCTGGATCGCGCGTTTCACCGGCTCAGCGGTGGGGAAATCGCTTTCGGCCACCCACAATGGCAATACGTCGTCGCTGTATTGGGTCCATTTGCGGGTGCCGCGGGCACGGAGGGTTTCGAGACTAGGGAACTGCATGGGGGCCACTGTACAACCCAGTCGGGGGCGGGCCTCCGAATACTATTCAGACTCTTCTTCTGTTTCTTCGTCCTCCAAGGCTCCATCCCGCAGGCCGAAGGCCTTGAGTCGCTTGCGGTCAGCTGCGGAAGAGGATGCGGTGAGGGCCAACAGTTAGGAATAGATACCGCCGGAGACAGCCAGTTTAGCCGGGGAACCAATCTCATCGATGTGGCCGTCTTTGAGGGTGATGATGGTGTCGGCATCGGCAATCGTCGATAAGCGGTGCGCGATCATGATGGTGGTGCGATCCTTCATCAGCTCCTCCAAGCCGGCTTGGACCGCACGTTCTGACTTCGTATCCAACGCCGATGTTGCCTCATCGAGCACCAAGATCGGCGCGTTCTTGAGCATCGCGCGGGCCACGGCAACACGCTGCTTCTGCCCACCCGACAAACGCAGACCGCGCTCACCGATGACCGTGTCATATCCTTCTTTGAACGAGGTGATGAAGCCGTGCGCGTTCGCGCGCTTGGCCACAGCGATGACCTCCTCATCCGTGGCATCCGGCTTGCCGTAAGCGATGTTTTCTCGGATCGTGCCGGAGAACAATGCTGGTTCCTGGAAAACCACGCCGACGGATGCACGCACCTGCTCAATATCGGCGGAATCAATGTCCGTGCCGCAGACTGACAGCGTGCCTTCATTGATGGGGTACAGGCCCATAAGCAGGTTGACCAGCGTGGACTTACCGCCACCAGACTCACCGACGAGCGCGATCTTCTCCCCGTGCTGCGCAGTGAAACTGATGTCATCCAACACCGGCTCACCAGCGTTGTAAGCAAAGGACACCTGATCAAAGCGCACCATCGGCTCCTGCTCCGGCAAAGCTGGCACCGCGGTTGTATCCAGCACCGGCACATCCGATGCTGCCGTCGCGGCAACCACCTGAGTGTTGGCAGATTCCTCCACCTCTTCATCCATCACCTTGAAATAATCGCGCGAACCGGCAATAGCGCGCTGCGCGGAATCCACCAGCCAGCTCATCATCTGCACCGGGTGCTGCGCCATGGCAACCAACTGGACCAACATCACCATGTCGCCGATGGTGAAACGGCCGTTCAAGGTTTCTTTGAACAGAAGCAGATAAATGCCAAAGAAGATGACGTTCATGGCCATGCCACGGGCAACATCCATGGAGTGCCACCAGCGTGACTGCGGTTTAGTCAGCGCAATGGTCTCACCATAATGGCCACCAAACTTATCTAGTTCCCGTGTCTCCGCCACGAAGGACTTGGTCACCTTCACCTGGCCAACAACCTCAGCGAAACGGCCATTAGCAAGGTCGATCTGTTCGTTCTTGCCTTTCTCATACTTCTGCCAACGCTTTGAGGTCAACGCGGTGAGGCCAAGGTAAATAGGGAAGAGCAGCAGAAGCAGAATGGTCAGTGGCCAATAGAAATAGGCGGTGATACCTAATACCGCAATCACCTGCAAGAGCATCGGGAGCAACGTGTTGGAAAAGCTCTGCACCGTCTGCGTGATGTTCATGATGGAACGGTCCAACCGGGCAATGATCGTTCCGGTGACCTGGCCGTCGAAGTACCGCTGGGGGAGAGACAACAACTTGGCAAAATACCGGGTGGACAGCACCTGACGGATGCGGGCTGCCACCACATCACCCAGGTATCCCCCCACGTTGCGCATGAGAGTGTCCACCGACTGCGCTGCAAACAGAGCGACGGCCAGCAACAGGATCGTGGTTATCTCTGCACCGGCTGCATCCGGGCCTTCCTGGAAGGCATCGACGATAGTATTCGTCGCCTCACGCAGAATAAATGGTGAGACCAAAGCCAAACCGGCGGTCACTGAAGAGATAAGAATAATGCCCAAGTAGTAGGGCCACAGGGCGGAAGCACTACGAAGAACACGGAATAAAGGTTGCACGGCCTTCAACCTACACGCGTGCAACAGAGGTGCTGTTGGGCTGTAGAGTAATGGCCATGTCTGCTCACACACTCCGGGTCGCTGCCGTTGGTGCCGTGGCCTGCTTGGCTTTCACGTTGTCCGGCTGCGTTAGCGATGATGGTGTGGAAGGCCAGGATGGCACAATCACACCAACCACGGGCGTGGCCACCGAAACGGAAGGCCCTGAACCTTTTGAGGTTGAGAAGGTCAGCCCGAAAGAAACCACCGAGATTTCCGGTGAGTCTGTGGAGGACCCGGCCATGCCCGTGTCCTACAAGTGGCAGGGCACACGTGCTGCTTCGGGTGGCACAGTGGTGACCGTTGCGGTGCACAACACCTCTGATTCGCCAATGCCCGTGGACGCGCTTGAATCCCCCACGTTGACCTACAACGGCAACCAGTCCGCGCGGAGCATGAGCGCCGAGTCCGCGGGGCTTGAATTCGAGGGGTTGGATCTGCCTTTGGGTGCTGGCGCCACAATGAACGTGCAATATGCCTTTGATGTGAGTCCGGGGAGTCTCTCCCAGGCAGAGTTCCACATTGGCAACGTTGTCTTCACCGGCAACCTCAACAACTAATCAACGGCTAGGGAACACGAATGACAGGATCTTCAGAGCATATAGAGCAGGTTGTTCTGCTGGATGAGGCCGGTCAGCCGATCGGTGCCGAAGCGAAAGCGATTGTTCACACCGACGCAACGCCACTGCACCTCGCGTTTTCTACCTGGCTTTTCAGTGACTCTGGGCAGCTCCTTCTCACCCGCCGTGCTGTGAGCAAGAAAACCTGGCCGGGTGTGTGGACCAACAGTTTCTGCGGTCACCCCGGCCCCGGTGAATCGGTGGAAGACGCGATTGTTCGCCGCTCTATTGAGGAGCTGGGACTCAATCCCGGTGACATTGCGGACCTGCGCCCGGTGTTGCCGGACTTTCGCTACCGCGCAGAGGATGCGTCCGGCGTGGTGGAAAATGAAATCTGCCCGGTGTATGCCGCGCGTTTGGTTGCTGGCGCGCAACTGAATCCGAACCGGGATGAGGTTGAGGAGTTCAGGTGGGTCGACCCCAAGGACCTTGTTGCCGCGGTTGAACTCACACCATTCGTCTTTTCGCCGTGGCTCGTGGAGGAGATTGCGGACGCACGCTTGCGCTCTGTCTGGCGCTAGCACCCCGGCCTTCGCCGGGCAGCTAGGACTTACGTGTAAACACCCCACGTAGGTACCCCAGTGGATCAGTGACAATCTCGGCATTATTGCCGGAGAGGTCCACGCGCAGCACATTCTTCTCGGCGCCATACGGTGTCCAGCCCGGTTCACCGGTGGTGACGTAGTGGATGAGGCAGGCGTTGAGTCCAGCGCCAGCTGGGTAGGGGGCGGCGCCGAAGATGGGGGCGAGTTCGGCGCAGTGCCGTGCACGCGTGGTTGAGTCGGAGACAAGTTCCACCTGCCAGACGGTGCCAGGTGCGCGTTGCGCAACATCATCGACCCAGCGGCGGATGAGATTTGCGGAGAAGAACTCACCGGCAACATGCTTGGGGTTGCGTGCTTTAAGGCGTTTCAAAAACGGCCGGTACATGCCGGGTTTCAGTCCGATGAGGAAACCAGGCAGCACCATGGTGAACCACCCGGCCCTGACCTTGTCTTGTATGATGGTGCTGTCAAATATCTCCTCCTCAACGGTGGTGATCACCAGATCCACGTCCGCCATTTCTTCCGGTTCCAGTGGAGTAGGGCCCAACGCCATGTCGGTGAAATAGCGTGCGCGCGCCGTGCGGTAGGCACGTTCCAGGACCTTCGGTTTAGCGCGGTTCAGAGCACGGCGGGTCAGTGGGATACCGGCACCGGCACGGATGGCGGACTTGCGCTGGGCATAACTCATCCGCGGGAATGCGGGGGAGAGGGCCACCGCACGGCGGAAAGCACCGCGGTAGTGGTCTTTGCGCATGAGCCACAACACGATGGCTGCGCCAGCCGAGTGGCCCGACAAGGTTACGTTCGTGGGATCCCCGCCAAAGGCCTCAATGTTCTTTTGCACCCACTCGAGGCCCAGCGCCACATCATCCACAGCACGGAAGTGGTGCGGCTGATCATCGTGGAAAACAGCCAGGCCAGGTAATTTCATCCGGTAACCAATGCGTACGAGGATCACGCCGTTCGTGGCGAGTGCTTCGCCGGGGGAGGCCTCATCCGTATGGTCGCCCATTTCAAAGCGCCCACCGTGGATGTGTACCAGCACCGGCAGATCGTCTGCGTCGGTGGCGCCAGCGGGAGCGACGATGGACAGGGCGATGGCGTCGGGGCGCTCCCGGGTGGCGTCGATAAGCAATCCCTTCTCCGCGGGAACCGCATCGTCGAAGGGCGCGGGAATGTGTGAGTACCCAATCGAATGAAAATAGGCGGTGGAGCCGCGGGCAACCCCCACTACCGTCCCAGCTGGGCACGTCACTTCAACGGGTGAGTTCATGGCATCACAGTTTAACCGGGTAGTTTAGGGTGCGTGATCGACATTGGATTCAGCCTGACTCAGGCAAGCCCCTGGGTGCAGCTGCCCCTCGTTCTCCTCTTCGCGCTGCCCGCGGCTGTCGTCGCCGCCGCTGGTCTGATGCGTGGGGTGGACTGGCTCGCTGCAGTTTTGGGGGATTCCACACAAGGCGACGTAGAGTAGGTTTTTATGGCTAACCCCGAAGACCTGCGCAGGGAAGATCAGAAGCTTCCCAAGGCACGCAGGAAGTACCCGCGTTCGCGCGTCACCCAGGCACTGTGGGTGCTCATTGCGCTCGTGCTCATCGCGGGTGTTGTCAGCATGCTGTAGATGCTCACGATGCCAACAGGGCATCTCAAGGGATTCAGGCAGCTAGAGCACGTACAGGATTAAGGCATCTAGCTTCGTAGCGGACGGGCAGATGCTTCCGCCATTGTGCGGAAGAGCTCGATGTTCTCCAGATCCTCAATGAGCACGGCTTTGCCTTCCTTGTCGCACAACGGCACGCACCAGTTCTTGTACTGCTCTGCGTTGGTGCCAGGCAGGTTCTGAACCCGTTTGTCACCCACCATGTCCACCAGGTTGGTGCAGGTGAGAGCGGAATTTGTGCCGGCGATGAAACGGGTCAGGCCTAAGACGAGTTCATCCACATCGCCACGTTCATCGCGGTCCAATCCGGCGAAGTGTTGATCCGCCAGATCTGTTCCGGCGAAGGCTCCGGATTCACGCGCTGTGTCCAAGACGTCGCACTGCCATGCCACATCGGTGGCGTCGATGTCCTCAAACGCGTCGCTCATAAGCCCCAGCTCATTGCGCAACGCATTGTGGGCGCCGGACAGGTAGCCTGCGGTGGGTGGCAGATCGTGCGTGCCAATGGAGGATAGTGCCAGGTGGCGGTACTCCTGCTGGCCCAGCGGACGGCCGTCAGTGGGGGAGCTTTCAAACCAGATGACGGATGTGCCCAGCACGCCACGATCACGCAGAACATCCTGGACCCACGGCTCGAAGGTACCCAGGTCCTCACCCACAACAACCGCGCCGGCGCGCTGCGCCTCCAACGCGAGGATGCCCAGCATCGCTTCATGGTCGTAGTTCATATACGCGCCATTGGCGGGTGTGGACATGCGCGGGATCCAGAACAGGCGGAACAGGCCCAAGATGTGGTCCACGCGGATGCCGCCGGAGTGGGAGAGCACGGTGCGCAAAAGATCACGCCACGGCTTGTAGCCGACTTCAGCCAGCTTGTATGGGTTCCATGGTGGCTGGGACCAGTCCTGGCCTTGCTGGGAGTAGCCGTCCGGCGGGGCGCCGACCGAAGCGTCCGGTACCAGGACCTTGCGCAGCGTGTGTGCATCTGCCCCGCCCGGGTGAACGCCGACCGCCAGGTCCGTCATGATGCCAATGCGCATCCCGGCTTGCGTGGCTTTTTCCTGGGCGGCAGCGCGTTGCCGGTCGGCGACAAACTGTAGCCACATGTAGAAGCGGGCGAGCTCTTCTTGCTGTTCAACAGGTACAACGATGCGGTGCTTATCGCCGGCGGCGCGCGTATCCCGGTCAATCTCTGCCTGTGCGCACCACTGAGCAAAGGTCACCAGGCCCTCGCCCTGATCCGCAATGAACGCGTCAAAAGCGTCATGGTCGCCGGATTCCTCGAAGAGGAAGTACAGCTTCTGCAAGGCGGCCAGCTTGGTGTCAAAGATCGTGTTGCGTTCAATGAAGTCCGCGGAGCGGTTACGCGCTTTCAGTTCAGTGGACAGTTCGTTGATCTCGCTGCGCGTCTCTTCGTCGAGAAGCACAAATTCCGGCACATCTTCCACCGCAATATAAATGGGGTTCACGAACCTGCGCGACGTGGGCAGATACGGTGAGTCTTCCACGGGAGGGAAAGGTTGCGCCGCATGAACCGGATTGATCAGCAGGTAATCAGCGCCGTGACGTGCAGCCACCACGGCGAGTTCGCCCAGGTCGTGGAAGTCGCCGATGCCCCAGGACTGCTCCGAGCGAACGGAATACAGCTGCGCCATCATGCCCCACGCGGGATTCTGCACAAGCTCAAGATTCGTGTTCAGCACCCGCGGCGTCACCACAAGAGTGCACTCTTGTGCGATGTCAGCTTGCTCGCTTGTCGACGCCAAATGGATCCTATGCCACCCCACCGGCAGATCCCCGCGGGTGTGGAAGGATGCTTCGCCCCATTCGATGCCATCACGCCATGTGGGCGGATTCCAGTTTTCATCCTGGTAGACGGGGGAGGTGGAACCATCCTCGAGCGTGATCCACACGTCGGCGGGGGCACCCTCTGGGACGTGGATGGCGAAGGATTTTTCCTCCCCCTCACGTGCCACCACAACTGGTGGTAGGGGACGAGTTGCCCAGTGACGCTGCCATGCGTCGAGTGCCTCAGTGAGTTCTTCTTTTGAGGGGTCGTCCGACAAAGGGACGTCGAGAGCCTGAAGTAGCGTGACCAGGGATTCGCGCGGTGACGCTACGGTCTCATTGGTCAGCCCACGGTACGTGAGGGAGAAGCCATAGGCGGTTGCAAGATTCTCGAGGAGGTCGGTGTCAGCCACACTGTCGCATTCTGCCAAAGAACGCCGGCGATCGCTTCATCTTAGTGAGACTCAGCCTAGTTTCTCCTGCAAAAGTGGCTGGCTAAGTGTGCGTTACCCGCCACACACAAGGTACGGTTTTGTATTGTTCGACACACCGCGAAGGTCGTGAAAAGTAGCGAAAGGTAGGTCCGTGACTACTCCCAGCAAGACGTATTCCACCCCAGCAGGCTTTACGCTCGCGCCCGACGAGAACTGTCTGACGCTCGTAATTAAGCAGTGCACGGAGAATCCCGACAAGGTGATGTTCTCCCGCCCTGATGGCCATGACTGGGTAGAAGTGACCGGCCGTGAGTTCATGGAGCAGTTCCGTGCCGTAGCTAAGGGGCTGGTGGCTAATGGCATTGAGTTCGGTGACCGCGTGGCGCTCATGGCGGATTCCAGCTACGGCTGGGCCGTCATGGACTTTGCTATTTGGGCTGCCGGCGCATCGAGTGTGCCGGTCTACCCCTCTTCGTCAGAGCACCAGGTGCAGTGGATCGTGGAGGACTCTGGTGCTCGCATCGCGGTCACGGATACAGAGGCGAACCGGCAGCTCTACAACAACCTGTTGTTGGGTGAAGATGGCACGCCGCGACTGAAGGATTCACCGTCCCAGCTGCTGCGCACGCTATCCTTTGCGGAGGATGCGCTTGAGGTTCTCGCTGAGGATGGCAAGGACGTTGAGGATGCAGTTATTGACGATCGCATTTCCCGCATCCAGCACGACGACCTAGCCTCGCTGGTGTACACCTCCGGCACGACCGGCCGCCCCAAGGGCTGCATCCTGACCCACCTGGTGTGGGCGCATGAGGCAGTAGCGCTGTTGACCCACCCGATTGGTCACACCATTGCTACCCGCCCGGACGTCCGCTACGTCACCATCCTGCCCCTGGCCCACGTTCTAGCTCGTGCCGTTGCCTTGGCTTCCACCATTGCTGGTGCGCACCAGATTCACTGGTCTGACACCCGCACCATCGTCATGGGGCTCCAGCGTTTCCAGCCGCACATGCTGCTGGGTGTGCCGCGCATCTTTGAGAAGGTGCGCGATGGCGCCTACAACAAGGCTGCCGATAGCTCCGACTTTGCGGCGCGCACCTTCCTTCAGGCGGAGAAGGCCGCGGTGGCCTACTCCAAGGCGCTGGATACCCCGGAGGGGCCGTCGCTGTTCCTGAAGGCGAGGCGCGCCATCTTTGACCGCCTTGTGTACAAGAAGCTGCGCGATGCGGTTGGTGGGGAAGCCGAATTTGCTATCTCCGGTGGCTCTGCACTGTCCAAGCACCTCAACCACTTCTTCCGCGGTGCGCGTTTGCCAATCTGTGAAGGCTACGGGCTGACCGAAACCGCTGCTGCTGCAGCCGTGAACTTTGGTGAGGAAACCAAGATCGGTACCGTGGGCAAGCCTCTCAACGGTTACTCCGCAATGATCAATGAAGACGGTGAGATCTGCTTCAAGGGCGACGGTGTGTTCAAGGGCTACTGGAACAACCCGGAAGCCACCGCTGAGGCGATCAAGGATGGCTGGTTCTGCACCGGCGACTTGGGTGAGATTGATGAGGACGGCTACATCACCATCACCGGCCGCAAGAAGGACCTCATTGTCACCGCCGGCGGCAAGAACGTCTCGCCTGGTCCGATGGAGGACATTCTGCGCGGTGATCCGCTGATTTCCCAGGCGCTGATCGTCGGCGATGGTAAGCCCTACGTTGGTGTGCTAGTCACCCTCGACGAGGACGAGCTGCGCCGCTGGAAGGAGCGCAACAACGTTCCGGAGTCCACCCCGCTGCGTCAGTTGGTGAAGACGCCGGAGCTGCGCGCTTACGTCCAGGATGCTGTGAATGAGGTCAACCGCACGGTCAGCCACGCGGAGCAGATTAAGAAGTTCCGTATTCTGACCAGGGATCTTTCGGAGGATTCCGGCGAGATGACCCCGACTATGAAGATCAAGCGCAACGTGGTCTTTGAGCGCTACAAGAAGGACATCGATCGCTTGTACCGCTAATTGTGGCGTAGTTAACAAAAAGTTTCTGAAACCGCCACGAACACACCCCCTTCACGGTATTTTTACTTTGCAAAGTACCTCGAAGGGAGTTTTACTGTCATGGCCCTGTCCACCTACACCACTCCGGCACCATTCACCGTCGCGCCGGATGAAAACTGCTACTCGGCTCTCGTGGCTAATGCTGAGGCCCGCCCGGACACAGTGTTGTTCACCAAACCCGAAGCTCACGAGTGGCGAGATGTCACTGCGGCTGAGTTCGTCGCCGAGGTGCGCGAAGTGGCCAAGGGGCTCATCGCTTTGGGCGCGCAGAAGGGCGATCGTGTTGCCCTTCTTTCTGGTGCGCGCTACGAGTGGGCAGTGGTGGACTTTGCCATCATGGCCGCCGGCCTGACCACCGCCGCGATCTACCCCACGAGCTCCCTGGACCAGGTGCAGTGGATCGTCGAAGATTCCGGCGCCGTCATCGCGATCGGGGAGCGCCCAGAGCACGGCAGCATGTTCTCCTCGGTCATCGATTCGGATCTCCGCGAGATTATGCTTTTCGACGATGAACCCGGCGCCATCGCCACCCTCAAGGAAGCCGGCCAGTCCGTCACTGACGCTGAGCTGGATGAGCGCATCGCCGGAATCCACCACGATGACATTGCCTCCTTGGTGTACACCTCCGGCACCACCGGCCGTGCCAAGGGCTGCATGATCACCCACCTGAACTGGATCTTCCAGATTCGTGGTCTTTTGGCTCACCCGGCTGGCCAGGTGGCTCACCGTGGCAACAAGGTGGTCACCTACCTGCCCCTGGCTCACGTCATGGCGCGCTCCGTGCACCTGGCCGCCACGATCGGTGAAACCACCCAAACCCACTGGCAGGACGTGTCCACCATTGCTGCTGAGTTCCAGCGCGTGAAGCCGGATCTCGTGCTTGGTGTGCCGCGTGTGTATGAGAAGGTGCGCGACGCTGCCCGCAGAAAAGCATCCGATGGCTCCGCGATCGGCGCGAAGATCTTCGCTGACGCGGAAAAGACCGCCATCGCCTACTCCGAGTCGCTGGACAAGGGCGGCCCTTCGCTAGTGTTGCGCGCGAAGCGAGCGCTCTTTGACAAGCTCGTCTACTCCAAGATCCGCGAGGCCCTCGGAGGCAAGGTGTCTTACGGTATCTCCGGCGGCTCCGCACTGGGCATCCCACTCGGCCACTTCTACCGCGGTGCCGGCCTGCCGGTCTATGAGGGATACGGTCTCACCGAAACGTCCTCCGCCGCCGCACTCAGCTTCGGCGATGACCGCAAGATCGGCAGCGTGGGCAAGCCCATGATGGGCTACACCGTCAAACTCACAGAGGAAGGCGAGATCTGCTTCTCCGGCCCCGGCGTTTTCACCGGGTACTGGAAGAACGAGGAAGCTACCAAGGAAGCGCTTATCGACGGCTTCTTCCACACCGGCGACCTCGGCCACCTCGACGATGACGGGAACATCTTCATCACCGGCCGCAAGAAGGACATCCTGGTCACCTCCGGCGGCAAGAACGTTGCCCCGCAGCCACTCGAGGAGCTGCTCCGCCAGGATCCGCTCATCTCCCAGGCAGTCGTGGTTGGTGACGGCAAGCCGTTCATCGGTGCCCTCATCGCCCTTGATGAGGACGCGCTTTCGACGTGGAAAGCGGAGCGTGGCATCGATCCGGACGAGCCCACCTACCGTCTGGCCAAGCGCAATGACCTGCGCATGGAAATGCAGGACGCCATCAACCGCACCAACCAGGCAGTGAGTAATGCGGAAGCGATTAAGAAGTTCCGCATCCTCCCGCGCGACCTCACCGAAGCAGACGGCGAACTGACCCCGTCCCTGAAGGTGAAGCGTCCGGCGGTGCTGAAGAGCTTCGACCACCAGATGCGCAAGCTCTACCCGTAGAACTACTCACCCCGCTATGGTCCCCGGCCTTGTTGCCGGGGACCATTCTCCTTTTGGCACGAGTTTTAGTCTCTGTTTGATGCTCTTCCGGCGCGCCGTACAGGAACCTGTGAATTTCTGGCTTAATGTTGGCCACCGAACCCACTAACCCGGTCAACCCAAGGAGGCGAGTGTGCACCGGACCGCTGCGACGCTGCGCCACCGCGAGCTGACCCAAGAGGTCTACAACATCGGCGACGAAGTTGCCGAATACATCGAGCACATCGCCGAAGCTATCGCCGATTACGATGGCGAACTTACCGACGATTGCCTCGCAGAATTCGCCGAGATTGTCGATGACGCACGCATTGATGCCCGTCGCGTCGTTGGTGAACTGATCGGCCTACGCCAAGCGCTCGTATCTGGGGTCCGCGCTGGGTCTATCTCCGCGGCGTTGCCCGCCGAAGAGCGCATTCCCGAACCTGAGCGCCTCGACGCCTCCGGGCTTTTCGAGCTTTTCCCTCTTCCTTCCCCCTCCCCGGTGAAGGACATGACGGAAGCGTGCGTCCAGCGTACCGACCTTATCGTCCAGCATCTCGGTGAAGTGGTGGACTACACCCTCGAACAAACCGACATGGTCGCGCAGAACCTCGCCGCTGTGTCCCTGCCACACCTCTACGCTCGTGTTGGTGAACTGGTGGAATCTGCCGTTGACGGCTGGCTCGACGCTGTTGCTGCTGAGCATCCCGGCTTCACCCGCGCTATGCGCGGCTCTAACCCACCGAAGTTCCTGGAGGAACGCGCGCGTGTGGATGCGATCGTGGCCAAGGTCGCTGCGAAGCGCTCCCGCCGCGGCGCCTAGTGTGTTCCTGGCCCGTTTCGGTTCCTGACCACCTCGGTTCCTGACCACCTCGGTTCCTGACCACCTCGGTTCCTGACCACCTCGGTTCCAGCTGACGCCCCCCCTAGCCGCCCCAAACCGCAAACCCCAATAAATGTTTTCAAATAAACCAGGATGGGCCGCCAGATTTTTGCGGAGACTGATGCTGCCACTTGGTTTATTTGAGTTCATTTATTGCAGTTGATTTATTGCAATTCATTCATCACGGTTTGGAAGACAATGAACCGGTGGACAACAGCGGAAAGGCACCAGCTTGTGGATAACCAAGCGAATTCCACAGGGGTTAATTGGTAAAGCTCGACAAACGGAGCGTCATCACCGAAGCTGTGTTCATGGGGGACATGAGACGAGCGGAATTGGCTGCTTTGATTATTAACTTGCGGACCATGGCGGGGCACAACCGCGAGGTGTTGGCGGGTATCCAGGACGGGTCGGTGACTCTGCTGAGTAGGGACAAGGCAATTCGTACAGAGTGCTACCAGGATCTGCCGGACTACGAGAAGGCGTTTGTGCGGGCTTACGCGGTGGGATTGGGTGCGCATCGGGCGGTGCTGACGGGGTATTCGGCGGCGCGCATACACGGAATGTGGGTGGCGGGCAGTGCTCGCGAGCCAGTTGAGTTGGCGCTGGCGGAGATTCCGCCGCGGGCGCAGTGGCAGTCCGGGACCCTGTACCGGCGGCTGGCATTGGCAGAGGAGGAAATTCTGCACGTGGGTGGGGTGCGGACACCGCGGTTGTTTCGGGTGTTTGTGGAGATTGCTCGGCATCACGGGTTTATCGCCGGCCTGGTGGCGGCGGATTGGTTGAGAGGGATGGGGATGGATCTCGAAGAAATGCGCAGGCAGGTTGCGTTGCTGGGGCCGGTGCGAGGAGTGCGGAATGTGCGTGACGCGGTGGAGTTCTCCGTGGCCTGTTCAGAGTCGCCGTTCGAGCCATACGCGCGGGGTTTGCTCATCCGCGCTGGGTTGAATGTGCAAGCACAAGCATTGCTTTGCGACGGCAAATACCGCGCCGATCTCCTCGTCGAAAGCTGGACGGTCGTGGAGATCGACGGGGATGTGAAGTACTCGGGTGAGTATGGGGAGACGGGACAGGTGTTGTTGGAGGAGAAGAAGCGGGAGAACCGGATCCGGAACGAGGGGGTGTCGGTGTTGAGGTACTCTCCAGCGGAGTTGTTGCGGGACCCAGCGAAGTTTGTGCGGGAGGTGCAGGCGGAGGTTGAGCGGAACCGGGCTAAAGGTGCGGTGGCGTGAGTCTGCTTAGACTGGCACGTATGAGTTCTGACGCTTTTGGCGTGTACGTGCACGTCCCGTTTTGTTCGACGCGGTGCGGGTACTGCGACTTCAACACGTATACCCCGTCGGAGACAGAGACGAGCTATGCGGCGTACTTGGATGCGTTAGAGCAAGAGCTGGAGCTGGCCGCGCGAGAATACGGGCAGGAGGGCCAGCCGGCGGACACGGTATTCATTGGTGGGGGAACACCATCGCTATTGGGGGCGGACGGTTTGGGCAGGATCCTCGCACGGATCCGGAACACATTTGGCCTCGCCGAGGGGGCGGAGGTGACCACGGAGTCGAATCCGGAGTCGACCAGTCCGGAGTACTTCGAGGGGCTCAAGACGCATGGGTTCACGCGGGTGTCGTTGGGGATGCAGTCCGCGTCCACGCCGATTTTGAAGGTGTTGGACCGGCAGCACACGCCGGGCCGGGCGGTGGCAGCAGCGAAGGAAGCGCAGGCAGCAGGGTTTGCGCACGTGAATTTGGACCTCATCTACGGCACGCCGACGGAGACGGAAGATGACGTGAAGCGCAGCTTGGAGGCGGTGCTGGAGGCGGGGGTGGATCACGTGTCGGCGTATTCGCTGATTGTGGAGGATGGCACGGCGATGTCCCGGAAGATCCGTAAGGGCGAGCTGCCGGCGCCGCAGGAAGATACGTATGCGGACCGCTATGAGCTCATCGCGGACACACTGGAGCAGGCCGGCTATGGCTGGTACGAAGTATCCAATTGGGCGAAGGAAAGCGGGGAGTGCCGGCACAACCTCATCTACTGGCGCGGCGGTCACTGGTGGGGTGCGGGGCCCGGGGCACATGGCTATGTCAACCGGACGCGGTACATGAACGTGAAGCGCCCAGAGCGCTACAACCAGATGCTTGCCGGGCATGAGCTGCCCATTCATCGCACGGAGACCATCACCGATGAGGAGCACCACTTTGAGCAGATCATGCTGGGTCTGCGGCTCAAGGAGGGGATCCCTGCGGGGTGGGTGGGGGAGGGGGCGCGGGGTGTCGTCGATAAGCATGTGCGCGCTGGGCTGCTTGAGGTGGATGAGCGGATTCGGGTGACGGATGCGGGCAGGCTTTTGGCGGACGGGATCATCACGGACATCTTGGCGGCGGAGTGATCCGACGCTAGACTGGCTTAGCAGTCGACGCTTTAGAGTGCTAAATGAGTGCTAAGGAGGGCGCGAACATGGCTAGTCCTGCACGCGAACGTAGGCAGGCGGTTCTGCGCGCGATCGTGGCGGACTACATCGCGATGCAGGAGCCGGTCGGATCCAAAACCCTGGTGGAGAAGCACAAGCTCCAGGTCAGTTCCGCAACGATCCGCAACGATATGGCGGTGCTTGAGACGGAGGGCTACATCGCGCAGCCACACGCGAGCTCGGGGCGCGTACCCACGGAGAAGGGCTACCGCGCCTTCGTCGATGCGATCAATGAGGTCAAACCGCTGTCGCTGCCGGAGCGTCGCGCTATTTCGGATTTCTTGGAATCCGGCGTTGACCTAGAAGACGTGATGCGGCGTTCGGCGCACTTGTTGGCGCAACTCACGCGCCAAGCGGCGGTGGTGCAGCTGCCCACGTTGTCGGTCTCACGCATCAAGCATTGTGAGGTTGTGGCGCTAACGTCGCGTCGCCTGTTGATCGTGGTCATCACGGATAACGGCCGCGTGGATCAGCGCAATGTTGAGCTCAGTTCGCTTATCGACGAATCCGGCGTCACCTACCTCCGCGACCTCCTCAACGGAGCCCTGGCCGGCAAGACGATGTCGGATGCGTCGAGTTCCCTGGCGCTCTTGGCAGCTGATCCGCCACCGGCGGTTGCGGACCACGTGACGCGGGCGATCGCGGTGATCATGGACACCTTGGTGGATACTCCATCGGACCGCGTGTTGATCGCGGGGGCGGCGAACCTGGTGCCAAAGACGACGGATTTGCTGAGCGTCGTGGAGGCACTGGAGGAGCAGGTGGTGGTGCTCAAGCTGCTGGCTAATCTGCCGGAGCTGGGTAATGTCTCCGTGGTTATCGGCAAAGAAAATGAGGATGAGGATCTAGCGAAGGCCAGTATCGTGACCACCAGTTATGGCGCCGCGGGGGAGACGTTTGGTGGTTTGGGTGTCCTCGGCCCGACGTACATGGACTACCCCGGTACGATTCAAAAGGTTGCGGCGGTGGCAAACTACATCAGCCTGATTCTCGCCGGCGAAGAAAGGACTTAACTCAACTGTGGCACGCGATTACTACGGCATCTTGGGTGTGGATAAGAACGCCACGGATACGGAGATTAAGAAGGCATACCGGCGTTTGGCACGCAAGTATCACCCGGATGTGAACGACACGGATGAGGCGGCGGAGAAGTTCCGCGAAATCTCCTTGGCGCAGGAAGTACTGCTCGACCCGGATAAACGGCACATCGTGGATCGTGGGGGCGACCCGATGGAGCAGGCTGCCGGCGGTGCCGGCGGCGGTGGATTCGGGTTCGGCGATATCTTCGAGGCTTTCTTCGGTGACAGCGCCGGTGGCGGAGGCCGTGGGCCACGTTCCCGCGTGCAGCCAGGTAGTGACGCGTTGTTGCGCACCACGATCACGTTGGCGGAGGCCTACACCGGCACTCGCCAGGAAGTGACCGTGGATACCGCTGTGCTGTGTGAGCACTGCCATGGCACGGGCTCAGAATCTGAGTCCAAGCCTGTGATGTGTGATGGTTGTGATGGTCACGGCCAGGTGCAGCAGGTGCAGCAGTCTTTCTTGGGCAACATCATGACCACGACGACGTGCCCGAAGTGTTCCGGTTTCGGTGAGATCATCACCGATCCGTGCCAGAAGTGCGGTAGTCAGGGTCGTGTGCGTTCGCGTCGGGACATCACGGTGAATATCCCTGCCGGTATTTCCTCCGGTATGCGCATCCGTATGGCTGGTCAGGGTGAGGTCGGCCACGGTGGTGGCGCAGCGGGTGACCTGTACGTGGAGGTCACCACGGATAACCACCCGGTGTTTGTCCGCGATGGGGACAACCTGCACCTGAAGGTCTCCGTTCCCATGTTCGATGCAGCGCTGGGCACAGACGTGACGGTGGAGAACCTGGCGGGGGAGACCACCACGATTGAGATCCCGGCTGGTACGCAGCCGAATGAGGAGATCGTGCTGGAAGGCGAAGGCATGCCACGCCTGCGCGCGGAAGGAGCTGGCAACATGGTGGCCCACGTCCAGGTTGTTGTGCCGACGGAGCTGACCAAGGACCAGCGTGCAGCCCTCGAGGACCTGCGTGCCGGCCATGACGCTGAGGCCTTCGTGGAGGAAGAACATCCGGAAGGTGGCAGCTTCTTCGGTCGCATGCGCAACCGTTTCCGCCGCTAGAACCATGAGTCTGCCGTATTTCATCACCGAAGATCCCTTATCTGGTCGCCTTAGCGGACCGGAGGGCCGCCACGCCGTCACGGTCAAAAGGATTCAGCCCGGAGAGCACGTCATGCTTATCGACGGCACCGGTACCACCGCCGAAGTCCGCGTCACCGCGGTGGAGGGGAAGGATGGGCTGGTGGGGGAGGTCGTCGATAAGCAAAAAGTGCCTTTACCTACGCCGAGGGTGACGATTGTGCAGGCCATCCCGAAATCTGAGCGTGCGGAGTTGGCCGTGGACCTGGCAACGCAAGGTGGCGCGGATGCGATCGTGCCATGGATTTCGCACCGCACGATCGCGCGATGGCAGGGCCCGAAGGTGGCCAAGAATGTGGAGAAATGGCAGGCCACCGCGCGTGAAGCGGCGAAACAATCGCGCCGGGCGTGGATCCCGCAGGTGCATGATCCGGTGACCACGAACCAGCTGGCGGAGATGCTGCGCGGCAAGGTGGCGTACGTACTGCATGAGGATGCGACCGTGAGCATCAAGGATGTGGATTTGAGTGCGGATGAGATCTTCCTCATCATCGGCCCGGAAGGTGGCATCGGTGAAGACGAACTGGAGCTGCTCGGCGCGCAGGCGATCACGCTGGGTCCGGAGGTTCTGCGCACGGCGAGTGCCGGGCTGGCTGCTCTTTCCGCCGTCGGCGCGCTGACGGGCCGCTGGTAGGGTGAGCCGCATGGCAGAACTGGTCACACGCTCCCATGAGCTCGACCCCGAATACGCCCAAGCTGTGCTGGGCATCAATGACTCGACGCTGCATACGCTCAATCAGCTGCTCGGCGCCGATCTTTTCGCTCGCGGCACCACCGTAACCATGCGTGGTCCGGTTGACGCCGTGGCGTACGCCGCGCGGGTGGTGGATGAGATTCAGGCGATGGCCCGCCGCGGCATCGTGATCACCTCGGATGCGGTGAAGCACGCGGTGGACATCATGGCTACGGACATGCCGGAATCCGCTGCGGAGATTCTCGGACGCGAGATCATCGCGCGCCGCGGTAAGGTCATCCGCCCGAAGACGGCGGGGCAGCGGGAATATGTCGATGCGATTGATGAGAACACGATTGTCTTCGGCATTGGCCCCGCCGGCTCCGGTAAGACTTACCTGGCAGTGGCCAAGGCGGTGCAGGCGCTGCAGGCCAAAGAGGTCAAGCGCATCATTCTCACCCGCCCCGCAGTGGAAGCAGGGGAGAAGCTGGGCTTTCTGCCCGGCACGCTGAATGACAAAATTGACCCCTATTTGCGCCCGCTTTACGACGCATTGCGGGACATGCTCGACCCCGACATGATCCCCAAACTCATGGAGGCCGGCATCATCGAAGTGGCGCCGTTGGCCTACATGCGTGGCCGTACGCTTAACGACGCGTTTGTCATTCTAGATGAGGCGCAGAACACCACCCCTTCGCAGATGAAGATGTTCCTCACCCGCCTTGGTTTTGGTTCCAAGATGGTGGTCACTGGCGATATTTCTCAGGTGGACCTGCCACGCGGTGTGGTCTCTGGCCTGCGAATCGTGCGCAAGATCCTGCGCGACGTCCCCGGGATTCACTTCCAGGAGTTCGGAGCCAATGATGTGGTGCGCCACCAATTGGTCAGCCGTATTGTGGCCGCATATGACAAGTATGACGCCGACCGCGCCGCACGGTGGGATGCGGAGGCGGAACACCAGGCGCATCCGGAGGACACTCCAGCGGACACTAAGGAGCAAGCATGAGCATCGAAGTCCTGAACGAGTCAGGGGAGACGGACGTCAACGAAGAAATGCTCGTTGACGTTGCTTCCTTTGCGTTGCGCGCCATGGACGTTCACCCGGATACAGATCTGACCATCACGTGCGTGGACACACCCACTATGGCGGACCTGCACATGCGGTGGATGGACCTGCCGGGCCCGACGGATGTGATGAGCTTCCCCATGGATGAACTCACCCCTGGTTCCGGCCGCCCGGATGCGCCGGCACCAGGCCCGGCCATGCTGGGCGACATCATCTTGTGCCCGGAGTATGACCGAAAGCAGGCAGACGCTGCCGGCCACCCGCTCGGCCATGAAATGGCGCTGTTGACCGTCCACGGGTGCCTGCACCTGCTGGGTTATGACCATGCCACCCCGGCCGATGAGCGTGAGATGTTCGCACTCCAGAACGAGATCCTGGCGGATTGGTACGACGACTTGGCAGCCCGCGGCGTCACCTACCAGCCCAAACCGGAAGGCAAGCACGCGTTCCCGTCGGCGGCGGATCGGGTGGAGCTTGACGGGATCGTCGAGAAGCGAGGCGAGTAACCACCGTGACTTTGTGGGCAACCTACCTGCTCGTAGCACTCGTCTCCTTGGCGGCGGCGGGCGTGATCAAGATGATCGAGTCCGCGCTCATCCCCATTTCCAAAGCGCGCGTGGAAGCCATGGCCAAAGACGAGGTCAGCGGCGCGCGCGCCTTGCTGCGCGTGGTGGATTCCAAAACCAACCACCTCAGCATGCTGGCGCTCGTGCAAATGGTGCTGGACACCCTCGCGGCAGTCTTCGCGCTGCTCACGGCGCTGGAGCTCATTGAATCCCGCGTGTGGGCGATCACGGCCGCGATTCTGGCTGTGGCGTTGCTGCGTTTTGGCCTCATCGGCATAAATGCGCGCCGGGCCGGCAAGCTGAACCCGTACACGATCTCCCTGCGTGCGGCGCAGATCCTCACCGTCGTGTACACGGTGCTGGGACCGCTGTCCAAGCTGCTCATTCGGGCCAGCAACCTGGTGACCCCTGGTGAAGAGGACCTGGAAAACCCCTACGCCACGGACGTGGAACTACGCGAAGCGGTGGACATCGCGCAAGAGCAGGGCGTGGTGGAAACCACCGAACGCCGCATGATCCAAAACATTTTTGACCTGGCAGACACACAGGCGCGTCAGGTGATGGTGCCCCGCCCGGAAATGGTGTGGATTGAACACGAAAAATCCGCCGGCCAGGCAGCCAATCTGATGATCCGCTCCGGACACTCCCGCGTCCCCGTTATCGGGGAAAGCGTTGATGACGTGCTGGGCATCGCGTACCTCAAAGACGTGGTGGCCAAAACCTACAACCGCACTGACGGCGGCACCGGTGTGCGCATCACGGAACTTATGCGCGAACCGATGTACGTCCCCGACTCCAAGTCGCTGGATGATCTACTGCAGGAAATGCAGCGGGACCAAACCCACATTGCCATCCTGGTGGATGAATACGGTGGCATCGCCGGGCTCATGACCATGGAGGACATCCTCGAAGAGATCGTCGGTGAGATCGCCGATGAGTATGACGCGGACGAGGAAGCCCCGATCGAACCGGTGGACAGTGAGGATTCCGCCCCGGACACCCGCCTTTTCCGCGCCCAGGCACGCTTGCCATTGGATGATCTGGTGGATTACTTCTCCGACGAGCAGGGCTTCACCTTCGAATTCGACGAGGAAATCACGGACAACGTTGAAACCGTCGCGGGCCTACTGTCCTACGGCCTGGGCCGCGTGCCCTTGCCAGGCTCCGATGTGGAAGTAGGCGGCATCCGCTTCACCGCCGAAGGTGGCCGCGATCGCCGCGGACGCATCAAAGTGCGCACCGTACTCATTGAAGTTCCGGAGTCGCTTATCGACGCCCCCACCTCCGACACCCCCGAACCCAGCACCTCCGGATCCTCCCGCACCTACCGCCCCGCCCCCAGCGAGTAACGGGTTGAAGGACACCGTGTGTGTCCGAACGTTTTTCGCGGTCCTTAACTTTTTAGGTTTCGAGGGAACCGGGGTGTTTATGCTGGCAGCCGCCATGTTCTGCAGTCTCCTATGCGCGCGGTAGCGCGCACCCCCTGTGGATAACTTTCAACTATTCACATACCCTGTTCGCGCGTTTTTGGTTTTCGGTTTAGTGTGCGTGGCATGAACACTTTTGCAGCACTAGTCGCGGGTTTAACCAACCCGATCGAGACCCTGGCATCCTTTGATGCCCAGGTCCTCCTCGACGCTGGCTGCAAACCAGCCCTTGTGCGCGAATGGACCAAAGTCCACAAGGTCTACCACGGGCCCACCAAGTTCACCCGCAAACAAGCCAACGCGATCAAGATAGCTCGCTCGACGAAGAAGTCCTTGGATCAGCTTGCCTACATCGAATCATGTCTTGCCGGGATCACAGACCCCGGCAAGACATGGGAGTTACGCCTGGCGTTGCTGTCGGTTCCAGGCAATTATGAGACGTTGCAGCGTCGGGCGAAAGACATCATCCCCGAAGTGGACACGCCTGCCCCGGAGCCAACAATCCGGTTTGGTCGCTCACGTAAACAGTCCCGCCCCATGAACATTATGGGACCAGAACACGACATGGCAGCCATCGAGTACGCACTACGCCAAAAAATCACCAGCGATGGGCCTGCCGGCCCACAGATGTACGAAGCATTCATGACCATCCTGGGTCTTCGCCCCGACACTGTGGGCGAGACTCCAGCTCGGATTGCTCCTGCTGTGCCCCGCCCACTGATCCTCATCCCACTAGAAGAACACATCAAGATCATCAGTGGTGTAGGCGATGACATCATCCTGGGGCTTACCGATGGCACCACCATGACCGGTGCGGAATACTTGGCCCAGAATTTTGGGGACGTTCTAGAAGTAGCGATGTTCCACCCACAACAAGGTGCGGTCAACCTGTATGACACGCAACGGTTTGCTAACCAGAAACAACGCGACCTAGCCAGGGCATTATCACCAATCTGTCCAGTACCGGATTGCCGGCATGCGGCGGATAACTGTCAGGTCCACCACATCAAAGCCTGGTCGAAGGGTGGGTTAACCAACATGGATAACCTGGCGATGTTGTGCCGGTATCACAACCGCACCAACGACGACGACCCAGAACGCAGCTACCACGGCCGGGTGGACAACATCCGGGGCGCACCAATGTGGAGATCACCCCGCGGACACCTCATCCCCAACACCATCCACCCCTACGGCGCGATGACACTGCTCTACGGTAGATAACCCCACCAACACATGCCGAAAGCCAGCAACAGCTGGTCTTTCGGCATGCCCAAATTCGGTTGGTTTGACTATCGCAAATCACGCACTGCAAAAACGCAGGTCGCGAAGCGCTGCGCCGCGCGATAGTCAAACCGGGTAGTCGTGGCGCCCCATCACCACCAAACCCAACGAAGCGGGTTACTAAAACTAGACACACGTTGTGCCGGTTAGCTCCGAGTAGCCGGGGGTGAATGCGTACCGCCTAAGGGGAGGGAGCACAATGGGGCGCATGAAGAACATCCTCTCCATCCAGTCCGCGGTGGCGTATGGCCACGTGGGCAACTCCGCTGCTGTGTTCCCGCTCCAGCGCATCGGCCATGAGGTGTGGCCGGTGTACACCGTGAACTTTTCCAACCACACCGGCTACGGTGCGTGGGAAGGGCCGCTGATTCCCGCGGAACAGGTACGCAAGATCATTCAGGGGATTGAGGACCGCGGTGCGTTGGCACGGGTGGATGCGGTGCTGTCGGGCTACCAGGGTGGAGATGATATTGCGGATGTCATCGTGGATACCGTGGCCCGCGTCAAAGAGCTCAACCCGAATGCGGTGTATGCCTGCGACCCGGTGATGGGCAACGCCAAGTCGGGCTGCTTCGTGTCGGACAATATTCCGCCACTGCTGCGGGACAAGGTGGTGCCGGTGGCGGACATCATCACCCCTAACCAGTTTGAGTTGGGCTATCTCACCGGCAAGGAAGCAACGGATTTGGATTCCACGCTGGAAGCCGTAGAAGCTGCACGCGCGATGGGCCCGGACACGGTGTTGGTAACCTCCGTCACACGCCCGGACCAGCCGGAGGACACGGTGGAAATGCTCGTGGTGGACTCCCACGGGCGTTGGTTGGTGCAAACACCACGCTTGGCCTTCAAGCGCAACGGTTCCGGTGACGTGGCGTGTGCACTGTTCACCGGCCACTACATTGAGGCCATCGGCGGGACCGATGCTGCCACCGCTGCTAAGGATGCACTGGCCAAGACTGCATCGAGTGTGTTCGACCTCATTGAGAATACCCACAACGCGAACGCGCCGGAGCTGCTCCTGGTGGAATCCCAGGAGGCATACGCCCACCCGCGGATGCAGTTTGAGGTCACTGAAATCTAACTCCAGCCCCACGCCAGACGCGCCTGACACCAATATCTGGCGGTTGGGGCCGTAGCATGGGACAGCATGAGCGATACTTCTCGTGAGCCAGATTTTCCTGACTTCCCGGATGACGTGCCCGTGGACGCTTTCGCGGGATCGTCGATAAGCGGGTCTGGCTTTGGCGATGTTCCGGAAGGTTTCCGTTCCGGCTTTGTCAGCTTTGTGGGCCGCCCGAATACGGGTAAGTCGACGCTGACGAATGCGCTGGTGGGGGAGAAGATCGCGATCATGGCGGATCAGCCGGAGACGACGCGCCATCCGATCCGTGGGATTGTGAATAGGGAGGATGTGCAGATTGTGCTCGTCGATACGCCTGGTCTGCACCGCCCGCGCACGCTGCTGGGTGAGCGCCTCAATGAGGTGGTTAAGGACACCTTCGCTGACGTGGACGTGATCGGCTTGACCGTGCCCGCGAATGAGAAGATCGGCCCGGGCGACCGGTGGATTCTGGATGCGGTGCGCACAACCAAGCCGAATGCGCCGATCGTGGGCATTGTGACCAAGCTGGACCGGGCCAGCAAAGATCAGGTGGGTGAGCAGTTGATGCGCTTGCACGAGCTGCTGGTGGAGGCCACCGGGCGAGAAGACGTAGATGTTGTGCCGGTGTCCGCCACGGAGGGCGTGCAGCTGGACGTGCTTGTGGATGTACTGAAGAAGCACCTGCCGGAGGGCCCCCGTTTCTACCCCGAGGATCATGTCACGGACGAGGACACGGAGACACGTATCAGCGAACTCATCCGCGAGGAAGCGCTCAAGGGCCTGCGTGAGGAGTTGCCACACTCCGTTGCGGTACAGGTGGACGAGATCATCAACGAAGGTGACCGTGCCAAGATCTACGCCGTGATCTACTTGGAGCGCCCGGGCCAGAAGACGATCCTGGAGGGCCGCGATGGGCGCCGCCTCAACGGGATTGTTCAGCGCGCACGCAAGCAGATCATCGATCTGCTCGGACGCAATGTCTACCTTGACCTGCGCATCAAGGTGTTGAAGAACTGGCAGTCGGACCCCAAGCACTTGGGTAGGTTGGGCTTCTAAGATCATGGCAACCCGGCCTAGTTTCCGCGATCGTGCCTTCGTCGTGCGCACGTACGACTTCGGTGAGGCTGATCGCGTCGTTGTGCTGCTCACCCGCAATCACGGGCTGGTGCGCGCGGTGGCCAAGGGCGTGCGCAAGGCAAAAAGTCGTTTTGGTTCGCGGGTGCAGATGTTCGTGGAGCTCGACGTGCAGCTGTATCCTGCCCGCAATCAGGGGCGCGGCCTGGCTACCATCACGCAGGCTGACACGGTTGCGTATTACGGTCGCGGGATCATCGATAACTTTGATCGTTACACCGCCGGGTGCGCGATCTTGGAGTCGGCGGAAAGGTTGAGCTATGCGGATGGAACGCTTTTCGACGACATCTCCCACTCCCTCCGCCTCCTCCAAGACGCCACCAATCCCACTTTGGTGCTGGATGCCTTCATTCTGCAGGCCACCGCCCATGCTGGCTGGGGTTTGAGCCTGTTCAACTGTGCCCAATGCGGCCGTCCGGGACCACACCATGCTTTTCACCCACAGATCGGTGGTGCTGCGTGCCTGCACTGCCGCCCACCAGGAACGCGGGAAGTGGAGGAAGCTACCTTGCACATCATGTGGTTGCTGGCCGGTGGGCACTATGCCGCCGCGCAGGAACGTTTGACGGAAACAACCGCAGCGCAAGTGCATCGTTTGACCACGCAGCACCTCCAATATCACCTTGAGTCGGCGGTGAGCTCACTCAAAATCATGGAGCAGGCATAATGAAGCGGTGACTACTACCCCGCAGGATATCCCCAAAGATCTCATCCCACGCCACATCGCGTTGGTGATGGACGGCAATGGACGCTGGGCACAGGAACGCGGCATGCCACGTACTGAGGGCCACCGTGTGGGCAAGTCAGTGCTCATGGACATGGTGGATGCCTGTATTGAACTCGGTGGGGTGGAGTGGCTGTCCGCCTATACCTTTTCCACGGAGAATTGGCGGCGCAGCCCGGAGGAAGTGCGCTTCCTCATGGGCTTTTCCCGCGAAGTGATGCGTGAGGAGCGTGACCAGCTGCACGCCAAAAACGTGCGCATCGTGTGGGTGGGGCGCCGTCCTCGCCTATGGCGTTCGGTGATCAAGGAACTGGAAATCGCCGAGGAGATGACCAAGGACAACACGGGACTCACCTTGGCCATGTGCATTAACTATGGTGGCCGTGCGGAATTGGTGGATGCTACCCGCGCGATCGCGGAGGCTGCCCGCCGTGGTGAGCTGAAGCCAGGGGAGCTGACAGAAGAAACCCTGAGTAAGTGGCTGTACCGCCCCGATATGCCGGATGTGGACTTGTTCCTGCGCCCCTCGGGCGAACAGCGTACGTCTAACTTCTTGTTGTGGCAGTCGGCCTATGCAGAGATGGTGTACAGGGATATACTTTTCCCCGATTTCACAGCGGAAGACCTTTACAGTGCGGTGTATGAGTATGCGCAGAGAGACCGCAGATTCGGAGGCACTAAATGACGGACGCGGACAAGGGCACGGAGCGACAAGCCCCGTCGCGTGAGCAGATCCGCAGATGGCGCCAGTACCTTGCCAATGAGCGTGCGGAGGCAGCCACCTACCGTGAGCTGGCCAAGAAGCGTGAGGGGGATGAGCGCGAGATCCTCGAGAAGATCGCGGAGGCTGAGTCCCGCCATGAGAAGTACTGGCACGACAAACTCGGCCCGGAAGTGGGCATGCCTCTCAAACCAGATCTGCGCACACGCTTCATGTCTTTCATGGCGCGCAATTTCTCACCGGTGTTTGCGCTTGCTTTGATGCAAACCGCGGAACAGGGGTCACCGTATCTGAAGGACACTGACGCATCCGATGAGATCACCGCGGATGAAGCGATGCACGCGGAGGTTGTCCGCGCGCTAGCCACCCAGGGGCGGGAGAAACTCTCCGGCTCTTTCCGCGCCGCAGTCTTCGGTGCGAATGATGGCCTCGTGTCCAACGTTGCGCTGGTCCTCGGCGTCATGGGTTCGGGTGTGTCGTCCAATTACATCCTGCTCACAGGCATCTCGGGGTTGCTCGCAGGTGCGTTATCTATGGCGGCAGGGGAGTACATCAGCGTGAAAAGCCAGGCCGAGCTTCTTGACGCCTCCACTCCCGACCCCGAAGCCCGCGAACTCTTGCCCAAGCTGGATGTGAACGAAAATGAGCTGGCCTTGGTCTACCGCGCACGCGGTATGAGCGCTGAGGAAGCCGAAACACATGCGAATAACGTGTTCTGGGCAATGATGACGGGCCACCAGCACCACCACTATGACGGGCTGGACGTCAGCAAAGAGGATGCTGACGAGGGTGATAGCTCCGGCGCATGGGCAGCAGCAAGCGCGTCCTTCGTGTGCTTCGCTGCCGGCGCATTCATCCCCATCATCCCGTTTATCTTCGGCCTCGACCCACGCCCGGGCGCTATCGCCGCCCTGGTTCTGGTGTCCTTTGCACTGCTGATCACCGGCGGTATTACCGGCTTGTTGTCCGGCAAGAAGCCAGCGGCACGTGCATTCCGTCAGCTCGCCATCGGGCTTGGTGCCGCCGTGGTCACCTACGCGCTCGGTGTGCTCTTCGGCACGATCATCGGCTAGTGAGTCCAAGGACCCACTAGGAGGTCTGAAAGGCCTCCTAGGCCTCCTAGGATTTCTGTTGGCAGGTGGCGCAGGTGCCGAAGATCTCTGCGTCATGGCCTGACAAGGTATAGCCGTGGCTGGCTGCCATATCTTTGGCCCACTGTTCCACGGGCCCGCCTTCGATCTCCTCACTACGGCCGCAAGAGGTGCACACGAGGTGATGGTGGTGCCGGTCGCTCAAACAGTGGCGGTACAGCGTCTCACCAGTATCAGAATTCAGTGCATCCACTGCACCGATTTCCGTCAAGGTTTGTAGGGTGCGGTACACGGTGGTCAAACCCACCCTCTGGCCACGCTGCGTCAGCTCCTGGTGGATGGATTGGGCAGAGGCAAAACGATCAATCTCCTGCAGAACCTCAACAACAGCGGCGCGCTGCCGAGTATTACGCGCACCAATCTTCGGGGCAGCTGCCTGCCTGTGGGAGTGGGCGTTCCGGGACATGAAATCGACCTACTGTGTTCGTGGGGTGCAGGGGAGACGTCGATAAGCTCCCCGCGAATCTGACCGAGAGTTTAGTCTAGCCACCTGCGAACTTGAAAAAGCTACCTCCACGACATGTGTGCGGGGGTTGGCGAAGAAATGCTACAGGCTAGACTTGGGGGCGTTAATTTGCGCAAACCCCGCGAATGAATCTGAAACCAACGAGGAGAGTTGAACTGCCCATGGCCACGAGTGCTATTGATACCGTCGTTAACCTCTGCAAACGCCGCGGACTTGTGTACCCGGCCGGAGAAATTTACGGCGGCACGCGCTCCGCGTGGGACTACGGCCCGCTCGGCGTGGAGCTGAAGGAAAACATCAAGCGCCAATGGTGGAAGACCATGGTGCAGTCCCGCGCTGACGTGGTGGGTGTGGATACCTCCATCATCCTCCCGCCGCAGGTGTGGGTGGCTTCCGGCCACGTTGAGGTGTTCACCGACCCGCTGGTGGAATCCCTGTACACCCACAAGCGCTACCGTGCAGACCACCTGCTGGAGGCCTACGAAGAGAAGCACGGCCACCCGCCGGCAAACGGCCTGGCAGACATCAACGATCCGGAGACCGGTCAGCCGGGCAACTGGACTGAGCCGCGTGAGTTCTCCGGTTTGATGAAGACATACCTGGGCCCTGTCGATGACAAGGAAGGCCTGCACTACATGCGCCCGGAAACGGCGCAGGGCATCTTTGTGAACTTCAAGAATGTGATGACCTCGGCGCGCATGAAGCCACCGTTTGGTATTGCCAACGTGGGTAAGTCTTTCCGCAACGAGATCACGCCGGGCAACTTCATCTTCCGCACTCGCGAGTTTGAGCAGATGGAGATGGAATTCTTTGTCAAGCCTGGTGAGGACGAGCAGTGGCACCAGTACTGGATTGATGCCCGCCACCAGTGGTACCTCGACCTGGGCATCAACCCGGACAACCTGCGCCTCTACGAGCACCCGCAGGAGAAGCTGTCCCACTACTCCAAGCGCACCGTGGACCTGGAGTACGCCTACAACTTCCAGGGCTCCAAGTGGGGCGAGCTTGAAGGTGTGGCTAACCGCACCGACTACGACCTGAAGACGCACTCCGAGAAGTCCGGTGAGGACCTGAGCTTCTTCGACCAGGAAACCGGCGAGCGTTGGATCCCGTACTGCATCGAGCCGGCCGCCGGCCTGGGCCGCGCGATGATGGCCTTCCTCATCGACGCCTACCACGAGGATGAGGCACCGAACGCCAAGGGTGGCGTGGACACCCGCGTAGTGCTCAAGCTGGACCGCCGTCTGGCACCGGTCAAGGTTGCTGTTTTGCCGCTGTCCAAGAAGCCGGAGCTCGCTGGTCCGGCACAGGAGTTGGCACAGACCCTGCGCCAGCACTGGAACGTTGACTACGACACCTCTGGTGCCATCGGCCGCCGTTACCGCCGCCAGGATGAGATTGGTACCCCGTTCTGCGTCACCTATGACTTTGACTCCCTCGAGGATGGTGCCGTCACCGTGCGTGAGCGCGACACGATGGAGCAGGAGCGCGTGCCTCTCACTGAGCTGGAGTCCTACCTGGCTGCACGCCTTATTGGTTGCTAAGAGAGGTCTCGCACAATGCACTACGTGAGCTGGGATCGCACCAACCGGGATGAGCCGAAGCTGCTCGCCGAGAAGGGGCCGGAGGTGCTGGCCTCCTTCACCCATGACTCAGCGCAGGTGGAAGGGGATACGTGGGCGCTCATCACTACCCCCGAATCCGGCGCTGTGGCCAAGGACGGCTCCGGCCGTGAAATTGTGCGCGCCGACGGTTCCCTGAAGCGGGACAAGCAGCTCACCGTGCACGTGGACGGCGCGCAGTACGTCATCGTGGGTGAAACGTCGAAGAATTTCATCATCGATGACGCCGCCGGGCAGAAAGTTGCCCAGTTCACCAGCGATCACAATGGTGTGCGCAAAGCCATCCTCGAATTCGAGGGCGAAACCACTCTGCCGTACACCCATATCGTGGCCCTGGCCTGGGTCTCGCGCCTGATGCTGGAAGCCCGCAAGATGCTCAACAGCGCCGCGTTGATTGGTTTCTTGGTGTTCTTGAGTGTCTTCATCATCCTCGTCTGGATGATCGGCCCCTAATGCTCGCCGCAACATGGCGCGGGCCTCAGCTTATCGACGCCGACGGCGTCTCCCTCGCCACCTTCTCCCTCCCCGATTCCGCCTTGAAGATCGCCGGTGGCCCGCCGATCACCGTTGAACACACCGCCGGCGCCATGCGCTGGGAAGTCACCGGCACCACCGCGGAGGGGGAAACGTGGACTGTGCGCACCCACGGTTTTGGCGTACGCGTCCTCACCGCCCGCTGTGGTTCGCGCTCCTACCGGTTGGAACGCTCGGGTCGGATGTCGAAGAAACGGAAAGTGACCAACGCCGCCGGGGCTGTCATTGCTGAAACGTCCCCGCGGGGATTGCAGGATCTCGCCGTCACGCCAACGGCAGCAGCATCCGCTGTGCCGCTGGCGGACATCGCGTTTATGTCGTGGGCGCTTACGCTCATCGATACGCCTGCACGGCGCACGATGATCTAGTCAGGCTTTAGAAGCTTCCGCCGCGGCCGTAGCCTCCGCCCCCGCCCCCGCCGCCGCCGAAGCCTCCGCCTCCACCGCGACTGCTTCCGCCTCCGCCGCCGAAGCCACCGCCGCCACCACTGAGGATTGAGCCCCACAGGATCGCATTCGCCATGGATTCGAAGGTCTGTGAAGTACGCTCGCGACGGTACTGGTTCACATCATCCTCGGCAGCGCGGATAGCGCGCCGGGCGGTGTCCGCAGCAGTACGAGCGAACTCGATGGCGCCCTTCGTGTCCGAGATGCGGCGATTGCGTGCTTCCGCATCCTGGCGCTGCGCCTCCGCGAGGAGGGTGCGGGCGTGGGAGCCGATGATGCGACCACGGGACTGGATGAGGTCCTGGGCGCTTTGAATCTGCGCGGCCGTGGCCCGCAGCTGCTGGTCAAGGAGCTGCAGCTGGCGCTGCTGGTTGGTGGCGGCACCGCGGGCACGGTCAATCTGTTCATCAATATCCGCATCCAGCTCAGTGAGTTCGGTGTACAGCGCCAGCGGATCGTTCTCGGGGCGGTTGCCCATCGCGTTGAGTTCCTCGTGAGCACGGGTAGAAATCGCATCGAGGGCTGAAACATCAATGCGGGCGCCTTGCTGCGTCTGCTGCTTCAGCTGTTCAATCTCACGGAGTTCATCGCGGATCTCCTGGATCAGCGCGGGTAGGTTCGTGCGGGCAGTGGTGATGTTGGTATCAGCGTGCTCGATGGAGCTCAGGTTGGTGTCGGCGACTTCGACGGCGTGTTGGGCGGACCGGAGGACGTCGATAAGCGCACCCTGCTGACCAGCTGGCTGAGCGGCGATGCCACGGGCTTGCTCGAGCTGCCGCTCCGCCTCATTGATGGAGCCCACAGCGATATCCACGTTGTGAGCGATGGACTCAAGCAGGGTGTCCGCATACCGCTCCTGGAGGCCCTGCAAGGTGCTGCGAGCAGGCTCGATGCGTGCGCGCAGGTCCACGGTGCGCTGGAAAATCGTGTTGATTTCATCGCCGGCTTTCATCAACACACCACGCAGCTCCTGGAATTCTTCAGAGCGATCCTTCAGAGCCTGGTCTGCCGTGCCGCAGGAAGAAATGATGTCAATGAGCATGGCGCGCTTCTCCGGCTCGGTTTCCGGGATCGCGTCATAGAGCCGTTGGTGGATCCCAAACGCACGCTGCAAAGCAGAGGTGGCCTGGTTCATAGCGGCCGTGAACGGGCGCACACGGTCGGCGCCGAATTCTGCAGAGGCCACCGTGAGTTCTTCCTTGCCCAGACGAATTGATTCATCCGTGTGCACGAGTGCATCCCGTGCGAGTTCCTCCAACGTCGGGGTGGGCAGACTACCAAGTGAATCAGTATCGCCCGGGTTGAGCTCGCGGGCAGCGTCAAGCTGCTTCTTCGAGGTCTTCTTGTTCTTGTTGCGGCCGTACAACCAGAAACCGCCACCGGCAGCAGCGGCAGCACCCACACCACCGGCAACAAGGCCAAGGTCAGAACCATCACTGGCCCCGTTCACTGCGGTGATGGCATCCACACCTGCCTGGCCGAAATTGTCCTGAGTGAGCTGGTTGAAGGCGCTGTCATACATCTTGTCAATGTCGCCGGTGGGCCAATCCGAGCCGCCGTAGACGTAGAAATCACGGTGCTCAGGGGAGATAGCGATCACTGCGGTGTTTGGGCCCTTGGCGTCCACCGCTTCCACAGCCCAGCCTTCCGCACCCTCTGGGCCGAAGTTGTCGGAGTACACAACATAGGCGTTGCGGCCCTTGCTCTGCTGCAGTTCCTGGATAGCGTTCTCGATGGCAGTGACCTCGTCGCTGGACAGCACTCCGGCTTCATCGAGGACCTTGTCGCGCAGATCGCTCGGTGACAGCACCGTCGCGGCTGGTGCTTGTGCCTGAACGGAGTCCATGACCGCCAGGGCCAGGGGAGCAGCAGATAAAGCAATCCCGCCAGCCAGAACTGGGGTGGCGAGGGCAATACGGATATAGCGCGAAGTCATGGCCACGAGACTACCAGCGTGAGCCTAGGGCGAGACCTGAAAACCGGCGTGCGTGGACTCGCCACGATGCCTTCGTGCGTTTAGTGCGAAATCCGGTCTAGGCTCGATAGTGCTATGACTTACCAGTATGATTCGGCGGATTTCGCCCGCCGCGCGCCTGAGGGGGAGAAGGGGTCGCAGCTCGCCGGCGTTGATGAGCTCCGCGATGCGTTCGCGCGTGATCGTGCGCGGGTGTTGCACTCAGCTGCTTTACGACGCCTCGCCGACAAAACCCAGGTCGTCGGCCCCCGCGATGGCGATACCCCACGCACCCGTCTGACGCATTCGCTGGAGGTCGCCCAAATTTCACGCAGCATCGGCGCTGGTCTGGGCCTCAATCCCGACCTATGTGAGATGGCGGGACTCACGCACGACATCGGTCACCCGCCGTATGGCCATAACGGGGAGGTTGCGCTCAACGAGCTCGCCGCGGGGTGCGGAGGCTTCGAAGGCAATGCGCAAACACTGCGCATTCTCACCCGCCTTGAGCCGAAAGTGCTTGTACGCGGATCATCCTTCGGCCTCAATCTCACCCGCGCCGCCCTTGACGCGGCCTGTAAGTACCCGCGCACCCGCACGAACGCGGACGGTACAGTCAACCGCAAGTACGGGGCCTACGACGAGGATGCGACGATTCTCGCCTGGCTGCGCGAAGGCCACACCGATGACAAGCCGCCAATGGAAGCGCAGGTCATGGACTGTTCCGATGACATTGCGTACAGCGTTCATGATGTCGAGGACGGCATCGTTTCCGGCCGCGTTGATCTGAAGGTGCTGTGGGATCTCGTGGAACTCGCCGCCCTCGCGGAGAAAGGGGCAGCCGCATTCGGTGGCACCACCGATGAGCTTATCGACGCCGCAGCCCGCCTCCGTGCCCTCCCCATCGTCTCAGCCGCCGCCGACTTCGACTTCTCCCTCACCGGATACGTGACCTTGAAGAAGATGACGTCCGAGCTGGTTGGCCGCTATGTTGGTGCCGTTGTCGCTGCGACGTTGGAAGCCAACGATGGTCCCATCGGCCGCATGCACGGCGACCTTGTCATCCCGCCGGAAGCTGATGCGGAGGTCCGCCTCCTCAAAACCGTGGCCGTCCTCTACGTCATGGACATGCCAGCCCACATCGCACGCCAAGACCGGCAGCGTGACCGGATCCGCCACGTCTACTACTACTTGACTGCCGGCGCGCCGGGCACCCTGGACACCATGTTTGCCGCCTGGTGGAACGAGGCTGAAACTGATGCCGAGCGTCAGCGCGTGATCATCGACCAAATCGCCTCCATGACCGAGTCACGCCTGGAACGCACGGCGAAGAAGATCGCTTCCTTTGAGGGGTACTTCTAGGGCTTGTTCACGAACATGCCCTAGAAGAGAGACATGACCTAGGAGAGGGAGAGGAAAAGCTTCTCCAGCTTCTCCGCGTCCACTGCCTCGGGTCCCTCATCACGGTAACACTGCTTCAAGCCAGTGGCGATGAGGGAATACCCCGCACGGTCAAGCGCCTTCGATGCAGCAGCGAGCTGCGTCACCGCGTCCTCGCATTCCTCGCCGGCCTCGAGCATGCGGATCACCGCATCGATCTGCCCACGCGCACGCTTCAACCGCGTGATGGACGGTTTGATGTCTGCGGGGTCGAGCTTCATGCGCTTGCCTTTCCGTGCTTCCAAGTGAGGTAACCGCCATCTAGGTTAGCCACGCTGTATCCCAGATTCGTGAGCAAGCAGGCCGCATTGTGCCCACGCAAACCAACCTGGCAGTGAACAATGACATCCTCATGGCCAGCGATTTCCGTGTGGCGCTCACGCAACTCATCGAGTGGGATGTTCACCGAACCCGGAATGCCGCCGGAAGCGAATTCGCCAGGGGAGCGCACATCAACTAACAGTGTGCCCGCCGCCATCCGCTCATCCAGCTCGTGCCACTGCACGCTGTGTTCCCCGCGGCGCAGGTTGTCATTAATGAAGCCCGCGAAGTTCACCGGATCCTTGGCTGAGCCGAATTGCGGTGCGTAGGCCAGCTCCAGATCAGCAAGATCCGTTGCGGTCAAGCCGGCGCGCATGGCGGTGGCAATGACGTCGATGCGCTTATCTGCGCCTTCCTCGCCCACGGCCTGGGCGCCGAGAATCGCATCGGTCTTTGCATCCACCACGAGCTTCATATGCAACTGCGACGCACCCGGGTAGTACCCGGCGTGATTCAGCGGGTGCAGGTGGATGACGCGCACCTGCTTGCCGGCGGCGCGTGCGCGACGTTCGTTCCAACCTGTCGACGCAGCCGCCAACCCAAAGACACCCACGATCGCGGTACCCAACACCGGCACCGAAGCGGAATCCCGGCCCGTGATGACATCCGCAACGATGCGCCCGTGACGGTTCGCGGTCTGCGCGAGCGGGACCAATGTTGCATCCCCGGTGTGGAAGTCTTCCTTCGTAGCGGCATCACCGAGTGCGAAGATGTGCGGATCAGAAGTACGCAGCTGGTTATCCACCAGGATGCCGCCGTTTTCCGCCACCTCCAGCCCGGCGTCTCGGGCCAGCTCACTCGCCGGACGAACACCCACAGCGGCGACGACAACCTCGGCCGCGATCTCTTCACCCGAAGACAGAACGACGCCCGCCTCCGTCACCTTCTGCGCCTGCGCATTCGTGCGGACTTCCACACCGTTCGCTTCCATGCGTTCGCGCACAAGCTGCGCCATCTCGAGATCCAGTGGACCCAAGATCTGTGGGCCGGCCTCCACCACGGTGGTGTTCATACCGCGGTGGCGGAGGTTTTCCGCCAGTTCAAGGCCAATGAAACCACCGCCGATGATCGCGGCGGACTTCTTGCCCGCGATCACCTCAACGATGCGGTCCACATCTTCCACAGTGCGCAGCGTTAACGCCCGATCAATGCCTTCAATCGGCGGCACGAACGGAGTCGCGCCGGGGGAGAGCACCAGCTCGTCATATTCAATGACGTCCCCAGCATCGGTGGTCACTGTCTTCGCCTCGCGATCAATGGCCACCGCCCGTGTTTTCGCCCGGACATCAATGTTGAAGCGCTGCTTCAGTGCCTCCGGCGTTTGTAACAGAAGCGCGTCCCGCTCCTTGATCACGCCGCCGGCGTAATAGGGCAGGCCACAGTTGGCAAAGGACACGTACTCGGAGGCTTCCAGCACGATGATGTAGCGGTTCTCATCGTTGCGGCGTAGACGAGTCGCCGTGGACATGCCACCGGCAACGCCACCGATGATCACGGTCGTGGGGGTGTTCATGTTTATCGAGTCTCCTGTGATGAAACGGCGGATGGGTTAGCCAAAGAGTCGGCTGAGAAAGCCCTGCTTCTTCGGGGCGGAAGCATTGCGGGGGCAGGTGCACCACTGGCCCGGCGCCACGCCAGCCTTCACCTCATCGACGTGGTTTCCACAACCAGCCCACGTGGTCTTACCGCAAGATTTGCAGGGAACGGGACGGCACATTGCTTCTCCTTGTTGTTCAATTGGACTCGGATACCCCTCCGGGTATGTTCAAACAATATACCCCTAGGGGTATGTAGCGCAATGGGGAGCTTGGAGCGCTAAGCAAGATTTCGGCGGCGTAGATGTCGTGCGGCCTTCACTTCATGTACGAAAGCGTCAGGGTTCGCCTCTATCTCCTCGGTGGTGAAGTAGAGCTTGCGATATCCGCGGGAGGCCATCCATCGTTCCCGCTTCCGAAGCCTCGCGGCCATTGACTGCAGTTTCGGCTCCGATTCCATCGCGAGCCACAAAGGATCCTTGTCAATTTCAATGATCACGTCATTGCCAACGAGAAGCGTCGCCCGCCCCATCCCCTCAATTTCATGCTGCACCCGCACATCCACTCCAGCCTCAACGAGCAGCGAGTACGCGAGCAAGTATGAAAATGACCCCAGCTCCTCCGTGTGCTGAGGTAAACGAACCGCCAAGGTCTTCCAATGTGGATGAATCGGGCCATCAAAATTCTCGGCGTACGAAGAAATCGTGTCCGCGCTGAGCCCGTGCTCGCGCAACCAGCCCACGGCAAGCCGCGCATTCGTGGCATCCCCCAATCGGCACAGATCAAGATAGGTCCGCAGCGGATGCGTGACACGCACCCCATCAAGCTCCACGATCTCATCCACCCGGAGCTTCACAGACTTGAATCGGGTCTTTTCGGGAAGCCTGCTTTTCGACGGCTGATGCCCCGACGGCAACGCCATCACCACAAACCCGTCATCGGGCCGAAGAAACCACATTCCCCATTGCGCCGCAGCCCATATGCCGATGAGCACAGCTTTCCTTGTGTCCCCCACCGCAGCAGCTCCGCGCACGACGATTTTCTGCTTCGAAGAAAGACTGAGCCACCACTCCGCCTGAAGAGCGCTCGTTCGTGCCACGTAGCGGAGCTGGGGTGAAGGGTGTGCGGGATCCTCTGGTGAAACCTGAATTCGCTCCCGCATGAAGCGTTGGCGTAACTCTCGCGCTGTCTGGATCTCTTCAACGTCCTGACCAGCGAACTCTAACCATTCTTGCGCATCTTTCATGTCCCCGATGTCCCCCTGATTTACGTGATCTCCCCTGAATTCACGGCGATGAATTCAGGTTTCAGCATAGGCTCCCGCGGAGGAAGTATGGGAGGGAGGTGAGGGGGAGCGGGGAGGGGCAAGTGGTTTATTCCACGTCGGCTTCGGGGATTTCGCAGAAGGTTCCGTAGTGGTCCCAGGTGTAGTAGTACACATCCGGGTCTTGTGGGGTGCCGCCGCCGGTGACGAGGCGGCGTTCGCCGCGACCGGTTCGTCCTGGTGTGGGCACGGTGTATTCGCGGTAGTAGTTGGAGTGCTCTTCTGGGAGGATGCTCTCGTAATTGCCAAAGTGTCCGCCGTCGGTGGCGGGGTATGTGAGGGGGGAGTTGGAGTGGATGTCGTCGATAAGCGAAAAAGCTTCTTCAGGCACTTGGCTGGGGCCGCATTCGCTGACTTCGTCGTGGAGGAATGAGTAGCCGATCGCCAGCATGGTCATCAGTGTGATGGCGAGGAGCAGGGGGAATGCCGGCGTTTGCCGGTTGGTACTGTCGCCGTCGTTCGATGCAGAGCGACCCGTGGAGCCAAGAGACATGGCCACCATATTAAAGCCTTGGCCAGCGCGGTACTATAAGCGCCATGGCTAGGGGCAGGATTCCGGATAGTGACATCGAGGCGATCCGTGAGCGTGCCAACATCGCGGACATTGTGGGGGAGTATGTCCAACTGAAACCCGCGGGACACGATTCCTTGAAAGGTCTCTCGCCTTTCAAGGATGAGAAAACACCGTCATTCCATGTGCGTCCTGCACGAGGGTATTACCACTGCTTCTCGACGGGGAAGGGCGGCGATGTCTTTTCCTTCATGATGGAAATGGAGCAGCTCAGCTTCCCGGAAGCGGTTGAGGCTGTGGCTGAGGAGATCGGCTATCACATCAACTACCAGGGCGGATCCACTGGTGCGCGCGATGTGAAGCCTGGGACTCGTGCGCGTTTGCTTGCTGCGAATAAGGCTGCGCATGAGTTCTACCGTGAGCAGCTGGAAAAACCGGAAGCTGAAGTGGGGCGTCGGTTCTTGCTTGATCGCGGTTTTGACCGTGAGACTATCCACCACTTTGAGTGTGGCTACGCACCGGACGGATGGGACACATTGACCAAGCACCTGCTGCGTAAAGGTTTTGGTGCGCAGGAGCTGCAAGAAGCGGGGCTGTCCACGATGGGGAGGCGGGGGCCGATTGATAAGTTCCGGCGTCGTTTGTTGTGGCCGATCAAGGATGTTGCTGGCAACGTTATTGGTTTTGGCGCTCGCAAGCTTTTCGACGATGACCAAATGGGCAAGTACATGAACACCCAGGACACAATGCTGTACCACAAGTCCAAAGTGTTGTTCGGTCTGGATTTGGCCAAGAAGCACATTGCGCAGGGGCACCAGTGCGTTGTGGTCGAAGGCTATACCGACGTTATGGCCATGCATGCCGCCGGTATTAAAACCGCTGTGGCTGCTTGTGGCACCGCTTTTGGCAAGGACCACATGAGCATAATTCGCCGTCTCATGTTGGATGACAATTACTTCCGGGGTGAGCTGATCTACACCTTCGACGGTGATGAGGCTGGCCAAAAGGCGGCGATGCGTGCTTTTGAGGGAGACCAGCAGTTCACGGGACAATCCTTCGTGGCTGTCGCGCCGGAGGGGATGGATCCGTGCGATCTGCGGATGGCTAAGGGTGATTCCGCGGTGCGGGATTTGGTGGCAAGCCGCATTCCCATGTTTGAGTTTGTCATCGAGTCTTTGTTGAAGGATTATTCCCTCGACACGGCTGAGGGCCGTTTGCAGGCGTTGCGTCGCACGGTGCCGGTGGTGGCGCAGATTCGCGACACCCCGTTGCAGACTGAATACGCTCGCCAGCTCGCTGGCTGGGTTGGGTGGCCGGACCCGAATGAAGTGATCCGCCAGGTGCGCGCGGAGGCGAAGAACCCGAAGGCGCCGAAGCGTCGGTCGTGGGAGCCGGCTGCCCCGCAACAGCAGCAGCCCGCGCCGGGGCAGGAAGCATTCGTTCTACCTAATCCGGAAGATCCACGGTTGTGGGCGCAGCGCGAAGCACTCAAGGTGGCGTTGCAGTATCCGGGTGCTGTGGGGAGCTACTTCGACGGGATTAATCCGGACGCGTTCACCCACCCGGCGTATCGTGCGGTGCGCGACGCGATGGGCAAAGCCGGCGGCACTTCCAATGTGGCCACCGAAGCGTCGGGTAGGCAGTGGATTACGCGTGTCTCCGAGGAGATGCTGAACGACGCTGGGCGCAACTTCGTTTCGGAGCTAGCGGTGGAGGATATCCGTGCGGAGGATCCTGTGGCGTATGCGGACTCGGTGCTGTCCCGCCTGCAGGAGGTGCGGGTGGGCAATCAGATTGCTCAACTGAAATCCCAGTTGCAGCGCATGCGCCCGAGTGATGATGAGATGGCGTATAACGCGCTGTTCTCCGATCTCATCGCGCTTGAGCAGGCGCGGCGAGAGCTGAATGAGCGGGCCTTCCGGGGATAAAGAAGCAGGGATGGTTCTAAGATTTAGTCCATGACCATCCTCGTCCTTGATCCTCGTTGGCCTGATCTGATTCCTTTGGCTGTTGCTACTGGCCTTGAAGGTCCAATTGCATACACGGATGAGGTGCCAGATTCGGTTCGGTGGAACTTGGGGGACATTGCGGTCACCGACTCGGTTGAGGGAACCCTGATCACCACTGATGTCTCTGATCCGGCGGTGCAGGAGCGCATTAAGGCGGGGGAGAGGCTCATCGAGGCCTCGTCGCTTGTGGATCCGGTCCAGGAGGCTCAACGCGTTATGCACGTTGCTCGCGCTCGTGGGGAGTGGGAGCAGGCCCAAACACACACGAGCTTGCTTGAGTACCTCGAGCAGGAAACGCAAGAACTCATTGAGGCAGTGAGGGACAACCACAGTGAGGAAGATCTGAAGAAGGAACTGTCCGATCTCCTTCTTCAGGTCTTGTTCCATGCGGAGCTCGCTGCGGAGCGCGGTGCGTTTACGTTCGCGGATGTGGCGGAAGCCTTCGTGAACAAGATGAAAGTTCGTGCGCCTTATCTTTTCGACGGTTCTGTGGGGACGGTTTCCGTCGATAAGCAAGACCGCCTGTGGGAAGAAGGCAAGCGCAAAGAGAAGTCCGCGGAATAGGCAGCTGAAACCGTTGGGCTAGAGGCTGCTGCCGGCGGGGAGGATGGCCGGGAGGACGTCGCGAAGTTCTGGCATACCTGCGTCTGCGGAGAGCTTGGAGGCGAATTCGATGGCCTGACTTTGCGGGGTGGCCGGGTCTGCCTTGACTACACCGCATGCGAGTGCGCGGTCGGCGACGGCGTTGATCGTAGGGGTGGTGAGGAGCTTGGTGGTGGCGTCAGCGCCGAAGGCCGTGTTCAGGTTGTTGACCAGCTGGCTGCGGGTGGTGTCGCCCTTGGCCATATCGGTCGCGCGGAGGACAGAGCCGACGGCGCCACAATCGAGGGTGGCGATGCTGCCGTTGAAAACCTTGAGCAGCTCAAAGGCGTTGTTCTGAGCGTCGGCCTTGGTGGCAGTCAGGGCGCCACCGGCGACGGTAGCGGCGAGAACAGCGGTGATGGCGGCGGTACGGATGCGCATGGGGAAGGGGGTCCTTTCGGGCAGACAAATGAGTTGTTTTACAGACGAACATTGATACTACAGTGACGCAAGTGAAATTTGTTACTTAATTTTGGAATGGGGACCCCCTATCGATCCCGAGCTGATGCAGGTTGGTCAGAATGTCGCGCCGGGACTGTAGAGTGAGCCACCGTGACAGCACCCAGATTTCAGCCACGACGCCGCCGCAGAAGGCGCGCAGGTAATCCTGTGCGCGGTTGCGGTTGTGGCGCGGTGCTTGCTGTGCTCATGGTGATGGTCTTGGTCATCGCACTGACCTTCTGGGTGATCAGCTTGCTCGATATTGATGCCCCGGGATCCCGGCGCCAGCCAGTGCCGACGGATGTGCCGCCGGCAGCAGCGACTTCACCACCGGCCGTGGATATTCATGGCCCCGGTCGCACTGCTGATTTGCTCACGGAGTGGGCGCAACCTATCGCGGAGGCCACCAAGATCGATCCGCAGGCGGTGCGCGCCTACGGCAACGCCGAACTCATCGCGGCTGAAGCTTGGCCGAATTGCAATCTGCGCTGGAACACGCTTGCCGGAATTGGGTGGGTGGAAACTCGCCATGGCACATATTCAGGAAAGCTTTTCGACGGAGCCGAGCTCGACAACACCGGCGTCGTCGTCCCGCCAATCGTCGGTCCTGCCCTTGACGGCACCCAAGGGTTTGCCCGAATCTTGGACACGGACAACGGGCACTATGACAATGACACGGAATTTGATCGTGCCGTTGGCCCGATGCAGTTCATCCCTGAATCCTGGAACCGCTTTGGGCGTGATGCCAACGGCGATGGTTACGCCGACCCGCAGCAGATTGATGATGCTGCCTTAGGGGCGGCAAACCTCCTGTGTAGTGGCGGAAGGGACCTGAGTGCAGCGGAAGATTGGCAATCAGCGATCTTGGGTTACAACCATTCTTATGACTATCTTGCCCGCGTCCGAGATGCCGCCGCGAACTATGCGTTGGGGCAAGCAGCACATAGATAGCTAACAGATAGGCATTAGCGTTACGTAGCTGCCTAATCCTCCGTACAATTAGGGGTGGCCAATCCACCACTGATGTAAAAGGAGACATTCCAAGTGGCTGACATCATGCTGACGTTCGCCCGCGAGATCATGGACTCTCGCGGTAACCCCACGGTTGAGGTCGAGGTCTTCCTCGAAGACGGTTCCCACGGTATCGCTGCGGTTCCGTCCGGTGCCTCCACTGGCGAGCATGAGGCGCACGAGCTGCGCGACGGCGATGACCGCTACGGCGGCAAGGGTGTGCAGAAGGCTGTCACCAACGTTAATGAGACTATTGCGGACGCTATCGCTGGGATCGAAGCCGATGATCAGCGTGTGCTAGACCTGACCATGATTGAGGTTGACGGCACGGACAACAAGAGCAACCTGGGCGCTAACGCCATCTTGGGTGTGTCCATGGCTGCGGCGAAGGCGGCTGCGGATTCCGCTGGTCTCCCGCTGTACCGCTACATCGGTGGCCCGAATGCCCACATCCTCCCAGTGCCTATGATGAACATTCTTAACGGTGGTGCTCACGCTGACTCCGGTGTGGATGTTCAGGAGTTCATGATCGCCCCGATTGGTGCGGAAACCTTCACCGAGGCACTCCGTCAGGGTGCTGAGGTCTACCACGCGCTGAAGTCCGTGATTAAGTCCAAGGGTCTGTCCACCGGTCTGGGCGATGAGGGTGGCTTTGCCCCGTCGGTCGGCTCCACCAAGGAAGCGCTGGACCTCATTGTTGAGGCTATTGAGAAGGCCGGCTACAAGCTGGGCGAAGAGATCGCTCTGGCGCTCGACGTTGCTTCCTCCGAGTTCTTCGAAAACGGCACCTACAACTTCGAAGGCGGTCAGCACACGGCAGAGGAGATGGCTAAGGTCTACGCCGACCTGGTGGAAAACTACCCGATCGTGTCTATCGAGGATCCGTTGGATGAGAACGATTGGGAGGGCTACGTCAAGCTCACCGCTGAGATCGGTGACAAGGTGCAGATTGTTGGTGATGACTTCTTTGTCACCAACCCGGAGCGCCTCGCCCGCGGTATCGAGCAGAACGCAGCGAACGCTCTGCTGGTGAAGGTGAACCAGATTGGTACCCTCACCGAGACCTTTGATGCTGTTGAGCTGGCACACCGCAATGGTTACCGCACCATGATGTCCCACCGTTCCGGTGAGACTGAGGACACCACCATTGCGGATCTGGCAGTGGCCCTGTCCTGTGGCCAGATCAAGACTGGTGCGCCGGCACGTTCTGAGCGTGTGGCTAAGTACAACCGCCTTATCCGCATCGAGGAGGAGCTCGGCCCGGCTGCTGTGTACGCCGGCCGCGACGCGTTCCCGCGTTTTAACTAGGCACGAGTGAAGGATGTGGCATCCCGGCTGACTTTGGCACACCTAAAGTGCCAGGTCGCGGAAATGCGGGGTGCTAGATCCTTCACTCTTCTCATCTATGCGCACGTCGTGCCGGGGTGGAGCCCCTGACGGCGGGTAAAGTACTCAGTCACTATGGCCACATCACGCACACCAGGCACGCGTCGCCCGCGCAGCAGCAAGCCACGCATCAAGGTGCCCACCACCGTCCCCGTGGCCAGCCGTGATGCTGCTGCCCGACGGGCTACCGCAGCACCGAAGCGGAAACGCGTAGAGATGCTCAAGGGCGATATTTTGGGTGTGGCCGTCCTGATTACCGTTGTTCTGATCGTGCTCATCGCAATTGCGGTTCCTTTGCGCAACTACTACTCCGGACGTACTGAGATCGCGCGGCTCGAGGCCTCCATTGAGAACAAGAAAGAACACAAGGCTGACCTGCAGGAGCAGCTGGACCGCTACAACGATCCGGAGTACGCGAAGCAAGAGGCACGCCGTCGCCTGGGGATGATGGAACCCGGTGAAACCGCTTGGCGCATCATTGATCCCCGCATGGATGTAGATCACCTCACCACCGGGCGCATGGACGACATTGATCCGGACACTCCCTGGACCACCATCTTGTGGGACTCCCTGCGCGAAGTGCCAGAAGCGCCGGAAGCACATCAAGAACAAGCACCACAAGAACCACCAGCCGACGCACCCGTTGACCCGCCAGTAGAGGAGCACGCACCGGAGCCTGTGGAACAATAGCGGGCATGGATGCACGTGGGTGTGATTTGGAAAGGGACCTGGGGGTCGTCGAGAAGCAATTAGGGCGTAGGCCACGTGGTGTGATTGAGATTTCCTACCGCACGCCTGACGGGCAGCCTGCTGTGGTGATGACGGAGCCAAAGCTTGAGGATGGCACGCCTTTTCCCACGCTGTACTACCTCACTGATCCGCGTTTGACGGCAGAGGCCTCCCGGCTGGAGGTGGCGCAGGTGATGAAGTGGATGGAAGCCCGCTTGAACGCGGATGCGGAGTTGAAGGCGGATTATGAGGCCGCGCATCGCCACTACTTAGACAAGCGCAATGCGATCCATGATCTGGGCACGGATTTCTCTGGTGGCGGCATGCCTGACCGCGTGAAGTGCCTGCATGTTCTCATCGCGTATGCCTTGGCTGAGGGACCTGAGCGTCTGCGTCTGGGGACGGAGGCCGTGGCGCTGGCAGCAGATCGCGGCAACTTGCGCGGCACGGCGATTCCGGCGGACTGGCCGACTCTCACAGACCTGGGTATTGAGGATGCCTTGGAGCAAGCCGCCGCATACCAGGGGGAGAAATAATGTCCGTCGTTGCTGGCGTTGACTGTGGCACGAACTCGATCCGCCTGCTCATCTGCGAGGTTTCCGCGGATGGCACGTTGCGTGAAATCACGCGTGAGAACACCATCGTCCGCCTGGGCCAGGGTGTGGACGCCACGGGGCGCTTGCATCCTGACGCCATCGCGAGGACACGTGAAGCACTCGCTGGTTACGTGGAGCGGATGGCCGCCGAAGGTGTGAGCGCCGTGCGGATGGTGGCAACATCCGCCACACGTGACGCCAGCAACCGGGACGAATTTTTCTCCATGACCGCGGAACTCCTCGGCCGCATCCAGCCGGGCGCTGTCGCGGAAGTGATCAGCGGGGAAGAGGAAGCAGCTTTGTCCTTCGCTGGTGCGACGGTGGATATTGATCCAGCTCGTGGCCCCTTTTGCGTGATTGATCTGGGTGGTGGGTCGACGGAATTTATCGTCGGCAAGAATGCGCGTGAAATTTCTGGCGCATTCTCTACGCAGATGGGTTGCGTCCGCGTGACGGAGCGCATCATGGTCAGCGATCCCGCCACATCCGAAGAGATGCACAACGCTCGCCTGCTTATCGACGAAAAAATGACCCAAGCAGCCTCCCACGTCCCACTGGGTGAGGCAGCCACTTTGGTCGGGTGTGCGGGAACCTTCACCACGCTGTCCGCGTTGGCTCAGGGCTTGGATGCGTACGACCCTGAGGCGATCCACATGTCTGAGATCAGCTTTGGTCGCATGCGGGACACCACCGCGACGCTGGTGGCCCACACCGCCGCGCAGCGCAAAGAGAACCCGGTCATGCACCCGGGTCGCGCCGACGTCATTGGTGCTGGCGCAGTCATTGTTGAGCAGCTCATGGCCGCTTTTGAAGAACTTTCTGGTGGCCGGATTCAGTCCTTCATCATCAGCGAGAAAGACATCCTCGACGGCATTGTGGCCGGACTGATGAAGCTGAGGGACTAATCCTCGTCCGGTTCGTAGATCTGCGGCTCATTATTGTCGATAGTCTTGCCTCGGCCCTTGCCCTTGCGCAGATCCTTCACCTCACGCATACGCGGATCCGGGTCGAGTGAGTTCGCAATAGCCTTACGCGTCGAACGAAGTGCCTGCTGTGTCACAGGGGAATTGACCACCTTCTGCGTGGTGTTCACGATCTGGTGGTAGCGCTTACGCCCCGCCTTCGTTCCAAAGACATATCCGGCTGCTGCTCCGACGACAAACTGGATCATGGCCACGAGCCTACCGGTTCTCCAACGTCATGCCAGTGGCGGGGGAGGAAAGACAAAACCCAGCGCGGTGAGGCGCTGGGTGACTGTGCTCCCGCAACTGGGCTCGAACCAGTGACCCTTCGATTAACAGTCGAATGCTCTGCCAACTGAGCTATGCGGGATTAACTTTTCGCTTCACAGCTTTGGATGTCGACCTTGTGCTGTGCAACGAAGTGATACTCTAGCGTCTTTCTTCGCAAGGTGACAAATCGCCAGCGTGTGAACAATATTCGGGCCATCATTGGGGGATGAAAGAGCCACGGTTATACTCATTCTTCGCAACGTCTGGCGGGGAGCTACTCTCCGTCTGGCAGCGAAGGGGCTATAGCTCAGTCGGTTAGAGCCGCGGACTCATAATCCGTTGGTCGCGGGTTCGAGCCCCGCTGGCCCCACAAACTTGTATTCGCACGCACGCATTCCCTGACGTGCTGATCACTTGCTGCTTCGGCTGGGGGCTACCCGATGGTAGTGCTGAAGCGGAGTTGGTTTACACTGGAACTATTCGTGCTGAGCGTTCTCGTCGCAGCAAAAGAGAGATGCGCTGTCACAGCTGTGGCGGTGCTTTATGTTGTTTCCCTGGAGTTATAAGTGAAGAAGATTTTCCGCAATACAGTTGCGGGCCTGGCCGCCAGTGCCCTTGTCGCCGGTGTGCTCACCGCACCGCAAGCAGCGGCAGAAGCACCCAAAACAACTGATGTCAATCTCCCGTTGGCGTGCTACGTGTACCCGAAGGGGCGTGCAGCCTGGCTTAAAACAGCTCTTGACATGGGCAATGATTTTGCATTGTCGATGAAGGCGACTGCCCCTGAGACCGTCGAGGTCGGTGACGAATTTGAGTATGTCATTGACCCCGGAACCGTTGTGCTTCCAACCGAGATGAAGGCGCAGGGGCAGACAGTGGAAGCCAAGTACATCTCCCAGGCGAACCTGTGGATCGATCTGCCTGAAAACGTTGAGCTGGTTTCCTTTGAGTACGACAAGACAACCCCGCTGAAGTTCAACGTGCTGCAGGATGGCAACCGCCTCCGTTTCGTCGGTGAGAACCGACGCGACGATTCCCATACCGTTGGACCAGTAGGGTTCACGGGAAAACCCGTCGGCGACAACCCCGCAGAATGGGCGGGTAAGCCAGGCAGTCGCTGGTTCTACGGTGGTGCCCATTTCAATGCTGGAGATGCTAAGAGGGGTAAGTTGCCAAAAGTGACTTTGAAGCTCAAAGCCACCGGCTCTCCTGGTAGCACCGCTCAAGCGACAATCCGGAATGCTGATGCGAAGAACAATCCTCCAGAAGCATTTGTCCAAGGGCTTCTGAACGGCAAGATTGCTGGGAGGACATTTAACGGTTTGGCTCGCTGTGGGTTGTCTGAGGACTACACGGGTCGCGGCGCTAGAAAGGCGCCGGCTACGCCTTTCCCAGCAGTGACAATCGTGGAAAAGCCGGAACCGACCCCAGAGCCGGAGCCAAGTCCGGAACCGTCCGAAGAACCAACCCCGGAACCACCGAGTTCGGAGCCAACTTCTCCTGAATCCGAGACACCGAAGGAATCAGAGCCGACGAAGAGTTCTGAGTCTTCGACGACGGAGAAGAAGCCTTCCGAGGATCCGAAGCCGTCGTCTACGAAGACTGAGCCGACTAAGGAGCCGGAACCGTCGCCGACGAAGTCGTCGACCTCTAAGTCCGAGCCGACCAAGGATCCTGAGACGCCGAAGGAATCCACGACGTCGACTACTTCTACGACAACGACCTCGCAGGCAGAGTCCTCGACGCCTACCAAGGATCCGGAGCCGTCGAAGAGTTCTGAGTCGTCGACGACGGAGACGAAGCCTTCCGAGGATCCGAAGCCGTCGTCTACGAAGACTGAACCGACCAAGGAGCCGGAACCGACGAAGGAGCCAGAACCGTCGAAGGAATCGGAGACGTCGACTACTTCTACGACAACGACCTCGCAGGCAGAGTCCACGACGCCTACCAAGGAATCGGAGCCGTCGAAGAGTTCTGAGTCATCGACGACGGAGACGAAGCCTTCCGAGGATCCGAAGCCGTCGACTACGAAGACTGAGCCGACCAAGGAGCCGGAACCGTCACCGACGAAGCCGTCGACCTCCAAGTCCGAGCCGACTAAGGAGCCGGAGACACCGAAGGAATCCACGACGCCGACTACTTCTACGACAACGACCTCGCAGGCAGAGTCCACGACGCCTACCAAGGAATCGGAGCCGTCCAAGGAAACTGAGACTTCCAAGGATTCGGAAACATCAACGACAGAGGCGCCATCCTCCGAGACCGAGCCGACGAAGGAACCGGAGACATCTACGGAAACCACGACTCCGACAACCAGCCCGACGACGACTACTACGACGACGCCGGCACCGCAGAATGGGTCTTCGGGCTCCAGTGATGGTTCGGCCGATAGTGATTTTTCCTCCAACCCGGTGAGGAAGGGATTCTTCATCGCCTTCTGGGTTGCTTTGGGGCTGCTCGGTTTGACCGCGTTTGGGAACTGGCTAAAGCAGCACTGCGACTTCAAGTGGCCGTTCTAAACCACGGGCCCGTTGATGGCAGCGATGGCGTTTGCCAGCAAGGCCGTGAAGAAAGGCACTGAGTCGGGGTAGATGTACTCGTAGCGGGCGTGCGCGCCAGCGCCGCCGGCGCCGAGGCCACAGACAACGGGGACGCCGATGGCGGAGATGAAGTTCGCGTCGGAACCGCCACCGACGGCGATGCCCTTCAAATCGTCATGGCCCAACCGAGAGGCTTGGGTTTTCAGAACCTGGAACAGCGCCTCCGTCCCGGCGGTGTGCTGCATGGGTGGGCGGTTCCAGCTGCTGTTCACGGAGATGGACACGCGGGGGTCGGTGGGGGTGATGGTGGCTAGGGTGGCGTCGATACGCTCTGTTTCCTCCGGCACCCAGTGGCGGACATCGATCTTCGCGGACGCTGTACCAGCGACAACGTTGGCGCCGGAGCCGCCGGTGATCACGCCGACGTTGACTGTCGTGCCCTTCTCCGCATCGCCGAGTTTCGCGGCTTCGAGGCAGAACTCCATGAGGGCGATGATGGCGCTGGCGCCTTTCTCCGGTTCAAGGCCCGCGTGCGCCTCAATGCCCGTGGCTGTGACGGTGATGTCGCCGATGCCTTTGCGTGCGACCTTCACGTTGTCGCCCACGCTGGCTTCCAGTACGAATGCGGCATCCGCGCCACGCGCAGCGTTCTCGATGATGTGTTGGGAGGCAGGTGAGCCGATCTCCTCATCACCGTTGAAAATATAGGTGACGTCGGGGTGGGGGAGGCCCGCGCGACGAAGCAATGTAAGCGCCCAGATGCCTTGCGTGAGCCCGATTTTCATGTCAAACAACCCTGGTCCGGACAGGCGTTCCCGCGGGTCATCGTGGGGTGGTGGGTTCCACGCGGCGACCGTTCCCGCAGGCCACACCGTGTCATAATGCCCCGCGATCACCACGCGCCCCGGTGCGCTGCCACGATACGTGCGCACCACGATGTCGCCGTACTCACCGCCGCTGAAACGCTCCTGCTCATCAGGGCCACCAAGACGCTTATCGACGACCCCCAGCAACCCCTCCAACCCCTCATCCAACCGTGGCTTGTCAAAGCTGTACGTCTCCATGTTCACCAACGTCATGGCATCCGCGATCATGTCATCGATGACAGCCTCGGCAGCGGAGAGGGGAAGGAGTGGGTTCTGTGCTGGGTTGCTCATAGATCCGATTGTGCCAGCGCTGTCAGGGCTGCCGGGATTGCGTGTCTCGCACCCCGGCTAGGCTGGCGAGCATGCAACTGAACTTGACGGGTCCGGGCTGGGACGATGTGACGGTGTCGGCGGCGTTGTTGTCGGGAGACGGCAGCGTGCTGGCCGAACAAGGGGACCAGGAGCAGGTCTATGAACTGGCCAGTGTGACCAAGCTGTTGGCCGCTTACGCCTTCCTCATGGCAGTCGAAGAGGGAGTGTTTGAGCTGCACACGCCGTGTGGGCCGGAGGGGTCCACGGTCCGACACCTTTTAGCGCATGCCTCCGGGGTGGGCTTCAATGACCGGAAGTCACAGAAGCGGCCGGGGGAGCGACGGATTTACTCCTCGGCAGGTTTTGAGATTCTGGCCGAGGCATTGGAACAGGAAACCGGCATGAGCTTCGCGGACTACGCCCGCGAGGGAGTGTTCGAGCCGCTTGGGATGCACAACACGGAGATCTACGGCTCGGCCGGCCACGGGGGACGTTCCACGGTCGCGGACCTCACTGCGTTTGTGAAGGAACTGCTGTCCCCGCAGTTGCTCGCCCCAGAGACACTGGCGGAGGCTTACACCAACCAGTTCGGGGACCTGCGCGGCATTGTGCCTGGTTACGGCATGCAAAAACCCTGCCCGTGGGGGCTGGGTTTTGAGATCAAGGGCGAGAAATCACCTCACTGGACCGGCGACACCATGCCGCCGGAGACAGTTGGGCACTTCGGGATGAGCGGGACGTATGTGTGGGTGGTGCCGGGCGGGGGGACGTCGATAAGCGCTGCGATGGTGGTGCTCACTGACCGCGAGTTCGGTGACTGGGCAAAACCCCTGTGGCAAGAGACGAACACGCGGATCTACCACTCGCTATGATGACCTCGTGTATTTCGGAGGAATCGACAACGCGGTAGGCCAAGCCATCGCGATCCTAGATCTCATCGGCGTGTTCCTGAACGCATTGATCGGTGGGACAGTTGCGCGCCGATTGCGTTTCGACGCAGTCGGGTTCATGCTCATCGCCATCATCTCCGCCATGGCCGGTGGCATGATGCGCGACGCCCTGATTGGCAATACCCCCGTCGCCGCGCTATCCAGCCCCTGGTACATCAGCATCGCTCTCGTCGGCGCGTTAGTGGCCTTCCTGATGAACCTGCGTGGTTACGTGTGGGAAATCACGCGCTTCCACGCTGACATGGTGATTCTGGGTGTGTGGTGCACCACCGGCACCGTCACCGCACTTGGCATGGGGGTGTCCTGGATTGGCTGCATTCTCATGGGCGTGATCACCGCGACGGGCGGCATGGTCATCCGCGAGGTACTCATCGGGCGTATCCCCCGCATCCTCAACGACCAGCAAATGTACGTCGTGCCCGCAATCGTTGGTTCCGCCACGGCGTTGGTTTTGTACCAAGCTGCAGACCCATCGGTGGCGCTCGCGGTTGCACCGCTGACCGCGTTCATCCTCGGGACCGTTGCGTACTGGGCTAAGTGGTACGTGCCGGCGAGCAATGAAGCCGGCCGCTTTGATATCTGGATGACCAAGCTTGTGAGCGTCATCGAACCTAAAAAGGTGCGTGAGTGGCGCCTTGAAAAGGAAGCCACCATGCACGACGACCCGCTTGCCGATGACGGCGTCATGCCCACTAAAGGCGAAGTCCGCGACCAACTGGATGGGAGTGCAGAACCTACCCCCGAAGAGTTCCTTGCCGCATTGTTCCGCGTCTACGTGGACCGGCATGGGGAGGGCTCGTCCGAGGGGTGGGCGCGGGATTAATGCTCGTCTGGGAGTGTCGAGCCTCAAGTGCCACTTGAGGGATTGGGGGTATAAAGCGCAGGTTGAGGGTTGTCCGTGTGGCTAGTGGGAAGGAACAATTGCCATGAGTCACATGAGGGCGTAGGGGAAGACGAGCCTCGTCTTGACGTATTAGTTGCACATGTTGCGCGCGCTGCGCGCGCACGGTGCGTCACTAGCGAAAGGACTGATCCCCTCCATGACCACCACACTCATCGCCCCCACCTGCGTACGCACCCAGCCACGCCAAAGTCCCGTCCAGCGGGCGGTATTGACCATTCACGGGATGCCACGACATCTCCGCCTCCGCGTTGAAGAGCTCATGGCCGTGCACTTGAGCCCGCCCGCTGCGCTGGGTGATGGGTCTGGGTCTGCTTTTGGGGTGCTAGATCCAGAGGACATCTGGGACACCATCTGGTTCACCCGCTGGCGCAATGACAGTTCTAACCGCACCATTGCGTGCCGCGAAGTGATCGTGGCGCCGGCCCACGAGTTGTCCGAGTTCCGCGCACACTTGGCCGAACTTTCTGGGACTTTCCGGTTCCACGCGAGTGTTTAAGGGGCAGGTTTTAAAGCCGGGTGAAGGATTTTGCCTCCAGTCACCGCGGGCACTCCTAGAAGCCCAGGCCGGTTCTTCTCGGTTCTGGAGGAGTGCGCAAATCCTTCACTCGGCCCCAGCAAGGTACTCAGCCATGTCCCCCAGGGTGTCCCAGGAACTGAACAACTCCTCATCAATCCGCACGCCAAAGTGGTCTTCCGCGCGCACGACGAACTCGATTTGGGTCAGGGAATCCACGTCCAGGCCATCGAGGGTGTCCGCAGGGGAGATTGATTGCGCATCCTCGACAACACCAACCTTGCTCAGTAGTGCGCATAGCTGGGCAAACGCATCACCATCACGGGGGACGGTTTGTTCCTCAGGCTCACTGGCGGGGGCATCAAAACCAAATTTGGCTAGGTCTAGGCGTTGGGAAAGCTCCATGCGGCCATTGTGCCACTAGCGGCTACGATCAACGGCATGTCGGTTGCCCGGAATCTGCGTGCTGTCCTAGAGCTCTGTACCCCTGCTTGGGATCGTGCGCACCGGGCCGAAAGCGGTGCCCCGGGGCTCACCGGTATGCGGGAGGGCACCACGCGCAATGGGCAGATCGCGGTGCACTGGTATGAGTCGGGCCCACAGGACGCGCCCCTGACCATTCTGTATGTGCACGGCTTCAATATCTCATCGCAGTCCTTCTACCTGCAGGAGCGCGCCCTAAAACCGCTGGGAATCCGCCAACTGTTAGTGGATGTGCGGGGGCATGGCCTTACTACTGCCGACAGCCCAGCGGAGCTGAGTGTGGATCGTGCGGCTGATGATGTGATGGCGGTGCTCGCAGACCGCGGCGTCACAGGGCCCGTGATCGTGGTGGGCCACTCCCTGGGCGGTCCGATTTCGTTATCCCTGATCCGCCGCTATGCCGGCGAGCCAGGCGGATTTGATCTGGCTGGCAGTGTGCAGATCTCCTCGGCAGTGGACCCATTCACGGAACGTGGCTTGCCGCTGGCCCTGGGTGGCAAGGCGGGAACGGCTCTGTACCGTGCGGTGCAGGCGATGCCGGGGCTGTCAGAGGCAGTGCGGGTGGGAGTGACATCTGCCTTGGCACCGCTTTTGGCAGTGGGCTTTTATGCCGGGCACGTGCCCTGGGAAATTATCCGCTTCCACGCCGACATGATTCAGGGCACACCGCTGCGCACCTATGAGGGCTTCTTTCCGGACCTGCGCGAACATTCTGAACGGGGAGTGGAGGCAAAGCTCAAGGGAGTTCCCGGCTACATCCTGGTGGGGGAGCTAGACACCGTGGCGCCTCTGGAGCAATCGGAAGCGCTCCATGAAGTGTGGCCGGATGCTGCGCTACAGGTGCTGCCGCAGTCGGGGCACATGCCGCCATTGGATGCGGCGGGGGCGGTGACAGCGGCGGTCATGCGGTTGGTGGCTAAGCTCCAAACCCGCTAGGAGAACACCATGTCCTTACGCAGGTCGGTGCTTTTGCGGCCCCAGGTTCGATACTCGTGGATGTAGTCCTGGGTAAACGCCCACGGGTCCGCCTCGGCCTGGGTGGGCAGGTCCTTGCGTGCGCGGACGAGGTAGCCGGAGTCCATGTTCATCAACGGGACGTCGGCGCTGAGGTGCGCGGGGAAGCGGGGTGTGGCGGTGGTGTAACCGTCGGCGGACATGAGCTTCCACAGGCGGCACATGTAGCGGGACACCAAATCCGCGCGCAAGGTCCAAGACTGGTTGAGGTAGCCCACCGTGAAGGAGAAATTGGGCAGGCCATCCACCATGAGTCCGCGGTAAGCAACGGCGGAGGGGACCGGCTTTTCTTCGCCGTCCACCGAGATGGTGGCGCCGCCAAAGACCTGAATGTCCAGGCCGGTTGCTGTGATGATGATGTCCGCCGGTAGGAAAGACCCATCTTGAAGCTCGATGCCGTCTGCTGTCACGGTGGCGATCTTGCCGGTAACAACCGTGGCGCCGTCCTGCATGGCCTTGAAAAAGTCACCGTCCGGGGACTTGCACACGCGCTGGTCCCACGGGCCATACGGCGGGTTGAAGTGGGCGAGGATGTCCTTGAACGGGATGTACATGCGGTTGAGAAGCATGAAGTAGCCACGAGCCAGGCGCGGGAAACCCTGACATAGCCAGTACTGCATCATGTCGCGCCCGATGTGAAGGGCGCGGGCGGTGGCTAAGGCGCGCGTTTCTGGCATGAGTTTTGTGGTCACGGCGGTGATGTTGTCACGATTGGGTAGCGGCGCCACGTAGGTGGGGGTGCGCTGCAGCATGGTCACGTCCGCACCAGCTTCATGCAGAGCGGGCAGGAGCGTCACAGCGGTGGCGCCGGAGCCGATGATGATGGCTTTCTTCCCTGCCATATCCAGATTCGACGGCCAGTGCTGGGGGTGGATGAGTGTGCCGGTGAAACGCTCCATGCCCGGGATGTCCGCAGTGAAACCCCGGTTGTGCTTGTAGTAGCCGGAGGAAAAGTGCAGGCGCTTGGCCCACACGGTGTGCTCGGTCAGTGGCGCGTCCTCGGGTGCGTTGCCCTCGGGGATGGGCTGGCCATCGTTGCGGGTCAGCATGGTCACTTCCCACAGGCCAGCAGAAGAATCAAAGTTCGCGCTCTTCACCCAGGTGTGCAGGGTCAGGCGATCAAATACACCTTCTTCGCGCGCGACATCCTCAATGTATTGCTGGATCCGCTCGCCTGAACCCAGGCTGCCCTTGTGTGGCCACCGCTTGAATGGAAAGGAGAACGTGGCCATGTCCGAATCGGAGCGGATGCCCGGGTATGTAAAGGTCACCCAGGTACCGCCGACAGCCTTGTTGGAATCAACGATCTGCCAATTCCAATCCGGAAAGTTCTCGTTGACATGGTGCGCCAAGTCGATGCCACTCAGTCCAGCACCGACGATGAACAGGTCCAACGGGTTCTCGCGGGAGGATGTATCCAATCGGCTCATGGGGTAGACGATAACAAGTAATTAGCGCTGCCAAATTAAAACAGGTTAATTGCTTGTTCGTGCCTACTCCATCGCGTTTTCCTCACCCTGATCGGAGTGGGAAGGGGCGGCGGTGGGATCGTCGACAAGCAAATCCTTCGCTGCTTGCGCGGCGATGGAGATGTCCAGCTTGCCTTCATCCGCGAGCGCCGTGAGTGCGGCGACAACCATGGATTCCGCATCGATGTTGAAGTAACGGCGAGCGGCCTCGCGTGTGTCGGAGAAGCCGAAACCATCCGCACCGAGCACCACGTAGCGGCCCGGCACGTAGGGGCGGATCTGCTCCTGGAGGTCCGTGGTGAAGTCGCTGGTAGCAATGTACGGGCCTGATGTCTGCTTCAACTGCGTGGTGGCAAATGCCTCGCCCGGATCCTGGTCCGGGTTGTGGATGCGAGCCTTGTTGCGCGCCGCGCCATCACGCGCGAGCTCCGTCCACGAGGTGACGGAGTACACGGACGCGCCCACGCCGTAGTCCTCCTGCAGAATCTGCTGCGCGCGCAGCGCCCACTGCATACCCACGCCGGAGGCGAGCAGGGAGACGTTGTTCTCCTTCTCCTCACCACGATCGAACAGGTAAATGCCCTTGTGCAGACCCTCCACATCGAGGTTCTCCGGGCGGGCCGGCTGGTGGATCGGCTCGTTGTACACGGTGAGGTAGTACATGACGTTCTCACCGCCGTCCTTGCCGTACATGCGCTCAATGCCTCGATCGATGAGGTAAGGCAGCTCGTACGCAAACGCCGGGTCGTACGGCACGACCGCCGGGTTCGTCGACGCCAGAACAGGGGAGTGCCCATCCATGTGCTGCAGGCCCTCGCCGAACAGCGTCGTGCGACCCGCTGTCGCGCCCACGATGAAGCCACGCCCCATCTGATCACCAGCCGCCCAGAAGTTATCGCCGGTGCGCTGGAAACCGAACATGGAGTAGAAGATGTACATGGGGATCATGGGTTCACCATGCGTCGCATAGCTCGTCGCTGCTGCAATAAAGCTTGCCGACGACCCATCCTCATTAATCCCCTCATGCAGAATCTGCCCGTCCGTAGCTTCGCGGTAGGACAGTTGCAGATCATGGTCCACCGGAACGTAGTTCTGGCCCTTCGGGTTGTAAATCTTCAGCGTGGGGAACCAGGAATCTAGGCCGAACGTGCGCGCCTCATCCGGGATGATGGGCACGACACGCTTACCGATCTCCTTGTCCCGCATCAGCGCCTTAAACGTGCGCACCAGGGCCATCGTGGAGGCTACCTTCTGGGAGCCCGAGTCCTTGAACAAGGCCTTGAAGGTCTTTTCAAAGTCGGGCATCTCCAGCGGAGTGTACGCTTCACGACGCTCCGGCAAATACCCGCCGAGCTCCTTACGCCGCTCGATCATGTACTTGACCTCGTCCGAGTCCGGGCCCGGGTTGTAGTACGGCGGCAGGTACGGGTCCTTCTCCAGCTCCTCATCCGTGATGGGGATTTCCTGCTTATCGCGGAAGAGCTTCAGATCATCGAGCGTGAGGTTCTTCATCTGGTGGGTCGCGTTGCGGCCTTCGAAGTTGTGGCCCAGGCCGTAGCCCTTGATGGTCAGCGCCAGGATGACCGTCGGCTTACCGTTCTTGGTCTCCAATGCCTTCTTGTAAGCAGCGTAGACCTTGCGGTAGTCGTGGCCACCGCGGCGCAGCTTCCAGATCTGCTCATCTGTCATGTCCTCAACCAACTTCGCCGTGCGCGGATCCCGGCCGAAGAAGTGCTCGCGGACATAGGCGCCATCGTTGGCCTTGAACGTCTGGTAGTCACCGTCCTTGGTGGTGTTCATGATGTGGACAAGCGCGTTATCCTCATCCTTCTCCAACAGCTCATCCCACTCGCGGCCCCAGATCACCTTGATCACGTTCCAGCCGGCACCCTTGAAGAAGGACTCCAGCTCCTGGACGATTTGGCCGTTGCCGCGCACGGGGCCGTCGAGACGCTGCAGGTTGCAGTTCACCACAAACGTCAGATTATCCAGCTCATACAGGCTGGCCATCTGGAGCAGGCCACGGGATTCCGGCTCATCCATCTCACCGTCACCGAGGAATGCCCACACATGCTGCTGGTCCGTGTCCTTGATCCCGCGGTCCTGCAGGTACTTGTTAAAGCGCGCCTGGTAAATCGCATTCATCGGGCCCAAGCCCATGGACACCGTGGGGAACTCCCAGAACTCCGGCATATCGTGCGGGTGAGGGTAGGACGGCATGCCCACATCCGGGCGCGACTTCTGCTGGCGGAAGCCATCCATCTGCTCCTCGCTCAGGCGACCTTCCAGGAACGCACGGGCGTAAATACCCGGGGAGGCGTGGCCCTGCACAAAGATCTGGTCACCACCCTGCGGTGCATCTTTGCCGTGGAAGAAGTGGTTGAAACCAACCTCATACAGCGCGGCCGCCGAGGCGTAAGTGGAAATGTGGCCGCCGACCTTAATGCCCGGCCGCTGCGCGCGGTGCACCATGATCGCCGCGTTCCACCGGATCCAGCGACGGTAGCGCTTTTCCATCTCCTCATCGCCCGGGAAGTCCGGCTCCAATGTCGTGGGAATGGTGTTCACAAAATCCGTCGATGTCAACGCCGGTAGTGGTACACGCTGCGCAGAGGCGCGCTCCAACAGGCGAAGCATGAGGTAGCGGGCGCGCTCCGGGGCCGAATCCTCCAACAGACCATCTAGAGAATCAATCCACTCCTGAGTTTCCTCCGGGTCCGGATCGTGCATGTAGGAAGCAACCCCATCGCGGATGAGCGGGATGTTTGAATCCTCCGCGTGTGGGGTTGTGAGGTCGGGGTTGCCCGAATTCGTGTCAGCCATTGGGTACCTCCGTCAAGGTGTGAAAGTCTCGGGCTGCAAGAGCCCTCAGTACACGCTCGAGGATACTACTTTTGCGCTGACCCACCCGAAGTTCAGTATTCCCCGAAGATGCGCGGTATCCTGGCTATATTCATATCCAACACAATGGGAGGCAATTCGACAGTGGGCGCCACTGGTGCTGTGAACTACGTAGACAAGCTGGGAATTTCTACAGATGATGTAGTCCAGGAACTCGGCTGGGATGAGGATTGTGATTCTTCCTTGTCCGAAGCCATCGAGGATCACATCGGGGAACTCCTGCTTGATGAAGACACGGATGAGCTTTGCGACGTTGTCTTGCTCTGGCACCGCGCCGGCGACGATGACCTCGTGGACGTCCTCGTCGATGCCGGCCGTAATCTTGGCGACGGTGGCCGCATCTGGCTCCTCACCCCCGGCGCAAACCAGCCCGGCGAAGTCCACCCAGGCGACATCTCTGAATCCGCCCAACTGGCAGGCCTCCTGCAAACCAAGGCGGACCGCGTCGGTGACTGGCAAGGCTCCTGCCTCCGCAGCGCCGGCGCAAAGCGCTAACTAGCTCTGGGGTGCCAGAGTCCTGACCGGCCCTTTTGTTTCTAGTGTTGGGGGCGTGTTAATCTTCACCCCACGTGTTCATTCGCGTGCGCGCCGTTAGCTCAGCTGGAAGAGCAACTGGTTTACACCCAGTAGGTCGGCGGTTCGAGCCCGTCATGGCGCACCAGCTCACAGCCACTTTCCGCTAGTCGGGGAGTGGCTTCACTCATCCAGTGACTGCATTTTGACTACAAAAAACCAAATCCATCTTCTCCGCCACCGCATCCAAGTCACCATCAAAAAGATCCGAATAGCGGTCCAACGTCATCGCAGCCGACGCATGCCCAAGCTGACGCTGCACCACCTTCACCGACGCGCCAGAAGACACCATCAACCCCGCCGCCACATGCCTAAGCCCATGCGGAGTCAACCGCGCCGGAAAAGAAGAATCCATCTCCTGACACCGCTTCACCGCATGAGCAAAAAACGACGTATGCCCCAACGGACGCAACGGACCCCCATTACCAGCCACCCACAACAAATCATCCTTACCCTTCCCCCGCGTCCGCTCCTCCAACAAGCCAGCAACCCACCCCGTCAACGCCACCGTCCGACGCTCACCAGTCTTCGGCGTACCGAACACAGGACCATCTTTCGTGACGCGCACATTACGCTCCACACGCACACGCCGACGCAAAAAATCAACATCCCCCACACGCAGCGCAGTAGCTTCGCCATACCGCAACCCAGACGTGCCCAACAGCGCCACCAAATCACCCATCTGGCCACACTCCGCCACCAACCCCTCAAGCTGGGCAGGCGTCAAATACACCTTTACCGCTGGCGACTTGGCCGGTAGCTTCACACCTCGCGCCGGGTTCTCACGAATCAACCGGTCCTCCACCGCCAGGTCCAGAATCTGCGCCAGCACCATGTGACAATTCCTTACCGTCGTCGCTGACGCTGGCTTATCAGTGGCCACGCTAGTGCCGCGCTTGTGTTGCTTGATCTCACCCAGCCACACCTGCACTTCTGACCGCCTAATTGACCTGATCTGCCTGTCTCCCCACATAGGTTCCACGTGGATGCGCCACGTGGACTCATTGATCTCCCTCGTGGCCGGTTTCAGGTGCGACCAAGAGCGCTGCCATGTCTTAGCTAATTCGCCTACAGTCACAGCGCCGTGGGTGGGGTCCACCCAATCTTGCTCATTGATACTCACGGCATTCTTATCCGCCCACGCCTGCGCATCCCCCTTACGCACAAACCCCCTTTTCGTGCGCACTTTCCCAGCAGGGTCACGGTACTGTACCCGCCATCGCTTGCCCTTTTTCGTCTCGTACTGCGAAACACTCGCCACTTGTGATACCCTCCACATTGTCTGGTCGCCCACCCCCCGATACCCAGGGTGGCCAGGCGACCCCAGCCCCACACCACCCCCCCAGGTGTGGGGCACACTCATTTCTAGTAGTTCTCTTCGATGTGCTTCTCTAACTGGTCATGGGTGAAATCCTCATACCCGTCCATGTATCCGGGGCGGGATTTGTACCACTCCCACACCCAGCCCTCACACATCACGTCATCACCGAAAAACTCGGTATCACCGGTGCGTGGAATCACATCACCCATGGTGTCTGCACCGGTCATCTGCATCATCGCGGTGAGCGCCTCCTCTTTGTCATCACCAGTGAAGTTCTCTGCACGTAGCTTCATCATCTCCGGCGCGGTAGAGACTCGGACGTAGGCATCGCACTTCACCAAATCCCACCCCTCCTGCTTCGCTTCCTCACTCCTAAAACCATCGACGCCGCTACACCCTGCGAGGACGAGGGGCAGAGCAAACACAATGGTCGCTAATCGGTGTTTCATGCTGGGGTTTTCCTTTCTGTCATGTCCCGCCATGTGGCGAGGATGTGGTGTGTGACCTCTAGCTCGTCAGCGATGGCCGGCATATGCCCGGCGTGCCACCGGTACGCATCCTCAAAAGCCTGCGGACAAATCAACGCTTTTGCCGCCCATCTGTCAGCCCGAAGCTCTTGGCGCTGGTCATAGTGGCCGTTGCCGGTGGGTACGTCTCTGTATGTGGCATGAGCCAGCTCATGAGCCAGCGTGGACCGGTAAGCCCGGATCGACAAGCCACGGCGCGTGGAGATCGTGCGCGTCGCATCCACATAAAAGCCCTTCGGCCCTTGATCGTGGTGGACTAGCTGCACGCCGATCTTCTCCGCATAGGCGTGCAGGTCCACACAGTCAGTGATCCTCAATCCGCGTCACCCTCCTCCTGCTCCCGGAGCTCATCCTCATCCGGGCTGCTATCCGCCACAGCACCATAAGGCACACCTACGACACCCGTAACTGGCTTATTCGAGCGGCGCGATGCGAGCTCATCGACAGGGGTGCGGAATTCATCGTGGTCGCCACGCACCTCGGAGAGACGCCGCAGGATTTCATCAGTGATCTGCTTATCGGTCAGCTGCTGGGCAGCGATGACTGGATCGACCCGCTTACCCCATTTTGCATCGAGGTAGCCGGTGTCTACGAGCGCTCCGACCGGGTTGAGGTCAAAGGCTTCGGCGATCTTAATGACGTTCTCCGGGGTGATGCGCTCTTTTTCCAGCTGGGTAGCCAGGGTGCGCTGGGGGATGCCGGCAGTGATGGCGACGTTCCGGACGCTGTCGTTGATTTTCGCTGTGATCCAAGTGCTGTGATCCATGCATTTGAGGTTAGCGAAAACTCGCTAAGTGGGCAACTTTTCGCTAACTCGACCTGCGGAAATAAAGAAAAGCGTAAATGTCGTTTGCGTAATTACGCTTACGTGTGCTTAAAATAGCTAACGAGAGCGAAACCAAGCAAGGAGGTGACCACATGCAGATCAACCCACTCGCACTCGACCGGGCCAAAGAAATCACAGGAGTCCGCTCCGACGAACAACTAGGGCAGCTCTTCCTTGATCGCAGCGGATCCAGCGTCCGCAACTGGCGCGCAGGACGCACCGCGCCAGACCTTGAAACCCTCGCAAAACTCCAACGGATCACCGCGTGGAGCTTCGACAAAATCCTTATCCCCGAAAACTCCGCCGTCGCATAACCCCACAGATGAAAGGAGGCCGCGAGATGCACCTCGCAGCCAACCCAAACACTAGCACTCACCCGATCGAAGACTTCATCGCCGCCTTGTCCGACATTCATATCGAGGACCGTATCCAGAGGGGGCGCCTGGCGGCAGGGGTAGTGATCCTGGCCCACGAGCTATCTCACCGCTTCGACACGGACCGTGAAGCCCGCGCTGTTTTTGCTCACGTACTGGACCAAATGGAGCCGCGCTGGCGCGCCAAAACTTCCCGCGTTTTTTAGTGCAAAAAGCCTGACTGGCAGTCACCCAGCGTTCGAGACCTGGGCAGGCACTTGGCCCCGCAGCAGTTAGGCGTGGGCGTGATGAATGAGAACTGAAAAAGATTTCCCTACCCATCGGGAGGCATAGATGGGGCGTCTCCCAGCGGGAGTATTTGCTAGTGCGAGCGTGGGCCTTAGATCGCCAAGACCACTAGTGCCGACAGGCTGAAACCACCTGACCGCCGTAGCGGGCCAAGGGTGAGGAAGAACCGCGTAACTGGGGACGAAAAACACACGCCGATAAGGGACACTCCCGTGGTTCAAGTCCACGGATCGGCACTAGGGGGTGTAGCAGTGGCTCGCTCGCTGCGTAAGGAGATACCGCACACAGCAAGCCTCACAACTGTGTGCGCACTGTCTACCTGCACCCCCACCCAAAACAACCCACCACATCCTGAAAGGAACATCATCATGAACATCGAAATCATCGAGCTCATCGCATCAGCATTGAACGTCATCACCTGGATTTTGCTGGCCCTGTCCCTCTAAAAACACGCAAAAGGAGAACACCAAATGAGTGCTGACACCACACTGATCACCGTAGCGATTAATGCTTTCCTGGACGTGATCTGGCCACTACTGCCAACCGTCATCCTGGAGCAGCTCGCCTACGTCTAACACCCACCAAAGAAAGTGCCCCCGCTAGATGCCGCTAGACGGGGGCTTTGCCTACCTAAGAAATAGGAGAACACCATGAGCCTACCAGCAACAAGGTGGATCGGAGTGCCCGAGTTCGCGCTACGCGCCGGGCTTCACCCCGACACCGTGAGGGACCACATCACAACCGGTGAGATCAAAGCGCACCAGCGCATGAAGAACAGCCCCTACCGCATCCCCGAATCGGAGCTGGCCCGCTTCCTCACACCAAATTGCGGGGTGGCCTAATGACCGAGCTCGAATACCTCGCCATTGAGGTGGGCGTACTTGACCCACCACCACCCACCCCACGTGAGTACGCAGCCGCCTTCCTAGTGTGCGCACTCATAATCCTCAACCTCATCCTCGCAGGAGTCACCACATGGCCACTCTAAGCACCATCTGTCTTGCTATCACCACCATCCTCCTAGGGGTGGCGCTGAATAAGCACACAGACCGCATCACCGACCTGGAGCAGGAAGTTACCGGGCTGCGCATCCTCTACGCCGCCGACCACAGCCCCATATTCAAGGAGCTTTTCAACGATGAATAAACCAAGCATCATGCCGCCACACCGGGACAGCTTCACCGCATTGGAGGAAGCACGCCAGGAACACAAGGAGTGGTTCGCCGACACCTACGGAGACCACATCGACGACGTGAAAGCACTCATGGACGCCTTCACTGAGTATGACGATCGCACGGCCGCCATGCTCGTCCAGGCCGTGATCATGCTGACCCCAGAGGAGCAATAGACGATGGCGAAGCAAAAACTTTGGGGCGGTGTCGCCCCTGATGGTGAAGAGATCATTCTCATCCAGCGTGATGGCACGCATGACATGTACGTCATCAATAGCGAGCTGGAGCTGTACACGCTCCCTCTTGAGGAGATCACCCTGACAGGTAGGAAGTACGTCTTTAAGGAGGTAGACGCATGAATAAGCAGGAGAAGTTGGCCCGTGAGTGGGCGGAGAAGAATTACCCGGAGTTTGTGAAGGCAGCGGAGGGGACTTTGGCTGCTGATTTGTTTGAGAAGGCTAAGGCCGCCGCTGAGTACATTCTGGAACACACCGCCCTGGAGACTATGGAAGGTGTGGAGTGGGACGATGAGAAGCACCACTTGGCGGGGGCGACCACTCCGCGTGGTGATGTGGTGATGATGTGGCCTGATGAAGACGCGGGTGACATCGTGACGAGCAGGAGCGCCTGGCGGCGAGATCAGCTCACCCCGAATGGGAAGCGCTACAAGCTGGTCGAGGTCACCGGGCCGGATTACCCCGAGGTTTTGGAATCCTACGCTGATTTTCGTGACGCACCTGTGGGGACGATTGTGGCGAAGGATACTTTCGCCCCGTGGCTAAAGACTTCCGCTGATTCCTGGACAAGCGCATACGGCGAAGCGGTCAATATTGGCATGGCTGCCAGGCCTGGAACTTTCCACGTCCTCCGGTGGGGTGATGAAGCATGACACCGGAGCAAATCCATGAGCTACTAGACAACGCCACGCCTGGCCCGTGGGAAGCTCGGGCCACCTACGCCAACGGCACACCCATGACCAGGCAGCCACCACTCCCATCTACGACCAACTAGTCAAAGAGACACAGTGACCGACGACTTCTACATCTGCGAAATCCTCGTCACCCGCACCTGGCGCGACACCCTCGAAAGCGAATGGCTACCAGCCGAAAACACCGACTGGGGCACACGCGACCAAGCCATCAACACCGCCGCCGAATGGGAAGCCGAAGGATACACCGCACGAATCAAGAAAAGACCCACCTAATGACCCAATGCGCACACCCACACTGCCGCAACCCTGCGACAGAAAAACCACCCAACCCCCGCATGTGCGTGGCACACCGGCACGCCCCCGTGTTCATCCAGCCACCACCACTACGCGACCAAGACACAACCACATAAAGGAGACGACTTCGTGGACACCGCGTTCATGCAGAAAATCCTCCGGAGATTCACCTCCGGCAAGAAACTCCCCGCCACCCAGCTAGAAGAACTTCTGCAGGGTGGCTTCATCATTTCCACCACAGACGACACCGACTACCAGCTCACAGTAGCCGGTGCCCAACTGCTGCAGAAAGGACCACACCAATGAGCAACTGGATGAGCAAAGACCTCACCCTCGACCTACTGGCAATCGGCATCCACTCCCTGAACAAAATTCACCAGCGGATCTCACAGGAACCGGGGGAGTGGCCAAGTGAGACACCACCCGCTACGGAGGTGCTGCCTTCTGCGGAGCCGGAGCTGAAACCAGCACTAGCGCCGGGGTCGGAGGAGCCGGCAGCGCAGGAAGACGACGGCCAGGCGCTACGAGCCGAAGCACAAACCCTGCTCCGCACCATCAACCAAACCCACGGCAAAGACGGCATCACATGGATCACCGGCACCCTCTTCCCACACTTCGGAGTCACCAGCCTCACCGAAGTACCCGCCGACAAACTCCCAGAGCTGATCACCATGGCCAAGACCTACACGGATGAAAGGAGCGCAGCATGACCGAGGTACGCACCTTGTTGAGGGTGTACGACATCGACAGCAAGAAAGACCTCGTCTACGACACCACCACCTACACACCCGTGCTCGAAGCACCCGAAGGAGGCTGGACGTACGAGGATAAGCTCGAGCTCGAGCAGGCCGCGAACGACAAGGAACTACAGTTCGTCCGCACACACAAGGGCGAGGTGTGGCGGATCGCCCTGTACCAGTTCAACAAGAAGTCCATCACCCTCAACGACCCCCGCACACCAGCGCACGGTGGGCGTCAGCGCGTCAAATACGAGGAGATCGACTCGCTCGGCACCTGCCGACATGACGGCGAGGACCACGCTGACGAGGAGCCGGAAGCTGCGTCTGCGGTCGCCCAGGCGCCCGAACACACGGACCGTGCCCATGCTCTGCTCTCCGCATCCAGCGCTCACAGGTGGATCAACTGCACCCCCGCCCCCTACCTCGAAGCGCAGCACCCGGACAGCGACTCCGAAGCAGCAGCAGAAGGCACCACCGCCCACGAACTCGCCGAACACAAGCTGCGTCAAGCCCTCAACGAACCCACTCGACGGCCCGAGTCCGACTGGATTGACGAGGACATGGAAGACCACACCGATACCTACGTCGACCATGTCATGGCTGAACTCCACCGCACGAAGCAGCAGTCGCCCGGAGCGTTCCTCGCCATCGAGCAGCGCCTAGATTTTTCCCACATTGTGCCCGACGGATTCGGCACCTCAGACGCCACCATCGTCGGTGACGGCACCATGACCATTGTTGACTTCAAGTACGGCAAGGGTGTCAAGGTTGATGCGGAGGATAATCCGCAGATGCGCCTGTATGCGCTTGGGGCGCTGGCGCAGTTCGGCATGATCTACGACATCCACACCGTGCGCATGGTGATCTTCCAGCCACGGATCAACAACATCAGCACAGACGAAGTGCCGGTGGAGGAGCTCACCCAGTGGGCAGAAGATGTTGTTCGACCCGCAGCCGCGTTGGCGATTGCGGGGGAGGGGCAGCTGCAGGCAGGCACGTGGTGCCAGTTCTGCCGCCACGCACCACAATGCACCGCACTCGCCAAGCAGATGTTCGCACCAATCCCCACCACAGGGGACGCGTTCACACCGACTGCCCCGGACCCGGACACCTTGACCGATGAGCAGATCACCCAGATCGTGTCCGTGTCCACCGAGCTTAAGAAATGGCTCGGCAAGGTAGAAGCTCACGCCCTGGCGCAGGCCAACAACGGCCACGTCTACCCCGGTTTGAAGCTTGTCGAAGGTCGCTCGGTGCGCAAGTACACCGACACTGACGCTGTCGCCGCTGTGGTCACCTCGGAGACTGCGGAGGACCCGTACAAGCCACGGGAAGTCCTCGGCATCACCGCGATGACGAAGCTGCTCGGCAAGAAGCAGTTCGATGAGCTACTCGGCCGCTACGTCCACAAGCCGGAGGGCAAGCCCACCTTAGTGCCTGTGTCGGATAAACGACCCGCGCTCGAGGTGGCCACCGCCGAGACAGTGTTCGAACCAATAGGGGAGAGCGCATGACCTACTACGTGACCATCCCCCAGAAATACCGGTACGAGCCACACCCCTGTGGCGAGTATCAACCTGACGACCTCATCCTGATCGAGGCCGACAGCGAACCAGAAGCACGCTCACTCGTCAGCCGACACCTACAGCACTTCTGGGCATTCATCTACACCAACGACACCGTACGCATGGAAAACCACCCGAACGGCGTAACCCACATCATCCACCGCGACGGATCCCTCGAGACCGTCCGCACCAACTAGATCCAAGGAGGATCAACACATCATGGCTAAATCCAACCGCGACGTCACCGCAGCAGGCCGACTGTCCTACCCGAACCTGTTCGTCCCACGTGCCGCAAACGACCAAGCAGCACCCAAATACTCCGCGACCCTGCTCATCCCCAAGAGCGACACCGCCACCATCCAGCGCGTCCAGGCCGCCATCGACGCAGCAGTCCAAGACGGAGTCGACCGCCACGTCTTCAAGCAGCCCATCGACCCCTCACGCTCCAAGTACCCGCCGCTGCGCGACGGCGACCTCCCCAACGACTCCGGCGAACCACGCGGCCCAGAATTCGCAGGCCACTGGTTCATCGCAGCTAAAGCAGGCACCCAACGCAAGCCGTTCATCGTCGACCCACAGCTGCAGCCCATCATCGACGAAAACGACATCTACGCCGGCTGCTACGTCAACATGGCCGTCCAGTTCTACGCCTACGAAAACTCCGGCAACAAAGGCATCTCCGCAGCACTCGTCGGCATCCAATTCGCCAAGGACGGCGAACGCCTCGGCGGGCCCGCCCTTGAGGCAGAAGACGTCTTCGGCGTCATCGGCGGAGGCGATGTAGCAGGCGGTCTTGGCTTCTAACCAGCACCTGCTGTTCACCCCAGACGGCATCACCTGTGACAAGTGTGGAGAAGTCAGCCCCAACGACTACCTCCACACCCTCCACCACAGCAGACACCCAGTGGACGGCATGTGCCACACCCAGCGCAACGCGCTCATCCGCATCGCCTACTGGCCAGAAGAACCATGGTTGCCCACCCTGGCACAACACGTCGCCAACGCCCGCAACCACCACTGCACAGAAGCAGACATCCAACACGCCATCACCCAACGACAAAAGAAAGGAGGCCACCAATGGAATTCACCTTCACCAACACAGTCCCACCAAAAGCAGGCCGCAACACCATCGACCACGCCAACGCGGAAGAGCTCGTCAACGCCTGCATCGACAACCCCGGCAAATGGGCACAAGTCCCCATCACCTACCTCTACCCAGAAGTAGAAGGCGCCGAACGAACCAAGCTCCGCAGCCGTGCAAGCAACCTCACCAACCGCATCAATAGCGGAACGCAATCCCCCTTCGACGCCTACGACGCCGAAGCAAAATCACGCGGAACAGACATCTACATCCGCATCAACATCACACAACGACGGCGCCGCCAACTCGACGACTTCTAAAACGAAGTCGCACCCCTTATAAGCCCCCGCAATGTCACTCGCACTGTGGGGGCTTTCCCAAACTTCCCACACAACTTCATAACCAGAAATTGTTCGACCATGATCGGAAGAACCCCATGCACCAAACTGTTTGCACACTATCCCGCGCAGCACGCAACCTGACGCACGATTCGCAGGCGATGCACCGCACCCTCAAGCATGACATCGAGGGAGACTTCCTCTGGGCACTCCCAGACCAGAAAACGCTTGTCATCCAGCACGAAACACCAGTCCACTGGCCCAATGTGCTCCCCGGCGTGATCGCACGCACCCACACAGTAGACGTGCATACACCGATTACCGGCGCGCCTATTCACTGGGCGCTGATCGCCAACCCCACGAAATCCGTCAGCCGCGGCATGGGGAAGCGCGGAAAACGCACCCCACTAGGCCCAGACGAATGGGAGCCGTGGGTACGCCGGAAACTCCAGGACGCAATCAACATCCACGACCTGGACGCGCACCTCATGCCTGTGGCACGCGGCAACCGCCACACGATGACCACCTATCACCGGCGCGTCATGTACACCGGCACAGGCACCGTCACCAACCAGCAGGCCCTCGCACAGCTGATACATGACGGTGTAGGTGCAGGCAAAGCCTACGGCTGTGGCCTACTCATCACACAGGAGGTCACCGTATGACCAGCGCACAAAAACTGACCTGGCACACAGCCGGCTCCCCACCCGTCCCCGGCGCGAAAGGAAAACTCCTCAAAGCCCAACCCGCCGTGTGCGCCGTCACCGGGGAACACGAAGAAGTCACCGCCGACGCGAAGCGCGCACTGGGTGAGAACTTCACCGACCAGTCACTCTGGCAAGCACACAGCGGTCGTGTCGGGGCGCCGGCACTGTGGTGCTGTAGCGGCAAGGGGAAAGAATCACCCCGCATGTGGACGTGGGTGTGCGCCCCCGGTGAAACACTCCCGGACAGTGCTGAGAAAGCACCACTGCATGTGCCTGGCCTGTGCCAGACCAACCGGGGTAATACCCGCCCCGTGATCGACATACTGTGCGCCCCGCCTGCTGGCGAGTGGGTGGTGTGTGTCGCCGTGTCCGGCCAGAAGCACGTCCTACCGTACGCCCGCACCAACCACGGTGGCGGTGAGTGGACGGTGCGGATGGAGGACACCACGATCACCGCCACGTCAGATCAATGGGCACATGTCTTCGGCCACGCCCTGGCGCTACGCCGTCTCGGCGTACCAGCAGAAGACATCGTGTCTGGCACACCCGCCTACATCAAGACCCCCGAAGCGCTCGAAGCGTGGCGACACCACGCCGAAGCACTCGACCCATACCGAACCGCACCCATCACACAGCTGGCCCTGTGGTGCATCACAAAACCAATCATGGAGGACACCAATGACTACCCCAACCCCTGACCAACTCGACCAGGCCACAATCGACCTGATCTTCGCACTGCGTGACTCACTCACCGATGACGGCCCTAACCGTATTGATTTCTGGGGAGGACGCGTCACCACAGCAATCCAGACCGCAGCAGCAGGCAGCGACAACGCGGGCCAGGCAATCACCACAGCAGCCCACAAACTCCAGATCGAGACGCTACGCACAGCCACCGCCAAGACCGCGAAGCAGGCCGCACACGTCATCGACCAGGACTACCCGGCCTGGGCAGCCCACGTGGACAAGAACATCGTCTACATCGTCGCCCTGGCCGCCGTCGAGAACAAGGCCCGCAAAACCACCAAGACCACCAAGACCGAGGAGATTCCGTTCTAATGACCACCATCACCCCCACCCCACAGACCACAATCACCCTGACCGTTGACCTGACAGCACCGTTCCACCACGGGGCCGGCACCTCAGGCAACACCAGCCTGCTACGCACCCAAGATGTAGTGCAGCCAGACGGCACTGTCGCCCGCGTCCCCTTCCTCTCCGCCGCCAGTATCCGACACGCACTCCGCGACGCTCTCGCATGGCACACAGCTCACACCCTCGGCATTCAGCCAGGCACCCTGTCCAAGGGCGCCGTCGATCTGCTCTGGACGGGTGGGGCTGTATCCTCCACCGGGTCACGTACTGACCTTGACATGATGCGTCGTGTCGAAGAGTATTACCCGGCACTGGCCATGCTTGGCTACGCCGCCAAGAGCGACATCATCACAGGTACGCTGCGAGCGTCCGACATGATCCTGGTCTGCCAAGAGAATGATTGGCGACTCCCCAAAAACCTGCGTGGGGCGCGCCGTGCTGCTGCGTACCGCACCGAGGAATTCGGCACCCGCCACGACCAAGCCACCAGCCCAGCAGGGCGCTACCTCACCATCGTGGACGAGGTGGACACCGCACAGATGATCTGGGACACCCAGACCCTGGCGGCAGGCTCCACCCTCCACGGCACCGTATCGCTCACTCCGGCAGCGACCAGCATGCACCGCATCGCACTCGGCGCAGCACTCGAATTGTGGGCACCTGGCGGGCAGGTCGCTATCGGCGCGAAGACAGCCCAAGGCTACGGAACTGGCACCCTGCGTGACCACACTCCACGCGCAGACCAGCTACAAGAGTGGACTACCCACCTCACCGACCACAAGCAGGACATTCTGGACCTGCTCACAGAGCTGGGGGAATAGAGTGCACGCCACCATCATCGCCCACCTTGACACCCCAATCATTGGTGAGGTCGGCCCACTCGACGGCCCACTGGCATGGGCAGCATGGCAGCAAGCCGAAGCCGACGGAGACGAACTCCCCCCAATCAGTGATGACTACTGCCACGACTTCGACCTAGGCCTACACACCTGGACACGCGGCGACTACTGGGGCTGGTGCATATCCCGCCCACACACCGACCCCGCACACCACACCAGCGTGGAGATACGCCGCCGCCCACCCACCGGCCCAATGGCGATCTACACACAGGCCAAAGAGCACCACCACGGACTCGGCCCACTCAAAGCCCGCAACGTCACCCTGGCAGCCACCTGGCACACCACCATCACCTGGCACGCCCACATCGACAATAAACAGCGTGTCGAGCAGCTACTGGCACACATCACCCACCTAGGAGCACGCCACCGCAACGGCCACGGCCACATCACCCGATGGGAGATCACACCAGGCCCCACCAACGGCTGGCAAGACCGCCCATTACCTGACCCACACGGACAACCAATGCGAGTACGCGCCCCCTACTGGCACCCCACAGAGAGGACACCATGCAGCTAGAACTCGGAAAAGGCTACGACTGCAACGGCATCAAACCGTGGACAGTCCTCCGCAAAGACTCCAAAGACTGGCAACGCCAACGAAAACAACTCATCGAGCAGCACGCCCTGGACGACCGTGGTGGTAGGCCAGATGCAGCAATCTACACAGGCGCGAAAACCAAATCGCACCAGCGCATCAGTGGCGGCGCATCCGTCTTTGACCCTGCCCTCGCACAGTGTCTCACCGCCTGGTACACCCCACCCGGCGGGACCATCATTGACCCCTTCGCTGGCGGACCCACCCGTGGAGTGATCGCGCACAGTCTAGGACGGAACTACATGGGAATTGACCTCATGCAATCCCAGGTGGAGTACAACCGCACCAACCACAAGGGGCCACAGTGGCGGCACGGCGACGCGCTCACCGTGCTGCGCTCCTTGCCAGACGCGAGCTTCGACGCGGCACTGACATGCCCACCATATTGGGACTTGGAGCGCTACTCTGATGACCCACGTGACCTGTCCACAATGGGTAAGGCTGAGTTCCTGGACACCCACGCCAAGATCATTACTGAGACAGCCCGCGTCCTTAAAGAGGACAGCTTTGCTGTGTGGATCATCGGCGATAAACGCGATAAGCACGGCCACCTCGCAGGCCTGCCGTGGCACACCATCGAAGCCTTCCACGACGCGGGGATGCCACTGGTCAATGACCACATTCTGGTCACACCAGTCGGATCAAAATTCTGGACACTCGGACGCACATTCCGCGCCACACGCACCGCCACACGCCTACACCAATACGTCCTCGTATTCATCAAGGGCGACAGGCGTGAAGCCACCACAAAGATCACAGGAGGGGAGCAATGCTGATACCAAGTGAGCGTCATACCCCGCAAGACACAGCAGCCTGGGAGCGACTAGAGCGGTACGACCACCTACTACACCCAGCAGCAGAAGAAAAAGCCGGCCACGCAATCAAGGTGATACGGGAATTCGCCGACGCGGGCGACTGCTACCTATCCACCTCATGGGGCAAGGACTCAACCGTCCTCGTAGACCTCGCAGCCCGCGCAGACAGGAAAATCCCCATCGTCTCCCTTGTCATCGACGGGTACGAGCTACCAGGCACCAGCGAAGTCCGCGACATGATGCTCACCCGCTACACCCACCTGGACTACCACGAGCTGACCTTGCCACCACAGCCCAACCGCTGGTGGGACACCACCACCATCAAGCGCACCAAATACGATGCTGACATCGGGTGGCGACTCATCGAAAAGCGATTCGGCCCACGCCGTATCACAGGTATACGGGCAGAAGAATCACGCATACGGTCACTCGTACAGCACCGCTTCGGAGACGCCACTACCAACACAGCGCGCCCCATCGGCACCTGGACCGCCACCGACATCTTCGCCTACCTCGCAGGACACCAACTCCCCATCCACCCCGCCTACGCCATGAGCCACGGCGGCACCCTCGACCGCCGCTGGCTCCGCGTCCACGCACTCGGAGGAGTCACCGGTGCAGACAAAGGCCGCGCCGACTGGGAACAACACTACTTCGGGGATGTAATCACATCATCCAGACTCCGAGACCATGTGATGCCGATCCTGCCAGCAAACCGACACGACGCACTCCCCGCATCCACCATCGCAGCACAGACAGACACGCACATCTCAGTGGTGCAGCACCACCTCGAGCAATGGCAGAAAGACGGCCTAGTCGCAGGGAAAGTCTACGCAGGCAGACAACGCTGGCACCGCACCATGGAATGGCCACCACAATCAAAATGGTCACCCCCAGAAACACCAACAACAGAAGAAACGCTCTTCCCTCCCTAAAAACTAAACACTCATAAGAAGCAAAGGAGCACCCCACATGAAAAACCGAGAACTCAAAATCAGCACCGCTCCAAGCAAAACCTCCGCACGGTGGACCAACAAACTCACCACCCTCCAAGACATGACAGCAATGGCATACGACCCCATCACTGTCGACTGCACAAAAGACACATACTTCTCCCTCCCCAAAGGAGAAAAAGACAAGCACAAAGACGTCGGCGGATTCGTCGGCGGACACCTACGTGAAGGCAGGCGCCGCAAAGGCCACGTCCTTGCCCGCTCCCTGGTAACCCTCGACTTAGACAACCTCCCGGCTGACGTCGACCTGGCCGCCGCCCTCGCTGACACCCTCCCATATGCATGGCTCGCCCACACCACACTCAGCCACACCACCGACAACCAGCGCTGGCGCATCTGGGTGTGGCTGACCCGCGACGTCACCGCCGACGAATACGGCGCCGTCGCCCGCCGCATCGCCCAAGACATCAACCCCGGCCTCGACTGGTTCGACCCCTCCACCTTTGAGCCGGAGCGACTGATGTACTGGCCGGCCACACTTACCGACGGCGACTACCACGTCGAAGTATCCAGCAAGAAGGACATCCTCAACCCCGATGATTTCCTCGCCCGCTTCGACGTATGGCAGGACGTCACCACTTGGCCCGGCATCACCCCAGACCAAGCCAAAGCGTATTTGGACCGCGGGAAGCTCGACGACCCACGCGACAAGCCCGGCATGCTCGGCGCCTTCAACAAGGCGTACCCCATCACCCGCGCGATCGAAACGTTCCTGCCCGAGGTGTACAAGCCCGGCACCACCAAAGACCGCTACACCTACACCGGCGGCACATCCTCCAACGGCCTCATCGTCTACAACGGCGGCCACTACGCCTACAGCCAGCACGCCACCGACCCCGCAGCCGACGGACACTCACACTCCGCCTTCGACCTCGTACGCATCCACAAATTCGGCAACCTCGATGCAGACACATCTGCCACCACACCAGCAAACAAGAAACCCTCGTATGTGGCGATGATGGACTTCGTCAACAACGACCCAGGCGCCAAGGCTGAGAACGCCAAGGCCACCGCCGCAAGGATCGACGAAGTATTCCACCCCATCACCAACGGGGACAACGAAACCTCCGATGCATCACCGAACCCGGCAGACGAAACAGGGGAGAATCAGACCACAGACAAGGACTGGCTCCTCGACCTCGAAACCAAAAAAGAAGGAGGCTTCAAAGACACCATCGGCAACTTCGAACTCATCCTGAAAAACGACCCCCGCTTCAACCACATCGCCTGGAACAGCCACGCCTCACAACTCGAAGTCCAAGACCCCCAGAAACTCCCCTGGAAACAAGTCAAACCAGGCTGGACAGACAACGACGAAGCCAGGCTCAAAACCGAAATCGCCCGCACCTACGGAGGCCTCTACGCACCCACCAAAATGAACGACGCACTCCTCTCCACCGCCTCCGCCCGCGCCTTCCACCCCGTCCGCGACTACTACAACAACCTCCTCCCATGGGACGGCACCGAACGACTCGACACCCTCCTCATCGACACCCTCGGAGCAGAAGACACCCCCTACACCCGCGCAGTCACACGAAAAACCCTCGTCGCCGCACACCGCCGCACCTTCCAACCCGGCTGCAAATTCGACCACGTCCTCACCCTCGTCGGGCCCCAAGGCGTCGGAAAATCCACCATCTTCGCCCGCCTCGCCGGCCAATGGTTCTCCGACTCGCTGACCATCACCGACATGAAGGACAAAACCGGCGCCGAAAAACTCCTCGGAAACCTCATCGTCGAACTCTCCGAGCTCGCCGGCATGCGCAAAGCAGAAGCCGAACCAGTCAAAGGCTTCATCTCGCGCACCGAGGACAAGTTCCGTCCCGCCTACGGCCGCACCGTCCAGACCTACCTACGCCAATGCATCATCGTCGGCAGCACGAATGCAGACGAGGGGTTCCTGCGCGACACCACAGGCAACCGACGATGGTGGCCCGTCCACGTCACCGGTCACGGCTGGCTCGGACGCCCGCACGACCTCGACGACTACTACATCGACCAAGTCTGGGCAGAAGCTCGCCAACGCGACCAGGAAGGAGAACAACTCTACCTCACCGGAGAACTCCTCGAAACCGCCGAACACATCCAAGCCGAAGCCGTCGAAGCAGACGACCGCGTCGGCATCGTCCAGGAATACCTCGACAAGGTACTCCCCGGAAACTGGGACGCCATCCCACTCATGGCACGCCGTATCTACCTCAGCGACGGCACCATCTCCGAAGCCTTCGTCGAAAACGCCATGTGGGACAACGCCAGCAAACGCACCAGCGTCTCCAAAATCGAGATCTGGTCCGAATGCTTCGGACGCGACCCGGACGCCATGCGCAAAATCGACTCCCACGAAATAACCGCCATCATGCAGCAGATCGACGGGTGGGAAGACACAGGACGCCGTGAACGCCTACCGCTCTACGGGCGCCAACGCATATTCCGCAAAATCGAATTTCGTTCGGATGTTCTGGCAGGCTAAGCCGGGACAATGGGGTGGGACAAAACCCGCAACACTTTGTCCCACCCCTCCGCCAGACCGGGACAAACGGGACAAACCAAAACTTTGTCCCGCACTTTGTCCCATGCACTTTTTGTAGCGCAAGCAGCAAAAACACCAATACTGGGACAAACGGGACAAAGTTTTAACTAAAAGACTTTACAGAAAACAGGGGAGCGTTATGTGCAAAAGGGTACACACCATGCCTAAATCAGACACCTAACTAGAAAACACCCCGACTTTGTCCACCCAACACAAAAAGGAACCACAACAATGCTCGAACGAACAATCGAACAAACACTGGTACGCCAAACCAAAAAAGCAGGAGGAATAGCCCCAAAACTCACCAGCCCAGGAACCGCCGGCATGCCAGACAGGCTCCTCATCCTCCCCGGCGGACACATCTGCTTCGTCGAACTCAAACGGCCAGGACAAAAACCACGCCCCATCCAACAACGACAAATGGAACGCCTCACCAACCTCGGCTGCATGGTCCGCACCATCGACCACCCCAACCAAATCCAAGGACTCCTCAATGAAATTCGTTCCGCATGACTACCAGCGCTACACCACCCAGTTCATCATCGACCACCCAGAGTGCGCTGTCCTGCTAGGTCTCGGCATGGGTAAAACAATCTCCACCCTCACCGCCATCGACGAACTCATCAACAACCGCTTCGAAAACAACAAAGCACTCGTCATCGCACCCGTCCGCGTCGCCCGCGACACATGGCCCGCAGAGATTGAAAAATGGGACCACCTCACAAACCTCACCATCAGCCCCATCATCGGCACCGCACAACAACGCACCGCAGCCACAAGCCGCCAGGCCGACATCTACACCATCGGACGCGAAAACATCCCCTGGCTCATCAAACACCACGGCAAACACTGGCCCTACGACATGGTCATCATCGACGAACTCTCATCCTTCAAAAACCCCCAAGCCAAACGCTTCAAAGCACTCAAAAAAGTCCGCCCCCATATCAACCGAATCATCGGACTCACCGGCACACCAGCCCCCAACAGCCTGCTAGACCTATGGGCACCATTCCGGCTCATCGACAACGGACAACGCCTCGGCCAATACATCACCCACTACCGAGACCAATACTTCCTACCCGACAAGCGCAACGGCCAAGTCATCTACTCCTGGAAACTCCGCCCAGGCGCAGACCAAGCAATCTACGACAACATCGCCGACATCACCGTGTCCATGCGCACCACCGACTACCTCAAACTGCCTGATGTCACACACCAGCACATCACCGTCAACCTCACCCCGAAAGAGAAGAAAATGATCGACACCCTCAAACGTGATCTTGTCGTCGATATTGGAGACGAGACCATCGACGCCGCCAACGCCGCCACACTATCTATGAAGCTGCAGCAGCTCGCGGGGGGAGCGATCTACAGCGAAGAAGGCGACGTTATTGAAGTCCATCCCCAGAAGATCCAAGCGCTCACCGAGCTTGTAGACCAGGCCGACGGCAACACACTACTGGTCTGCTACTGGTTCAAACACGAGCGTGACCGGATACTGTCCGCAATCCCCAACGCACGCATCCTGGACACTGAACAGGACTTCAAAGACTGGAACGCCGGTAAAGTGCAAGTTGGGTTGATCCACCCAGCCTCTGCCGGCCACGGGCTAAACCTCCAATCCGGCGGGCACATCATGGTGTGGTTCACCACCCCGTGGTCACTAGAGCTTTACGAGCAGGCGAATGCAAGGCTTCACCGGCAGGGGCAGACAGAGCCGGTGAGCATCATCCACATCGACACCGCAGACAGTATCGACCAAGACGTACACGCAGCATTAGAGCGGAAGGACACGACACAGTCCGCACTCATCGCAGCGGTCGCGGCCGAGCTAGAAAAAGCGGAGGGGAAGGCAGCATGACCGACAAGAAACTCCACGACACCGGAGAACCACTACCGGCGGGCCGTCTATCCATCAACTTTAAACACGCGGCATGGATTGACGAAGCAGAAGCCTTCTATGAACCGGAAACCAGATTTCGCCGCTCTATAGAAGAATTTGTGCAGGCCATGCAGGAGCTGAAGCCGGAACTGGAAAACGTCACTGTCAGACTCGAAGCGGAACTCATCGAGTCAACTATCGAGACCATGCGCCGCCGTTGGGCACGACGAATCTAAGGAGCAGCACCGTGGAACATACCCATAGGTCAACAATCGAAAGCATCGAAACCCGCATCGTCTCCCGGACGTGGGGAGACCCACTTGAAACCCGCGAATATGAAACCACCATCACCTTCGACGGGCTACTACCACTCGACCCACGTAAACCAGTCTGGATCACACAGGAGCAACCATGACCGTCACCGAATGGGAACTACGTCAACAAGCCCGCCAACTCGCCGACGCATACGCCACCCTCCAAGAACTCAAGTGGACCCCACCTCGGCCACCCAATGTGAAAGTCATGCGCTCCCAAGACGGCCCGCGGTCACCCATCCCAGATAACGACTGGGTATTAAATCTCGAATACGAACTCACACGTGACACGCCAGATGAGAGTATCCCCGGTGGGCTCCGCACCATCGCCTGCGATGCATTGTCCTACACCACCGCTAAACCGCACACCAAAGACGGCAACGGTTACTTAGACGATCCGCGCCCCGGAATCCTCTGTGCGCACATTGCTTTCCAGGCGCAGGTCATCGCCGAAGACTTCCCAGCCGCCGAAGACCTCATGGAGATCATGGGTGAGCAAGATGCCTACATTCGCCGATGTATCAACAAACGCTTCGGAGGGCCGGCACAAATCCAGCACGAGATGGCCAACGTGAGACCAACCGGCTACGGCACAGCAGCCGACATCGCGCCCCTAGTCTCCGCCGCCATCGGACGCACCATCACGCGAAAGCAGATTACTTGGTGGGGAAGGAGCGGACGTATCACACAACATCTCAAAGACGATGGCACCAGCGTCTATGAGCTGGCTGAAGCGATTGACGCTGCCAAGAGCTACCGAGACGGACGACGGCGCACAGCGCTTGACTAAATATCCGCACTGTAATTACAATGCTTGATGGAAGACCTATCCAATTTGGATGGGTCTTTTTTCATGCCCAGACACACGGGGAAGCCGGGCATGACACAAGGCTGTAGCAGAAAAGAGGTCGCCCCCATCGACGCATAGATGGGCGACCCAAAACGCTGGGTGCAACTCCCGCGACAGCCACAAAGAGAGGAGGCACACTTGGCCTGGAGTAACAAAGGACATGTGTCAGCCACGACCAGGCGCCGCATCCTCAGCAGAGACAACTACACCTGCCAAAACTGCGGACACAAAGACATCACAAGCGCAAGCCTAGAAATCGACCACAAAAACAACACACGGAACGCCACCTACAACACGGACGCGAACCTGCAGGCGCTGTGTTGTGGCTGTCACCACCGTAAGACGCTACGTGAGACTCGCGAGGGGCACCGGCGACGCGTTGCCAGGGGTAGGTATCCGATGGAGCGCCACCCTGGCCTGATCTGACACCCCGTGCATAATATGCAGCCCCCTAGGGGGGCTACCCCTCCCCTAGGGGGCCACGAAAGCCCCGAGGGTAAAGGCGCTAAGGCTGTGTACGGGTCTGAGGGATGGGGTTTATTCGCTGTATGTATAGTTTTCATTTTGTTTTTGAGGGGTGATTTTCATGGCTGGTCGTGGTCCTGCTCCGAAGGATCCTGCGCGTCGTGCTCGGCGCAATAAGGGGCCGGAGATGCAGATTATTTTGTCTGAGCCGACGCCGCAGCCGAAGTTGCCGGAGCGTATGCCGAATGGTGATCCGTGGCCGGCGCGTACTCGTGCTTGGTGGCGTATGTGGGGGAAGGATCCGTTGGCTGCTGAGTTCCGTGCGACTGATTGGGCGGAGTTGATGGATACTGCTGTGCTTCATGGGTTGTATTGGTCTGGTGAAGTGAAGCATGCGGGGGAGCTTCGTCTTCGTACTGCGAAGTTTGGTGCGACTGCTGAGGATCGTGCGCGTTTGCGGATTCAGTATGCGGCGGCTGATGAGGCGGATGATAAGCGTGATCGTCGGCGTGCTGGGCAAGTGAGGGAGGAGACGAAGAAGCGGTACGGGAGTTTGCGCGCTGTGGACTAGGGAGGTGTTGGCATGCCGTGGAAGCCTAGTTTTCCTGGGGAGTATCCGACACTTGGTTGGGCGATGTTGGATTGGTACACGGAGATGTTGGCGCAGCCTGACTGTCCTGATTATCGTCCGTTGGTGCTGACGAATGAGCAGGCGCAGTTTGTGTTGAAGCTTTATCGGCTGGATCCGGTGACTGGTAGGCGTGTGTATCGGCGTGCTGTGTTTTCTCGTGCGAAGAAGTATGGGAAGTCGCCGATGATGGGGGCGCTTGGTGTGGGGGAGGCGCTTGGCCCGGTCGTGTTTGATGGGTGGGACGCGGACGGTAAGCCTGTGGGGAAGCCGTGGTCGGATGTTCGTACTCCGTGGGTGCAGTTTGCTGCTGTGAATGAGGATCAGACGCGGAATGCTTTTGATCCTGTGCTTGAGATGATTCGGCAGGGTCCGGTCATGGATTATTACGCGGTTGATCCGATGGAGACTTTTGTGGCGTTGCCGAAGGGTCGGATTGAGTACATTACGGCTGCGGGGACGTCGAAGGAGGGGCAGCGTCCTGTGTTCGCTGCTCTTGATCAGACCGAGTCCTGGGGGAAGAGCAACGGTGGTGTGAATTTGGCGGCGGTGATTCGTCGTAATTTGGCGGGTACGGGTGGGGTGTCGATTGAGACGCCGAATGCGTACCGTCCTGGTTCTGGGTCTGTTGCGGAGGCGTCGTTTGCTTATGCTGAGGCGATTGCTGAGGGGCGGACTCGTGATGATGGTCTTTTGATGGATCATCAGGAGGCGCCGGCTGATACGGATATGTCGGATGATGATTCGCTGCGGTCTGGGCTTCTGGTGGCTTATGGTGATTCGGCTCGTGAGAATGGGGGGTGGGTCGATATTGAGCGGATCATGCGAGATATTCGTGATCCTGCGACTGATCCGCAGGATGCGCGTCAGTATTTTTTGAATCAGGTGACGCATGCGTCTGATTCTTGGGTGTCGAAGCCGGACATTATGGCGGTTGTGGATGCGGAGAAGCAGGTGCTGCCGGGGGAGACGATTGTGCTTGGTTTCGACGGGTCTAGGGGTCGTGTGCGGGGTAAGGCGGATGCGACGGCGTTGGTGGGGATGCGTTTGTCGGATAAGCATTTGTTCACTGTGAAGGTGTGGGAGCGGCGCGACACGGATCCGCAGGATTGGTCTCCTAACCCGGCCGAGGTGGATGCCGTGGTGCGGGAGACGTTTGAGGAGTTCAACGTTGTTGGGTTTTATGCGGATCCGTCGGGGTGGAATTTGCAGGTTGCTCAGTGGGAGGCGGATTTTGCTCGCCAGTTGCGGGTGAAGGCGTCGCGTGATGAGCCGATTGCTGCGTGGCCGCGTGGTAAGGATTCCCGCGTGGTGGAGTATGTGGAGCGTCTTCGCCAGGCGCTGGTTTTGGGGGAGATTACATGGGATGGGTCGAGTGCGTTGATGCGTCACATGTTGAATGCGCGCAGGCGGTCTACCCGTACTGGTTATTTGTTGTACAAGCAGTTTCCGGATTCTCCGGACAAGATTGATGCCGCTTATGCGGCGGTGATGGCTTATAAGGCGTGTTTGGATGCGGTTGCGAAGGGTGCGTCGGTGAAGCCGAAGAGGAAGCGTAGGAAGGCGGTGTTGCTATGACGATCGCTGTGGTGACAGGTGATGGGCTGACTAGTGATGAGCTTGAGCTCATTAATCGTATGCAGTCTGAGCTGGTTAAGTTCCGTCGGAAGAATGAGGAGAAGTGGCGTTATTACGACGGTGAAGTGAATCTCAAGAATATGGAGATTGCTGTGCCGTCGACAATGATCAGTGTTGAAGCATCGATCGGGTGGGGTGGGGTGATTGTTGATGCCCTGGACGAGCGTATCGACTGGCTGGGGTGGTCTGCTGAGGGTGATCAGGCAGACGGGTTGCAGCGTGTGGCTCGTGAGAACCTTTTGTCGACGGAGTTCAACAAGGTGAAGCTTGATTCGCTGGTCACTGGTGTGGGGTTTCTTGAGGTGACTGCCGGTGGTGATGGTGAGCCGGATGTGATCATTAATGCGGTGTCATCGTCTGACGCGACTTACATTTGGGATGATAGGGCTAATCGTGTGGCTGCTGGCCTGGTGGTGAAGTCGGGGCCGGAGGGGGAGGAGTTTCTGACCTTGTATATGTTGGACCGCACTGTGAATGTGGTGCGGTCTGATGGGGTAGCTACTGTTACTCGTCATTGGCATCGGCGTGGTCGGTGTGGTCTGGTCGCGTTTCCGAATAAGTCGCGTGCTGGAAGGGTGCGCGGCCAGTCGGAGTTGACGAAGCCTGTGCGGTATGCGATTGATCATGCCCAGCGCACCATCTTGGAGATGGAGTACAACCGCGAGATTTACACGACGCCGCAGAAGTGGTTTGCGAATATTCTGCCGGAGGATTTGGGTTTTGACTCTGAGTCTGAGGTGGAGATGTCGGAGTATGACCGCATCAAGAAGGGGTTTGATGTGGCGATGACTCGTGCGGTGATTCTGCCGGTGCAGGAGGGGGAGGGGGGACAGAATGGTCCGAATCCCACTACTGGTCAGTATCAGTCGGCGCCGCCGACGCCGTACATTGATGAGTTGAAGATGATTACGCAGCTTTTGGCGTCGTATTCGGGGATTCCGTCGTCGTGGTTTGGTTTTCATACGGATAATCCTCCTTCGGCTGAGGGGCAGCGTGCGCTTGAGTCTCGGAATGTGAAGATGTCGGAGCGCAGGTGTACGGCCTATTCGGGGCCGATGGATTCGGATGTGGCGTTTATCGTGCAGTCGATTCTTGCTGCCCGTTATAAGGGTGAGGTTGTGGAGCCTTCGGCTGAGTGGCTGGCGGGGGTTGTGTCGCGGTGGCGTGATCCGGCTACTCCGACGGTGGCAGCTGCGACGGATGCTGTTGTGAAGCAGATTGGTTCGGGGATGTTGCCGTCTGATTCTGAGGTGGCGTTGGAGCGTGCTGGGTATTCGGATTCTGATATTCGACGTATTCAGCAGGAGCGTCGTAAGGGGTTGGTGACGCAGTTGATTGAGCTGCGTCAGGGGCAGACAAGCCAGGAGGCGGACGCTTTGGTGCCTGGGCTTGCGTCTGATTCGGAGGGGGTAGATCCATTGCAGGAGGCGCAGGTGCTTAAGGCGCGTGCTGACGCGATGGGCATTCTGATTCGTTCTGGTGTCAAGAGTAACGTTGCCGCGCAGCTTGCGGGTGTCGACGGCGCGGAGTTTATTCCTGGTATGCCGGTGACGATTCGTCAGCAGGAGCAGTAGTTAGGAGGTGTCACTGTGACTGTTTCTGAGGTTGAGCTTCGGCAGCATAGGGATCTTCTGCGGGAGCTTCTGCGGATGGCTAACGGTGATCTTCTGGCGCTGTTGAATATTGCGCAGTCGAGTGACCCTGCTGTGCTTGTTGATCTTCTGCTGTCTGGTGTGCCGGAGATCGTCGATGTGTACCGGGCGGCGGCGGTTGATGTGGGGGCCGTGTTTTATGCGGAGACGCAAGGATTGCAGATGAGTCGTAGTGTTGCTGCTACTGCGTCTTCTACGAATGTTGAGCAGTTGGAGCGGTCGCTACGGTGGGCTGTGTTCGGTGCTGAGCTTGATGGTGTTGTGGGACGTGTAGCGGGGATTCTGCAGAAGCATGTAGTTGATGGCTCTCGTGCTGCTGGGGCGTTGATGGCGTCGGAGGTGGGGCAGCAGTGGGTGCGTGCCGCGCATCCTGGGGCGTGCCAGTTTTGCCGGCTTCTGGCTACCCGTGGGCTTGACGGTAAGGGTGGGTACTCGTCGAAAGAGACTGCGTCTTTGGCTGGTATGTCGGTGCATGGTGTGCGGAAGCCTAAGAAGGGTCATAGGAACGCCCCGAAGGGTTCTAAGTTTCACGAGAATTGCATGTGTGTTCCGGTGTTGGCTGGGTCGTATACTCCGCCGGATTATGTGCTCGAGTGGGAGCAGGATTACTTCAAGGCATACGAGGCTGTTGGTGGCGCGTCTGATCAGTATGCGATTCTGGCGAAGATGCGTGAGATCAGCGGCCACAACCATTAGCCAGGCTGGCAGACACCCAGGTTCGAGTCCTGGGCTGGCACTAACCCCTACACGGAAGGTGTGGGGGTTTTCTCATGCCCGAAACGGGCGACATAACCCACACCTGAAACAGGGAGAGATCAACAATGTTCAAGAAGACCCGATTCTGGCTGCGCGCCATCGAAGGCGCAGAGCACGGAGGATCAGCAGGCACGTCTGAGAAACCCGCAAAGGGGCCGGACACACCAGAAGGCACCTCCGACGGTGGCGTCCAAGGCGACACCAATGATGCTGGCGAAGACCACGAGAAGACAGACTGGAAAACCCTCTACGAGGAGTCACAGCAGGAAGTCGACAAGTGGAAGGCACATTCCCGCAAGTGGGAAGAGCGCGCTAAAGCCAAGAGCGACTCCGGTAGCGAAAGCGATGACATCCGCGAGCGACTAGCCCAGGTCGAGCAAGCTCTGAAAGAGTCCAAGGCTGAGACTGAGCGGGCAGAAGCGGCGCGAGTGAAGCTCGAGATCGGCGCTGAATACGGGCTTTCGAAGGACGACATTGATCTGCTGCGTGGCACTGAGGACGAAATGCGCGCACTTGCGCAGCGCCTTGGTGATCTTGGTGCGCAGCACGGACCCGAAAACCCCTATCAGGGACGCGGTAGCCAAGGCAACTCGAAGAAGAAGGTAGAGGATTGGTACGCGGAGCTGAAGGGGAAAACCAATTAACTGACACTGCATAGGAGGAAAAGATGCAGCTTGCACCTAAGTTCCAGGTGCGCGGTGAGGTGACCAGCCAGAAGTGGCTCGGCTCCGCACACGCCACCGACAATGCTCGCACCGTCACAATTGATGGTTCGAAGCTCAATGAATTCACTAAGCGTGGCTTTGTGCCCGCTGGTACCCCGCTGGCAGCAGCTGACGGTGGGAAGTTCGCTCCGGCGAAGGCGAGCGATGAACTCGCTGGTTTCCTACTCGTCGACCAGCCGCTGAACTCCGGTTCCGATGTGGTCGCGCCGCTGCTTGACCACGGCCGTATCCGTGTGAAGTTCCTGCCCGAGGGTGCGCCGGACGTTACTGCGATGCCGGCTAACCCGCACTTCATCTTTGTAAAGGAGGCCTAAGAACAATGATTCTTTGGACTGATGTTGCTGAACCGCAGGAGCTGACTGAGCTGGCTCGTCGTGCTGCGCAGGATCGTGAGCAGCGCAACGAATTTAACCTCGGTGCGTTCCTGCCGAACGAGCATTCCCTGAGCCACACCGTCACCTTCGAGGTAGGCGATAATGGCTATGTTGAGGCTGCGGAGTACCGCGCCTACGACGCTGAGACCCCGATCGGTGGCCGTGGTGAGGGGGGCCGTCGTGTCACGTTTGAGCTTCCGCCGCTGGGGCAGAAGCGTCGCGTGTCGGAGTATGAGCAGCTGCGCCACCTCGGTGATGGTGGTGAGGCGGCGATGCGTAACGCTCTTGGCCGTGCTGCGGTGCAGCGTGGTGAGGCTGTCGCTGACCGTATTGAGCTTGAGCGTGGCCGTGTGCTGGTATCCGGCAAGGCCGCAATCAATGAGAATGGTTTCATCGTCGAGTCTGAATTCGGCCGTGATCAGGAGATGACCGTCACTGCTGGTACGAAGTGGGGCGAAGCAAGTGCCGACCCGGTGCAGGACATCCTGGACTGGCAGGAAGCATACGTGGATAAGAACGGTGAGGCTCCGGCTTACATCGTGGCTTCCACGAAGGCGATTTCTGCTCTGTCGAAGTTCAGCGGGTTCCTCCCGAAGGATTCCGTGCGACGTCGTGCTTCCTTCGATGAGATCAACGCGCTGCTTGACGCTGAGGGGCTTCCGACGCTGGTGAAGTACGATCGCCGAGTTCGCGTTAACGCGAAGAGCGAGCGTGTGATCCCGGAGGAGACCTTGCTGTTCCTGCCGGGCGATGACGCTGGTCTGGGTAAGACCTTCTGGGGCACCACGCTTGAGTCTCTGGACCAGGACTACAGCCTGCAGGCTGAGGAGCGTCCTGGCATTGTTGCCGGAGCGTTTAAGACGAATGATCCGATCGCTGCGTGGGTGAAGGCGTCCGCGATTGGTATGCCGGTGCTGGCTAACGCGAACCTCGCTATGGCCGCTACCGTCCTCTAAGGGGTGGTGAGACGTGGCGAAAATTAAGGATGATTTCTACGGCGTCATCTACGCACGTACTAAAGCCGGAGAGCTCGTGAAGCTCCGTGCAGGCGACATGGTGCCTTCTGGTGTGGAGGTGCGTAGTGATCTGCACGCACCTACTGCACCGAAGGGAGGCACTCGTGGAAAACCCGCAGGAAAGAACACCCGTAGCGACGCCAAGTGACGTCGAAAAGCGCCTAGGCCGGGAACTTGATGACGACGAAGCCCTCGTGGTTGATGGTCTTCTTGAGGAAGCCGAAATCCTGATTGAGGGGTACCTCGGCGTTATCCCGGTTCCGGTTCCGCGTCGTGTCGTGGTTGTTGCTTCTCGTATGGTGGCGAGGGTTTTGCAGCAGCCTGACGCGGAGGCGTTTTATGCCGAGTCGGTGCAGCATTCGGCTGGGCCGTTTGCGGAGACGAGACGGTACTCGACTGGTGCATCTGGTGGGTCTCCGTGGTTGACGGCTGCGGATAAGCAGGCGCTGCGTCGTGCTCGTCGCGGTGGTGGCGGTATCTACACGATTGGGATTGGGTGATGCTTTATGGCTTTTACTGCTTTGCCGTTCAAGGTGGTGCGTATCCGCCGTGAATACGAGTACATCCAGCCCGACGCGGAGGATCAGTACGACGAGCTGGGAAACCTCATCGAGGTCGATGAGCTTGGTAACGAGCATGTCATCGAGGTCCGTGATGTGGTTGATGTCGCTGGGTGGGCTGTGCCCCGCTCATCGGAGCCGAAGCTCGCTGGGCATGACCGCCGCACCGTGGAAGTGGAACTACTAGCCCCAGTTGGGTTGTTCCGCCCGCAGGACGCGGTGCAGCTCCCGGAGCGCGACGACGTTCTCGAAGTTATCGGCGAGCCGGAGAACTATGAGCACAACCCGTTCGGGTGGGCACCTGGCTTGGAAGTCGTGAACCTAGGGGGTGTGCAATGACATGGTGCATTGTGGAAACCCCCGATGGGACAGACCGAGTCAGGGCGCAGTCGATGGCGTTCGACGGCGGCTCCCTCATCCTGTTTTCTGACCCGCACCAGCAGTCGCCGAAAGCGGCCTACGGGCCATACGGGTGGCTTCATTGGAGGTGGGACGATGGCACAGAAAGCTAGGTTCCAGCCGAATTATGGCGGCTATAGGGAGCTGTTGTCTTCTGGCCCGATGGCGTCTCTCGTCGCCAAGCATGCGGAGGCTGTGGCCGCTGCGTGTGGTGACGGTTTCGTCGCGTCACAGCGCATGGGTAGGACTAGGCAGCGTGCCATTGTGTACGCCGATACATGGTCCGCCAAGCACCGTGATCACCGTGACAACGTGATGGTGAGGGTGCTCGGATGAAAGGTGTATCTGCTACCGCGATCGCAGTGAAAGCACTGCGAGACGCCACAGGGATGCGCGTATCCAGCCAGATGCCGCAACCAGATAAACGCCCGGATGAATTCATCATCGTTTCTCGTATTGGTGGCGGGTCTGATGATTGGGCAACGAAGAACCCGCGCTTCCTTGTTGAGTGCTATGCGCTGACTGAGGCTGACGCGGAGCGGGTAGCTGATGGTGCGTGGGAAGCGTGGCTGCAGTTGCGAACCCCACCCGTCCACTATTCCTCCGTCGATAACAACATTGCCCGCTACGACAACCCTGATCTGAAACATCATAGGTTTCAGTTCACTGCTGGCCTGCAGCTTCGGCGCTGACAGGTCTTCTTTCTTTTCAGGCCCGGTCCAACGATTCTGAAAAGGAGATTGCAATGGCAGTCAACATTAATAATGCTTTTGTCGGCACCCCGCCGATTGATGGTGGCGTGTACTTCAACGCGCCGATTGACACTCCGCTGCCGACGAAGGCTGACGAAGACCTCAACGATGCGTTCGTTGATCACGGCGCTGTCGGCCCGGACGGCTTCAATGTCCAGCCGACTCGCTCGTCTGAGACGGAGAAGATGTTCGGTGGTGGCGACTGGGTGGATATTCAGTCTGACTACTCCGAGGAAATCACTATCACCCTGCTTGAGGATGACAACGTGAATGTCATCAACTCGATCTTCGGTGAAGACAATGTTGTGGTGACCCCTGGTAAGGAGGGGACGGCGAAGACGATTTACCACACCAAGAAGCGTCTGCCTATCAAGTCCCACGTTCTTAAGGCTGTCGATGGTGACAAGCTCAAGACCTATGTGGTGCCGCGTGGCCGTATTGCTTCTGCGGAGAAGACTGCGGATGTTCACTCTGCGTCTACGAAGTACAACCTGACGATTAAGTCGTTCCCGCACACCATTAAGGACGACAACGGTGAGCGTGAGGTGTACGTCATCGAGCTGCGTGACGATGGTCGTCCGGCTGATGCGTCTGCTGGTACCTCCGGTGATTCTGTAGTCAGCACCGGCTAGATGATGCCAGCGCCCTGGGCGGAGCAGCAGGGGATAAAAATTACTGCTCCCATTTCTCACCCGGCGACTCATGGGGTTTCATCCCCCTTGGACCGGGCCTACCCATGATTTCGCCTGGGTGGGTCCCTAGCTTGGCCCGGTCCACCCACAACCAACGATTTTTGAAAGGCTTGGTCCAAAATGGCTTTTGAGATTGAGATGTTCGAACCTATCGAGTTCGACATTCCGGCAGGTAAAGACAAGAAGGTAACGGTTTCCGTGCCACCGTTCGACTGCTTCGACCCGAAGGACGTTGAAGCGATGAACAAGAAGTTGCGTGAGTACGAGCAGCCGGAGGTTGCCGACACCGTTGAGGATGTCAACAATCCGCTGCAGAACGGGGCTGCCTTGGTGCGTTTTCTGTTGAAGTTCTTCAACCCTGGTAAGGAGAAGCACACTGCGATTGACAAGCTGGTGCCACGCCAGCTCAACGAGATCGACAAGGTGTGGACGGAGAATTCGAACCTGCCTGACGTTGATGGTGCGCCGCTTGCCACGTTGGAGGCAGTGGGGGAATCCGAGCCGTCCACGAGCGAGTCTTCGCAGACCGAGAAGTAGCTGACGCTATACGCATGGACCTGCTTGAGCGGGGACGTCTGCTTAGTGAGTTGGGTAGGTCCATGCGGTGGACGGACTTAATTGCGTTTCTCCGATACGCGCCACCAACGTCGAATTATCGGCGGGTGATTGATCCGGATGGTGCGCGCCGGGAGGAGTACCAGATTGCGTTGATGGAGCCGACTAGCCGGATTCTTGGTGAGCTTTTTGACCAGGTGCAGTGGCTTCGGCAAGGCGTCCCGGATGAGCACGGGATCATCTTCCGGCTTCTGGCGCGGGCTTATGACGTGGATCCGGATGAGCTGGCGCGTGAGATCGGACGGGGTCGTGAGGGGGATGTGGGGGAGGTAGCTCCGCAGCAGAAGAAGCGAAAGACCGCTGCGGAGATTAGGGCGCAGATCAAAGCGGCGTCGCAGAAAAAATAGAAGAAAGGGTGTTGTTCTATGGCAGAGCTCGGCGTCGGGTATATCAGCGTGATTCCGGAGACGAGCAAGATTGCGCCGGAGATCTCGAAGGCATTGAACGGCACCCAGTCCGTTGCGGATAAGCAGGGCCAGGGCATCGGCTCAAAGCTTGCTTCCGGCATGGGCAAGACCCTCAAGGTGGGTGCGGCGTCTGCAGGTATCGCTACCGGTGGTGCGATTGCTGCTTCGCTGACTAAGGGCATGGGCCGGTTGACGGCGATTGAGTCTGCTGAGGCGAAGCTGCGCGGTCTGGGTAACTCTGCGGGTGATGTGTCCCGCATCATGGAGAACGCCAACGCTGCTGTCACTGGCACCGCTTATGGTTTGGATGCTGCAGCGACCACTGCCGCGATGGCTGTGGCGTCTGGTATTAAGCCGGGCAAGGAGCTTGAGCAGGTACTCAAGACCACGGCTGACACTGCCGCCATTGCTGGTGCGTCCATGGATGAGATGGGCGCGATCTTCGGGTCTGTTGCTGCGCGTGGCAAGCTGCAGGGCGATGACCTGATGCAGCTGCAGTCCCGTGGCATCCCGGTGTTGGAGATGCTGTCGAAGCAGGTTGGTAAAACCACCGAAGATGTGTCCAAGATGGTGTCTTCTGGCACGGTTGATTTCGCGCTGTTTGAGCGTGCGCTCCGGGACGGGGTCGGCGGGTCGGCGCTTGAGGCCGGCAACACTTTCAAGGGTGCGCTTGAGAATATGGGCGCGGCTGCTGGCCGTGTTGGTGCTACCGCACTCACCCCGTTCTTCGGGCTTATGCGTACCGGGTTTGACGGGGCGAAAACTGGGCTTGATGGGCTGAATAAGGCTTTGAAGCCGTTGGCGCAGGACCTCACTGGCTATATCGACTCCAAGGTTGTCCCTGCGATGAAGAGCTTCGGTTCTTCTATTGGGGATGCCCTGTCTTCTCCGCAGGTTAAGAACGCTGCCGCGCTGGTGAAGGTCGTTTTCAACGATATTCTTAATGCTGCGCGTGCACTGGCCCCGGTGATTGCAAATGTGGGCTCTACTTTGGGTAAGGCTGCGTCGCAACTTGGTGGCGCGGTATGGAACACGTTCGCTTCCGCACTGTCTGCCGCGGCGTCTGCTGCGTCCGCGCTCGCTGGCCCGTTGGAGGCTGTGACAGGCGCGTTGAGCGAGCACTCTGGCCTTGTGACGGCTGCTGTTGTCGCGTGGGGCGGGTTCAAGATTGTGCCCGGCATCGTCGACAAAATCACATCATCGTTGACAGGGGTTGGTGGCACCGCTAAGGGGCTGCATGAGGTGGGGCGTGGCGTGGGTGATATGCAGAAGTATCTGCAGGCCACGGGTAAGGAATCGTCGCGGTTTACGTCGGCGATGATGGTGATGGGGTCGAGCTCTAATTCTGTGTTGCAGAAGATGGGGCAGGCTGCTGTCAATGCGTCGCAGCCGTATATGCAGCTTGCTGTCTCGCAGCGTGAGCTGGGTACTGCTTCTGGTACTGCGTCTGCTGCTGTGAAGCAGATGGCTGGTGTGGTGGCTGGTACTGGTGCTGCTGCTTTCACGGGGATGAAGTCTGCTGTGGGTGGGGTGGTGGACGCTCTTGGTGGGCCGTGGGGTGTGGCGATGCTGGCGGCGTCTGCCGGTATTGCTGTGGTGAGTGATGCGAATAATCGTGCGAAGTCTGCGTCTGAGCAGTATTCCAAGGCGATGGCTGGGGCTGCGGAGGCGAACCGTGATTTGTCTTCTGCGGTGGCTGGTACGACTGGTGCGCTGAATGACCAGGCGCAGGAGATGGCTACGAAGGTAGCGGAGTCGTCGCTGGCTGGGTTGTCGGCGTTCCAGACTCAGGTGGATGGCTTCATGTATAAGGTTCCGCCACCTGATATGAGTGGCTTTACGCAGCGGGTCCAGGAAGCTGGCGATGAGGCTTTCCGCAATATGTCGGACGATCGCAAGTACGATGCAATGGTCCAGAAAGTTGCTAAGGCTAGTAAGGATATGTCTAAGTATCTTGAAGATACTGGGCGGTCCATGCAAGACCTCGGCGCAATCGTCGCTGCTGGCGGGCCAGAATTTGACGCGCTTGTCGAGCACATGCGTGGGCTCGGTGATGGCGGTCAGGTCGTTGCTGAGGAGCTGATGCGCTCCCGCAATGAGCTTGAAGCGACCATTGAGGCGGCGCAGCGGGTTGACCCCGCTATGGCTGCCGCTGCCGAGGGGATCGACACTCTTGCTGATTCGGCTTCCTCTGGTGACGATAAGCTCAAGGCTTTGCATCAGACTTTGCAGGCGATGGGGCTCGCGCCGAAGGATGCCGAGCAGGCAATGATGGACGCTGCAGCAGCGGTCGACGAGATCGTAGAAGCTGCAGCGAGCGCCAACCGCCCGGTCGAGCAGCTGGGGGAAGCGCTGTTCGGCATGGATGGGAAGCTGAACCCGGCTAATGCGTCTGCGCGTGACCTGGCATCCACCCTGAACAGCATGCGGGACGATCTTGCGAATGTTGCTGTTAATGGTGGCGATGTTCAGGCAGCGTTTGACGGTATGGCTCCGGCTGTGTCCGCACTGGCGCAGGAGTTTGGTCTCACCGAGGGACAGGTGCGCCAGCTCATGGAAGCCTATGGTGTGCTGCCTGATGAGATCTCCACGCTGGTGAACCTTGAGGGGGCGACCGAAGCGACACAGGATGTTGCGGAGGTGTGGGCTGCCCTTGAGAAGATGAAGAATGAGGGCTCCACCCAGGTTGAGATTGGGGCTGTCGGTGACGGGGCGAAAGCTGTCCTTGATGAGCTGAAGATTCAGTGGGATGAGACTGTCGGTCCTGACGGGCAGAAAAACATTGTCATCACCGCGACTGATGACGCCGCAGTTGAGTCTGTGCAGCGTGTCACCCAGATGATGACGGAACTCGGGGATAAGGAAGTTGATCCGAAGGTTCTGCTTGATACGACGCAGGTGCAGGTCAACGCTGACCAAGCGAAGAGCATTATTGATGCTCTTGCCATTGAGAATCCTTCTCCGACTGCACGGCTGATCATTGATGATTTGCAGAATAATCAGCAGGTTGCGCTTGGTGATTTGCATTTTCTTGCGGAGCAGTCTGCTACGCCGAAAGCGACGCTGGATAAGGTTCTGCTTGATAACGGGGTGCGTGATTCGCGTTCGCAGCTGGATGATCTCGGTAAGAAGACTGCGAAGCCGAAGATCGACGCAGATAATTCTGGGGCGCGCCGTGGCATTCAGGCGGTTAGGGACTGGCTTAATAATATCCCCTTGGTGCGGACTATCCGCTTGGTCACGAGCCGTGAAAATAATGCTGCTGATGGTCTAATTAGCTACGGTGCGCAGCGGTTTATGGCCGCTGGTGGTGTGGGCAAGCTGTCTCAGCAGGATGCCCAGATCGCCGCCGGTGGGCGGTGGATCACGTGGGCTGAGGACGAGACACAGGGGGAGTCGTTTATTCCGCATGCTCCGGCGAAGCGGAAGCGCTCAACCCAGATTTTGGCGGAAACAGCCAGTATTTTCGGCCTTGGGCTGGTGGATCGTGGCGGAAATGAAATCCGACGTGATGGAACGTCTGTAGCTCCGAAGTCGCATACTTTCATGGCTGATGGTGGTGTGACGCCTGGCCAGCTGCTGCGTTACTTCCAGGGTGAGCGTGTCAACGGGCAGCAGGCACGCCGGTCGCTGCAGGGCGCACCGTATACGTTCGGTGGCTATAACTGGGGTGACTGCTCCTCCACGCAGGGGCAGGGTGCCCTGTTCGCTGTTGGCCGCCAGGCCGACAATGGGCGTTTCATGTCAACGGCTAATGAGGCTTCGCAGCTGGCTTCGATCGGGTTTAAGACTGGTCTGGGGTCTGGTGCTCGGTATGCGATCGGTTGGCTTAACGGCGGCCCTGGCGGCGGTCACACTTCCGGCACTATCCATTTCGCTGATGGCAAGTCCGTGAACGTTGAGATGGGTGGTGGTGCGGGTGGTCAGGGCAAGATTGGTGGTGCTGCTGCGGGTGCTGCTCACTCGCAGTACACGCATCGGGCGTATCTGCCTCTATCTGGTGCTCTAAGTGCCGAGATGCGGGACGAGCTCGGCTCTGACGTGAAGTCAACCAGTGTCGATGGTGTCACCTTAAAGTCCGGCACGACGGTGTCGTGGGGTAAGGCCCAGGAACTGTTTGATCAGGCGAAGAAGTACCTGTCCGGCGGCTCCCTGTGGCCTAATGCTGCCCGCCTCTTTGATAGTGGTGGCGTGTGGAAGTCCGGCCAGATCGGCGTGAACCTGTCTGGTGCGGACGAGTATGTGTTCACGAACGCCGCGATGAAGGACTTTCGTGGCGCTACGGGCGAGATTCGTAGTGCTGCTACTGACCTGCGTGCTGCTGTGAGTGGTGCCGCTGCCGATGGTGTGGGCCAGGCGCAGCGCGCCGTCCTCAATCTCGGACGTGGCTTCGGCGGGGACTTCCTTGGAGCTGCTGAGATTGTGCAGGACGCGGAGAAGGGGCTGTACGAGACCCGTAAGAACATTTCGACGCAGGCCGAGAACATTGGGGCTGCTGAGAAGGAACTTACGGAAGCTCGTGGGGCTCTGGCTGATGCGGAGAAGAACGCCGGTGTCGGCTCCGAGGAGCATAAGAATGCTCTTGAGCGTGTCGACAAGGCCGAGGAGAAGGTACGTCAGGCGCGTGAATCTCACGTTGACGCGCTGATCAACCTTGAGGCTGCGGAGCGCACAGTTGTTGCTGCGCGCTTCCAAGCAGCGTCTGATCTGGCCGTCGCTGTCGGCGATGGTATCGGGCATGCCTTCCAGGCGATCTCTGGCCTGTTCGAGGAATTTGCCCGTCTGGCTGATGTTGTCGATGACATGCGGCAGTCTGTGTCGAAGCTGCAGATGCAGCAGCAGACTGATGTGCTGAATCGGATCAAGGCGCTGTCTGATCTGCAGGTAAAGACGCTTGATCTTGATCGTGTGCGTGCTCGTGGCGTGATCAGCGTGGCTCAGGCGGAGTATGAGCTTGAGCAGGCGCGTCAGAAGGCGACTCTGATCGGCTTGACGTCGATTGAGGCGATGGAAGGTGCGATGGACCGGTTCTACCGGACCGGTATCTTCTCGCTGGAGAGTATGACCTCGGAGCAGGTGGAGAACAGCAAGGAGGTCCAGGAGGCGCTGTGGAATGTGCAGATTGCGCATAAGCAGAACGCCTTGGACATGCTCAACGCTGCCCGTGAGCAGGAGATCGCACAGTACAGGGTGGCGGAAGCCACGTTGGCGCAGGTCAAATCTGCTCGCCTGTTGGAGATCCAGACAGAGCACCTGACGAAGATGACTGCTGAGCTTAACGGCATGACTCGTGGCCAGGCCACCGGTGCGGCTAAGGGCTTCGGTGGTATCGGCAAGGTCTCCAGTGGTGTCGGCAAGATGATTGGTGGTGGCCTTGCGGCTGCTGCCGCTTTTGCCACGATGGGCCCACTGGGTCTGCTCTTGGCAGCACCGCTGATTGCTAGTGGTATCGCTGATACAGCTAAGGGCAGTATCGACATCCGCAATAACAAGAAGGAAATCGACCAGGCTTGGAAGAGCATGGACCACGGTCAGCGCGCCGGGATCGTGCTCGGTGCTGGCCTGGGTGCTGCTGGCGGCATCGTCGGTGGTGCTGTTGGTGGTGCTGAGGGTGCGACTGCTGGCGCGAAGGTCAGTGAGCATCTCGTTGACGCGACGATTGGTGCGTACCAATACGACATTGCGTCGAAGATTGAGGTGGCGAAGCGTCGCGCTGATGACGACGTGGAGCGCCTTGAGCGTGAGATGCGTCTGCGTGAGCACAAGCTGAACATGGAGTCACTGGACGCAGAGATTCGTCATATTCGGGATAAGGACCGGGCTGAGGCTGATCTTGAGTGGGCGAAGATGATGCGTGAGTCTGTCATCGCTCCGACGGAGAAGCTGGCGGACGCTTTCAAGGAAGCTGCCGCTGTTGAGGCGGAGCGTGCGAGCAGGAACCACTTCGAGCAGATGGGGTCACTGTCGCAGCAGAACGCGTCACTGTCGCAGATCGCGGTGACTAGTGGCCAGCAGATGGACGTCACCAAGCAGATGTTGCAGGTGCTGTCGCAGATGTTGGTGGCGCAGCAGGGGGCGAAGTCTGGTGTGTCTGGTGTCGGCTATTTGGCGCGAGTCTAAGAAAGGATTGAGCAATGCCTGATAGGTATGCGGTGAAAATGCTGGACTGGCGTGGCCACGAGTGGGACTTCACTGGTGATTGGGCTGCCGGGATTATTTCCGGCGGTATTGATGGGCTGGTGGGGTCTTTTGTGGATACGGCGGCGCAGCCGTTGGGTTTTCCGGGGCAGGTTGTGCTGTCGCAGCATGCGGAGCCGATGGCTGGGTCTTTGACGTTCCATTGCCGTGAGGACGGTCGCCGGCAGGCTGCGCAGGTGCAGGCTGATTTGCGTGCCGCGTTCTCTGGTGTGGCGGGCCGACGGAATGAGCTGGTTGTGTCGTCTCCGGTGGGGGATGCGCACGCTTTTGTGCGTCTTAATGGTGTGGTGCCGCCGCCTGTGGAGGATCCTTCGTGGGGGGAAGTTGTGCTGAATATGCAGGTTCCTGTCATTTGTGATGAGGGGGTGTGGTGGGTGCCTGCTCCGGCTGTCGAGGGGGATGTGGTGGTGTCGAATTTTGGTGATGTGCCTGTGTGGGTGCGGATCCGGTGGTCTGGTGGTGGGGGGCGTGTGGTGTTGCCGTCCGGGGCGTCGTTCACGCTGCCACCAGCGGGGGAGGAGCGTGTGCTGTATTTGTCTCGTCAGGAGTCACTGGTGGTGCGCAAACCGGATGGTGGGATTGATTTCGATTTGTGGGCTGCGGTGCGGGTGAATATGAGGGGGGTGTCGCCTGAGCGTGTGCCTGTTGATTCGGAACGTCGGTTCAGGCTGCCTGCTGGTGCGCAGCTTGAGTATGAGGTTGGGGTGATGGATCCGTGGCAGTGATTGATTGGGCATCGCATAAGGCGAGCCGTGAGGCTGTTGCTGCGGAGGAGGAGATGTGGGTGGGGCTTGCCGATGAGCACGGTGTGCCGTTCGATTTGGTGTTTCCTCCGCTGTTGTCGATGGTGGCTCCGGAGACGCGGAATTCTCCGGTGTCGTTGCGGATCACTGCGGTGGTGAAGTCTCCTTCGGGGGAGGTGCATCCGTTGGTGGATGAGCTTTTTGCGGAGGGGTTCTCTGCGGTGGGTGTGGATCGTGAGGGCCGGTTGAATGTTGTGCTGGATTCGACGCGGTATGTGTATGTGCTGCGTGACCGGCTGCGCGCTTACCGTGTGACGCATTGTGTGCTGTCTGGTGGTTTTGAAGCTCCGGAACAGATTGAGATCCATGGTGCGGACATGCTGTCGGAGTTGAATCGGCATGTGGCGTGGACTGCTCCTGCTACGGAGTTGGGGCGGTTTACGACGTTTACTCGTGATTGGGCTGGGCCGGAGAATGTGGGGGTTCTGTTTAAGGAACCGCGTGACCTGCAGGACATTAAATTAGTCACGGTCGCTGATGGTGTGACGTTATCCGGGCCTGCTGAGTCCACGCTGCGTGAGATGATCAAGGTTTCTTTGGAGACGGGGTGGGCGCGTACTGGTGTGCGGTCGGTGGTGGATGATCCGCCGATTGTGGTCGCGCCGGGTGGGTCGGGGGTGGAGTCTCCGGAGATTTTGATTCGTGCGACTGATGACAAGCTTTTGGATACGGTGGCGCCGGTGGCTGCTGCTGCTGGTGTGCGGATTAGTGCTGTGATGTGGCTTCCTGGTGATGACCCGGTGGAGGGGCTGGCGTTGGGGGAGTCGCCGAAGATTGTGGTTCGTGTGGAGCAGACTGCGGAGGTGTCGTAGATGGCTGTCCTTGATGATGTGGTTTTGGTCGCTGATGGGGGGGATGTGACTGTCGGGCGCCAGACGGCAACGTTTGTGTATGGCGAGTTCAATGTGGTGTTGCCTCATGGGCGGGAGAAGGTGGAGACGGATGATCGTCTGCAGGATGGGTATGTGTACCGGCCGAAGGGGGGTATTAAGGGGCCGTTTGATGTGGGTTTTGTGCGCGCTGATGCCACGGTGGATTTGGAGGCGGACACATCTGATCTTGAGGTGGTGGTAGACGCTGCCCAGAAGCAGGCCGAGGGGGACGTGTTCTTTGAGAGGGACATCACGACGGCTGGCCTTGGCCAGTTTGTGTTGGATCGTGATTTCCGTGTGGGGGATGTGGTCACGGTTGAGCTGTGGGGAAAGCGGCTTCGGTTGCCGGTGACGGCGGGGGATTATGTGGCGTCGGTGTCGGAGGGGCCGGCGGCTGCTCGTGTGCATGTTGGTGGGCAGTTGATTTCTGATGCGGAGGCTGTGGCTCGTCAGAATGATGATTTGCGTCGGCAGATTGCGCGGGAGAAGGCGGAGCGTGTGCGGCAGGTGTCGTCGGAGTCGTCGGCCAGGCGTACCGCTGTGGATGCGGAGCGTTCGGCGCGTGCTACGGAGATTGCCACGGAGCGGTCGGAACGTGCTGAAGCAATTGGCGCGGAGCGTCGGGCTCGTGTTAGTGGTGATAAGAGTCTGTCTGATCGTATTGATGCGTTGCCTACGTCTGAGTTGCTGAATGCGGAGATCACTGGGCTTAATGAGCGGATTGGTGGGTTGAATTCTGATTTGACGTTGTTGCGTCAGACGGAGATTAATGAGTTGCAGCGGGTGATTAATGATAAGCAGACGGGTATTAACGCGCTGAATGATCGGTTCCAGCGGGAGCAGAAGAAGACAAACAAGCTGAATGATGACTTCCGGGCGGAGCAGGAGCGGATTAATAAGTTTCAGGGGGAGCTGTCGAAGACGAATAAGGCGGCTTCTGATGCGAATGCGGAGGCGCTTCATGCGCAGGATTTAGTGGTGCGTGGTATGCCCCGTATGCTGCATGTGGATAATGGTAAGCCGAGTATTTGGGATTCGTCTGAGGGATCTGTGAATAATGCGTCCGCGTTCGGGGAGTTGTTTTTTTCGAGGAATATTGATGGTGGGCGCGCCAATTTCAGGGCCAGTGGGGGGTGGACTGGTGTGGTGTGGCTGATGGGTGTAACTGTGAATGGCAGTACAGACATCAAGGTGGAGACGATTACGAGTTCGAATCGTTTTTTACAATTGATTCCTAATGGTCTTGGTAATCGGTATAAGGCTTCGACTGCGTGGATTTTCCCTGATGTAGCCGTGTAGCCCCCTAGCCCCTTTTTCCTTTTAACCCCTCTGGCGGGGTTATTTTTTATGCCTATTTTTGGAGGTCAATTGTGACTGTTGTTTCTGGTTCTTTGTCGCTTGTGACGTCGCATCCGGCGGCGGTGTCGCAGGTGTGGGTGCGTGCCCGCGATACCCGCACTAATGGTGGCGATGTGGTGGTGGCGGACAATGCGCACATCGAGGTCAAGAATGGCGCGGTGCGTATGGAGCTTTTGCCGGGACCTGCGGTGATGGTGCTCACGCATCATGGGCGCACCACACGCACAATCCCACTCATGGTGACAGGCGACACCCAAACCCTCGCTAATGCTGTGGAGCTTGGCCAGGCCACGGATGGTAAGAACACAGCCGAGTTGCAGGGTCTTTTGGATCGTATTGCTGCGGAGGTGGCGGGGGCTACTGATGGGAGTGTGGGGGAGGCTAAGCGGGCCGAGGAGAGCGCGAAGAAATCGGCTGTAGATGCTGGGCGGTCTGCCGGTGAAGCGAAAGCATCGGCGGAGTCGGTGGCGGGCGCTGTGGATGCTGTGTCCGAGCATGCCGGGTCTGCGAAGGCGAGTGCGTCTGCTGCGAAAACGTCTGAGGATAACGCGAAGAAGTCCGCAGACGCTGCCAAGGCGAGTGCACAGGATGCAGCCAAGTCAGCTGGGGCCGCGAAAACGTCGGAGGAGAACGCGCAGTCCCACGCCTCGGACGCTGCGAAACACGAAGTCGCCGCCAAAGGACACGCGGATGATGCTGCTGCGTCTGCCACTCGTGCGGGGGAGATCGCGGAGTCTACCTCGTGGGATGGTGACCGGCTGACCGTCAACGGGAAAACGTCACCTTCCCTGCGTGGCCCGAAGGGTGACCCCGGTGCGGACGGCACGATGACGTTTGATGATTTGACTCCGGCGCAGCGTGCGAAGCTGACCCCGGAGGTTAAGGATGGGGTGTGGTGGGTCGGTGGTGTGTCTACCGGAGTGAAGGCGCAGGGGGAACCTGGCCCTGCTGGCACCGTGCCCGGATTCACCATCAGTGATAATGGGGCCATCAATATCGGGCACACGCCAGGGCAGAATGGTGACGATTCTGTCGCTATTGGTGAAGGGGCACGGGCTGAGCAGTACGGCGTGTCTGTGGGGTATGCGGCTTCCGGTTCCGGCGAGAATTCTGTGTCCGTGGGGTACGGGGTAATCAATGATGGTGATGAGTCTGTGGCGGTGGGGCCGGAGTCTGAGGTCACTAGTGAGCATGGCACGGCCATTGGCCGTAAATCCGCTGTGTCTGGTGGGTCTGCTGTGGCTGTGGGCGACGAAGCAGACGCCGAGGGGGAGTATTCTGTGGCGATTGGTCGTGCGTCGCATGTGACCGGTGCTGGTAGTGCTGCTATTGGGCCTATGCATACTGTGCATGCTGATGGGGAGACTCATGTGGGGCTGAATAGTGCGGCGGCAGCTTCGCTTTCGGTGCGTGATCCGAAAGTTGTTTTACATGGTAGGGCGGAGTCCACGGAGCCCGCGTCGCGCCCGGAGCACCTGATCAATAAAGGGTACGTGGATGCGGTGAAGGCGGATGTTGAGACGAAAGCAACGGTGAAAATGGTGTCGGCCCCACCAAGCGTTTTTGAGCCGAATGTGCTGTACGTCATCCCGGAGAACGGAGGGGGCGCGTAATGAGTCTGCATTTCGGCGGGAGTAAAACCAGGGAGATGTACTACGGGGGCCGGAAAATTAGGGAAGCGTGGTATCAGGGTAGACGTGTGTACCAGTCTAATGCGCTACCGGTGGAGGTCCCACCTCGGGGGAGTGACTGGTACGAATTGCGGACGTGGTTCCGGAGGAAGCTAGAAGAGTACGGGGAAAACTACTGGACGGTGGCCACATTGCCGTTCAAGTTGGACACCAGTCAGGTCACCAACATGGAAAGCATGTTCTATGGGTGTTCGTCGTTGACGTCGGTGCCGGAGATGGACACCTCCCAGGTCACCAACATGGAAAGCATGTTCTATGGGTGTTCGTCGCTCACGCAGGTGCCGGAGATGGACACCAGTCAGGTCACCAACATGAGAGCCATGTTCGACGGGTGTTCGTCACTAACGGACGGAAATGTCAAGCTCATTCGCAAAGACGGCACGAAGCCGTCGTCCAGAACCTATATGATCGCCGGATCTGGTCTCACCCGTGAGCCTTTCTTCATGCCTGACGGTACCCCTATCGACTAACCGCCCCCTTTTTTCAAGCACCCTGCTTTTGGGTGCTTTCACTATTTTTTGGAGGAAAAATGCAGCAGCTACAAGCACAGATCATGGCCCTACCAGCCGACGAGTGGCAGGAGCTTTTGGGCTGGATGGTATCCACAGAAAAACACCGGCGTAACGCACTGCCAGCGGTGGAGCGTGGCCAAGCAGACCTCGTGGCGGAGCTACAGGAAGCCGGAAAACTGGACAAGCCGGACGCGGTGGACGCAGCCCAGGCCACGGAGAAGCCGGACAGTATCCCGGCGTGGGTGAACCCGCTCACGGACCATGCCCGCATGTATCACGCGGGTGCGGTGGTCACCCACAACAACAAGGTGTGGGAGTCCACCCACCCCGGACTGAATCACTGGGAACCCCGGCGCGCACGGCGTAGACAGTCGTATCTGGTTGGACATTACGTACCGTGTCCACCCACCCGCAGAACCCGACGAGCCCACCGCCGGTGGGGTGATCCCGTTCGGGCCGGGATTACCCGTTAAAACCGGGGACATCGTGGAATACAACGGCACCCAATACAAAGTGCTGTCCGACCACACTACGCAAGAGTACTGGCCACCAAATGAGGCCCACAGCCTCTTCCAAAAACTCTAACCCCGAACCCCCCTTGACCGCGCTAGGTGAGGGGGTTCACTCATACCTAGGTAAGGAGGAAAAAGTATGGTCACAATGCCAGTTCCCAAGGGTTTTTTCGTCACGTCGCCATTCGGGCCGCGTGCCGGGGGCTACCACTGGGGCACAGATTTTGGGCGCGGTGGTGGCTCCGGTGGTCACCCTATCTACGCCGTCAAGGACGGCACCGTCACCCGCTCCGGCCCCGCATCCGGCTTCGGTAGGTGGATCACCATTGATCACCCCGCCAGCAACGGTGGTGGTGAGACCGTCTACGGCCACATCATTCCCGAGGTCAGTGTGGGGCAGCGCGTCGCGGAGGGGCAGCGTATTGGGCGTATTGACCCCAACCGCGCCACCAACGGTGGCGTCGCCCCACACCTGCATATGGAGTGGCACCGCTTTTCGTGGTCACGTCCTGGTCCGAACCGGCTTGACCCGATGGTCATGCTGCGGGGCGCGAAATGGGTAGGAGACGCTACCCCGGCCACGCAGGCAGCGTCTACCCCCGCAGTGAAGCCCGCAGGGGACACAATTTTCGGTATCGACATTTCAGGGTGGCAGAAAAACTTCCCCCTGGCCAAAGCGAAAGCGGACGGGATGCAATTCGTCATCATCCGCCTATGCGACGGCACCTACCAAGACCCGCTTTTCAAATCGCACCTCGCAGACGCGGAGCGCAACGGCTTACTCGTAAGTACCTACTGGTACCTCCGCGCCCCCTCGGAGGGGTCCACCATCTCCCAGCAGGTTGACGTGATCGACCGGCAAATGGGCGGACGCCGCGACCTCGGCGTGTGGATCGACGTGGAATCCGTGGGCAGCACAGGCCGGAAGTTGCTCACCAAGGATGACGTGTGGGCAGCGAAGCGGGAGCTAGAGCGCCGTGGCTACCACGTGCCCGGCATCTACTCCGGCGCGTGGTACTGGGAGAAAATGCCCGGCGGTGAGCCGTCCATGGATGGGCTGGGCTACCTGTGGGTATCCAACTACGGCCGCAACCGTAAGGGCCGGGCGCAGGATACCTACAAGGCAGACGGCGGGGACCAGCACCGAGGCTGGTCCTACCCACTGGGGGACCGCAGGCCCGACATTTTGCAATTCGGATCGGAGGGCATTGTCGGTGGACATCACCCCATCGACGTCAATGCTTTCAAGGGCAGCCTCGCTGACCTGGAAGCTATTTTCACTGGAAAACAATCACAGAAAGGTGCGCTCATGGCACTCACAAGCGACCAGCAGGACCAGCTATTCAGCATGGTCCGCGACATCCACCACGAAATGACGCACAAATTCCAGACCCGCGTACGCAACCGCGACGGGGAGCTGGAGCCGTACCGCGACACACTCGTGGGATACGTCCTCGAGACGGACCGAAAAGTCGAGGACATGCATAAAAACATGTTGCCCGCCGTCTGGAAAAAGATCACTAACGCATTCAGCAAGGAGAAGTAAAATGACTCACCGTAATATTGCCCCTAAGCCCCGCGCCGTCATCGGAACCCCCTGGTTCATCCGCAAGGTGATCTACGTGGTCACCGCGATTGTGGGCCTTGTCGCCGTCGCCCTGGGATTCGTGCAGCCGGGTCAGGTGGACCAGTGGCTCACCCAAGCAGGGTCCCTCGCCGCCGTGATTGGTGGCCTGATGGCCGCTATGAATACTGGCTGGGAGTCGGACGAGAAGCCCGTCGGTGTGCCCGTGCCAGCGCCTAAGCCCGCCCCGGCGGAGGTGTATGACGGATTTACGGCGTACCCGGACGAGGTGCATGATGCCCGCTAGCCCGACCTTGCGCGTGTGCGTGGGTCGGGTGATGCGGAGGCTGCCCCGCATTTTGGCGGTGGTGTGGGGCATATGGTGTGTCGCCACGGCTGTGGCGTATGTTCACCACGTCCCGCAGCAGCTTGAGGCTGTGGACAGTGCCGTGACGGCCCCGGTGTGGGCTGTGTGGGCGACCTCGGCCACCCTGCTTATCGTGGGGTCGCTGGCTCCCGGCGCGTCACCACCACAGGTACAAAACGTCTCGCGGTGGGCGCGGATTATCGGGATGGCTGTCGCGTGCGCCATGCTGATCCTGTGGTCCGCCGCTTTTTTCATCGACGAACCACGAGGATGGGTGTCCGCTAAAAATTACGCGCTATTGGCGGTGATGGCGATGGTGTCAAGCTGGATCATTGCCCGTGACAGCGCCAAGAGGCAGGAGGTGACCGCCACGTGAGCACTGAGGTCATCGTCGCCATTGTCTCAGGTGCGGGCGCGCTGATCGTGGCGCTGATCAGCTCACTAGGGCGACGTGACGAAACATCCGCCACCGCGTCCGCCTCATTAATCTCGGGCCAGTCTGACCGGATTGACAAGCTGGAAAACCGCCTCGACAGTGTGGAAGAAGACCTACGTGCCACACGGCAGGAGCTACAGGCTATCCAGTCCCACGCGGGCGACCTACGCGACGCACTACGTCGTGCTTTGGCGTGGATCGCGGAGGTGATGGAGCACCTAGCTAACCCGCAGATGATCGCTGCCCCGCCCGCGCCCGATATTGAGGCGTGGCAAGCACTTATTGACTCCCCACCAAAAGCCCGCAACCCGCCCAGCTAGACTAGGCGTAGCACAGCCCGTCCTCTACCACCGGTACGGCGGGCTTTTCTCATAGACCCCCACTCTGGAATACACACCAGGGTGGGGGTCTTTTTTCGTGCCTAAAACCGGTTTCCCGAACCTGGACCACGCCCGCGCCTGTACCTACTGATCCGAGCTTGAGCTGTCACTGGCTTCACTCCGGATGAGGTTGCGAGCGACCGGACAGACACCGTGGGGTCTTCTAGTATCCCTATCGCAACTTCTGCCCACTCTGCCACGCTCCCAGTCGCGTCTAGCTGTGCTTTCTCGCCGTCGGTGAGTGCCCGTCCGGACCGGCCACGTAAATACTGCTCACGGCTCTTTCTAGCTCCCGCGCTACGTCCTCGGCTTACCGGCACACTGGCCTGTGTCGCCCTGGCGGGGTCGCGGTGCTTTTCTAGGCCTGCTAGGTGTGTCTCGCGGTGGCGCTCCCATGAGTCCCGCATCCGTGACCGCACCGACTCAGCTATAAGCGGGCGTGATACTGGCAGGCCGTGTCTGGCGCGGTAGTCGGCCACCGTGTCCCCGTGTCCAGCGGCGATGTGCGTGGCGAGGTGCCGGTAGCGCTTCCCACAGGTGTGGCACAGTAGCCCGTCACCGGTCTCGTCGATGATGCCGTACTGGCCGTACCCGTCGCGCTCACCGACCTGCATTATTGTGCCTTGATCTGCTCAATGCGCTGACGGCTAAGGCCAGTGGTGCTGGCAACGTCTTTGATGCGGGCACCCGCGCCAAGTGCTTCCCGAATCGCGGTGTTGCGCTGCTGCTCCATTGATTCCAGCGCGTCCTGCGCTGCGCGGACAGCGGGCATAAGCTCCTCTAGTGCTGCGAGCTTGTCTTGTCCTAGGTCACCGGCGCGCTGCGCCTGGGCGACAGACTCAATCAGAAAATCCGCGTCATCATCGCTAATGTCATCGCGGTCGATGGTGCGTGACTCTAGCGCTTCAATCTGGGTGATGTAGGTCTCCAAGGCGGATTCTGCTGCGTGGTCGGTGATATTGCAACGTCCGGCGGTGCGGATAGCCAAGGTGGTGAGGTCAGTCATTTGTGGTGTCCTTTCTGTGGTGTGGGCTAGTAGGTGCCTTTAAGCGCGGAGATGTAGGTGGAAGCGTCCTTGCGGGTCATCTTGGCGATCTCCGCATACTCGGTAGGGGCCGGGGAAAACCAGGAGACATTCTGCCCGTCGGTCTGTGCGAGCAGCGACATGATGTAGTCCACCTGGCGCTCGGTGGCCAGCGGTTCGGTGGTGCCCGCCTTGAGCTGGCGGAGCTTCTGCTCTGCCCATGCGTCGAAAGAGCGCTGATCGGCGCGGTTCCAGGTGATAGCTTCCCAGCTTCCGTCTTTGTAGGTGTCGATGTCGATTTCGCGGCGGGCTGCTGAGATTTCGTCAAGGCTCATGCCTGCGTTGATTAGGGCGGTGACTTCTGCGGTGTGGTCGTATTGTGCCATTTTGGTGTTCCTTTCGGTGCTTTCCTTTGCTTACATCTTTATTGTATGCCACAGCACTAGCGTATGCAAGTTGCCTTGCGTGCAATGTGTGAGTGGGGGTGAAAAACGGGGGTGGCACATGCCGCTCCCCGTGACTACTTTGTGACTGCATTTTGACTACAAACGGCACCAAACGAGACCAAACGAGACCAAACCGTCACACCATGCAAAACCACAAAAACAGCAGGCCAACACGCAAAAACGCAGCACACAACGCGTGACGAAAAACCACACACAACTGGTTTACACCCAGTAGGTCGGCGGTTCGAGCCCGTCATGGCGCACCAGCTCACAGCCACTTTCCGCTCAATGGGGAGTGGCTTTCGGTTTTCCCGGGGCCTTGCCCGGGTGCCTCCCTATCTGCCCGTGGCCGGTGTGCTGTGTAAAAGGTTACATCGCGAAAAATCAGCCCAAGCAAAACACCTGGTAGCGGATTTCTGTCAGGGGATAGTTACTGATGCAATGTAAAATTTTACACAGCCCCTACACGGTGAGGCGCGTGTTCAGGGGTTAGAAGCCCTTGGGGCCCTTCTCCGCCCACGGGTTCTTGCGGGACTGGCCGTAGCGCGCCCGGGCAGGGGCAGAGGCAGGGGCAGCGCCCGGAGCGGGAGCAGCCTCATGTGGTTCCTCAGCGGGGGCAGTGGACTCCGCGGATGTACTGGTCAGAGCTTCCATCTCTCGCTGTTCGTCGCGGTAGCGGCGGCGTTCCCGGATCTCGGAGTAGAGGAAGTAGGCGAGGCCGGCGGGGGCCATGATGCCGAAGGCGATCCACTGCAGGCCGTAGGAGAGGTGGTTGCCGCGGTCGAGCATGGGCAGCGGGATGGGGTTGAGGACGCCGGGTTGGTCGGAAAGAAGCTGCGCGTAGGGGCTGACTAGTTCTTCGGAAGTGGCCTCGGCGACTTGGGGGGTGTGGATGGTTTGGACCATGGTGTAGCCCTGATCCTCAAGCGGGGTGCTCTCTGTGGCGGGGTCGGAGGTGCGCAGCATTGCCGAGAGGGTGGTGGTGCCGGTAGGTGCGGGGTCGAAAGCGGGGACGCGGGTGCCGCCCTCAGCTGCGGGGACCCAACCACGGTTGACCAGGATGGTTTCACCGGAGTCCAAAGTGAAGGGCACGAGCGACTGGAAGGCAGGGGTACCGTCCACCGGGCGCAGGCGCAGGAGGATTTCGCTGTCCGGGTTGTAGTGCCCGGTCATGGTCACGCGCGTCCATTCCTTCTCGGGGGTGTATCCCTCCGCCAGGATGGTGGTCACGTCGACGGGGTCTGCCTCGAACGCGGCTTCAATCCGCTGGTTGCGCTCTTTGATGTCGTGGTCTTTATTCAGCTGCCACGGGGACAACCAGGTGATGGCAAACCACGAGAATGCGATGGCCAAAATGGCGGCGATGACCCAGCCGGGGTTTACAAAAGACTTCCACAGGGGGCGAGAGGTCTGGCTGTTCGAGGCGGTCACGGCGCTTACTCTACCCGTTCGCGGACCCAGTCCAGAATGCCGTCGGCAGCCGCTTCGATCTGCTGGCGGGTGACGGTGAAGCCTTCGGGGCCGCCGTAGTAGGGGTCTTCTACACCAGCACCTGATGGGGCGTCGGGGTCGAAGGAACGCAGGAGACGGATCTTCTCTTCGGGCACGCCCCGGGCCACGAGTTCAGAGACATGGCGGGTGTCCAATGCCACGATCAGGTCAGCGTTCATCCGCGAGCCATCAAACTGTGCGGCGCGGTGGGTGGAACCGTCATAACCAGCAGCAGCAAGCTCGGCCAGGGCCCGGCTATCAGCGGGGTTGCCCACGTGCCAGCCGCCGATGCCGGAGGAGGTGAGGTGGACGTGAGGGTCCAGGGAGGCGTCGATAAGCTTTTGGCGAATGATGACTTCCGCCATGGGCGAGCGGCAAATATTGCCTGTGCACACGAAATCGATGTGGATCATGGGGCCTCCTTGCATGGAACGTGTCTGTGACACCCAGCATGACAGCGGGGCGGGGTGCGGGCAACGTGTCCCCTAGACTTGGGTGCATGACTGAGAGGACTGTCGGCGATATTGTTGCCGCATTGGAGCAGGCGTACCCGCCGAATCTCGCCGAATCGTGGGACGCAGTGGGGCTGATCTGCGGAGATCCTGCGGATAAGGTGTCCAAGGTGGCCTTCGCGCTTGATTGCACGCAGGCGGTTGCGGATCGCGCGGTGGAGTTGGGCGCGGACCTTTTGGTGGTGCATCATCCGCTGTTGCTGCGTGGGGTGACCTCGGTGGCGGCGAATACGCCGAAGGGCAAGGTCATTCACACGCTGGTGCGTGGCGGTTGCGCTCTGTTCGCGGCGCATACGAATGCGGATTCGGCGCGTCCCGGGGTTTCGGACAAGCTCGCTGAGCTGGTGGGTATCACGCCGGGCCGCCCGATCAAGGTTGTGGAGCCGAATTTGACGGATCTGTGGGGCGTGCACGTTCCCGCCGCGCATGCGCAGAGCTTGCTGGATGAGCTTTTTAGCGCCGGCGCTGGCACCATCGGCAACTACTCCCACTGCAGCTTCGCGTGGGAGGGGAGTGGCAGCTTCACTCCGGAAGACGGGGCAGATCCCACGGATGGTTCGGTGGGGGAACACTACTCGGCTGCGGAGACGCGCGTGCAGTTCGTGGCGCCGACGAAGCTGCGCGCGCGACTTGTCAGCGTGCTGCGTGAGGCGCACCCGTATGAGGAGCCGGCCTTTGACGTGGTTACGCTGGAATACACCGGGGACATCAACACGGCCACGGGATTGGGTCGCGTGGGTGAGCTGCCGGAGGCCATGACCTTGCGTGAGTTCACCCAGCAGGTAGCTAATGCCCTGCCGGTGACAGAGTGGGGTGTGCGTGCTGCGGGTGATCCGGAGCAGATGGTGAAGAAGGTCGCGGTGTCCTCCGGATCGGGGGACAGTTTCTTGGCGGATGTGGCTCGGCTTGGGGTGGACGTGTACGTCACGTCGGATCTGCGCCACCACCCGGTGGATGAGCACCTGCGTGCCGGTGGTCCCGCCGTCATTGATACGGCGCACTGGGCCAGTGAGTTCCCGTGGACCACGCAGGCCAGCGAGGTTGTGGCCGCGGCCTACCCGAATGTACAAACAGAGGTTATCTCCCTGCGCACGGATCCATGGACGATCTCAGCGCACGCTGATAAGCCTGCCAACAACGAGACAAATTAAGTAGGAGTTTGACCCCCATGCAGTTGGACATCGATAAGCAGCGCACCCTGCTCGCTCTCGCTGTGGCGGAGCGCAGTGCGGCGAACCCGGCCCCGTCGACTCCGGAGGAGCAGGAGCTGGCGGAGTTGTTGAAGAAGCGCCCGGGCCTGGTGAATGCGTCCGCGGCCGCGCAGCTTGCTGTGGATGATCTGGAGGCGGAGATCCTGCGCATCCAGGAGGATGAGCGCAAGCTGAAGAAGCGCGAGCTGGATGACAAGCGGCAGTTGATGGCGGAGACGGATCCAGAGCGTCGCAAGGATTTGGAGCATGACCGTTACGCGGCGAAGTCCCGCATCGCGGATCTGCTGTACGAACTCAAGGAGGCGCACGGCGAGGTCAAGGCCCTGCGCAATAACCGCGATGTGCACGGCGCGAAGCTGGATGAGCTGGACCGCAAGATTGAGGCCGCCCAGCGCGCAGTGGATGCGTTGCCGGAGAAGGAACCAGTGGATACGGATGAGCTCCGTGCGCAGCTGCCGGCATCCATTCTGGGCGTGTATGCCACGGTGGGTGCTGCGCATTTTAACGGCCGTACGTGTGGTTCCTGCTTCATTCAGCTGCCGCCAGCTGAGCGCAATGAGATCCTGGCTACCCCAGCTGACGAGCTTCCTACCTGCCCCAATTGCGGCACGTTGCTCGTGCGTGACAGCGAGTAACACATGAAAATTACGATCTATACCGACGGTGGTTCCCGCGGGAATCCGGGGGTCGCGGGTTCGGGCAGTGTGCTTTTCGACGCTACCGGGGCAACCCTCGCCGAAATCGCCTACGTCGTTGGCCAAGATGCTTCCAACAACGTGGCCGAGTACCACGGTCTGCTGCGCGGCCTTGAAGCAGCACGGGATTTCGGGGCGACGGAGGTGGAGGTCTTCATGGACTCCAAGCTCGTCGTGGAGCAGATGTCTGGCCGGTGGAAGATCAAACACCCCGACATGAAGAAGTTGGCGCTGGAAGCTCGTGACCTGGCGCAGGGTTTCCAGAGTGTGTCCTACAACTGGGTGCCGCGGGAGAAGAACAAGAAGGCCGATGAGCTGTCGAACGTGGCCATGGATGCCGCCGCGAAGGGAGCCAAGCCGGGCATCATCGATGCGGGCCCGACACCTGAGAAAAAGAGCCACGTCGTGGCCAGCCCCGCCCACTGGCATGGCACCGATGCACCGCGTACGCGCTTTGTGCTGCTGCGACATGGCCAGACAGAGCATTCCGCCGAGAAGCGCTACAGCGGTTCTTCCGACCCCCAGTTGACGGAGCTGGGCCGGAAGCAGGCGCGCCGGGCTGCGGAGGCTGTGGCCAAGCTAGGCCAGATCGACCGCATCATTGCATCACCGGCCAAGCGCACCCAGGAAACAGCGAGTGCGTGCGCGGAGGTACTCGGTGTTCCTGCCGAGGATATTGTCACCGTGGATGGTTTCCGGGAAGTGGACTTCGGTGATTTTGAGGGGCTCAGCCGCGACGAGGCGCAGGAGCAGTACCCGGACGAGTTCGCTGACTGGCAGGCGAGTACCACCCAAGCCCCGCCCAACGGTGAATCCATCAGCGCGTTGCACCGCCGCATCACCCGCGCTCGGCTGAAACTCCAAGAGGAGTACGAGGGCGAAACGGTGCTGGTGGTCACCCACATGAGCCCCATCAAATCCGTCATTCGGCAGGCGCTGGAATCCGGCCCGAACACGTTCCGCCACGTGTTCTTGGACCTCGCCTCCATTTCCATCATTGAGTTCTACGGGGAAATGGGCGTGGTGCGCTGCGTCAATGACGTCGCCCACTTCCGCTCATAGGCCTGCGCGGAGTACAGTTACTGCCTGCGAGTGAGTCGGCCGGGTGATCGCGGCGTCCCGTACCGCCACGCATGTGGGTAGGCGGGGGTCGAGGAAAGTCCGGACTCCACAGGGCACGGTGGTTGTTAACGGCAACCCGGGGCAACCCGCGGGAAAGTGCAACAGAGAGTAGACCGCCCGGGCAACCGGGTAAGGGTGAAAGGGTGCGGTAAGAGCGCACCGGCGGCGGTGGTGACACAGCCGGCCAGGTAAACCCCACCGGGAGCAAGGCAAGAGCCGCTGTCTTTTGGGCAGCGGTTGTCGGATGTTAAGGCGGCCCGCTAAGTCCGAAGGTAGCTGCTTGAGGCGCCCAGCAATGGTCGCCCTAGATGGATGATCACCACCTCCACGTGGTTCACGTGGAGGGACAGAATCCGGCTCATAGGCCGACTCACTCGCCCAGTTTCTGCCAAAATGGGCGGCTATGAAACTTTACGCAGCACCGCTTGATTTCCGTCCGATCGCCCACGAGTTCAAGGTGCCCACGGATTTCACGCCCGAATTGCACGAGGCAGCTGCGCAAGCCACGGACAGGTATGCAGATGTGCGTATCGACGCCCGCTGGATCCCCCTCGTCACCATCGACCCCGTCGGCTCCAAAGACCTTGACCAGGCGGTGGCCATTGAGCGCCGGGGTGAGGGCTTCCGCGTGTACTACGCCATTGCGGACGTAGCCGCGTTCATTGAACCAGGTGGTGTTTTGGACCGGGAGTCGCTCGTGCGTGGCCAGACCATCTACCTGCCGGATGAGCCGGCGCGGCTGCATCCGGAGGAGTTGAGTGAGGGGTCGGCGTCGCTTCTGGCGGACGTCGATAGGCCAGCTGTGCTGTGGACTTTCGACCTGGACTCGGCGGGCGAGATCGAAACCGTGGACCTGACCCGCGCGATGGTGCATTCGGTGGCGCGGCTGGATTATGACGGGGTACAGGCGGACCTGGATGCAGGTCAGCTGCATCCCTCGATCGAGTTGTTGCCGGAGGTAGGGGAGTTGCGGGCGGCGTCCTCGTTACGCAGAAAAGCAATCAATCTGCGCCTGCCGTCCGTGCGTGTGCGAGAAGGCGATGGGGATGAATATCAGCTCATCATCGAGCCGCGCCACAAGGTGATGGACTATAACTCGGAGATCTCCCTGCTCACTGGCATGGCGGCAGGGCAGATGATGCAGTCGGCAGGGACCGGCTTTCTACGCACATTGCGGCCTGCCGAGCCGAGCGCTGAACAGTTATTCCGCGCGGAAGCATGGGCATTGGGCTACGCGCTCGCGCATGACACGGACATTGGATCGTTCTTGCATACCGTCGATGCAGACACCCCACGTGGCATGGCCATCATGCGTGAAGCGCAGAAGCTTCTGCGCGGTGCGGGCTACGTTGACGTAGCGGAGAAGGAGCCAGAGATTCACGCTGGTATTGGTGGCTACTACTCGCACGTGACCGCGCCGTTGCGTCGCCTGGTGGACCGCTATGCCACGGAAGTGTGCCTGGCGTTGAGCGCCGGAACCGAGGTGCCGCAATGGGTGAGCGAGGATGCGCCGACGGTACTGAAAACCATGATGCGCACGAACCAGCTGGCTAATACCGTGGATCGAGCCTGCCTTAACCTCACGGAGGCCACCGTGCTTCAACCATGGGTCGGACACAACTTCCAGGCTGTGATCATGCAGACGAACGAAGAGGCAGGCACAGCCCGCGTATTCATCCTGGACCCGCCGGTGCTCGCCGAATGTGCCGGCCAACCGGAAGAGGCGACGGAGACAATGCTCTCCTTGGTTCACGCAAACCCGCAGGAACGCGACGTGCTATTCGCCTGGCCGGCGGACTAACTCTCCACCTGTGCTGGCGTGCCCTGGGTGACCTCCATGACGGCGAGGCCATCAGCAGCAAGATCTGCCATCATGTTGTCCGCGTTCTTGGCCGGAATATAAGCGATCACTGCCTGGGACATTCCGGCCGCTGCCGGGCGAGCCGCACGCGCCCCACGGAGGGTGAGCAGCTCCACCAGCTGCCCTGGTACGGGCAGCTCAGGAGTCTGCGCCGGTGTGTTGATGATGGTGAAGAATTCATCCCCGTGCATCGAGCGCAACGCCTTTGCAGCGAGAGTGGCCTGGTTCGTTTCCGTCTCACTGAACACCACCCATGCGCGGGAAGTGTCCAGTGTGGGGGCGGAATCAGCCCCGTGTACCTGGCGGCGGGCATCCACCCACTCCACCACGCGTTCTGCTGCTTCCGGCAACTGGCGCAGGGAGCTGACACCAAAGTTGGCGCAGGCGTCATCGATGAACTTCCGGCCCTTGATTACTGCATCAGTCTTATCGACACAGACCTCACCAAAGCTCGCTGCCACCGCGAAGACACGCACGCCCTCCCGCGCCGGGTGTGGTGCTTGGGTCAACGAACCATCCGCATAATCGACGACGGAGACCGTCTCCCCAGCCCCACGCAAAGCTGTCGAGTGACGGGCACGCAACACCGGAACGTCAGAGAACGTTTTCGCTGACTGTGATGCAATTTCGGCGAGGCGGGTGCGTAGGGGCGCGGTATCAATATCCCCATCATCAGCCAGCAGAGCCAAGCACAATGCGGCGTCAGCTGCGTGCAGAGCACCCAAGCCGGAACCCAATGGGATGTCGGAGACAACCGTGATGTCCAAACCCGCGGTATCGCGGGAGAGCATCTGCCGCCCAATCAAGGTGTGCACCAGACCACCCAAACGAACAGCCAAGCCACGTGGCGGCTCCTCCTGCGTTGTGGGTGCTTCCTCAGCGGAAAAAGAAGTAAAACCAGAGTCACTCAACTGCGCCAGTTGCGCGCCATCAACCTGGTCAGCGATCTCCTGGCCCGCGAAATCCGCATGTACCGCGATGATGTTGTCCGTCCGAGGGCTCACCGCAACAGCAGCCCGCACACCCGCCAGACCCACAACGGTGACCCCGCCGAAGTGATCTGCGTTTTCCCCAATCACCACGAACGTGCCCGGCGCACTCGCCACATGGCGTGGGGTAAGCCCTGTCACGCTGTGGTGCAGTTGCTCCACGCGGGTGGCGGCGGGGGTCTGCGGTGCGGTCCACACGGACATGGATGACGTCCTTCTGCTCGGCGTACAAATTACAGCCACAACAGTACCAACGCTCCATGTAGCCTTTGAGGTGTAGTACGTGGGGCACGCCCCCGTGACAAGAAAGGAGCCAACAATGGCAGACGAGAAATTCTATTTCGACCCCACAACCCACGAAGTCACCCAGGGCAAAGAGACCTCCTGGGATAACCGCATGGGCCCCTACGACACCCGCGAAGAAGCCGAACGCGCTCTGGAAAAAGTAGCCGAGCGCAACAAGCAGGCCGAAGCCCAAGACGAAGCAGACGACGACTGGGGTCAGCCTGCCTCGTGGGAAAAGTAACCAGTTACTTTTCCCACGAGGCAGAAGGACAAGGGGATTAATCGTCCTTCGGGCCAAGTTTCTTGAAGGCCTTCTGCACCTTGGCTAGGGCCTTCGGGTACTTCTTCAGCGCCTTGTCACCGCGCTCAACCTCGTGCTGGTAGAGCATGCCGTAGGTGAACGTGTCCTCACCATGACGGCGTGCACGGGCAGTGAACTTCTCCAGCCGCTGCCGGGTAGCCACCGAATCCTGATACTCACCGAGGACATCCTGGGCCTTGGCGCAGGCCTTGACGAGTTTCTTCGTGTTCAACTCAGAGGCTTCCGCCGCGACAGCGCAGTACCGCAGCTTCTTCACTGCCTTGCGTACATCATGGAGGGACTCCGCGCGGTCCTGCCAGGTAGGAGCTTCCTCGGCAGGCTGCTCGACCTGTTCCAGACGAGTGATCACGCGTGAGTAGGCGGTAGAGAGGTGCTGGAAAAGGATGTCCGCAGGTGCCACTGAGGGGCTCTCAGTGCCTTCTGTGTTTTCAGCATCATCAGCAATGCCCGGGACGAGTGGTGGGGTGGCAACGAGGGCATCCAAGTCGTCGAGAAGCTGCAGATAGCGCGACGAATTGAGAGCTTTCACAATGCGTTTGTGGGCGCGCTCATACTTGCGACGCATGGTGTCGCGGATGCGTGTGACAGCGACGTCCTCAAGCAGGCCGGACGCATCAGCGTCGAGCTGCTCAATCAGGCGTTCCTCGATGACCTCCGCATCGCGGGCGCTACCCAACAGGTCAGCGAGCAGTTTCAGTTCGGCTTCAAGGGGACGGACCTGTTCGGCGTCGAGAATGCCTTCGAAGGTGACCAAGAGACTGCGCAACTCGCGAGTGGCCACGCGCATTTGGTGGACAGAATCCGGCTCATCAGCACGAACCTTCGGGTCCGTGTCCACCAACTTGTTGCGCTGCGTGCGCAGGGCATCCACGACAACGCGGACAGGGGAATCTGGAGCGAACTGCTCAAGAGCAGAAGAATCCAGGTGAGGCGGAAGGGGTGCATCGTTGACGGAATCGCCCAGGGCGGTGGAGAGCTTAGACGGGGACTCAGAAACGCGTGCACCTTGGCTCAACAGCAAGGATGTCGCCTCGTGGAGAACGGCTGCGCCATCCAGCCTTTCGTTGACGGCGGGACTTAATTCCACTTCCCACTCACGCCAAGACGTCTCTTGGCCGCCGGGTAGAAGGGACTGTGCAGTGACTCGGTCATCACAAAATTCGGCGATGACCTGCCCGTCGGCGCCTAGAAGCAAGGTCTCCGTACGAGTGTTGTCCACACGCGCGATCGGGGCGAGAGCCTCATCCCGCACGATCGCGCGTACCGCGCTCAGCAGCTCTTGTGGCGGGGTAGTGGCATCACCTAGTGGTGCGTGAAGCTCCGTACGGCCAATATCCCCGGGCAGCTTGATGTGCCAGCCGTCATCATTGCCACCAGTTCGGCGGCGCAGCGTGATCTTCGCGCGAGTCAGGCGTAGATCCGCAGTGTCGTAGTAGATCGCCGACAGATCCTGCTCAACCGGCTCGCCCAAAGACTCAACCGCAGTCAGCTGCGTGAGATCGGGCACGGAAGCGGTGTCATCGACGGCAAACTTGGACTCAACCTCAAGGAAGGTTTCGGAGCTCATGGGAATGTGCATCCTTTATACGCTGGCGGTGAATAGGGGACACGATCTCGCCGGGCACCGCGGAACCTCACGATGCGGGGCTCACCACACAGTTTACTCCGCGCACAGGGCTGGGCTAGGCGTACTCAAAAGCACCCGTGTGGCACCCCCAGGTGTGCTTCGTGGGTGCGGTGTTGATGAGTCGGTTTGACTATCGCGCCACGCAACGCTCGGCGACCTGCGGTTTTGTCCCGTGCGATTCGGAATAGTCAAACCAACTCTTTTTGGGCAGGGGGCGTGTGTCCGCCTCTGGCACGACGCTGTCGCGGCATTAGGCACAGAAGGCGGCGTTCACCCCACAGGACACATCAGAGGGGCTGCAGCGGTGAACATGCACACTTCTGACCAAGCTGGAACTACATTGGAAAGGCATGAACAGCCAACAAGAAAACGTCCTGCGCGAGGTTGAGGAGCGGGACATTCGTTTCATCCGTCTGTGGTTTACCGATTTGTTTGGGTCGTTGAAGACGGTGATGATGTCGCCGGCCGAATTGGAAACGGCGTTTGATGAAGGTGTTGGCTTTGATGGCTCGTCCATTGAGGGGTTTTCCCGGGTTTCCGAGTCGGATACGCTGCTGCTGCCGGACCCTTCGACGTTCCAGCCGTTGCCGTTTGATGCGGAGGATGGGCTGCAGACGGCGCGGATGTTCTGCGATATTTCCATGCCGGATGGCAAGCCGTTGTATGCGGATCCGCGTCAGGTGTTGCGCCGTCAACTCAACAAGGCAGCAGAAGCCGGTTTTGAGTGCGTGGCCAGCCCGGAGATTGAGTTTTTTGCGCTGACGGGTGGGGAGGATCCCCGGCCGGTGGATGATGGCGGTTATTTTGATCAGGCGAAGCAGAATGCGGCGCCGAGGTTCCGCAGACAAGCAATTTCAGCGCTTGAGTACATGGGCATTGCTACAGAGTTCTCCCACCATGAGGGCTCGCCGGGGCAGCAGGAGATTGATCTGCGGCACACGGATGCGCTGACGATGGCGGATAACATCATTGCGTTCCGTTATGTGGTGAAGACGGTGGCGGAGGCGAACGGTATTCTTGCCACCTTCATGCCTAAGCCTTTCCGTGAGCACAATGGTTCGGCGATGCACACGCACTTCTCTCTCTTCGAGGGTGAGGAGAATGCGTTCCATGATCCGGATGATGAATATTCGCTGTCCACGACGGCGCGCCAGTTCATCGCGGGTGTGATCGCGCATGCGAATGAGATCTCCGCGGTGACTAATCAGTGGGTGAACTCGTACAAGCGCCTCCAGTTCGGGTCGGAGGCGCCGACCGCAGCAACGTGGGGCGTGTCCAACCGTTCCGCGATGGTGCGGGTGCCCACGTATCGCCTGCACAAGAGTGCTTCTCGACGCATTGAGGTCCGCACCATCGACTCCGCCGCGAACCCGTACCTGGCTTTCGCTGCGATCTTTGCGGCCGGACTGGACGGCATTGAGAAGGGCCTTGAACTGGGTGAGCCCGCGGTGGATGACGTGTTCGCGCTCACCCGACGGGAGCGGCGTGCGATGGGCTATAAGGATTTGCCGGGCTCCCTCGATGAGGCTCTGCGCGCATTGGAAAAGTCCGAGTTCATGGCGGAGGTACTGGGCGAGCAGGTCTTTGAATTCTTCCTGCGTTCCAAGTGGGATGAGTGGCATGCCTACGAGGATCAGATCACTCCGTGGGAACTGGCTAACAACCTCAACCTCTAAGACAGGATGAATATGGCGCGCACGAAGTCTCCTTCACCAGCTCAATTGGCCTTGACCGGAAAAACCGCAGCAGAGGATTTGGAGCGGCTGGGCTGGAGTGACAATGACGTGCTGTACACCCTCGGCGGATCCGGCAACCCGGATATCACGCTGAACACGGCTTTTCGCCTGGCGGAGGCGTTGGACGACAAGTACGAGGAGCTGCGCCAAGCGCTTATCAGTGATGAGGTGCTGCGCGTCCGCCTCTTTGCCTTGTTGGGCGGGTCGACGGCCTTGGGGGACCACCTGGTGGCGCACCCGGAGGAATGGAAGCTGCTGGCGGAGCCGCTGCCGACCAGGGGTGAGATCTTCCAGATCATGTTGGGCGCGGTTGATGCACAGCCGGAACCGGGGGATCCCACTGCCAACGCAGATTTGGACCAGCCCGGCACCTACCGCGCAGCCATCACGGGCACAGACGCAAAGAAGATTCTGAAGAGCACGTATCGCACGCTGGTCATGCGTGTAGCAGCGGCGGATCTCGCTGGAACGTACTCCGCCTTCAAAGGCTACGGCGCCGACCAGCCGGTCTTAAGCTACAGCGAGGTCACGGAACTGCTCACCACCATTGCGGATGCGGCGCTGACCGCAGCGCTGGCTGTGGCGGTGCGTTCGGTGTGCGGGGATGACCCGATGAATGGGAAGCTGGCCGTCATCGCGATGGGTAAGTGCGGTGCGCGGGAGCTGAACTACATCTCCGATGTGGATGTCATTTTCGTTGCGGAGCCGGCGGATGCGCAGGCGACGAAGGTGGCTAGCGAGTTTACGTCGATAGGCACTGCTGCCTTCTTTGACGTGGACCCGAACCTGCGGCCGGAAGGCAAGTCTGGCGCGCTGGTGCGCACGCTGGAATCCCATGAGACTTATTACAAGCGCTGGGCGGAAACGTGGGAGTTCCAGGCGCTGCTGAAAGCCCGCCCGATGACGGGTGACATGGAGTTGGGGCAGGCCTACCGGGAAAAACTGAAGCCGATGGTGTGGGAGTCCTCCCAGCGAGACTCCTTCGTGGAGGACGTGCAGGCGATGCGTCGCCGTGTGCTGTCGAATGTGCCGGAAGATATGCGTTCGCGTGAGCTCAAGCTCGGTCAGGGTGGCCTGCGCGATGTGGAATTCGCCGTGCAGCTTTTGCAGCTGGTGCATGGGCGTATCGACGCTGCCTTGCGCACTAAAAACACCATCGAATCCATCCAGGCTCTCTCGGATGGAGGCTACATTGGCCGTGAAGATGCCGTGCACCTCATCGAGGCGTATGAGTTTTTGCGGCTGCTGGAACACCGCCTTCAGCTGCACCGCTTCCGCCGCACGCACACGCTGCCGGAAGACGATGATGCACCAAGCCGCCGTTGGTTGGCACTGACCTCTGGTTTTATCTCCTCACCGACCCTGTCCGCGGTGGATGAGATGGATGCGCGGCTGAAAGCTGAGCGCAAGAAGATTTCGGACCTGCACTCGCGGTTGTTCTACCGCCCGCTGTTGAATTCGATTGCGGGGATGAGTGTGGGGGAGGCGTCGCTAAGCAAAGATGCGGCGATTGAACAGCTCAAGGCGCTGGGGTACACGCACCCCACGCGTGCCTACCAGCACCTGTCCGCGCTGGTGAAGGGTACTTCGCGCAAGGCGAAGCTGCAGGCGATTCTGCTGCCCACACTGCTGGTGTGGCTAGGGGAGACCGCGGACCCGGATGCCGGTTTGCTCAACTACCGCAAGCTGTCTGATGCCGCGCAGGATCGCTCGTGGTTCTTGCGCATGCTTCGGGACGAAGGAGTGGTCGGCGAACGCCTCATGCACATCCTGGGCACATCCCCCTATGCGGCGAACCTGATCATTTCCGCGCCCGATGTAGTCAAGCAGCTCGGTGATGGTGCAACACAGCCGAAGCTGCTCGATCCGGAGCCGGACCGGGTGTACAAGGCATTGATCGCGGCAGCGAAACGTCATGCCGACCCGGATAAGGCAGTCAGCGTTGCGCGCTCCCTGCGTCGCGCGGAGCTTGCCCGCATTGCTTCCGCGGACCTGCTGGGCATGATGGATGTGCGCGAGGTGTGCGACCAGCTGTCCTGGGTGTGGAACGCCGTGCTCGAGGCAGGCCTGCGAGCAGAAGTTCATGCGGACCTGCTGGAACGCGGGGTGGAAGAACCTTTGGCCCGCATCGCTGTCATCGGTATGGGGCGCCTCGGTGGTGCGGAGCTGGGCTATGGCTCAGACGCAGATGTGATGATCGTGGCTGAGCCCAGCGAGGGCGTGGATGAAGTGGAAGCGCTGGCCTGGGCTGCCAAGATCATTGATCAATTGCGGAAGCGCCTATCCAAGCCGTCCGGTGATCCGCCACTGGAGGTTGATCTGGGGCTGCGGCCGGAAGGTCGTTCTGGTGCGGTGGTGCGCACGATTGCGTCCTACAAGCGCTACTACCAAGAGTGGGGTGAGGTGTGGGAGCGCCAAGCGCTGCTGCGCGCCACCTACATCGCTGGTGACACGCAGGTGGGGGAGGAATTCCTGCACAGCATCGACCCATTCCGTTACCCCGATGGGGGTGCGAGTGAATCGGATATTCGTGAGATTCGCCGTATGAAGGCTCGCGTGGACAATGAGCGCCTGCCACGCAATGCGGACCGTGCAACCCACACGAAGTTGGGGCGTGGCGCGCTGACAGATATTGAGTGGACGGTGCAGCTGCTCACCATGATGCACGCCCACACCTACCCGCAGCTCCACAACACTTCGACGCTGGAGGTACTGGACTTCCTCGTCACGGATGCCGCTGCTGACATCATTGCCCCCGCACAGGCCTGCACGCTGACGGACGCCTGGTTGCTGGCCACAGCAGCACGCAACGCATTGGTCTTGGTCACCGGCAAGCGCATCGATCAGTTGCCTGGCCCGGGTGCTCAACTCAACCAGGTAGCCGGTGCAGCCGGATATGACCCACATGATGCGCAAGCGTTCCTCGACCACTATCTGAAGGTGACCCGCCGGGCTCACCGCATCGTGGAAGAAGTGTTCTGGGGTGAAGAGCCGTCTTTTGAGTACGACTAACTTCGGCTGAGATTGGCGAGCTCCGGGGACGGTGTGCCCAAAGGTGTGATCCAGGCACGCTAGACTCCTAGGGGTGGATTACATCTCAACGCGTGATACGACGAAGACCCCGCAGAAGTTCACCGACATTCTGCTGTCCGGACTAGCCCCCGACGGCGGACTGTATGTGCCGGTTGCGTACCCGCGCATTACAGAGGAGAAACTGGCCGAGTGGCGCGAAGTCCTCGCCGACGGCGGCTACCCGGCCCTGGCCGCTGAGGTAGTCAAGCTCTTTGTTAGCGATATCCCGCCGGCGAAGGTTGAGGAGCTCACCGCCGCTGCTTACCGCACCCCGGTGTTTAGCACCGAAGAGATCGTCCCCGTCACCGCGCTCGAAGACGGCATCTACCTTGCGCACCTGTCCGAAGGCCCCACGGCTGCGTTCAAGGACATGGCCATGCAGTTGCTCGGCGAGCTCTTCGAGTTTGAGCTGGCGCGCCGGGAGGAAACCCTCAACATTTTGGGTGCTACCTCCGGCGATACTGGCTCGTCTGCGGAGTACGCTATGCGTGGCCGCGACAACATCAACGTGTTCATGCTCACCCCAGCTGGCCGCATGACCCCGTTCCAGCAGGCTCAAATGTTTGGCCTGGATGAGCCGAACATCTTCAACATCGCGCTCGATGGCGTTTTCGACGACTGCCAGGACGTAGTCAAGGAAGTCAACGCCGATGCGGCCTTCAAGTCCAAGCACCACATCGGTGCCGTGAACTCCATCAACTGGGCACGTTTGTTGGCGCAGACGATTTACTACATTTCCTCCTACATCAAGCTCACATCGCCGCCAGCTCCGGGGCAGGAGCCGCAGCAGGTGTCCTTCTGCGTGCCCACCGGCAACTTCGGCGACATTTGCGCTGGCCATATTGCGAAGCAGATGGGTCTGCCCATTGACAAGCTCATCGTGGCCACGAATGAGAATGACGTGCTCCATGAGTTCTTCAGCTCCGGGCAGTACCGTCCGCGTTCCTCCGCGGAAACACATGCAACGTCCTCGCCGTCGATGGATATTTCCCGCGCATCCAACTTTGAGCGCTTCATCTTTGATGTGCTGGACCGCGACGCAGCAAAGACCAAGGATCTCTTCGGTATGCAGGTCAAGGCCGGAGGCTTTGAGCTTAACGACGACGTGATGGCTGAGATTCGCAACACGTACGGCTTCCTATCCGGCCGTTCCACGCACGCCGATCGCATTGCGACGATCCGTGAGACCCACACCAACCAGTCCACCCTCATCGACCCGCACACCGCTGACGGTGTCTTCGTTGCCCGTGGCCTCAAGGATCAGGTGGACACCCCGATCGTGGTTTTGGAGACTGCGCTGCCGGTGAAGTTCTCCGAAACGATCGTCGAAGCAACTGGCCAGGAGCCGGACGTGCCGGAGCGTTTCGCTGGCATCATGGATGCGGACCGCCACGTGGTAGATATGCCCAATGACGCTGAAGCTGTCAAGGAGTACATTGCCAGCATCGACGGCAACGGTGGTACGGGTAACTAAGGAGCGACCATGGCACAGGAACAATTTGCTGGCCCCGAGCACTACGTAGAGTTCGACCCAGAGAAATTCATCCGCGACCTGAAGATCCAGAACGATCTGAAGGACGAGGATGAAGCAACCACGGATTCTTCTGAGTCCTAAGATCCTCCTTCATGCACTCACAGTTCCCGCCCGAGCAGTACCCGCTGCCCGATGATGAGTATCAACCCAGAAGGGGAGATGGTTCCACATTCTGGGCGGCCATGGTGGTCATTGTCAGCTTTGTTGTGGCTGCAGTGGTCTACCTGGGTGTGACCACATCGCAGTATCCGACGCTGACGGTGGAAGAGCGCCAAGAGCGCGAAGGAGTACAAACGCCGGGGGCACCCCCAGCTGATCCAGCTGGGGGAACAGTGATTCAGGTGCCTACCTTCGCACTGTGGGCGCCAGGCACCAAGATCCAGTCCACGGACCACTACCCACAAGCCGGGGAATCATTCACTGCGCAGTCGTGCACCGTCGCATTCAGCTTCAGTTCTGCGGACGGCCGGAATTTTGCTGTGACCGCGGGACACTGTGGCCGTGAAGGAGATCTGGTGTGGCCCACCACCGCCGAGACAGCAGCTGATTACGCAGTCGAGGCCGGCCGTTTTATTTATTCGGGTCTGTACAGCGAAGGCAATGATGGTGTTGACGTAGGCATCATTGAGATCACGGATCCCAACCGCTACATGGATCTGGTGGGCGCCCCGATCCCCACTGCCATCTATGGCGGTGCACTGTCGCGTGAGGATCCCATTTGTAAAACCGGTGGAACCACGGGATATACCTGCGGTGTGTTTGAAGATAGTGGCCGCGTGCAGCTCATCCGCACCGAAGCAGAAGGGGAGCGCGAAACCTACGGGGATATTGGTCACCTGTGTGCCTCACCCGGTGATTCGGGTGGTCCCGTGTTCCATGAGATCAATGGCCGCGCCACCATCATCGGTGTCGTCTCCGGCACTGAAGCGGAGCGAGCTGAAGAATCATGCGAGCTGCCTGATTCCCACATGAGGCTCATGTCTTATGCCAACTATGAGCAGGTTATGGCTGTGATCAATCGCGTTGTCCCCGATGCCCAATTCGAGGAACAAACCTGGTAACTACATCGCTGCCCTCGTGACGACGTAGACTCGGCCCCATGCCTATCCCAGAGTTCATCGTGGAAACCCGGAAGAAAATTGGAACGGATCTGATGTGGATCCCGGCTGTATCCGCCATTGTGCTGCGAGACTCAACCGATGACTCCCCGTGGGCTGTGCCCGAGGTGCTCCTTGTCCAACGCGCGGATAACGGTGCGTGGACCCCCGTCACAGGTATCTGCGATCCGGGGGAGGAGCCCCACGATGCTGCTGTGCGTGAGGTGCGCGAGGAAACCGGCTTGGACGTTACACCGGCTGCTTTGCTGGGCGCGGGCGCAATTGGGCCGATCGTTCACGCGAACGGTGACAATGCTTCCTACATGTCCGTGGCCATCCGCTTGGAGGCCACCGACCCGTCCGCGGTGCCTTTCGTGGCTGATGATGAATCGAGTGACGTTGGCTGGTTCTCCATCGCCCACATGCCGGTGACTGACCCGAAGTGGCGTCTTGTCATCGCTGATGCGATTGCACAACGTAAACACCCTGCTAATTTCACGCCGCGCATGGGGTTTGCCAAGCGCTCATGACCGTCCGCTTCGGCATCGACGTCAGCGAGCACCAAGACGGCATCAGCCTTGTGCGCGCCGCCGCTGAGGGCATCGAGTTCGCTATCGTGCGCACAACGGATGGCACCTATCGTGACCGCACGTATCGTTCGCATATCGACGACGCCTTGGCCGCCCCCATCTCCACCGAGGCTTACCACTATCTGCGCAATCCGAGTGAGGGCACATCCATCGCCGAGCAAGTCGCGGCAGCCGTGGATGTGATGGGTGGCGCGGGCAGCCCATGGGCGCGCGCAATCTGGTTGGACTGTGAAACACCAGCGGGTTTAAACCTTGATCACATCCGTGAAGCACGCGATCGTTTTCACGCAGCCGGTATTGACGTGGCGGGCGTGTACACCTATCCCCGGTACTGGCGGTGGCGGATGTTTGGCGCGGACACCCGCGAATTTGGTGCCTTGTGGGTGGCCAGTTACGGCCACAACAAAGCAGGGACCCCCGCGGATATTTTTCCGGGGCTGGAGGAGTGGCCTGTAGACGTCGGCAAGCAAAAACCCGCCATGTGGCAGTTTGGTTCACAAGCCACGGTGGCGGGTTACGCGGTGGATATTAACGCTCGGTTGATCTAACGCCCACTAGTACGCGTTCGGCCATCCCGGCTGCTGCGGTTGAACTGGCTGAGGCATGAAAGCATTCTGCGGCTTCTTGTTTGCAATCAGCACGTAAATGCTGAATCCCACAGCAACCAAGCAGAGGACGGTCCAGAGCCAGAAACCAGCGCTGAAGGAGATCGTCGCCATATCGGCGACCACAGGGTCAGCAACGGCAGAGAACCGGGATGCCGCCCCAAGAAGGAGCGCAAGGAACTGGACTGCGCCAGCAACAAGACCAAAAACAGCAGCGATCTTGACCTTGTTCAGAACGCCCATCACCACAGCGCCAACCAACAATGCGAGCACGCTCAACGTGATGAGCATGAAAACGATCTTCATAGTCTCGTAGTCACTACCAAGCTCAGAAGTGATTTCCTCATCGAAGGCCTCCGCGAACGAACCAACGCCATCGCCCTGCATGTTGAGTGTGCCCCACCAGTTGAACGTAGTCGTCACTGAGCCAAAACTGTCGAAGATATCGGAATCCTCACCGAGGAATTCATCAAGGAAAGGTACTTCTGCAGTCATGGCCTGAGCAAAACTTGAACCCGTGATCTTCACAGCGACGTAGGGCAGGAAGCTACTGATCAACGTCAGAATGAACAGTCCCACGTACACCCACGTCGGCCATGCCGGAAGCGCAAACTGCTTCTGCTGTGGCTGTCCCATCGGCGGATAGTACTGCTGTTGATACTGTTGTTGGGGTGGCTGCTGTTGATACTGCTGCTGGTGCGGTGGAACCGGAGCGCCCCAGTTATGTGCAGACGGTTGGGGTGCACCGTAATTCGGTTCAGGGGAGTTCGGGTACGTCATAATCGCCTTTCGCTGTGTATTCTCGCGGGGTGTAAAGCTCGGGAATACCGTAGCACCGGAAGGCTTGGAATATGCGCGGAGGGCAGAGGTGAAACCGCCCGAAGCGGGGTGCCTCTTACGTCGACAGGTCGACGTCGTCCCAATCCGCGTGCGGGTGGAACAGCCACGCTAGTGCGCGGTGCCATTCCAGAAGCGTGCTGGCGGTTGGCTCGTCGATAGTTGCTGGGCGCTCGGGATTCAGCTGCTCGTCGACGGCGATCCAGCGCATCGAATGGACGAATTCGTACGTGTCGCACAACTCCGGCAAGCCGATGAGCGCCGTTGCCTGCTCGTGAATGGCGGTCTCGCCGGTGTCCGCGACCCACGGGGCCAGCGAACTCGTATCACCTCGGACTTCCCCTTCAGGAAGTTCCACGATGCCCAGAGCGTGCGCGAGCATCTGTGCTGCTATGACTTGCCATGACAGCTGAGCTGCCAAGTAGCGTGCTTCATCGCCAGCGGGGGAGGCGGTGTGCGGTGTCACACCGGAGTCGAGGAGCTCGATGAAGCGGTGTTCTGTCGGCGTCAGTGTTTCAAATGCGCCGGGCAGCACTCCACGAACCGCCTCCAGTGGTGGCTCCGAGCCGCTGGAGAAAAACCCGGCTACCTCGGAGACGGCAATCAGGGAGATGAATCGCTGCGCAACCTCCCGGGGATCAGGCACTACGGCTTCATATTCGCTGCGCACCGGCGGGTAGTGCGCGGGCAGCGATACCCCAGTGTCCTGCGTGATTGTCGCGCGCACTCGCGACGCCCGCTCCCGTGCTGCCGGGTGGTATGGGACGGTGCCACCAGCGATGATGTCCTCGCCCTGCCCGTTGACCACGGTGCCGTCGGGAAGCAGGAACACCGAGTTGGTCTGCTCAGCCCACTCCTCGAGGCCACGCAGGTCTTCGCGCTCAAAGACGTACTGCCGTTGTGTTTCCCCGATATGACGGATCAGCCCGAACATGCTCGGGGTCATCTCCTGTCCACCACGGTCCCATACGTACCCCGTGAAGCCGTCAACGTGCCCAGCCAGTTCCGGATCGTCCACACCACGCTGGTGGGAGTAGTCCCCCGGGACCTCATCACGAACGGTTGAATATGCGTTGATGTACATGCTCGGTGATTTTAAGTGAGGTGAAGCAATCCTGCTTTCCTTCGCGGACGAGTTGACGTAACCCCGAAGCGGGATGCCTAATGGTCAAATGGCATCAACGTCCCAACACTCCAACCCGAAAGGTCCCGGCGCGGCAGCGTTGCTGTCGGCCCCGTTGCTGTTCCTCGCCGTTATTGCGGTGGCGATCAACCTGCGCGCGGGTATTTCATCGGTGGGGCCAGTGCTGGAGGAAACCCTCGCCGCCTTCGGGGCAGGGGCGTCCCAGGCCGGACTGATCACGGCGATGCCAGGGTTCCTGTTCGCATTGATGGGCCTGGGTGCCGTACCCGTGGCTATGCGCTTGGGGCTGACGCGGACTATCGCGCTGGGCACCGTACTCACATTCGTCGGGTTGGCGGTGCGCCCTTGGGTGGGAGCAATGGCGGTGTTCATCGCGCTCACCGGCTTCGTCGTCGCTGGTATCGCGGTAGCTAACGTGCTGCTCCCAGCGTGGATCAAGCAGCATGGTGGGCGACACATGGTGGCATTGATGACGGCCTATGGTGCCCTGCTTGGCTTGTCCGGAGCCGTTGGCCCGTTGAGCGCGTTGGTGTTCACCGGCGACGGTGCCTGGCAGTGGGCGTTGGCCGTGTGGGCTGTTCCGGCGGTGGTGCAGGTTGTGGTGTGGCTGGTGGTCGTCGGCAAGCTTGGCAACGATGCTCCACGCAGCGATGCAGCTACCGCCGACGATGACGCGACCCTCAACGTGCCCATGTGGCGCTCGCCGACGGCGCTGTTCCTGTTGGTCTTCTTCGGCTTGCAGTCGATGAACGCGTACGTGCAAATGGGCTGGCTGCCACAGATCTACCGCGACAGTGGCTTATCCGCGACAACCGGCACGATCGCGCTGGCTTTGGTCGGTGGCCTCAACGTGATCGGCGGGCTGGTGATGCCCATGCTCATCGCACGCGCCCGTACACTCACCCCGTTCGTGATCATCTTCGCCACGGCCACCGCAGCCGGATACTTGGGGCTGTTATTGAGCAGCGATAAGCTCCCTCTTGTGTGGGCTTTCCTGTTGGGTATCGGCGGGTTCTGTTTCCCCACGGCCATCGCCCTGATCCCGGCGCGCAGCCGGTCACACGTGGTCACGGCGAAACTGTCCGGCTTCGTGCAGCCGTACGGGTACCTCCTGGCGGGTACGGGCCCAGTCGTGGTCGGAGCAGCCTACGGCGCGACGGGGCAGTGGCGGGAGATCCTCATCGCGCTCGTTGCCAGCGCCGTGCTCATGGGCGCGATCGGGGTACGTGCGGCCGCGCCGGTGAGCATCGATGATGAGCTGGCTGCTGCTAGGTGAGGGGGTGTTTGTGGAACCGCGTGGTCAGCCGCTGTGACGTTGGTTCACAACCCGTTCCCACCGGATACCGCCCGGTTTTCCCGCGCCGTGTTAGTTCGGCGAGGTCACGGGCGAACTGACCGCCAGCAACTTCTTCCACGTGCCGGAGTCCCGAATGTCCTTCTCGTAGGCGATGACGTAGCCCACTTTCAACTTGCACATGTCGGGGTCCGTGGACATGAGGTTGATTGCTTCTTCGGCGGCGTCGCGTTTGCGCTGCACCTCCTCGTCGGTTCGTCCCCGCTCGTCCTTGCCCTCGACAATCCAGGTCCGCCCGTCGGTGTCACGGACGATGAAGTCCGGGTGGTAGGTGGAGTTGGCACCGTAGGCAATGCTGGCGCCGTCCTCGCGGTAGAGCCTGGTCCACCACTTGACGTCGGGGGAGACGTCGAGGTCGCAGGCCAGTTTGGCCTCGCCCGATTCAGAGTCGAACGCGGCGGCGTTGTACAGGTTGTTCTCCCAGCCGGTATAGAACTGATACCGCACGTATTTCCCACCGGCTTCGGGCCGCGGCTCAATGGTCTTACCCGCCGCGAGTGTGTAGGAACGACGGTGCTCACGCGGCAGCACCAGCGGGCACAGTTTGACCACGGGCTGCAACGCCTTTGCGAACTTGGTGACTTCGCGGTCAATGAGTTCGCCGAGCACCGACGCAGCCACGGCCAGTGCGTCCAGTGTCCAGGTGTCAAATGGGACGGCGCGTAGGAACTCGGGCAGGATACGGTTGTCGATTTGTCCAATGTTGTCGCTGTTCGGCTCAATGAGCCGGTGGCGCAGAAGCGTCGTCTTGAGTTCCTTGCGCACGGTCTCGGTGTCCACTTCCAGACCGGACACGGGCTGCTGGCGCAGTCGCTTCGCCGCGATGGTGTGGGGTTTGAAGTTCAGTTTGTAGCGCTCCATCACCGCCGTGTTGTCGGCTCCGACCCGGTAGGCGGTCTGCACAACGTCGCTGGTCGCCAGTTTGCTTAGCGAGTAGTAGGAGTCCTCGCGCACGCGCGTGGTGCGCGGGAACAGGAACGACACGTCGGCAAAGCGCTCCATGATTTCAACCACGGCGGGTGACGTCGGCGCGGGGTGCCACTTATCGGCCGGCGTGCCGTCACCGCCGAGTTCGCGCAGCGTGGCCACCGGGGCTGGGTCTACTGCTGGGGCTGGGGCTGGGGCTGGGGCTGGGACTGGGGCAGGGGACGAACCGGCACCGTCTCCGCCACCCGGCTGCGGCGCGGGGTCCGGGTCTGTTGTTGGTGCCGGGTCCACTGCGGGGGCCGGGTCCGGCTGCGGTGACGGGTCCGGCTGTGGCACCTGCACCTGCACCTTCTCCACGCCAAACGAGCGCAGCACCTTCTCGCTATCGAGCAGGCGACGGAACGACTCGTGTGCCACCACGTCGAGCGTGTCGATGGGTTCCTCGTCCGTGTACGTGCCAAACGGTAGTCGCAGGCCACGGCCCAGGGTCTGCTGGGTCAAAATGTCAGAGTCCATTGCGCGCAACGTCACCATCACCGCAATAGAGCGGGTATCCCAGCCCTCCTTGAGTTTGTTGACACTGACCACCGCGCGCACCGGCGAGTCCGGCGAGCCCAGTTCGTCCAACAACGTGGCCTTCTCGTCGGTCATCGAGTCCGAGTCCACGCGCAACACCGCGTACGGGTCGCCGAAGAAGTCGGGGGATACCAACATTTCCTCCACGTTTTTTGCGTGCGCAATGTCCTCGCACACCACCAGCATGACCGGCGTAATTGGTGCCTTATCCGGGTGCGTACTCGCATACGCCGCGTAGTGTCGGGCTTTGACGTCGAGCAGGGTGCAGGCGTCTTTGAGTTGCTGGTACCTGCCGTTGTCGCCGTAGCCGTCCTTGCGGTAGGCAATCACGGGCTGTTTGACCGACTTGTCGGCAATGGCCTCGCGCAGCGTGTAGCGGAAGACCACGTCGTCCCCATCGCCTGCCGACGCGGTAAAGCCCACGGACACTGCCGGTTTGAGGTCACGAATCGCGGCGTTGAACGCCTTGGCGCTGGCTGAATACAGGTGGTGTTCGTCCGCCAGAATCACGAGGTCGTCAAGTGCGGCAAGGTCGTCGTAGAGCACGCCGACGTACTCGGAGAACTTGCGGATACCACGCGCGGTGGCCTGCCTGCCACCGCTTTTCGTCTCACCCTCCAAGGTGTTCGGTGCAATGAGTTGCTGCACGTTAAACACGTAGATGTTGCTGGCGCCGGACTCGGTGAAGTCGGCCTGGGCCGTGTGCGTGGTGGTGTAGTTGTCCGGGGTAATCACGTTGGCTTCCACAGGTGCGCCCGCAATGTACTTGCGCGAGCCAGCGGTGAAGTTCGCCACGGTCTTCTTCTGCACCACAAGGCCAGGGGTGACAATCATGACGTTGCGGTGTCCCTGACGGCGCAGGTACTCGATGAACGCGGCCATGACATAGGTCTTTCCCGCACCCGTTGCCATGTCCATTACGACGGGTTCGTCCCTGGTGTCCTGGTGTTCGAGTCGCTTGGTCAGCGCGTCGAGTGCGCGGATATTTGCCTTGCGCAGCCCGAAACTTGCGGCCAGTTCAGCCACCAGTGCCGGGTCGTAGGTGAAGTTGGAAAGTGTCATTGTGTTCGTCCTTTACGCCTTGTCCGACAGTGTGGTGAGAAACAGCCCGTCCGGTATGACAATCACACGGGACCCGCGGCATTTCTTCGCCAGGTACTCCGCGACCTCGGGTGACGCCGACGTGGCCGCGACTGTGACCGCTTCATCTTCTGCAACGTAGCCAAGAATCTCGTCAATGAACTCGGTCGTGACCGGCTGGCGGGTCACGGTGAGGTACATGTTGGCGCGCTTCGCCGCGAACACCGGGTGGTCCGGGGTCATGGCAAACCGCAGGTGCGCGGCGACAGCACGCGCCAGGTTCGCAGCGGTGGCGTGGTCGGTGAGCATGGTGGTGCCGGTGTCCTCGTCCACGTCGAAACACGGCTCCGACAACCGCGCCACAGTAAACCCGCCACCGCCGCGCCAGTTGACTGTGTCCGGTGCCTTCTTCGTCTTGACTAGTTGCTTCACCGCGCGTAGGTCCGCAGACTTTTTCAACTCCGGTTCGTCCCTCATTGCCTTGTTCAGCAGCGACGTGAGTTTCTGCGCGTCCTCCGGTGTTAGCCCCTCCGGCAACCCGTCGGCGCTCGCGTCCACGCGCTCGCCCTTCGTCACCGTGATACCGCCTAAGTCCTCGCCGCGTACCACCTTCTCCAACCGTGGCCGGGTAAAGCGGTTGAAGGTGTCCTCCACCAACTCACACGTCACCCAACGCCTGCCCATCTTCTGCGCCACCGCCGCCGTTGTACCGGACCCGGCGAACACGTCCAACACAATGTCGCCAGGGTCCGTGGCGATGTGGATAATGCGCTCTAGCAGACGCTCCGGCTTCGGCGTGGCGAACGCGGCAGTGCCGGGGAACAGGGCGCGAATTTCCTTCGCGGCGGTGTCGGTGTGGCCGACCTCGCTATGGGGCAGGAAGTTCGTCGCAAGTCGTCCTGTGTCCACGTCCTTGAGGTAGGTCTTGCGCCTAAACCCACCCGTTCCACCGCGTGTTGGGTAGAACTGGGGCCAGTTTCCCTCCTTGTATCGCTGCTCCGCTTGCTTGCGGTTCGTCTCCCAATCACGCATGACAAGCGGTGGTACATCGGTACGTGCTTGCACGGTGTGTCCTGCAATTTCCTGCTGGGCCGCAATTTCTTCGTCGGTAATCTCGCCGCGTTCGTACGGCCCCCAGCCGGAGAAAATATCCAACATCTTGTCCTGTGAGTATCGCCAGCAATTTCCTTTGGACGGGTACATCATCTCGCCGGTGATGGGGTGTTGGATACCGTAAATCATGCCCAGGTGGGTTGCCGCGCCCGGTGCATTAGCGTTATCACTCGTCCAGGGGCCACGTGGGTCATTGTCGGGGTTTTTGTAGATGGAGTTCATCTCCGCTGTTCGCGCCAGCCGGTTAGGGACGAACCCGCCCTTGGAATACACCAAAATCACGTCGGTTACAGCAGGTATTCCCTTGGAGTCATTGCGCGGGGAGTACGTTTTCTGCCACACCACTTCCGCCACGAAGTTCGCCGCCCCGAACACCTCGTCCATCAACATGCGCATACGGTGGTTTTCCACGTCGTCGAGGTGGACCCAGATGGAACCGTCGTCGGACAGCAGTTTCTTGAGGTGCAGCAGCCTATCTCTCATCATGGTCAACCAGATTGAGTGCTCTAGGTTGTCCTCGTAGTTAGCGAAGGTCTGCGCGGTGTTGAACGGCGGGTCGATGTAGACACACTTGACTTGGCCGACGTACTTGTCTGCCAATTCCGGCACGCGGGTCAACGCTTCGAGTACGTCGCCGGACTCGCCCAGGATAAGCAGGTTGTCGTCTTGCGGGTCCAGGTCCGCGCGCTCGGAGTAGGTTCGTCCCTCTTACTTGGGCTGTTGTTCACCGCGTACCACGTCGCCGTACTCAAGGAAGTTGGTCTGGCAGTAGCGCGGGTCCGTCGGGTCCACCCACGTGTAGCCGTAGCGGCCGCGCGTGGTGGGAATGAGCGCCTTGTCCTTGTTGTGCCACGTAATTTCGAGTTTCTGCTTAGACATTGTGGTTGTTCTCGCTTAGTCGGTATCGGTGTCGCCGGAGCGGGCGGGGGAGGACAGTTCGGGGGACGTGACGGAAATCGGCCCGTTCCACAGCCGTCGGCCAGCCAGGTGCTCGAAGCGGGCGACGGTGACAGAATCGGGCCATACTTCGCCGCGTAGTACCTTGCTCAAGGTGGCTTTGGCGACGTCGGCGCGGCGAGCCAGTTCGGCCTGGGATACGCCGTGGCCTGCTTGTTCGTTCACGTATGCGGCCAGGTTGCGCACGAACACCTGCACCAGCGCGTGCGCACCAATGGCGGCGGGGTCCTCGGGCCATGCGGGGTACAGCGCGCGTGGTTTTTGCCGTGCCGCGCGCCCGTGAGTTGGCTTGGTTTCCGTCATGTCCCCAACACTACCGCTCGTGTCCCGAAAGAAACGGGGTGGCGGTTGTGGCGTGGCTGTGGGCAAGAGAAAACCCCGCTGCGTTGGGCGGGGCTGCGTTGCTCTAGTCGATTGGTGCTACTCGGAGGAGATTGCCGTCCGGGTCGGTCGCTACGAATGTAGTACCGAAAACTTCCTCGTACGGTTCGCGGACAATGGTGACTCCCTGCTCTTTCCATCGCTCGAACACGGAGGATACCTGGGCGGCCGGAACGTTCATGCACACTTCCGATGTGCGTCCTACCGCTCCCTCCAGGGCGTCTGCGTTGCCGGTCCACAACGCGAGCGACACACCATCGCCCAATGAGAACGTCACATAACGCGGAGAGACGAAGTCGGTCTTTAGTTCGAGTAGGTCGCTATAGAAACCGACGGAGGTGTCTATGTCTGATACGTAGATGATAAAGACGGTTTCGCGGTTCATGTTTTCCTTATTTGAGTGTCGGGGCCGTGGGTGAAACCCAGGATAGGTCAGTTATGTAGCACAATGCTTTCCGGCTCGCCGGAAGGTGGTCGTGTGTGCTAGTTATCTCGCGGCTCGGTGGTCACTGTGGAGGTATGCGAAGTTTCTTCTCCCGAACCCTCCACAGGCGCGTGTTGGTGCCGTGCTCCAACTTGGCAAGTGTGAGCGTGCTCGGCCACGCAGCGCCGCGTACTACGCTCGACACGGTGGCTACCGGCACGTTGCACTTGCGTGCCACATCACTTGTCGAGGTCTGTAGTGTCAGCCGTTCCACAGCGCGGGCAAAGCGCTGTACGACCTCGTGGGCGGGGTTGGTCACGTGCTCGTCATGCGGCCATGCCGGGTACAGGGCGCGGGGTGACTTCGGTGACTCTGGCACGGCCACTGATTATGCCTCGGGGGACACGAAAACGACTGCCAACACGCCGAATCGGGTGCGAGTATGTCAGAACTAGGAACCCTGGAACAACAGGCCCGTCGTTACCGGCCACGGCGCAACAAGGTCACCGATGATGTGGCCGAGGTGACACAGCACGTGCTGCTGTGTGGTGTGGCCTTCGGGCATGACGGACCAGTACGGGGGATTGATACCCGCAAGCGGTTGCAAACCGTCGGTGGTTTGCTTGCGCGCTATTTGACCAGCGTGAAGCAGGTCTGGGGCAGTGTCAATGAGGGCGACGTACACGACCTGTTTGGCCACGACCTCGTGGACTGGTGGGTGGCCGAACAAGTGCGAGAACACCCAGCGTCGCGGCACGAGCGCTCCCTGCTTCGGTTGTGTTGGGCGTGGACATCGCCGGACCCGCGCATGGCGGCACGCGAGTTGTCGGAACTGCCGCGAACACGACCGTTTCAGGTCCACAAGACTGTGCCAGAGTCGCGGCCGCTTTCGCCGGACGAGTTGCGCAAGGTCTGTGACTGGTTGGAAGTCGCACCGACGACACAGAGCCGCGAGCGGGCCACGTTTGCGGTGGCACTGACCATCGGCGCGGGCTTGCGGACCTCGCAGCGTAGAGCACTTAGGACCAGCGACCTCGACTCGCACGGCGAGTTCGTGCGCGTGGACGGCGAGCAGGTCCCGGTTCGTCCCGAAGCACGTGCGGCCGTGGCGAGTCTGTACGAGCGTGGGGTCAATGGTGCCAGCCAGGCGTTTCCATTTACAAACATGCAGCCACTCGGGTTCGACCCGAAACCGACAAGGCTCATTGACACGTGGGTGGTCATGCAGTTGCGCGATGGGGTGGAGGTTGCCGAGTTGGAACCGCGCTCGAACTACGCGCAGATTTGCCGGGCCGCGATTGTGGCCTTGCGATTCGACGCCGACTGCTCCGGCATTGTCGTCCCGCCGTTGGAGGGCCACACGCGGCCCGGTTATGGGCACCTTCGCGTGGTCTCCGACACAGGGGAGGTTGGCAAATGACCCCGTTGAGCAGGCATGTTCTAATCGGTGTTCGAGTAGTTCGTCCGGCGTCGGGGTTGCCGTGTAGTGTTTCTTTTAAGAAACGTTGCAGGGCAAGGGGAGTGACCAACATGGGAACTAGGGACGAACTACGCGACGCGGCGCTGCACTACACACCGCGCTCGATGAACAAGGACGACTGGGTACAGGTCCGCGACTTCACGCAGTCCGTGACCCTCGAACACGTGATACCAACCGAACCGGACCGGGCCACGCTGCGATTAACCATGCTGGCGGTGGCACAGGCAGCACACGTGACACTCAACCAGGTCGGTGGGGAACTGACCTACGCGGACGTGTTCGACCCGCTGGTGGTGGAATACGTCGTCTCGCAGACCGGATTGACCGACAGGGCCAAGGGCGTGCGCCGGTCCCTGCTGTACCGACTGGGCCGCGAACTCAACCCGAACTGGCCGTTTGACGACCGCACCACCAAGTACGGCTACAAGGCACCAGACGCGCCGTACACCGAGCAGGAGCAGGACTTCCTGCGCCAGTGGGCACAGGGGCTGTCCACTGACTACCAGCGCGCCGGTGCCACGCTCACGCTCGCGCTGGGGTTAGGTGCCGGGCTTCGCGCCGGTGAAATGGCACGACTGCGCGGGCGCGACGTCACCGTCCACAGCGACGGCGGTGTCACCATCACCGCCCACGGCTACCGCGACACCGCGCCGCGTGAGGTACCGGTGTTAGCCGAGTGGGAACAGGTTGTGCGCGACGCGGCGGGCGGTGCTGGGACGAACGGGTTGGTGCTTTGGCCTAACCGCGCACACGCCACCACGGAGTCCGTGGCCGCGATTCTTGGCCGTATTGGCAAACCGCACGCGGTGGCACTGGATACGCGGCGGCTGCGCACAACGTGGATTGTCGGCCACCTCCACCACAACGTGCCCGAGGCCGTGGTCTGCCAGGCAGCGGGACTGACGGACCTACAGCACTACGCGCGGTGGTACCACACCGCCGAGGTGCCAGCCGAGCAGGCGCGTGCGCTGCTGCGGCGAACGCCGTACCCAAGCCTCCGCATCGCCGAATAACCGAACACAGACCAGGGACGAACCACACAACCGAGGGAGGTGAACACCATGACAACGCACAACCCGGCAACCTACGAGGGCACCATTTCGCTCGATATGCTGAAAATTGCAACCGACGTGGTGGACACCTCCGGTGTGGTTGAGCAACTAGCCGAATGGGATAGCGCGGACCGCGCCGGGCGTGGCCTGGGTGGCCGACCCGCGCACATTCCGGTGCGCGCCGCGTTGATTCTGTTCATTCTCCCGGCACTGCTGGGCAAGCCCATGTATGTGCGTGAGGCCTCCGAGATTCTGCGCTACCGTCTCGACGGCAAGGCGTGGAATGCCCTCGACATTGACCTGCGCAAGTGGGACTCTCGCACTGCGACCACGTGGTACGACCGGCTCTGGCGGACCCTGCGATACCGCGTGCGCGACGTGATTGACCCGTTCCCGGAAACCCCACACTGGCGCCGGTTGACCAAGGAAGAATACGCCGAACTTGAGGCCAGTCGGGACCCCGAGTTTGTGGCGTCGCGCCACGCGCGTACCTCGATTTTCATGTCCATGCTGGCACTGGCGAGTGCGAAGGTCCTCAACGAGAACATGTTTGACGGCTGGGACGGGGATATTGCCATTGACGGCACACCAATTGAAGTCACCGGCTACGGGCGCACCGCTCGTTCTCGCCGTGAACCGTCTACGCCGGAAGCAGGGTGGTATATCCGCAATGGCGACCACAAGGGCGATGGTGTTAGCGGTGTTGAGAACATCAAGAAGTCTGCCTGGGCGTTTGAGGCCACCGCCGTTGTTGCTGTCGGTGGTGAGTTCGGCACAACCCTGCCAGCGCCGGTGGTTGGGTTGTCGTTGGATAGGCCGGGCTACAAGCCGGGCTACAACGCTCGTGTGGCGCTGGCCCACTTGGAAAGGACGAACCTGCCCCGGCGCTACGCTGTCACTGATATGGCCTATTATCCGCTGGCGAAGGCCGAGCACTACCAGGTTCCTATGAGGGAGAAGGGCTGGAAATTGGTCGGTGAAGTACCAGACAGGCCCGAAGCCAAGGGCGTGTCTGCTGCATATCGTGGCGTAACGCTGGTGGACGGCACTGGGTATTGCCCGGCGATTGCCAAGCGCAAGGACCTACTCGACCCAAAAGGCGAGTTCGATAAAGGACACATTACAGAGGAACAGTTTGCGCAAGCACTAGCACAGCGCAAGCGGTTGCAACTCGACATTAAGGAAGTCGAAAAAGACGGCACCGTGCGGTTTTCGTGTCCCGCATTATCTGGCAAGGTGGCGTGCCCGCTGCGTAAAAACGACGAGCAGGCGAAAAAGAACGCGGCGCGAAAAGGTGCTGTCGGCAACCCGGCGCTTCCATTGTCGGCGCGTCAGGTACCAAGCCAAAAGTCATGCGGTGATGTGTGCCGTCAAAAGTCTGTCTCCGTAGGTGTCAACGACCCAGACGCCACGCGCTTTAACAAGTACCACCAGCAAGGACCTGCTGCCTACACCGACGAGTGGCGGGCGCTGTACAAGCCCTACCGTGCAAGGAATGAGGCGGCGAACGCGTTTATCAAGGGCGAGTCGCACCTTGGCACAGGGGATAGAACCAAGAAGGCCATGCGTGGTTTTAACGGCGTGGCGCTGCGTACTGTGCTGGCGGTAGTGGCATCGAATGTTCGTCTTTACATCAACTACCAGCGCCGCCTTCGTGACGGGCTTATCACTCCGCCACCGACAAATCCGGGCGGTGGCAAACCGTGGAAGAAACAGGCGGTGGACTTTATCTCCATTGCCGGACCCAACGCTCCGCCACAGCCAGGCCACACGGCCGCTTAAGACCAGGACCGTCGCCCACTAAGGCCACGGTCTCGAAGTGCTGGCTAGGTACTGAAAATAGCCCGGTTCGTCCCAAAACCCGCCCCCGATTCCACGGCCAGCAACGGCGAAACCCCCGGTTTCCATGTTGGATACCGGGGGATTGCTGTTTCTGACCAGTTTCGCAAATAACACCAGGTCAGTTACGCAAAAGTCCCGTGAGCTTTAAACGTCGAAGTACAGCTCGTACTCCAGCGGCGTCGGGCCGAGGCGGGACGGGGCGATCTCGCGGTCGTGCTTGAGCTTGATGTAGGTCTCGATGAGGTCTTCGGTGAAGACGTCGCCTTCGGTGAGGAACTCGTGGTCCTCTTCGAGTGCGGCGAGGGATGCCTCGAGGGAGGTCGGTGCCTGCGGGATGGACTTGGCTTCCTCCGGTGGGAGCTCGTAGAGGTCCTTGTCCACTGGCTCGTGTGGCTCGATGCGGTTTTTCACACCGTCCAGGCCCGCCATCATCATGGCCGCGAAGCCCAGGTACGGGTTGCCGCTCGGGTCCGGGGCGCGGAACTCGATGCGCTTTGCCTTCGGGTTGGAGCCCGTGATCGGGATGCGGATGGCGGCGGAGCGGTTGCGCTGGGAATATACCAGGTTGATGGGAGCCTCAAAGCCAGGGACGAGACGGTGGTAGGAGTTCAGCGTCGGGTTGGTAAAGGCCAGGACAGCGCCAGCGTGGTGCAGGATGCCGCCGATGTACCAGCGGGCAATGTCGGACAGGCCACCGTAGCCAGACTCGTCGTAGAAGAGCGGCTTGCCGTCCTTCCACAGGGACTGGTGGGCGTGCATACCGGAGCCAGCCTCATTAGCCAGGGGCTTCGGCATGAACGTTGCGGTCTTGCCCCACTGCTGAGCGGTGTTTTTGATGATGTACTTGAAGGTCTGCAGATCATCCGCCGCGTGCAGGAGGGTGTTGAACTTGTAGTTGATTTCCTGCTGGCCGCCGGAACCGACTTCGTGGTGGAAGCGCTCAATCTCAAAACCAGCCTCAGCCAGTTTCAGCGTCATGTCATCGCGCACATCCAGCGTCTTGTCGTACGGCGGGACAGGGAAGTAGCCACCCTTCATGCGGGTCTTGTATCCCAGGTTCGGGGAGCCATCGAGCTCAGCCTCACGGTCGCGGTTCCACCAGCCTTCGATGGAATCAACCTCGTAGAAAGCGCGGTGCGGTTCGGAGGAGTAACGCACGGAGTCGAAGAGGTAGAACTCAGCCTCAGCGCCGAAGAAGCAGGTATCGGCGATGCCGGTGGAATCCAGGTACTCTTCAGCTTTGCGGGCCACATTGCGCGGGTCGCGGGAGAACGCTTCGTGGGTGAACGGGTCGTTCACAAAGAACTTCACGTTCAGGGTCTTCGCCTTGCGGAAAGGATCGATCTGGGCGGTGGCAAGGTCCGGCATGAGGATCATGTCGGATTCCTCAATCGTCGTAAAGCCACGAATCGACGAGCCGTCGAACGCCAAACCTTCTTCTACGACGTCCTCATCAAACATGGATGCAGGAATGGAGAAGTGATGCTCGGTTCCCGGCACGTCCGTGAAGCGGACATCTACAAACTCGACCTCCTCATCCTTGATGTACTTCATGGTGTCTTGGATGTTGTCGAAGGCCACGGGTGGATACTCCTTGAATACAGATCGTGTGCTCTTTTTTCGATCGTACATTGATTTTTCATTTCCCCGCGCAAACGCTTTCGAGCTTGGCAAAAAGTGCACTATCGTGAGGTCATGCCGAATAATGCTCGCGATGCTGCCTACCCCTACGCCCCACAGGAGTGGCCGGGCCAAAACCTGGGCCTTCCGGAATCAGGCCCTGGTGCGCAGGCAAGCGTGATGCGCCGTGCCATTGGAGTCCTCATTGATTGGTTTATCTGCTGGGGTCTAGCCGGATTCATTTCCATGTACACCCACGCTTTCGGCGGAACAGCGACGTTGACCTACTTGCTGTGGGTGGTGCTGGGCATCATCACCGGCTGGTTGTTTGCTCGCACGCCAGGCATGGCCATTCTGGGCATGGGCATTGCGCGTATCGACGAACCCGGCCACACCGTCGGCCTCTGGCGCGCCGCGCTGCGCACCGTCCTCACTGGCTTCGTCTTCCCAGCAGCAATCGTGGATGAGAATGGTCGCGGGATGCACGACCGTGCCACGGGCACGACAGTGATTATGAGCAGATAATAGGCTGATCAGCGAGGATGATGTGTCCCGCCGAGTTTCTTGTTGAAGTCAATGTGGTGCGCGAATGCCCAGGTCTTATCCGTAATCATGCGAGCAATGGCGAGCCCACCACCGATGTAAAGGACGACAAGAACCACATCGGTCATCCTTGTTAGTGCCAACGCAGTTTCACCGAGCGCAAAGTTGTACACGGAGGCATAAATTGCTGGCCTCGGGATCATCACCACTGATGCCGGAATAGTCACGCTGACACGGGGGATTCGGGCAGCGCGACCAGCCACGCTCCCCACGACGCCGATGAACAGTGCTGCGAGGAACGCAGCAAGAAACCCACGCACGCAAGCCCCGCCGCGAGCATGCTGGTGACAATTCCCCAGCGCGGTGAGGGGATACTCTCGCCCCAGTCGAGGTATGCATCAATCTCTTCGGCGGTGTGATACTCCTGCAGGATCCCGTGTGAGCCGGACTCCAAAGCCTCAATCCGCGAGGCATTAACGCAGGGTGGCCGTGGCCTCCGCGGCCATGTTGGAGTGTTGGTTCTGCCTCACAGATTCCTCACTCTAGGCCAGGTGGCGTACCCCTGCGAGGCCTGCGCGCTATTTACCTTGACGCTGCTGCATGCGGCGCATCCGGCGGTTCATGCCCGCCATGTTTTGCGCCTGGTGGGGCATTGGCCCCTTGGGCAATCCTGCGCGCTGTCCGCCACGGACGTTGTCCATGGCATCCAGCTTGGCGTTGAAGGCGTACACGTCATTCTTCTGGTAGTTCTTCGGCAGCTTGAGCAGGTGGCGCTGCAGCTTCTGTGGGGGCACCTGACCTTCGCCGGAACCGACGTACACCTCATGGATCGGCACACCGGCGAGCAGGCGGTCAACGCGCTTGCGCTCCTTATCCATGAGCGGCTTCAAACGCTTCGGGTCACCTTCGCCCACGAGGATGACGCCTGGGTTACCCACCACGCGGTGGACCGTGTCCATGTTCGTGTTAGCCGCCACCGCTGTTTTAGTCAGCCAGACGATGCCCATGGAGTTACGCATGTTCTCCAGCGTCCAACCGGCAGCACCCGGCGTGTCACCGATCTCCTCATACATAGAGCTTTCAAGGCGGCGGGTGAACAGGAACATAGCTAACAAGAAACCGAAGCCGATGCCCGGAACCAGCATGAACCACTGGCCGTTGAACAACAGACCAATGAGGAAGAACGCGAGGGCCACACCAACAATGGCCAGCAGCATGATCGGGATGAGCATCTTGTCCCGCTTGCGCTGCATGTTAAAGGCCTGCCACACCTGCGAGCGCGTCTGCTTACGCTTGGAGCGCTTAGCGGCGCGCTGTTCCTTCTTTGCGGCTGCCTCAAGGGCGCGTTCGTTTTTGTCCTTAGCCATGCCCACAAGACTACCCACCAGCACTGGGCCTTTCGAACTGGCACTCGCTCAAAGGGAAACCCCGCGCCGTATTTAGACGCGGGGTGAGCGGAGAAGGGAGCCGGGCTTAGAGCGGAGCGACCTCACCGTTGAGGTGCAGCTTCTCCGGCTTGGAGGAGCTACGCAGCTGGATGTCGTAGGATCCATCAGCTTGCTCGGTGGTCCACAGCGCCACGGAGGCCGGTATGACCACGGGCTTTACAAACTCCACGGAGTAGCGCAGTGCCGGCGGTAGCTTGCCTTCCAGCGGTGCCAGCACGGATGCTGCGGAGAGCATGCCGTGCGCGATCACTGCCGGGAAACCGAACAGCTTGGCGCCGATGTTGGAGGTGTGAATCGGGTTGTGGTCGTTGGACGCCTTAACGTACGCGTTGACGTCGCTGCGGGTCCAACGGAAGCGCGCGTTCGGCTTGAACTCCGGCAGCTCAGCGGGTGGCAGAACCTTGCCGGAATCTTCCGCCCGGGTGGTCACAGAAGTGTCCGCGGACTTGGCAAACTTCGCGCCCATGCCCAGGAAGCTCGAGGTCTGCTTCCATACCGGTGCGGATTCGCCTTCGGGGGTGACCTCCGTGATGACGTCCACAAGCAGGCCACGACGGTGCGGACGAACATTCGTCGCGTACGCGCGCACGCTGAACGTCTCATCCACAGTGAGTGGGCGAGTCTGCTCGATGACGTTGGAGATGTGCACCGCACCCACCGCCGGGAACGGGAAGTCCGGGCGGGAGAGCAGCTCCATGGTCAGCGGGAAGCCAAGCACGAAGAAGTAGGTCGGCGGCAACTCATTGCTCAGACGCAGGCCAGTCGCTTGCGCGTAATCAGCAAGATTTTGCTTATCGACGGTCACCCCGTCCACCTCAATCGCCGACGTCGGATCCTGCTTTGCTTCGCGGGTACCACCGAGGCCAGGGACGGCGCTGAGGAAGATCTTCCGGTTGATCGCGGACAGATCCGGGATCTGCTTCAGCTTCTCAAACTGACGCTCACCGGTAGCCTTGATTGGCTCAGCCTTGGGAGCTTCAGCCTTCGCGGCCTTTGCCTCCTTGGCCTTGCTCTTCACGTCGTCGACAGCGTCTTTGACCTTGTCCTCGACCTTGTCGGCGAGTTCCTCGATGGCGTCCTTCGCATCTTCGAAGGCGTCTTCGACCGTGTCTTCTACCTTGTCGGCGATCTCTTCAGCCTTCTTCTTCAAGTCTTTCGCGGTGTCCTTGGGGGATTTCTCGCTCATAATGCTTACGCCCCCAGGAGGTTCTGGCCACAGACGCGGACGGTGTTGCCGTTGACTGCCACGGAGGACGGTGCGGAGAAGAACGCGACGGTCTCAGCGACGTCAACTGGGCGACCACCCTGGTTGAGGGAGTTCAGGCGGCGGCCAACCTCACGCGGGCCGAACGGCATAGCTGCGGTCATGTCGGTTTCAATGAAGCCCGGTGCAACAGCGTTGATGGAGCCGCCCAGGGCAGCGACCTTCTCGGCCAGTGCGTCGACGAAACCAACGACACCAGCCTTGGTGGTGGCGTAGTTGGTCTGGCCGCGGTTACCGGCAATGCCAGCCATGGAGGACACACCGATGATGGCTGGGGTGTCAGCAAAAGCATCAGCCTCAAGCAGAGCCTCGGTGATGCGCACCGGTGCAACAAGGTTGATGTTCTGAACCATGTTCCAGCGGCCCTCATCCATGTTGACCAGCAGCTTGTCGCGGGTCACGCCTGCATTGTGGACGATGGTGTCAATCTTGCGGCCGTAGCGGTCCTGGGCGTGTTTGATGATCTCTTCGGCAGCCTTCGGATCCGTCACGTCGAGCGGGAGGGCAGTGCCCTTGACCTTGTTGGCGGTCTCCGCCAGACCTTCGCCTGCTTGCGGGATATCCACGCAGATGACCTTTGCGCCGTCACGTGCCAGGGTTTCGGCGATGGTTGCACCAATACCGCGAGCAGCGCCGGTCACAACAGCGAGACGGCCCTCAAGTGGCTTGTCCCAATTTTGGGGCAACTGAACGTCAGCCGGGGTGATGCGGATGACCTGTGCGTCAACGTAGGCAGACTTGCCAGACAGGAGGAAGCGCAGGGTGGACTCCACCTTGTCAATCTTGGAGCCATCGATGGACGGATCCACGTACACCAGCTGGACAGTGGCGGACTTCCGCATTTCCTTCGCCAGGGAACGAGTGAAGCCTTCGAGGGAGCGGGCGGTGATGCGTGCATCAGCATCGTCGATAAGCTCCGGCGTGGTGCCAATGACCACGATGCGAGCGTTGTCCAGGACCTTCTTCAGCTGCGGGTGGAAGAAGGCGTACAGCTCCTCCAGCTCCTCCGGCTTGGACAGGGAGGTCGCGTCAAACACAATGCCCGCGCGCTTCGTATCAGCTTCAGCCTTCAGGAGCTTGTATGGGCCCTCGAGGAGTGTGGTGAGCTGCTCCACCAGGCGACCATTGCCGCCAACCACGACGGGGCCGTGCAGAAGTGGCTCGCCCTGCTTGTAGCGACGCAGCGGGTAACCCTGCGGGACGCCCAGCTTTGCCGCGGCGGGGGAGTTGATGAACTGTTCGAGGAGGCCTTTAGATGCCACTATTTTCTCCTTATATAGATAGGCATTCTTGTCTGCAGCGCGCACCGCTTTCAAAGCGGTAGCTCTGTGTCGGATACTATTATAAGATCACTAAGGTGACGAACCTTACAAAGGATTAACTTTGTAAAGTACAGTACATACGTCCTCAGATAATCGCGGTGACACATCGGATTATCGCAACCATTCATCGGAAGAGCAGGAAAAACAAGCATGAATGTACCCCGTAAAGTAGCCATCCTTGGTGGTAACCGTATTCCCTTCGCGCGTTCCAACAAGGAATACGCAAACGCTTCCAACCAGGACATGCTCACGTCGGCCCTCAACGGCCTCGTGGCACGTTACGGTCTCCAGGATGAGGAGCTAGGGCTCGTCGTCGGTGGCGCAGTGCTCAAGCACGCCCGTGATTTCAACCTTGTGCGTGAGTCCGTGATTGGTTCGGAGCTTTCTTCCACCACCCCGGCATTTGATCTGCAGCACGCTTGCGGTACCTCCCTGACCTCCGCTATTCAGGTGGCTGACGCGATTGCCCTCGGCCGCATCGAGTCCGGTATTGCGTGTGGTGCGGACACCACTTCGGATGCTCCGCTGGCTGTCAACGACCGCCTGCGTAAGACCCTGATCCGTCTGTCCAACGCAAAGTCCACCAAGGATCAGCTCAAGCTCGTCGGCTCCATCCGTCCGAACCAGCTTGCTCCGGAGCAGCCGCAAAACGGTGAGCCGCGCACCGGCCTGTCCATGGGTGAGCACGCAGCGATCACCGCGCGCGAGATGGAGATCACCCGTGAAGCACAGGATGAGCTCGCAGCAGCATCCCACCAGAACCTGGCTAAGGCGTATGAGGAAGGCTTCTTCGACGACCTGCTGACTCCGTACCTGGGTGTCAACCGCGACACCAACCTCCGTCCGGATTCCACGGTGGAGAAGCTGGCTGGCCTCAAGCCGGTCTTTGGCAAGAAGGACGCAGAGCAGCACGGTGGCACCGCCACCATGACGGCTGGTAACTCCACCCCGTTGACTGACGGCGCAGCATCCGTGCTGCTCGCTTCCGAGGAGTGGGCAAAGGAGCACAACCTGCCGGTTAAGGCGTACTTGGTTGACTCCGAGCTGGCTGCAGTTGACTTCGTGTCCGGCAAGGACGGCCTGCTCATGGCTCCGACCTACGCTGTCCCGCGTCTGCTGGAGCGCAACGGTCTGACCCTCCAGGACTTTGACTTCTACGAGATCCACGAGGCATTCGCTTCCCAGGTGCTGGCCACCCTCAAGGCATGGGAAGACGAGACCTACTGCCGCGAGCGCCTCGGCCTGGATAAGCCGCTCGGTGCCATCGACCGCTCCAAGCTCAACGTCAAGGGTTCTTCCCTCGCAGCTGGCCACCCATTCGCAGCAACCGGTGCACGCATCCTTGCTTCCGCAGCGAAGATGCTGGAGGAAAACGGTGGCGGCCGCACCCTCGTATCCGTCTGTGCTGCAGGTGGCCAGGGCGTCGTAGCAATCCTCGAGCGCTAAGCACCTCGAAATAACTTCATCCCCGTCAATCTCTTCGTCAGTAAAGGAATGAGAACCTATGACCTCTCCTGAAGAAAAAGGTGGCCGTAAGGCCAAGCCGGAGTCCCGCTCACCGCAGACTCTTCCGGAAACTCCAGACACCGCTGTTGCGGGCAAGCTGAAGTCGCTTCTCGACGGCGCGTGGGAGACCGAGAAGGACAACATCCGCGAGCAGCTCAACCGCGAAGAAGCTCTGCCGATGATCGAGGGCTCCATCGAGGAGATCCGCGCAGCGCTGCTGGAGAAGGTCAAGATGGTGGCCACCTCCGGCATGATGCAGACTGCCTTCTCCAAGGCCAACGGTGGCTCTGGTGAGGCCCACGTGGGTATCTTGGGCCTGGACCTGCTGGGCCAGTTCAATGGCTCCCTGGCTATTAAGTCTGGTGTGCAGTTCGGCCTGTGGGGTGGCGCTGTTGACGTGCTGGGCACCGAGCGTCACCGCGAATACGCGCAGGGCGCGATGGACCTGTCCAAGCTTGGCTCGTACGGCATGACCGAGCGCGGCCACGGCTCCAACGTTCAGGATTTGGAGACCACGGCTACCTATGACCCGGAGACCAAGGAGTTTGTCATCAACACTCCGACTCCATCCGCCACCAAGGTCTACATTGGCAACACCGCGCGTGATGGCCGTTGGTCCGCTGTCTTTGCTCAGCTGTACACCCCGGGCGAGGAAGAGTCCCACGGCGTGCACTGCTTCGTGGTGCGCATCCGCGAGGATGATGGTTCCCCGGTTGAAGGCGTTGTTATCGGCGACCACGGCCACAAGGGCGGCCTCCTCGGCGTTGATAACGGCACCTTGACCTTCGACAATGTCCGCATCCCGCGTGAGGCGCTGCTCAACCAATTCGGTGACGTCGACGAGGAAGGCAACTACACCTCCCCGATCGAGTCCAAGAACCGCCGCTTCTTCACCATGCTGGGCACCCTGATTCGTGGACGTATCGCCGTGGGTGCTGCTGGCGCAGGTGCCACTAAGTCCTCCCTGGCTATCGCAGTGAAGTACGCACACCAGCGTCGCCAGTTCGACTACGGCGACACTGGTACTGAGGACAAGCTGATTGATTACCGCGCGCACCGTCGCCGCCTGATCATTCCGCTGGCTCGCACCTACGCCATCCAGATCCTGCAGAATCAGCTGACCCAGCGTTATGCGGATCAGACTTCCCGCCAGGCAACGGGTGAGTGGTCTGTGACCAACCCGACCAAGCAGCAAGAGCTCGCCTCCCGCGAGATGGAAACCTTGGCTGCAGCCTTCAAGGCAATGGCAACCGAGCACGCAACCGACACCATCCAGGAGTGCCGTGAGGCATGTGGTGGTGCCGGCTTCATGTCGGAGAACCTCCTGACCACCTTCCGCGCAGACACAGACGTGTACAACACGTTCGAGGGCGACAACACCGTTCTGCTGCAGCTGGCCGGCAAGAACCTGCTCACCGCGTACACCAGTGAGCTGGCTAACCCATCCGCCATGGACATTGTGAAGTTCGCTGCCACCAACGTCAGTGACATCGTCCGCAGCCGCGCTGGCCTGGGCTCGACTGTTCAGACCGTGGTGGACACCTTCTCCGGCGAGGAAGCATCGCTCTTCGACGCTGACTACCAGCTCAAAGTTGTCCAGCTCCGCGAGCAGCTGGTCATGCGCTCCCTGATCCGCCGTATCCAGGGCGCACGCAAGCTGTCCCGTGAAGAAGGCGCAAAGGTCATTGACAAGGCTCAGGACCACATGCTCAACGCCGCATGGGCCTACATTGAGAACCTCATGGTTCAGGCAATGATCGAGGCTGAGCGCTCCCTGCCGGTCGGCTCTCCTGAACGCGCAGTGTTTGAGCAGGTGCGTCACCTGTTCGTCTTCGACACCATCATCCGAAACGCTGGCTGGTACCAGGAGCAGAACGTTCTCTCCTCCGGCCGCGTCAAGGCTGCTCGCGCCGCGATCAATGACCTGGTCGACTCCCTCGGCCCATGGTCTGAGGTCCTCGTGGACGCCTTTGATATCCCGTCTGTGGTTTTGGACCGTCCGCTGTTCAAGGACGGCGGCACGGACATCAGCCGCGACAACCCGGATGCCTGGAAGATCGGCTCCAACATCCCGGTGTCTAAGAAGTAAGGCTTACCGCTAGCCTCTACTAACGCAGCAGCCCCCACCCGAGAAACTGAACTGCTCTTGGGTGGGGGCCGTTCTGTGTAAAACCCGCTTTTTAGATCCAGCTTTTGACCCGTTTTGGGCCGATAAGCTGGTTCTTAAAAGCTAGATTTGGCGCTGAAGGAGGCTCGCTAGACCCTACTTAGCACCGATGCCCGGCAAGCCAAGCCCGACAGCCGGGCGACCAGCGGACACGACGGGGGTGTCCTGGGACGGACCGTACTTGTTCAGCAGGGTCTCGGCTTCCTGGTCGGCAGCGCCCTGGGAGGTCTCCGCGAGGTGCTTGAGGTTCTTCGGCAGTTCGCGGCCGTGGAACTTCATGGCCTCGACGTAGAGCTTGCCGGCGCGGTAGGAGGAACGCACGAGCGGGCCGGACATGACGGCGGCGAAGCCCATGTCATAAGCAGCATCGCGGTACTCGATGAACTCCTCCGGCTTCACCCAGCGTTCAATCGGGTGGAACTGCGGTCCGGGGCGCAGGTACTGGGTGATGGTGATGATGTCAGTGCCGGCATCCTGCATGTCCTCCAGCGCCTGCAGGACCTCCTCACGGGTTTCACCCATGCCGAGGATGAGGTTGGATTTGGTGATCAGCCCGTAGTCACGCGCTGCACGAATGACCTCCAGTGAACGGTCGTAGCGGAAGGCAGGGCGGATGCGTTTGAAGATGCGCGGGACTGTCTCCAGATTGTGGGCGAACACCTCCGGCTCGGCTTCGAAGACCTGAGCCAGCAGATCGGGCTTGCCGGAGAAGTCCGGGGTGAGGTTTTCCACGCCGGTGTGCGGGTTGAGCTCGTGGATCTTGCGTACAACCTCGGCGTACAACCAGGCGCCTTCATCTTCCAGGTCATCGCGGGTCACGCCGGTGATGGTGGAGTAGTTCAGCTGCATCTCGCGCACGGATTCCGCGACGCGCTGCGGTTCTTCCACGTCCAGCGGCTCCGGCTTCGCGGAGTTGATCTGGCAGAAGTCACAGCGGCGGGAGCAGTTGGCTCCACCGATAAGGAAGGTGGCCTCACGGGATTCCCAGCACTCATGGATGTTGGGGCAGCCAGCTTCTTGGCACACGGTGTGCAGCGAGGCACCCTTAACCTTGCGGCGCATGTCCTCGTATTCGGGGCCGGTTTTCACCGCGTTGCGGATCCAGCGTGGCTTGGATTCGATCGGGGTTTGCGCGTTGCGCTTTTCTACTCGGCGTAGCTTGCGTCCTTCATTTGCTGCAGTCACGCGGTCCACCTTATCCCTTGGCGTTGCCAGAAGCGATTGTGTGGTCCGTTACCTGCAGCTTGCCACTAAAAGCGCTGGCCAGCTTATCGACGACATTCGGCGCCACATCCCCCGGCGTCACCTCCCGCCCCGTTTCGAGGCTAAGCGTGGTCACGTCTGCGTCGTTAATGCCACAGGCCACGATGTGCCCGAAGTAGTCCAGAGTGTTATTGCAGTTGATGGATAGACCGTGCATGGTCACTCCGCGGGTGATGCGGATGCCAATCTGGGCGACTTTGCGGTCGCGGCGGTATTCGTCGGCGGGGACCCAGACGCCGGAGCGGCCGTCGACACGCCCGGCCTTTTCCACACCAAACTCGCGGATGGTGGCGATCATGGCTTCTTCGATGCGACGGACGAAGTCAACGACATCGACTGGATCGGCGAGTTTGATGATCGGGTACACCACTAGCTGGCCCTCACCATGCCAGGTGATGCGCCCGCCACGGTCAACCTGGACCACAGGCAGCCCATTGTCCGGCATGTCTTCCGGTTGTGTGCGCTTTCCGGCGGTGTACGTGCTGGGGTGCTGGAGCACGAGCAGAGTGTCACCGATGGCGTCATCGGCGCGTTGAGCGGCGAGTTCGGCTTGGAGGTGCCACGTTTCCTCATAATCAACAAGCCCCAGTTCCCGCACGTCAAGTGGGGAATCTGAGGCTCGGATTGACCTATCGGCCGGAAAGAATGGTTCGCGGGGGGCTGTCATGCACTACATGGTAGCCCCCGCGGAAACTTACACGCCGTTAGCGGCAGCGTACTCATCCGCAGTCAAGAGCGGACCAGCGGACTCGACCTCAACCTCGAACAGCCAACCTTCACCGAAGGGGTCGTTGTTGATGATCTCGTAGTTGTCCTCAATCTCCTCGTTGACTGCGGTGACGGTACCGGTGACAGGGGAGTACAGGTCGGAGACGGACTTGGTGGACTCCACCTCACCACACGTCTCACCAGCCTCCACGGTGTCGCCGACGGCCGGTAGCTCAGCAAAGACAATCTCACCGAGACGCTCCGTAGCAACAGACGTGATGCCGATGCGCACGGTCTGGCCTACCACTGCATCAGCAGCAGCATTGATCCATTCGTGGTCCTCAGAGTAGGAGAATTCCTGGGGCAGATCAGACATAGTTACTTGTCCTTTCGGGAGTAGAAGGGGGTGTCGCTGATGGTGTAGGCATACCGCTTACCCCGGATGTCCACATCCACCTTAGTTCCCACAGTGGCATGGTTGGGCGCAATGTGCGCCAAAGCTACCGGGTGGCCCAAAGTGGGGGAGGGCTGACCAGAGGTGACGGTGCCAATCTGCTCGTCCGTACCGGCGAGGAAGATTGCCGCGCCTTCACGGGCTGCACGGCGTTCCTCCGAGGTTAGGCCAGCAATGACCACGGACGGCTCGCGGCCAGTCAGAGCGGCCTTGCCCACGAAGTCAGCTTCTTTCTTGGCAAAGGCACGGCTCATGCCGGCTTCCACTGGAGTGATGGCCAGGGAGAGTTCATGGCCGTAAAGCGGCATGGAAGCCTCCAAGCGCAGGGAATCACGCGCTGCCAGGCCACAGGGGGTGCCGTGGTCGATGACAGAATCCCACACGGCCTGAGCGTCGTCGTTCTGGCAGAACAGCTCGAAGCCGTCCTCACCCGTGTAGCCGGTGCGGGCAACGAAGACCTCAACGGTCTGACCGTTAGTTGCGTTCAGGTTCATCCAGGCGCCGGAGTAGTAGGCGAGGTCGGCCGGGGAGCCGTCGAGAAGCGGTTCGAGCACCTCGAGTGAGCGCGGACCTTGCACTGCGACGAGCCCGATGGCCTGAGAATCATTGCGGATCTCCACATCGAAGCTGTCTACGCGCTCCTGGAACGCAGCCCACACCACATCCGAGTTCCCTGCGTTGGGGACAACGAGGTAGTGGTCATCAGCGAACTTGTAGGTGATCAAATCATCCAGGATGCCACCATCCTCGTTGACGATCATGGAGTACTTCGCCTTGCCAACCTGCAGGTTGGACATGGAAGAAATCAGTGCGTAATCCAGGAACGCGCCTGCTTCAGGGCCCTTCACATCAATCTCGCCCATGTGGGACAGGTCGAAGATACCCACGCCCTCGCGCACAGCGCGGTGTTCTTCGAGCTCCTTGCCGTACTTCAGCGGCATAGTCCAGCCACCAAAGTCAGTGAAGTGTGCCCCCAACTTTTCATGGGTGGCAAACAAAGGTGATTGCGGCATATCAGTTACTCCTTGTCTTAATCCGTGTTCAACAGCGGTGGTTAGGCTTCGGGCTGCTCAATGTCGAAGGCTTCCGGCGGCGGGCAGGCGCACACGAGGTTGCGGTCACCATAAGCCTCGTCGATACGACGCACTGGCGGGAAGTACTTGTTGGTCAGCAGGGTGTCCACTGGGTAGGCGGCCTTTTGGCGGCTGAACTGGTAGTCCCAGTCACCCGCGATGAGGCTGCGGGCGGTGAATGGTGCGTGGTGGACCACGGAGTTCTCGTAGGCAACCTTGCCGTCGATGATCTCCTGGATCTCCGCGCGAATGGAACGCATTGCGGTGATGAAGCGGTTGAGCTCCTCCAGATCCTCCGACTCAGTTGGCTCAATCATGAGAGTGCCGGCCACCGGGAATGCCAGGGTAGGGGCGTGGAAGCCGTAATCCACCAGACGCTTAGCCACATCAGCGGCAGTTACGCCAGACTGCTCGGTGATCTCGCGCAGGTCAATGATGCACTCGTGGCCCACCAGGCCAGCGTTGCCTGTGTAGAGGACCGGGAAGGGCTCATTGAGCTCATGTGCTACGTAGTTGGCGTTGAGGATGGCGTTGCGGGTTGCAGACGCCAGGCCGTCAGCGCCGGACATGGCGATGTACGCCCAAGAAATCGGGAGTACACCAGCCGAACCGTAGGTGGTTGCTGCGATCGGCACACCAGCACCCTGCGGGGCCTCATCGCCAGCATTGCTGCCATCCACTGCCTGCGGGTCAGACGGCAGGAACGGTGCCAGGTGGGCGCCCACACCAATCGGGCCAACGCCCGGGCCACCACCACCGTGCGGGATGGTAAAGGTCTTGTGCAGGTTCAGGTGGCTGCAGTCACCACCGAAATCACCCGGACGGGCCAGACCAGTCAGTGCGTTCATGTTGGCGCCGTCGATGTAGACCTGGCCACCAACAGCGTGGACCTTGTCAGCCACCTCTTTCACCGTGTCCTCGTACACACCGTGGGTGGACGGGTAGGTGATCATGATGGCAGCAACGTGGTCGCCGTACTGCTCCAGCTTCTTGTCCAGGTCCTCCATGTCAATAGAACCATCCGGTGCGGTTGCCACAACCACGACGCGCAGGTTTGCCAGCGTTGCGGACGCCGCGTTCGTGCCGTGCGCGGATGCCGGGATGAGGCAGATATCGCGCTCGGTGTCGCCGTTTGCCACGTGGTAGCGACGCATAGCCAGCAGACCAGCGAGCTCGCCCGTTGCGCCGGAGTTTGGCTGGACAGACACTGCGTCGTAGCCGGTGATTTCCACGAGCCAGCCCGTCAGCTCATCGATGAGCTCGCGCCAGCCCTCCGTGTACTTGTCCGGCGTGAACGGGTGGACATTGGCAAAGCCCGGCCAGGTGATGGCCTCCAGGCCTGCAGTCGGGTTGAGCTTCATCGTGCAGGAGCCCAGCGGAATCATCGTGCGATCCAGCGCCAGATCCTTGTCACCGAGCGAGCGAATGTAGCGCATCATCATCGTCTCGGAGTGGTGGGTGTTGAACACCTCGTGCGTGAGTAGATCCGTGGTGCGCTCCAACTCCTGTGGCAGGTGCGAGCCCGCTTCAGCAGTCGGCGCATCCTTGATGCCAAAGCCAGCGAGCAGTGCCACCAGATCAGCCTCATCAGTGTCTTCGCCAAAGCTCACGCCGACGGTATCTGCATCAATCGCGCGCACCAGGTAGCCGTTTTCTGCCAGCTCATCCACAATCTGCTGCGCACGGCCAGGCACGGAGACAGCTACCGTGTCAAAGAACTTCTCGTGCTTCACGTCAAGGCCGCCGGCGCTTATCGAGCGCGCAAAGCGCCCCGCCCACTCATGTACCGCTTGCGCAATCTCCTTGAGGCCTTCCGGGCCGTGGTACACGGCGTACATGGAGGCAGTGACCGCGAGCAGCGCCTGGGCGGTACAAATATTGGAGGTCGCCTTCTCACGGCGAATGTGCTGCTCACGAGTCTGCAGGGACAAGCGGTAGGCAGGGTAACCCTCCGCGTCGACGGACACACCGACCAGGCGGCCAGGCATCTGGCGCTTCAGCTTGTCCGTCACAGCCATGTATGCGGCGTGCGGGCCACCGTAGAACAGTGGCACACCGAAGCGTTGCGTGGTGCCCACAGCAATGTCTGCGCCCATCGTGCCCGGGGCTTCCAAGAGCAGCAGCGCCAACGGATCCGCCACAACGGTGGCCAGACCACCGCGGGAATGGATGGCCTCGATCACCGGGCGTGGATCAGCAATGTCGCCCTCCGTGCCCGGATATGCGATCACAACACCAACAAAGTCCTCTCCCACGAGGTTGGAATCCAGTGCGGTGACCTCAACCTCAAGGTCGAGTGCGCGAGCACGCTCCGCAGCAACATTGATCACCTGCGGGTGCAGGCGAGAATCCAGCAAGACACGGCGGCCCTTTTTCACCGCACGTGCCATGAGACCAATGGCTTCAGCCACCGCGGAAGCCTCATCCAGCAGCGACGCATTCGCCATCGGCAGACCAGTCAGGTCCTGCACCATCGTCTGGAAGTTCAGCAGTGCCTCAAGGCGGCCCTGTGAAATCTCCGGCTGGTACGGCGTATAGGCCGTGTACCAGCCAGCATCTTCCACCACGCCACGGCGAATCACCGGCGGAGTCACAGTGGAGGAGTAGCCCTGGCCATGGAAGGCGCGCAGCACCGTGTTCTTAGCAGCCAGCTCACGCAGGCGGTTCTGCGCTTCCTTCTCCGTCAATGCGGGCGGAAGGTTCAACGGCTGTTTGGCAAGAATCCCTGGCGGCATCGCTGCGTCGACAAGCTCCTGAATCGAGCCGTACCCCACGATGTCGAGCATCTTTGCGCGTTCGCTATCCGTCGGACCGATATGGCGAGAGATGTAATCCACGCTGACTGCACTCCTTGCATGTAGTTAGTTGCGATCACTGAACAAGTGTAGAGACTCTCTCATGCGAGCGTGCAGAGAACCTCAAAGGGAGTTCACAACATGAAAAGTGCCGGCCCCACGACGGGGAACCGGCACTTACTTAGGAGAAAGCGAAACCCTAGAGATCCAGATCAGCCTCGAAGTCGCCCACCTCAATGCGGTCCACGATAGTGGACACGAAGCGACCTGCATCCGCACCATCAACCAGCTGGTGGTCGTAGGTGAATGGCAGGTAGCACATCTGGCGGATAGCAATCGAGTCGATGCCCTCCTCCGTCACAATCACCGGACGCTTCTGAATAGCGGCGGTGCCCAGGATGCCGGCCTGCGGCGGGGTGAGGATCGGGGTATCTAGCAGTGCACCCTCGGAGCCAATGTTGGACACCGTGAAGGTTGCGCCGGCCAGGTCAGACGGACGCAGCTTCTTGTTGCGTGCACGCTCAGCCAGATCCGCAATGCCCTTGGCAATATCAGCCAGAGACATGTCCTGAGCATTCTTCAGCACCGGAACCAGCAGGCCCTGCGGGGTATCCACAGCGATGCCAATGTTGACCGTGTCGTGGTAGGTGATCTCCTTGGTCTCCGCGTTGTAGGACGCATTGACGTTCGGGTGCTGCACCAATGCCTCGGCCGTGGCCTTCACAAAGAAGTGCAGGTACGTGATGTTCACGCCATGCTTATCGACGAATGCCGGCTTCACACTCTTCCTCAGCTCCGCCACGCGAGTGACGTCTGCCTCCTGGACGTGGGTGAGCTGTGCAGTGGTCTGCAGCGACTCAACCATCTTGGAAGCCGTGATCTCACGGATACGGTTGACCTTCTGCGTGGTGCCAATGAGCTCAGCCTTGGCCGCGTCCACGGACTTGGTGGACCAACGTGCACGCGGACCAGAATCCTTAGCCTCAGCAGCACCAGATGCAGCAGTTGCGCCACCCTCAGCAGCAGCGATGACATCCTGCTTACGGATGCGCCCGCCAACACCGGTGCCCTCAATGCTGTTCAGGTCCACGCCATGCTTCTCTGCGAGCTTGCGCACCAGCGGAGTGACGTACGGAACCTTGCCACCGTTGTCCACGGTCTTCGGCGCTTCAGTCTTCGGTGCCTCTGCCTTCGGTGCCTCGGCAGGCTTCTCTTCCTGCTTCGGAGCTTCTTCCTTCGGTTCCTCTGCCTTCGGCCCTTCCTCGGCAGATTCGTCGGCCTTGGGCGCGTCTGCCTTCGGCTTTTCCTTGGTGGGTGCTGCGTTGGCGTCGCCGATGCGGGCGATGACTGCGCCGACTTCGATGGTGTCGTCTTCCTCGGCGAGGATTTCCACGATGGTGCCTGCAACCGGGGATGGGATTTCGGTGTCGACCTTGTCGGTGGAGACCTCGAGCAGCGGTTCGTCGACCTCGACAGTGTCACCAACAGACTTCAGCCAGGTGGTGATGGTGCCTTCGGTGACCGATTCGCCCAGCTCTGGCATCTCCACATCGGTGGCGTTGCCGGAGCCGGCAGACGGAGCTTCTTCCTTCGGTTCCTCTGCCTTCGGCTCTTCCTCGGCAGGTTCGTCGGCCTTTGGCTCGTCTGCCTTCGGCTTTTCCTTGGCGGGTGCTGCGTTGGCGTCGCCGATGCGGGCGATGACTGCGCCGACTTCGATGGTGTCGTCTTCCTCGGCGAGGATTTCCACGATGGTGCCTGCAACCGGGGATGGGATTTCGGTGTCGACCTTGTCGGTGGAGACCTCGAGCAGCGGTTCGTCGACCTCGACAGTGTCACCAACAGACTTCAGCCAGGTGGTGATGGTGCCTTCGGTGACCGATTCGCCCAGCTCTGGCATCTCCACATCGGTGGCGTTGCCGGAGCCGGCAGACGGAGCTTCTTCCTTTGGTTCCTCTGCCTTTTGCTCTTCCTGCTCCGGCTCTTCCTCGGCAGGTTCGTTGGCCTTGGCGGAATCGCCGGAGTCATCGGAGGACGGCTTCTCATCCGCGTCCCCCACGATGGCGATGACGGAACCCACCTCAACGGTGTCATCTTCCTCTGCCTTAATCTCAAGCAGAACACCCGATACGGGGGAGGGAATTTCCGTGTCGACCTTGTCTGTGGAGACCTCGAGCAGCGGTTCGTCGACCTCAACAGTGTCACCAACAGACTTCAGCCAGGTGGTGATGGTGCCTTCGGTGACCGATTCGCCCAGCTCGGGCATCTCAACTGAGTGAGCCATTATGTTTGAGTCTCCTCTACAACTTTGCAGACGTTTATCCGCACCTAGCGTACCCGCTTCGCCATTTTCGTGTTCGAATAGTGAGGGGTTGGGAATCACGTGGCATAAGATGTGGTGCGTGTTTAATCTCTTTGGCTCCCGCAAGAAGCCCTCTGCTTTCAAGCCGCCGCGTGGTCCGGGGGAGACCGTGCGCCCGGAAGATGCCCAGTATCTGAAGGCGTGGGTGGCGGATAAAGGGTTCGTGGAGGGGTTTGTTGAGCCGGAGACGATGGTTAATGAGATGTCTGTCGTGCTCGTCGCTGAAAATGGGGAGTACACGCGCCGCAAAATTGGGGGTCCGAAGGGAATTGATGCGGTGAGCAAGTTGCTGGGCATTCCGCTTTACGACGTCGAAGAGACCGGCTACCCCGACCGCATGCGCAAACGCATTGAACAGGAGCGCATCCTGCGCAAGAGGGCTGAACAAAGGGAACGTCGCGCTAAGTTTGAGCGCGGCGAGGACCCTAATTCATAGAGGTTCTACTCGGCAGAAAGCTGGGGTTAGGTAGCAAAAAGTGCATCTAACCCGCTGGAGACACACTTGCAAACAACTAGGGCCTGGCGCTCCTGTGCCACGGTTAGCCTTGGGTGCCCATTCCCGGTGTAAAATCTTACATTGCGCCGGAAACTATTGAGCTATAGAAATTGTCTACCAGGGGTTTCATTCGAGCCGATTTTTCGCGTTGTAAATTTTTACACACCCCCGGAGAAGGAAAGCGGCCAAGGATCCCCTGGTCCCCTTCATCCTCCACGGTGGCCACGGTGGCAGACACACTTTTTACTTCTTAGCGGCCAGCTGCGTGAGCGTATCCACGATGGTGCGGACTGGTACACCCGTTGCGCGGGCCGGCGTGAAGCCGTAGGCGCCGCCGGTGTTCCAGGCGGGGCTGGCAACGTCGATATGCGCCCACTGGATACCTTCACCCACGAACATGGCTAGGTATGTGGCGGCGAACTCCATCCCGCCGAAGCGGTCCGGGTTGGTGTTCTTGATGTCAGCGACGGCGGACTTAATCTCCTCATCGTGCTCTTCCAACATCGGCATTGCCCATCCCGGCTCGTCTAGTTCACGGGCAGTTTCTGCGATGGCATCGCGCAACTCGTCCGAACCCATGACGCCGAAGGTGCGCTTACCCAGCGCCACCATCTGCGCACCGGTGAGCGTGGAGGTTTCGATGAGGTAGTCCGGGTTGTCCTCACTGGCCCGCGCAATCGCATCGGCCAGAACCAAACGGCCCTCCGCATCGGTATTGATCACTTCGCTGGTGATCCCCCCGTAATGGGTAATCACATCGCCGGGGCGCTGGGCCGAACCAGACGGCATGTTCTCCGCCATGGCCATCCACGCATCAATACGGACCGGTACATTCAACGCAGCGGCAGCACACGTGGCGGCAAGCACAGCAGCAGAACCGCCCATGTCCATGACCATCTGCTCCATGCCGGACGCCGGCTTCAGGGAGATACCGCCGGTATCAAAGGTGATGCCTTTGCCGACGAGCGCCACCGACGTCTCAGCACCCTCCGGTGCCCAGGTCAGGTGTACCAAGCGCGGTGGGTTGTCCGATCCCTGGCCCACGGCCGTGATGCCGCCGAAACCCTTGTCCTCCAGGTCCTTCTCGTCGAGGACCTCCACTGTCAGACCAGCTGCTTCACCCACGGTGCGTGCGAGCTCTGCATAGTTGGCGGGGTAGAGCAGGTTGGAGGGGGTGTTCACTAGATCACGGGCGAGTGCCACTGCGTGGCAGATGCTCACAGCAGCCTCGAAGTCAGCGCGGTCCTCTTTTTTGCCCACGACGGTGACGAGCGTGGAGTTGTTCGTCTCATCCCCGTCTGTGTTGTCCTTGGTTTTCAGGCCCTCGTAGGCGTACCCGCCCAGCAGGAGACCCTCCACCACGGGACGGACACCAAAATCGGCAGTCACAACAGCGTGCTCCGAGCCCTTGAGTGCACGTGCAGCAGAACCCATCGCGCGGCGCACGGCAGTTTCGGTGGAATGCGGCCCATCGGTATCACCCAGACCCACAGCAATGAACAGAGTGCCGTCCACCACAGTCTTGGTCACTTCACCTGCGGAACCTTTCGCGCCAAGAGCCTCCAATGCATCAAGGAGACCCTCCGTGGTCAGCTGGGAGACTGGCAGCTCCAGGCCCTCACCGGCTGACACCGGGATGATGCGCGCGGCGCCCTCGGGAACGTCGATAGCAAACTCGATCTGTGCGAGACGGCCGTGCGAGGGCAAGACGTCAGTGAAATGGGGCAAAACAGTCATGGGGTGCTGGATCCTCCTTGTAATAAAGGTCTTTCTTCTTGGCCCCGATACTACTGACGCTGGTGGTATTCACCCGCGGAGTATGCTTCAAAGGCATGACACAGCTGGAATTCACCGTGACCAAGAATGAAAACCCGGCCACCGCTGAAGAGCGCGCCGCTATCCTTGCCAACCCTGCGTTTGGCAGGCAGTTCACCGACCACATGGTCACCATTGACTGGACCGAAGACAAGGGCTGGCACAACGCGCAGGTCCGCCCCTATGAAAATCTCTCTTTTGACCCGGCCAGCATGGTGTTCCACTACGGCCAGGCCATCTTCGAAGGCCTGAAGGCATACCGCCATGCCGATGGCACCATTGTGACCTTCCGACCGGAGCAGAACGCGCAGCGCATGCAGCGCTCCGCAGAGCGCCTGGCCATGCCGGAGCTGCCGGAGGATGTGTTTATTGAGTCCCTGCGTCAACTCGTGGACATCGACCAGGACTGGGTGCCCGCCGCTGGTGGGGAAGCATCCCTGTACCTGCGTCCGTTCATGATTTCCACACAGGTAGGCCTGGGCGTTCACCCGTCAGATAGCTACACCTATATCCTCATCGCTTCGCCGGCGGGTGCCTACTTCTCCGGTGGTGTGAGCCCCGTCAAGGTGTGGATCAGCGAGGACTATGTTCGTGCCGCGCCGGGTGGAACCGGTGCTGCCAAATTCGCTGGTAACTACGCTGCTTCTCTGCTTGCTCAGGCGCAGGCAGAGGAGAAGGGCTGTGATCAGGTTGTGTGGCTTGATGCGATTGAGCGCAAGTACATCGAAGAAATGGGCGGCATGAACCTCATGTTCGTATACGGCTCCGGCGATGACGCCAAGGTGGTCACTCCAGCCCTGTCCGGCTCCTTGCTGCCCGGTATTACACGCCAGTCCCTGCTGCAGGTCGCGCAGGACCTTGGTTACGCCACCGAAGAAGCCCGTATCTCTGTTGAGGACTGGAAGAACGACGTGGCCTCCGGCGCCATAACCGAAACCATGGCGTGCGGTACCGCCGCAGTGATTACCCCGGTGGGGCACGTTGTGGGCAATAACGTCGACTTCACTATCAATGGCAACGAGGCAGGGGAGATCACCATGAAGATGCGTGAGCGCCTGACCTCCATCCAGCGTGGTGAATTCGAAGACACCCACGGGTGGCTGCACATCCTCGTTCCTGCGAAGTAGGCGGAACGCTTAGGGGGTTTCGCTGCGCATCTCATCGCCGACCAGCTCAACGGCGGAGATGATTAGTGGCAGAACCGCCGCAGCGCCAGCACCTTGGCCGGTGGACATGTTCAGCGTGGCCACCGGTGTCAGGTCGAGTGCCTGCACACAAATAGTGGTGCATGGCTCGGGGCTGACCTGCCCCGCAATGAGCCACTGTTTGGTGCCCGGTGCAACACGTTCGGCGACGTAGGCGGCGAGGGCGGTGTAGGCGCCGTCGATAAGCACGGGTGTACGCCGCACCGCGCATTGCGCAATGAACGCGGTAAGCGCAACGAAGTCCGGCGCGGAGATGGCTTGCAGAACGCGGGCAACATCATCCCGGAAACCACGTGCGCGGAACATGGCGTCGCGCACCGCAGCAACCTTGACCTTCCACACCTCATCATTGATCCCGCTGCCGCGTCCCACAGCGACAACCGGTTCAGTGAAGGTGAGCGTGCCTAAAACGGCGGCGGCGACCGTCGTATTGGCTACGCCGAGGTCACCGGCGACCAGCAGGTCAACGCCAGAATCAATCTCCCGATCCGCCGTGGCGGCACCGAGCTCCGCGGCGGCAAGGAATTCTTCTTCCGTCATCGCATCGGTGACATCAATGCCGCCGGAACCTGAACGAATGGCTGCGGCGTCATGGTTCAGACTCACATCAACCAAGTGCACCGACGCGTCTGCGCGCTGCGCCAAGGTGTTGACGGGGGCCGCGCCAGAGTTAATTTCCTCCGCCTGGACAAGAGACGCCTCCGGGGTAAACGCGGACACACCACGCTCAGCTATCCCGTGATCACCGGCGAAAATGATGACACGTGACGTTTTGATTGGGCGTGGAGGAGCCTCACCCTGGCACCCGGCCATCCACGCGCCGATGCTGGCCAAACGCCCAAACGATGCACCGCGTGGGTTGAGCGTCATCGCTTCCTTCGCACGTGCTTGTGCAGACAGATCCGGGGAGGGGACCGGAGGGAAAGTGAAGCCGTCAGTGAAACGCACGGTGAGTCCTAGACGTTGTCGCCGATAGCCACCTGCGGTTTCGGTGTGCGCCAGTTACGCGGCTGGAAAGCGCGTGAAACGGCATACATGCCCAAACCGAAACCAGTCTCCGTGGAATCCGGGAACTTGGCGCGCACTGCCTTGTTAGCGCGCTTGCCAATGAAGATGCCTTCCGTGAAGGTGGCAAGAATGAACACCATCGCAGCCACTGACAATGCCGCTGCAACCTCCGGGAAGAACTGGCCCAATAGCATGATCACCAGCATGATAAGCGCACCCGGCATGACAAAGTTGGACAGGAAGCGCCTGGAATCAACCCAGTCACGCACGTAGCGGCGGACCTCACCTTTATCGCGGTCCAGCAAGTAGCGCTCATCGCCAGCATCCATCTTCGCCTGGATGTCCTTGTTCTGTGCACGGCGCTGCGCGCGCTCCTGCTTCTTGTATTCCTTCCACTCCTCCTTGGACATGGAAGCTTTCATTTCCTTGCGCTTCTGGGAAGCCTGAGCTCGACTCATCGCGTTCGGATCACGCACAACACCACGCTTGATCTCCTGCTCATGGCGCTTCGGTGTCGGGCGTCCCTTCGGTGGGGTGTAGCCCTTCGGCAGCTTCTTCTCCGACTCGCTAGCTGTGGTGGGCTCAGCGGTAGAGGAGCTGTTAGTCGCGGGCGCCTCGGGCGCATCAGATTTCTGCCAGGGGAGTTTCACGCTCTCTAGGCTACAAAATCAATTCATCCGATTGGGAATACGGGGCAGGGACCCGTGCGTTATGGGGTACAAAGGGGTCTCACCTGGACAAATTAGGGTGGACTAGCATCCGAACGGGAAGCCAGCGTAGGCTCGGGACCCAACACGATAAAGGCAAGGAGAGACGATCCATGACTGCACCGACTTCCGCCACTGGCGTAGAGCTCACCGAGGCCGCAGCAGCCAAGGCTAAGGCGCTGCTTGATCAGGAGGGCCGTGATGACCTGTCTTTGCGCATCGCCGTCCAGCCTGGTGGTTGCGCCGGCTTGCGTTACCAGCTGTACTTCGACGACCGTGACTTAGACGGCGACAAGTCCGACGTTGTCGGTGGTGTCCGTCTTGTCGTGGACAAGATGAGCGTGCCTTACCTGTCCGGCGCGAAGATCGACTTCGCAGACACGATTGAGCAGCAGGGCTTCACCATTGATAACCCGAACGCCGGCGGTTCCTGCGCCTGCGGCGACAGCTTCAACTAAGCAATAGCTTGTCGACGCCAACACCCCGCGCCCACCTCATTATTGAGGGGAGTGCGGGGTGTTTTGTCTGCGTGGATTATTGGCAGCCGTGCTTGGTCGCAAGCCACTGCTTCGCTTGCTCTAACGACGCATCGGTTTCGACGTCCGGCTGCACCGGATCTTCAGCGAACTCCTCACCAGTGCGTGCCTTGTCCTTCGCGATGGTGAGCATCAGCAGGCTGCCATCCGGGAAGTCGTACACCATATTGGCCGAGGCGTAGCCCGCGGTAGGGGAGCCGAAACTCTGTGAGCGCTCAAGTCCCCGGAACGACAGCATCGTGGCCTCGCCCGACGAAGCGGTGTCACCATCGACCAAGACTGCCACCGGCGCCTCCCACTTCCCGCCAGTTGTCGTGAGCGGCGTGCCCCCGCCGCTCACCGAGTTTCCCTCGACCGTGACCTGGCTGGTGTTCGTCCGCGATACGAACTCGAGCACCGTGCCATCCGGCAACAGCGACGAGAGTCCAGCGACCATCGGCCCCATGTCGCCACCGTCGTTGCCACGCAGATCAACGACCGCAGCACAGGCCCCGCCATCACGCGCGGCGGCAAGACCTGTTGCGAGCGAGTCTGCGTACCCCTGCACATCCGAGTGCCGATCGACGCCAGGCACCGTTGCCACCGCGACACTGCCTTCGACGCTGACTGCGGGCTCCGTCTTCTGCCCGATAGCCCAGCCGAGGTTAGGGTTATCAGGTTCAATCAGCCGGGAGTGCTTTCCTCCAGCAGCTTTGACGGCGTCCTCCAGGGCGGGATAGACGTCGTAAAGCGTGTCTGCCTGCTTGGCAGCCTCCTTTGCGCGGGCTTTCGCTTCCTCGAACTCCTCCGAGTCGGCGTAGATGCCCTGTTCGGCGAGCGCGAGCACCGTCGTGCTATACCGCTTCGGCGTCTGCGTCCCTGCGAAACGAGCGGTGCCCGTCAGCATCGCGGTGAGCGTCGGCCCATAGACGAATACCAGGGCAGCCACTGCGAGGAGCAGCGCACTGAGCATCGCGACGATGATAGTCAGTACTCGTTTCTTGGTCCACATGAGCAGGTCCTCCTTAGAGCTGGACCGGGTAGTCCTTGTGCTCAATGCCCGGATCGATGCGGTGCTCGACAAAAATGCCGTGCCAGACCATGAAGGCCAGGACGGTCCACAGACGGCGTGAGTGGTCAGAGACACCGTCACGGTGCTCCTTGAGCATTTCTAGTACCTGGTCCTTGGCAAAAATGTCCTCGGTCTGGGACTCGTTGATAGTGTCCTGCGCCCAGCCGTACAGTTCATCGCCTGCGAGCCAGTGGCGCATGGGCACCGGGAAGCCGAGCTTCTTGCGGTGGAGGACATGCGGGGGAACGATCTGCTCCATGGCCTTGCGCAGCGCGTACTTCGTCGTGCCGTGAGCGATCTTCAAATCTGCTGGGATGGTTTCAGCGACGGCGAAGACCTCCTTGTCCAGGAATGGGACGCGTAATTCAAGGGAGTGCGCCATGTTGATCTTGTCGGCCTTGACCAGGATGTCGCCACGCATCCACGTGAACAGGTCGAGGTGCTGCATCCGCGCAACCGAGTCCATGTCCGTCGACTCAGCGTAAATCGGGGCGGTCACCTCACGGTGGTCCCATTCCGGCTTCGCCCACGGCAGAACTCGTTCTAGCTGCTGGTAGTTAAAGGAGCGTGCGTTGCCGTAGTAGCGGGTTTCCATTGGGGTCGTGCCACGCTCGAGCAGGGACTTGCCCTTCATTCCTTCCGGCAGGACCTGGCTGAGCTTGTTGAGCCCCTTCAGAAGAGGGGAGGGGAGCTTCTCAAACGGTGCGAGTGAGAGTGGCTCCTTGTAAATGGTGTAGCCACCGAAGAGCTCATCCGCGCCCTCGCCGGACAGCACCACCTTCACGTGCTTACGGGCCTCCTGTGCCACGAAGTACAGCGGTACCAACGAGGGGTCAGCCACTGGGTCATCGAGGTACCACATGATTTTCGGGATCGCGTCAGCATATTCTTCGGGCGAGACGATTTTGACGATGTGCTCCACACCAATCGCGGCCGCTGACTCCGCAGCCACGTCAACCTCGGAGTAGCCCTCACGCTCAAAGCCAGTGGTGAAGGTCAAAAGGTTTGGGTTGTGGCGTTTGGCTAGCGTTGCAATCGCTGTCGAATCGATGCCACCAGACAAGAAAGAGCCCACAGTCACATCAGCACGCATGTGCTTTTCGACGGAATCCTCCAACACCGCCGCAATCCTGTCGAACAGCTTCTGCTCCTCGCCGGACTTCACCGGAATGACGTTGAACTTCGGGGCGAAGTAGCGCTTCGCCTCGACGGTGCCACCGGGTGTGAGGGTGACGGTGCAGCCGGACTCGACGCGTCGAATAGCAGCGTGCAGACTTTCTGGCTCCGGCACGTATTGAAGGTCGACGTAATGCTCAATGGCGCGGTAGTCCAAGTCAAGGTTCAGGCCGAGTTCCGGAGCCATTTCTAGGATGGACTTCTTTTCGGAGGAGAAGACTGTGCCGGCTTCCGTGGTGGCGTAGTAGAGGGGCTTGATGCCGAACTGGTCGCGCGCGGCGAACATGACCTTGTCTTGGGTATCCCAGATGACAATGCCGAACATTCCACGCAGGTGGTTGACTACCTCCTCTCCCCAGTGGTGGTAGCCCACCACAATGGTTTCGGAGTCACCCTCAGTATTAAAGGTGTAACCGTAACCAGATAGCTCCTCGCGCAGCTCAACGTAGTTGTAGATCTCACCGTTGAAGGTCAGCGCATAACGCTCCGGATTATCGGCCGGCCCCCAACGCAGTGGCTGGTGGGAATGCTCAAGATCAATGATGGCCAAGCGGTTAAAACCAAAGACCGCGTCATCATCATGCCATGTGCCCGCAGCGTCCGGGCCGCGGTGACGGAAGCAGGGGAGGGCCCTCTGTGCAGCGTCGACAAAGCGGGGCGCATCTGAGTTGCTGGTCAGCATTGCGAGTAGACCGCACATGGGTGGGTAGCTCCTTAACTCACGGAAGAATTGGGTGATTAGCTCCCCCAACAATAGAAGCCAGATAGGCGGGTAGCAGAATCACCGCGCGGGTGGCGCATGAATGGTAATGATCGCCCCACCTTTAGCCCGTCCCCGATAGGGGTGCAACTTCCGGTTGATCTTATTGAAGGCATTTGTGATCACGGTTACGTAATGGCCTGTAAAGTGCGCCATCTGTCCATGTCGGGGGTGTGCTTTGGCCTTAAACTTCACGGGGAAAGCGTGGGCGGGGGCAACGCGCTTATGGGGCAGGTTAAACATGCGCGAATGATCAACTATTCTGACTGGGTAGGAATATTCTGTTTTGCTGCATGCAGCTCTTCTTACGAAGGGGTGAACGGAGCATGGAGGGTATTCACAGCTTTAATTAGCTTTCATACAGCGTTCAAAAGCGTTTAACAGCGTTCATCAGTGTGGACAGGAAGGCAGACACACGTGGAAACGGTAAAAAACCGCGGTCTAGCTAAGAAGTTCGGCGTCGCCGGTCTTCTGGCTGTGGCTGGCATTGCTCTTACCGGCTGTGAGGTCGCACCGCCGAGCTCCATGTCGAAATTGCTCGACATGGGCTTCCCGGATCCGGTGACCCCAGAGGCTCACAGCATGTACAACTTCTGGGTCTGGGTCTGGCTCGCAGCCTGGATCATCGGCATCATCATGTGGGGCATCTTCATCTACGCGATTTTTGCCTGGAACGGCAAGCGTCGTGAGAAGAAGGGCCACGGGGAGTTCCCGAAGCAGCTGCAGTACAATGTGCCACTGGAGCTCGGACTCACCATTGTTCCGATCATCATCGTCATGGTGCTGTTCTTCTACACGGTTCAGGCGCAGACCAAGGTTGTCGCACTGGACAAGAATCCAGAAGTGACGGTTGACGTCACCGCGTACCAGTGGAACTGGAAGTTCGGCTACGCACAGGTTGGTTCCTCGCTGTCGCCGACTGGCTCTGACTATGACGGTCAGGATGTTGAGCGCCAGAAGCTCGCGGACGAATCCAAGTTCGACGACGAGTCGATCCACAACGCAAACCCGATCCACGGCCGCTCCATGAGTGACCAGTCGTTCCTGCGTTACAACCTAATTGAGACGATTGGTACTACCGAGGAGATTCCGGTTCTGGTTCTGCCGACCGAGACTCCGGTGGAGTTCCGTCTCGCTTCTGGTGACGTCTCCCACTCCTTCTGGGTTCCGGAGTTCCTGTTCAAGCGCGATGCTTATGTCCACCCGGAAATCAACCAGCAGCAGCGTAGCTTCCAGATCGAGCAGATTGAGAAGCCAGGCGCCTACGTCGGTCGCTGTGCTGAAATGTGCGGTACCTACCACGCAATGATGAACTTTGAGATCCGCGCGGTCACGCCGGACCAGTTCCGTGAGTACATGCGCTTCCGTAATGAGAACCCGGAAGCCTCAAACGCTGACGCCCTTGAGGCGATTGGCGAAGCTCCGTACGCAACGTCCACCCGTCCGTTCAACTCTGACCGCACCGGCACCCGCGATGGCAACAATGCTGTCGACAACAATGCCGTGCAGAACGTCTAAGAGAGGCTAGGGAAAAGAAATGGGAACTGGAGCAAAGATCTTCTACGCGCTCGGCACCTTCTTTGTCATCGTGGCTGTCATCTACGCAGTGGCAACCAGCTACATCGGTGACGATGCTTACCTCTCGGGTTACGAGTGGGCAGGCGGTGTCGCTCTCGTCCTGGCCACGGCACTGGCCTTCATGCTCGGCGGCTACCTGCACTTCACCGAGCGCCGCATCGATATCCTTCCGGAGGATTGGGAGGAAGCTGAGATTGAGGACGGCGCAGGTGTCCTTGGTTTCTTCTCGCCGGGTTCCATCTGGCCGGCCGCCATGACTGGTGGTGTTGGCCTCATGGCTCTGGGGATCGCCTTCTGGCAGCTGTGGCTGCTGGCTCTCGGCGCAGTCGTGCTCATCTGGGCAACGACGATGCTGAACCTGCAGTACGGTATCCCCCGCGAAAAACACTAACGCTGTACTGGAACGCTGGCCCCCGCACCCCTTGTGGTGTGGGGGTTTTCCTTATTAAATAGGGCGAGGCCCAACAAAAGATGGTGCGAAGAGGGGTCAACCGAAAGTTCGCACCGAGCGGGGTTTTGCCAGGCAGAAAATGTGAATCCCATCACACTTGGGAACTACTTTGAATTTCTGGGAACTCCAATTCTGGGAAGAGGCGTAATGCGAAAAATGGGCTGAGGGAAATCAGCCAATATTTGGCGCGCCATGACCTGCAGGGATGTAAGGAAAAAACTCGTGCCAGCAAGTTCTTCATCGAAAGTTGGACACCAACACGCCAAATTTGCAAAGAAAATCGGGAGGTTAACTGCCGTGTTCACATGAAAAACTCGGGGGTAAACAAGGTGACTTTAGGCTTCAAAAGGGAGATACTAGATTCCGTGACGACTGCAACAACTAACCCAGGTATGGCGACTTCACCCGAGCGTCTCCCTGCGCTGAACCGTCCGAACATGGTCAGCGTGGGAACGATCGTGTTCCTCGCCCAAGAATTGATGTTCTTCGCCGGACTCTTCGCGATGTACTTCACGTCGCGCGCGAACGGCATGGAAACCGGCGATTGGGCCAACCAGACGGCCAATCTCAACGTGGTCTTCGGACTCATCATCACTATCGTGCTGGTGACGTCTTCGGTGACCTCACAGTTGGGCGTGTTCGCCGCCGAGAAGGGCGATGTCTTCGGACTTCGTAAATGGTTTACGGTAACCATCCTTCTTGGTGTGGTGTTCCTGGGCCTCGTCGCCTTCGAGTGGGCCGAAATGATCATGCACGGCGTTACCGTGCAATCGAGCGTTTACGGTTCGGTGTTCTACATCATCACCGGCTTCCACATGGCTCACGTGACTGCCGGCATCATCGCCTTCATCGTGGTGATGCTCCGCGTGGCTAAGTCGAAGTTCACCCCGGCGCAGGCAACTGCCGCCATGGTGACCTCGTACTACTGGCACTTCGTCGACGTTATTTGGATCGGCGTGTTCGTTACTCTCTACCTCGTTCAGTAGTCGCGCCCAGCGTGCAGATGAAGCTGAACACCGATTTTCGCTAAGGGATCAACATGGATAACACCCCAAAGAAGGCGCGGAACCGCCGCAAGTTGCGCCGGTCCGCAGCTGGCGCCATGGCGCTGACCTTCGGTCTCACGGGTGCTGGCCTTTTGGCCGCAGCCCTGACTCCGGATGCTCAGGTTGCCACCGCACAGCGCGACGACCAGGCGATGATCCAAGAGGGCAAGGATCTTTACGATTACGCCTGCATTACCTGCCACGGTGCAAACCTGCAGGGTGTCAAGGATCGCGGACCGTCGCTGATCGGCACCGGTGAAGGTGCTGTCTACTTCCAGGTCAACTCCGGCCGTATGCCGATGAAGTCCAACGACGCACAGGCTGAGCGTAAGAAGCCGCGTTTCACTGAGGCGCAGACCCTCGCTATCGCCGCGTATGTTGCAGCTAACGGCGGTGGCCCAGAGCTCGTGTACAACGAGGATGGGTCGATTGCTATGGAGGAGCTCCGTGGTAAGAACTACGACGGCACGATTCAGGCTGCCGACGTCGCCCGCGGTTCAGAGCTCTTCCGTCTGAACTGTGCCTCCTGCCACAACTTCACCGGTCGTGGTGGCGCACTGTCCTCCGGTAAGTACGCGCCGGTGCTGGACCCTGCTAACGAGCAGGAGATCTACCAGGCCATGCTCACTGGTCCGCAGAACATGCCTAAGTTCTCCGACCGTCAGCTGACCGCTGATGAGAAGCGCGACATTATCGCCTTCATTAAGTCCGCTAAGGAAACCCCGAGCCCGTCGGGCTGGGCACTTGGTGGCATCGGCCCGGTTGCTGAAGGCCTGGCAATGTGGATTATCGGTGTCACTCTTGTTGGCGCCGCTGCTATGTGGATTGGATCGCGCTCATGAGCAATGAAGTGAAGAAGAACTACACCAAGGCTGAGCTCGATAAGATGAGCAATGCCGAGCTCGCTGCTCTGGGCACCGAGCTCGATGACGTGACGGTTGCGTACCGCAAGGAGCGCTGGCCGATCGAAAACGACCCGGCTGAGAAGCGTGCTGCCGCAGGCGTCATGGCTTGGCTGATCATCTCCATTGTTATGGGTATCGCCTTCTTGGGCGTCTACCTGTTCTGGCCGTGGGAGGCAAAGTTCCATGGTGATGAAGGCCTGCTCCTTTACTCGCTGTACACCCCGCTGTTGGGTCTCACCTCCGGTCTCTCTCTTGCTGGTCTTGGCTTCGCCATTATCCAGTACGTGAAGAAGTTCATCCCGGAAGAGGTCGCAGTCCAGCGTCGTCACGATGGTCGCTCCTCCGAGTTGGATCGTCGTACGACCACTGCTCTGCTTAATGATGCATGGCAGACCTCCACTCTTGGTCGCCGTAAGGTCATGAAGGGGCTGCTTGGTGGCGCTGGCCTGATGGCTGGTTTGGCTATCATCGCTCCGATGGGTGGCCTGATCAAGAACCCGTGGCGTGTGCGTCATGACATGAACTACCTGGGTGACGGCACGCTGTGGACCCAGGGTTGGTCGATGGCCCGCAACGGCACCAAGCTGTACCTCGGTCGTGACACCGGCGCTATTGCGGAGCTGCATGAGACCGGTAAGGGCGACCACTACAGCACCGCTGGTGTTTCTCGCCTGGTGCGTATGCGTCCGGAGGATCTGGATGCTGCTTCGATGGAGACGGTGTTCCCGCTTCTCGAGGAAGACGTCAACGATGGCGACAAGTACGACGCTGAGCGTGACGTCTACGAGCAGCACATGCACTCACTGCACGGTCCGCGTAACGCCGTCATGCTGATCCGCCTGCGCTCCGCTGATGCCGAGAAGGCAATTGAGCGTGAGGGCCAGGAGGACTTCCACTACGGCGACTACTACGCGTACTCGAAGATTTGTACTCACATCGGTTGTCCGACGTCTCTGTACGAGGCGCAGACCAACCGCATCCTTTGCCCCTGCCACCAGTCGCAGTTCGACGCGTTGCAGTACGGCAAGCCGGTGTTCGGCCCGGCAGCACGCGCTCTGCCGCAGCTGCCGATCGACATCGACGAAGACGGTTACCTCATCGCCCGCGGGGACTTCATTGAGCCCGTTGGCCCGGCATTCTGGGAGCGTAAGTCCTAATGAGCACGAAACTCGCAAAAGCCGCGGACAACGCTGATTCGCGGTTCACAATCGCGGGCGTTCTCCGCCCACAGCTGAACAAGGTTTTCCCGACCCACTGGTCCTTCATGCTCGGTGAGATGGCGCTGTACAGCTTCATCATCTTGCTGCTGACTGGTGTCTATCTGGCCCTGTTCTTCGACCCTTCCATTACGAAGGTTATCTACGAAGGTGGCTACCTGCCGCTGAACGGCGTTGAGATGTCTCGCGCCTACGCAACTGCCTTGGACATCTCGTTTGAAGTCCGCGGTGGTCTGTTCATCCGCCAGATGCACCACTGGGCCGCGCTGATGTTCATGATGGCGATGTTCGCCCACATGATGCGCATCTTCTTCACTGGTGCGTTCCGTCGCCCACGTGAGGCTAACTGGATCATCGGTTCCACCCTGATCCTGCTTGGTATGGCCGAGGGCTTCATGGGTTACTCGCTGCCGGACGACCTGCTCTCCGGTGTGGGTCTCCGTATTATGTCCGCCATCATCGTGGGTCTGCCGATCATCGGTACCTGGCTGCACTGGGCTATGTTTGGCGGCGACTTCCCGTCCGACCTCATGCTGGATCGTTTCTACATCCTGCACGTGCTGATTCTCCCGGGCATCATCCTCGCGCTCATTGCGGCGCACCTGCTGCTCGTCTGGTTCCAGAAGCACACCCAGTTCCCGGGTCCTGGTCGCACCGAGAACAATGTCGTGGGCATCCGTATTATGCCGGTGTTCGCAGTCAAGGCAATTGGCTTCGGCATGGTGGTCTTCGCAGTGCTGGCTTTGATGGCAGGTGTTACCACTATTAACGCCATCTGGAACATTGGTCCGTACAACCCGTCCCAGGTTTCCGCTGGTTCACAGCCTGATATCTACATGCTCTGGACTGACGGTGCTGCTCGTGTCATGCCGGCATGGGAGCTCTACCTTGGCAACTACACCATCCCTGGTGTGTTCTGGGTTGCGCTCCTGGCAGGTGCCATGGTCGTCGCACTGATCGCGTACCCCTTCATTGAAAAGAAGGTCACCGGCGACGATGAGCACCACAACCTGCTGCAGCGTCCGCGCGATGTTCCGGTTCGCACGGGCATTGGCGTTATGGGCTTGGTCTTCTTCCTGCTGCTCACGCTGTCAGGTGGTAACGACCTGTTTGCCTACCACTTCCAGATTTCGCTGAATGCTATGACCTGGATTGGTCGCATCGGCTTGCTGGTGCTGCCGCCGCTGGCATACTTCATCACCTACCGCATCTGCATCGGTCTCCAGCGCTCTGACCGTGAGGTCCTGGAGCACGGTATTGCAACCGGTGTGATCCAGACCCTTCCGAACGGTGCGTTCGTGGCAGTTCACCAGCCCATCGGTCCGGTGGATGAGCACGGCAACCAAATTCCGCTTGAGTACGGTGGCGCACGAGTACCGAAGCAGCTCAACGAGCTTGGCTACGCAGACTCCGAGACCTCCGGTATCTTCAAGGCTGACGATCCGGAAATCACAGCACGCCGTAACGAGATTGCCCGCAACAACCACCATGAAGAGGTGGAGACCCTGCGCGCACTTGAGGCGGAGAAATCCGCAACTGACCGCGACGCCGGTAAGTAAAAAACGGTTTAGCAAAGGCCCCTTTCCCCGAGTGGGAGAGGGGCCTTACGCGTATAACAAAACGATAAACACGATAATGTGACTAGAATCACAGTAAGTTTTTCTTCAGGTTGACCATTTCTAAAGTTCGCATTGAGAGTTTTGGGAGAAGGGAAGATAACTGCAGGTAGGAATAGGTAGGTTGTTGATTCGTGTTGGCACTGCATTAAAGGGGGGCAACGGGCGTTCGCGGTGTTTTCGGTAGATTTTTTAAATAACGAGAAAATAACGGGCGCGCCGTTAGACAATCATCGTGTCCATTTCGTAACCTATTCGAGACCTTGCAGCCACCAGGCGGCAAGCGAAACCTAGACATCGTAAATACATACAGCCGAGTTCCTTTTGTTTCACCACATGACATGAGGAAGCCGGGGAACCGAAAATTTCCCTGGGGTGAACGGGAAACAAGGAGCGCCACCTCGGCGCCGGAGTTTCTTGTAGGTGATCTCTAGCACCGAACCCGACAGCTAACCCGGTAGGCGACTGGAAGATATGGAGTTACATAGTGGCTAAGCATCGCCGCCAGACCACGTCCGCGTCCAAACGCGGTCTTACTGCTGCATCCGCCGTTATCGCTGGCGCTACCCTCGTTAGCCCGGCCACTGCTGGCGCTGCTGAGGTGCGTGTCCCGAACACTAACCTTTCTGCATACGTCCCGGGCATTGACACCGTGCCGGGTATTGAGAACGTGCCGGGTATTGATCAGTGGGTTCCGTCCCTCGCTGGCAAGGCTGCTCCGGGCGCGAACTTCAACGCTGCTGTGAAGGGTGCTGTTCCGGCCCCAGTTCAGCCGCAGGGCCAGCGCATCGTTGAGATTGCCAAGTCGAAGATTGGTTCCCCGTACGTCTACGGCGCTGCCGGCCCGCAGGCTTTTGACTGCTCCGGCTTCACCTCTTGGGTTTACGCCCAGGCGGGTAAGTCTATTCCGCGCACCTCCGGCGCTCAGGCTTCCGCTGGCCAGCGCGTGGACATCAACGCTCTGCAGCCAGGCGACATCGTGGTGTACTACGGTGGCGCTTCCCACGTTGGCATCTACGCTGGCAATGGCCAGATCATCGATGCATTGAACTCTGGTACCCCCGTGGGTTACCGTCCGCTGAACTACATGCCGATCCACTCGGCAGTGCGCTTCTAAGCGGTAGAGATTTCGAACCCGGCTTCGGTCGGGTTTCTCAATTTTCACACCTGTAACAACCAGTGGATTTGTACTTATTCGCTGCTTGACCGCAGAGTTCTAGCGCTGTACCTTTGTTTAAGGTTCTTGAGCTACAGGCTTGTTATTTTTGACCGAAAAGAGGTCGCTTTAAGTGGACATGCGTCGCGCTTCCTTCCGTTTCCGCCCGATGGTTGTGGCGGGTCTCATTGCTGGATTTTCAGCGGTGAACCTGGCGGTGCCAGCGCAGGCTGATGAGATTGAAACGATCATCAAGGAGCTCAGCGACATCTCTGAGGAAGCGACTGCGAAGTCGGAAGAAGTAAAGAAGATCGAGGACGAGATCACCAAGGGTGAGGGCGAGGTCTCTGCGCTTCGTGAGTCTGCAGAGGATGCACGTCGTGATGCTGAGGAGGCCAAGGCGGCGCGCTCTGGTGCTCAGGGCGAGGTCGATGGTACGGCTCGGACCCAGTACCGGAACCTGTCTAATGATGCGCATTTGAACGCACTGCAGTCTGCTAACCCGCAAGAGGCGATTGACCGTTCTTCCTATCTTGGTTCCTTGTCGCGTTCCGCGCAGCGCACGTTGGAGGAATCCCAGCGTTTGAATGAGGTCGCTGCTTCGCGTGCGACGGACGCGGACATCGCGGTCGCTGTAGCTAACTTCCGTCAGAGTGAGCTGGAAAGCAAGCGCGACAAGCTTCAGCGTGAACGCGAGGAGCTGGATGACAAGGTTAAGGAGATAGAGGCCAAGGTTGATGGCTTCACGCCGGAGCAGCGTGCGCGCTGGGAGGCGAAGAACGGCCCGGTTGCTCTCAATGTGCCAGCCTCGGCGCATGCTTCTGGTGTTGTGTCGGCTGCTTTGGCTAAGTTGGGTTCGCCGTATGGCTGGGGTGCAGCTGGTCCGAGCCAGTTCGATTGCTCTGGTTTGATGGTCTGGTCCTATGCTCAGAACGGCAAGTCGATCCCCCGTACGTCCCAGGCGCAGCTTGCGGGTGGTACACGCGTGTCCATGTCGGAGCTTCAACCGGGTGACATCATTGGTTACTACCCAGGCGTGACGCACGTGGGCATGTACATCGGTAACGGCCAGGTGGTTCACGCGTCGGATTACGGTATTCCGGTTCAGGTTGTTCCATTGAATTCGATGCCGGTGCAGGGTGCAGTCCGCTACTAGCCGGGTCCTGCTTGTTACGAATGATTTCCCGCCGACAGTTGGTGGGATTCAGTCGTATCTAGAGCAGTTTGTTTCAGAGGTCGTCGCGCGTCGGGGCCGCGATTCGATAGTCGTATTCGCGTCGACGCAGGATGTGGAAGCTGCGAAGCTTTTCGACGCTGCCCAGGAGTACCTCGTTCACCGCTGGCCCCGCACGGTGATGCTTCCTACGCCGGCCGCAGCCCGTGAAATGAAGCGGATCATCCGGGAACACAAGATTGATACCGTGTGGTTTGGTGCGGCGGCGCCGCTTGCACTTTTGGCCCAAGAGGCACGCAAGGCTGGTGCCATGCGGATCGTGTCCACGACACATGGGCATGAGGTTGGCTGGTCCATGCTGCCCGTGGCAAGGCAAATGCTGCGCCGCATTGGGAAAACGACAGACACGTTGACGTATGTGTCGGAATACACGCGACGTCGATTTTCTTCTGCATTTGGTGCTCATCCGGACTATGTTGCTTTGCCTTCCGGTGTGGACACGGAGTTTTTCCGCCCTGCAACCTCAGCGCAAAAAGTGGGCACGCGCAGTGAGTTCGGCTATGGGGATGAACCACTCGTTGTGGTGGCCTCCCGATTGGTCGCACGTAAAGGCCAGGATCAACTGATTCGCGGGTGGGGCACAATACAAGAGGCTTTCCCAGATGCCCGTCTTGCCGTTATTGGGGAGGGGCCGTATCGGAAGAAACTTGAGCAGCTCGCGGTGTCTTATGCGCGGGCAGTGACGTTTCATGGGCGTCTGCCACGGACAAGCATGCGTGACCTTGTCGCAGCGGCAGACATTATGGCCATGCCGGCGCGCACCCGTGGAGGCGGGTTGGACGTGGAAGGTCTTGGCATCGTCTACCTTGAAGCTCAGGCATGCGGAGTTCCAGTCATTGCAGGTACCTCAGGCGGAGCACCAGAGACTGTTACTCCAGACACTGGCATTGTCGTCGATGGATCCCGAGCTCAGACGGTCGCGGAAGCGGTGGTGGAGCTGTTGGGGGACGGGGCACGCAGAAAAGCAATGGGCCTCAATGGGAGACAGCATGTGTCTGAGATTTTCTCCTGGCAAGCCTTGGGGGACAGGCTCGAGGGCGTGCTATTCGGAGAGCAGGGCTAGAATAATGCCCTATGTCTGAGACAAAGCTGACCATCGGGTTCGATATCGGGGGCACAAACACCCGCGCCGGTGTCGTCGATGAGGGGGGCCGCGTCCTTGATGTTGAGTCCACGCGAACCCCGCACACGCCTGAAGGGTTACGCCATGCCATCGTGGGCATGGTAGATACGCTGCGTCATCGCAGCCCAGCTGGCGCGATTGGCTCTGTGGGGCTTGCTGTCGCTGGATTCCTCGATCCCGAGTGTGAAGTGGTTCGCTTTGCCCCTCATCTTCCGTGGCAGGACAACGAGCCGGTAAGGAAGATCCTGCAAGGTGAGCTCGGGCTGCCCGTGAGATTGGAGCATGACGCGAACGCGGCTGCCTGGGGTGAGTACCGTTTTGGGGCTGCGCAAGATGCGAAAACGTGGGTGCTGTTTGCGGTTGGTACTGGGATCGGTGCAACGCTCATGCATAACGGTGAGATCTACCGTGGTGCTTTTGGTACTGCCCCAGAATTCGGTCACGTGACTGTGGTTCCTGGTGGGCGCGCATGCTCATGTGGCAAACAGGGCTGCTTGGAGCGCTACGCATCGGGCACTGCGCTGGTAGATACCGCAGTAGAGATTGCCACTAAGGGTGGTTTTGAGTCCTGTGAGCTGTACCGCAAAGCCGTGGATAAACGGGCAACGGGCAATGATGTCGTCGCGGCAGCGCGCGCCGGCGACGCATTGGGCCTAGCCACGATGGACCATTTCGCCATGTGGCTTGGTCAAGGTCTTTCCTTGGTGTGCGATGTGTTGGATCCGGAACTCATCGTCTTGGGTGGGGGAGTGAGCCGCGATGCGGATTTATTCCTAGATACAGCACAGCAGACCATGGCACGTTCAGTGGTAGGCGCTGGCTTTCGGCCCTTGCCGGCACTTCAAACAGCCGTTTTGGGCTCGCAGGCAGGTATGATCGGCGTTGCTGATTTGGCCCGACACCAGATGTAGAGGAAATATGAACAACAAGTGGTACAAGTTCTTTAAGTACATCCTGATTGGGCCGTGGCTGCGTTTGTGGAACCGCCCGGAGACCCAAGGTTTGGACAATATCCCGCCGGAGGGCACCCCGGCGCTCATGGTGTCCAACCACCAGGCAGTCATGGATTCCTTCTACTTCCCGCTGGTGTGCCCGCGCCAGCTGGTTCATCCAGCGAAGAAGGAATACTTCACATCCCCGGGTTTTTCTGGTGCTGTGCAAAAGTTTTTCATGACGGCGGTGGGGCAGGTTCCCATTGACCGTGAGTCCAAGGACGCGGGTTCGGCGTTGTTGAAGGTGACCAAGGAGGTCTTCGGCAACGGCGATTTGTTCTGCATCTACCCGGAGGGCACGCGTTCGCCGGATGGAAGGATCTACAAAGGCAAGACGGGTATGGCTCGCGTTGCCATGGAATCGGGTGTGCCGTGTATTCCGGTAGCCATGATTGGTACCCGTAATGCGAACCCGATTGGTTCATGGATACCCCGTCCGACGAAGGTGCGCGTAAAAATTGGTGAGCCAGTTGACCCGCACCAGTGGGCGCGTGACAACGGTTTTGAGCCAGATGATCCAGCCGTGTGGCGTCCGTTCACGGATTTCTTCATGGAGCAGCTCGTTGAGCTGTCCGGCTACTCCTATGTGGATGCGTACGCCGCCGATGTGAAGAAGTCTCTTGAAGCCGGCAAGGGGTACCCGAAGGGCACTGAGCCCACGGGGAACACGCTGGATTAAGGCTATTTGTGCGGTACTTCTACGACACTGAATTTATTGAGGATGGTCAGACCATCACGCTCGTGTCCATTGGCATTGTTGCGGAGGATGGGCGCGAGTACTACGCGGTTTCAACCGATTTTGATGGGACACGCGCGAACCGGTGGGTGCGCGAAAACGTGCTAGCTAAGCTGCCTAATCTGGATAATCCAGTGTGGAAGCCGCAGCGCCAGATCCGGGACGAGGTTTATGAGTTTCTGACCTTTGGCGGGCACCGTCCGGAGCTGTGGGCGTGGGTGGGGGCTTACGACCACGTGGTGTTTGCTCAGCTCTGGGGGGATATGACGAAGCTGCCCAAGGATTTGCCGCGCTTCACCCGTGAATTGAAGCAGTACTGGGATATGGCTGGTCGCCCGTCCTTGCCACGGACGCCGAAGGATAACCATGATGCACTCGTGGATGCACGCCATAACCTTCACAAGTTCCGGGCTTGTCAGCGTGCTCTCCCCCTCGATCGACGTGGCTTTGTATTAAATAGATAGGCATACCGTCTACGACGTGCTAGAACTTATAGAATGAGCTGGACAGTAGACATCCCCAAAGAAGTGCTCCCTGATCTTCCGCCTTTGCCGGGCGATATTTTTGAATCCTTCCAAGAGGTTGTGAACCTCCCTGCAAAGCAGCAGCCCACGTGGGATGAGAACGCAGCCCTTTATGTTCGTAAGATCCTTGAATCCGTGCCGCCGGTTGTTGTGGCGCCGGAGATTCACAAGCTGAAGCAGCAACTGGCCGAAGTTGCAGAGGGTAAGGCTTTCTTGCTGCAGGGCGGTGACTGTGCTGAGACGTTTGAGTCCAACACTGAGCCTCACATTCGCGCCAACATTAAGACATTGCTGCAGATGGCAGTTGTGCTCACGTACGGTGCATCCACCCCGGTGGTGAAGCTGGCTCGTATTGCTGGCCAGTACGCCAAGCCGCGTTCGTCTGATCTGGATGAGAATGGTTTGCCCAATTACCGTGGTGACATTGTCAATGGTGTGGACCCGACACCGGAGTCACGTGAACATGATCCGGCGCGCATGATTCGTGCGTACGCAAACGCATCTGCTGCGATGAATCTGGTCCGTGCGTTGACCACCTCTGGTACGGCTGACCTGTACCGAGTGGAGGCATGGAACCGTGAGTTCGTGGCTAATTCCGCTGCCGGTGCACGCTATGAGGCGCTGTCCCGTGAGATCACCCGTTCGCTGCACTTCATGGATGCCTGTGGGGTGAACGACCGTGAGCTGCGGACATCAGAAATCTACGCTTCCCACGAGGCGCTTCTCGTGGATTATGAGCGTGCGATGCTGCGTTTGGCCAAGGATGAGAATGGTGACACGAAGCTCTACGACCTCTCGGCACACCAGCTGTGGATTGGTGAGCGGACGCGTGGCCTGGATGACTTCCACGTTAACTTCGCAGCGCTCATTGATAACCCGATTGGCCTCAAGCTCGGCCCGACCGTGACCCCGGAAGAAGCTGTCCGGTACGCCGAGAAGCTCGATCCGAACCGCCAGCCGGGTCGCCTGACCTTTGTGGCTCGCATGGGCCACGACAAGGTGCGCGATGTTCTGCCGGGTATTGTCCAGGCAGTGGAGCGTGAGGGCCACAAGGTTATTTGGCAGTCTGACCCGATGCATGGCAACACGTTCACGGCATCGAACGGTTACAAGACCCGCCACTTTGACAAGATTATCGATGAGGTGCAGGGCTTCTTCGAGGTTCACCGTCACCTGGGCACCCACCCGGGTGGTATCCACATTGAGCTCACGGGTGAGCATGTCACCGAATGCTTGGGTGGTGCTCAGGACATTACGGATATTGATCTGCCGGGCCGCTACGAGTCTGCATGTGATCCGCGTCTGAACACCGAGCAGGCTTTGGAGCTTGCTTTCTTGGTAGCGGAGATGCTCCGTAACTAGAACGCCGGCCGGATGAGTGCGGGGATCTCCCCGTAGAATCCGGACCCGTACCACCAGCCGCCGACGGCAACAGCCGCGGTGGCTGCTGTCATGAGAAGCAACGTGAGCGCCAAGCGGAGTCCCGACCTGTTGGTCTCCGGCTCTGGGATGGGTTGTGGTCGGCGTGGCTCAACAACCTCTGGAACCTCGACGCGTTCCGGAACCACTGGAGCATCAGGCATGTCCTCCGGGACTTCAGTGATGCTCGTGGGAATAGCAGCAACGCGGTGCGCGGCCGACTGCGTGGGCAGGGGAACCACAAAGTGGGGGAGGCGCAAGCTCGCGGAGACGTCCTCGATGGCGTCCAAAAACTCGTGGGCGCCGGTGAAGCGATCGTGGGGGTTGCGGGCGGTGGCGGTGGCCGTCAATTCGTCGAAAAGCATGGGAACTCCAGCAATTCGGCTGCTGGGTGGCGGTACGTCGTAGTTGAGGCGTGCCATGGCGTGGGCAAGCGGGGTGTCGCCGTGGAAGGGGACGGTGCCGGTGAGGAGTTCGAAGAGCACGATACCGGCGGAGTACACGTCTGTGGCCAGGTTTAGAGGTGAGCCATCAACCTGCTCCGGGGCGATGTAGGCCACGGTGCCCACGATCTGGTCGGTGGACCGGTTTGATTCACTCGCGGCGCGCACTAACCCGAAATCTGCCAGTTTCACGGTGTGATCACCGGCGATGAGGATGTTGTCTGGCTTGATGTCGCGGTGGACAAGGCCCCGATCATGCGCAACCGCAAGTCCGGTGAGCATGCCCCGCATGACTTCAGCAACTGCATGTGGTGGCATGGGGCCACGTTCAGCCAGGAGTTCGCGCAGGGTCCCGCCGGTGATGAGCTCCATGATGAGGAAGACATCCTCACCATCCGCAGAGAAGTCATACACGCCCACGAGATTCGGGTGGGAAAGTTGCGCCATCGCGCGTGCTTCGCGGGAGAAGCGGTTCAGAAACACATCATCATCGAGATAGCGCGCGTCCATGACTTTCGCCGCTACTTCACGGTCCAGGCGCGTATCTAAACAGCGGTACACGGTGGACATTCCGCCACGCGCGATGGGGCGGTCGATCACGTACCGGCCTTCCAGAACATCGCCGGGCTGAAGTTCACTCATGTCTTCCAAGTATGGTGCACGGGTGGAATGAAGTGGTAGCTGACGTAGAGTATTCACCGTGAGTACAGAGAATTACGACCTTGATGCACTGCTCGCCGGCGAGACACTTTTGACGTTCCCTGAGGTTGCGGAGCAGCTTGGTGTGCCCGTGACCAAAGTGCACGACTATGTCAATGCAGGCAAGCTTCTGTCCTGGAAGAAGGAAGGGGTAAAGGTCGTTCCTTCAACGCTTCTCGACGACGGGGGCCTATCCAAATTCATCTCCGGCGCCATCACCGTATTGCTAGACGGCGGTTTCACTCAGGATGAGATTTTGGGGTACCTCTTCACCGCTGATGAGAGTTTGCCGGGGCGGCCTATCGACGCGCTTCATGGGCACGGTGCGCGTGAGGTTATTCGGCGTGCTCAGGCAATGGCCTTCTAGCCGCTAGCCATGCAGCGATGGCGGTGAGCATCATCCACCAGCCGTCGTAGAAACGGTGGTTGCCACTACCCATGAAGGACAGTGCAACCACAACAGATGCCGCCACCGTGAGCTTGATTAGCCATGGCCGGGGTTTGAACGTGCCCACAAGGGTGAGAGATGAGGCGAAGTACCACGGCAGCGTGACGGCGTTGAACAGGAATGCGACTTGGTAGGCCAGCGTGATACCCATGATTGCGCGCCGGTCTGACTGACGGAAGATGGCCCACACTGCCACCAATCCGGCGAGCATGAGCAAAGAACCAACTGTGCGGGCGCCGGTGAGGATGGTGTTGTACCTAAAGGTTTCGTCGATAAGCTGAATGAACGGCGCGACCGCATCGGCCATGAGCGTGGCACCTGACAGGGGATTGACCACCTTGGAGTTGCCGGAGATCTGCGCCAACCAGCCCCACGATGTGCCAGATGCCCATGTGACGGCTGCAACAACTGCAACAGAGATGCCCACGGTAGCTGCCCCGCCGAGAAAGAACACGCCGCATCGTTTCGCCAGGGGAGTGCCCTTTGGTGCGTACCGGGCCAGCATCATCCACACGACGAAAGGTAGCGCGATAGCTGCGGTGGCCTTGAGCGATACCGCCACGCCGATGAGTGCAACGCCAAAACCGAACCGGTCGCGCAGGCAGGCCAGCAAACCAACGGAGACGAGCCCGACCATCACGGATTCGTTGTGCATGCCACCCACCATGTGGATGATCATCACTGGGTTAGCTACACCCAGCCACAGTGCAAGAGCGGGGTTCCCACCAAGGTGCTCCGCAATGCGTGGGACAGCAAGAGCGATGGCTACAAATCCTGCGAGGGAGATGATTTTGTACACGATGAGACCGGCTGTGACATTATCGCCAACCAGCGTGGTCACCCCATCCCCGATCCACAAATGCAGGGGGCCATATGGCGTTGTGGTGTTCCGCCAGTCGTGGGAGACCTCCAACAAATAAGGCCCAGGGTTGACGGCAGCGCCTTCCGAGTACGGGTCGAATCCGTCACGGACCATTGCCCCCTGCATCAGGTAGGAGTACACATCCCGTGACATCAGCGGCGCGGCAAGAACCAAAGGTGTTGTCCACGCCCACAGTGCTGTGCGAACAGCCTTCTCGCGACGTTCGCTACCCAGCAATACCCATGCCGCCACCAGCAGGAATATGCCCGTTGTCAGCATCACATCCATGAGGCCGCGCGCGTGACCATAGCTGAGTGATGACCAACCGAGGGCGTCTAGCACACCACCGCGGTTACGCGTCGCGCCAGCGCCAAAAGAACCCAACATCATGAGCACTGAGCCCACGGCGCCGAGCGGGATGATCCAGGAGCGTGCTGCCAACGAACAATCCTTTACATACGTCGTGCAGTGGCTTTCTCAGCCATTGTCTTCAATGCCTCTGCGGCACTGTGGTCCAGCTGCGCGTGGTCTAGGAAGGAAAGTCCGGACTCCGTCAGGTGCGCAATTCGCTTTTCGACGTCCTCCACCGCCCCCGTCCCCTCCACAATCGCCGCGAGCTCCGCGATATCCTTTGGGTCCTGTACCACTCCGATCCCAGAGCGTAGCTTCTCAGCGGACGCTGGATCAGTCCGATCCGCGGCCTGTAAAGCAAGCGAGTACAAGACAGTGCGCTTTCCTTCCCGCAGATCATCACCAGCAGGTTTACCTGTAATCTCCGGGTCTCCGAAGACCCCCAACAAATCGTCCCGCAGCTGATACGCCACACCAATGTCGCGACCGTACCCGCGCAATGCGGCAATCGTCGTCTCATCTGCACCGGCAACTGCGGCACCCAAGTGAAGTGGGCGCTCAATGGTGTATGCGGCGGTCTTATACACATTCACCGCGTTAGCCAGCTCCTCACTCTCTGAGCCCGCCGCCTCCAAGGAGATGTCCAGAATCTGGCCACCGATGACCTCACTGCGCATCCCACGCCACGGTTCATGCGCGCGGTCACGGGCAGCGGTGCTCAGCCCTGAGCCATGCCACATGTCATCTGCCCACACCAACGCTAGGTCCCCGATGAGGATAGCCACGTTCTGCCCGAAGACATCTGCGTCACCGTGCCACCCGCGTGCCCGGTGGTTAGCTGCCGCTGACCGGTGAACAGTAGGGTTGCCGCGCCGGGTATCGGAAGCGTCGATGATGTCATCGTGGATCAGCGCACATGCCTGGATGAACTCGAGCGCACTGACAGCCCGCAGGACAGCCAAGGGGTCTTCCGTGCCTCTGTCCAAGCCCCCAACAGCGGTATAGCCCACCCAGCCAAAAGTCGGGCGAATGCGCTTTCCGCCGCCCAGAACAAAGTCACGCAAAAGTCCCACGGCATCTGCGACAGGACCACCGATCTGCGCAACGGGTGGGGAGACCTCATTGAGAAAAGCGTCCAGTTGGCGTTCTACCGCCGCTGGAACATCATCGAGAGTGGGGACGGAACCGAAAGGGGGTTGTTCCACGAAACATGGCTCCTTTAACCAGTTGCGGGCGGTTAGCAATACCGCTCACTTTACAGCTAGGCGCGGGCGATCAGGCCAGAGGCAGTTTCCTGCCCAGGATGGCAAAGGGCCGACTGTCGCCGTCGTAGGTGAAATGGCGCAGAACGTCCAGGAACCCGAGGGAACGGTAAAGCCCAAACGCAGCATTATTCTCACCTGGCACCTCCGGTGTGGATAGCAATGCGTAGGGTTCCGTAGTTTGCTCCAGCAACAAGTGCATGAGTTTCCGGCCAGTTCCTTTGCACTGCAAATAAGGCGCAACATGAATTTCGGCGACCTCAAAATAGTTCCGTATCACCGTGATCATGGCTGGCGTCATTGCCTGTCGCTGAAACAGGCCTCTTCTCAATTGGAGGTCCCACCACCGGTCACGTGTGCCTTTGAAGCCATAAGCGATACCGGCTAATGAGTCGCCTTCATAGGCAGCCACGGCAACAAAGCCTGGGGAAGTGGCATCACGGCACCACACAGCGATGCGCTGCTCACGAATCGCGGGTGGATATTTCATCGCCGCGATGTATAGGTCCACGAGTTCCGGCACCATCTCAATGAACTGTGGCGCCGTTAGGTGGCGGAATGTCATAGGCACTCCACTATCGAACCATGACGTGATCTCGAGTGGAGTGAAAATATGAAACTTAGAACAGATGTTCGAATTTTGGGGGAGGGGTGTCGCACGGGCTTTCTAATGTGAAGGCAACAAAGCAGGTCACAGTGAGGTGTTAAAGATGAACAGCATTATTTCTGCCACGACAGGCGCTACATATGGCACGGTTCCGCGGCCTACACGCCACGATAAATTTCTTGATTCTGCACGGGAGCTTCTCGCGGATGCTCACTTGCGAATTGCGCATGGCGAGTACGACCTTGCGGTTGAGAGTGCTTATCGCGCGGCCTTGCGCACGGCGGGTGCGGTTATTGCGGAGTCAGTGGCCGTGGCTAAGCGCAAGAGGCTACCTACGAGTGCATGGGACAAGTTGCGTATTACTGGCCCCCAAGGCGAGATGTGGGCTGATGTTTTTAGTGGTTACTCCACGCTGCGCGGGCGGGTTGCGTCCGGCATTGAGCTTCGCCCAAACCCGCTAAAGGCGACAGCACTTGTTGCGGATGCTGCGGATTTCTACGCTGAAGTTGCGGGCGAAGATCAATCCTTGGCTGCAGCGTAGAAGCGATTTTTGGGCTGAACTGTTATCCTGAGGAACAAAACTGCCCACTGAATCGTTATATCCTCAAAGTGGACATCAAGTGCACGGCTGGAGGAATCGTGGCCCTTTCTGAGCAAGAACAGCAGCTGCTCCGCGAGATCGAGGAGTCGCTCCTTGCGGATGACCCGAAATTCGGGGCATCCGTCGCTTCCGCGTCCCGTTTCCAAGATGGCACTGAATCTGGGCGTCTAACAATGCGTTCTTTGGCCCTCATCGTGTTGGGGCTGTGCCTGCTTGTCGGTGGCGTGGCATTGGCAACGCAGAGCTTGTGGTTTGTCAGCCTGAGCATCATGGGCTTCGTAGTCATGTTCGCGGGTGGGGTTTGGGCCCTTCGCACTCCAGCTGAACCGAACGCACGTCAGGCGGGCCGCGCCAAGCATCCGTCGCAGCGCGGTGGCATGAGCTCCCGGATGGAAGAGAATTTCCGTCGCCGGTTTGAAGGCCAATAGGTAACGCATCAGTCCCCGCCAGTTGGCGGGGATTTTTTCGTGCGCTCATTTTTGGGAGTTAAGTGGCAGCAAGTGTACCTGGAGGGTGAAGGGGAAGCGAGGGGTGTCCTTGGTCGCTTTCCTTCGCTGGGTCCGTGTGGGAAGTTCCATTGCGACGAATCGGCCCGGATGAAATCCCGCGTAGGAAATTTCTCCCGTTTGGTAGTTGCCAGTGCAATGCAATCTTCTGCTTCGATGTGTGTAGGGGGGCGGCTTAGCCCCACTTTCACCCACTCGCGTCCCCCACTTTCACCCACCTCCACAATTTGCCTTAGGTTTCTTGGCTTTATTCTTGGATTTGGATTTGTGCGGATGGGGGTGATTTGCACTTGAGGGGGTTAAGTTAACTCTTGTTAATCATGTGTGCGGGTGTGTCCACCACTAATTTTTATGTGAGTTGACCTCGAAAAATATGAAACGCGGAAAGAAAGTTTCGCGTTAAAGTGGCGTTTGTGGGGGATAGTGGGATAAAGTGGGGCGCAGTGAGAGGTTAGTGGGACACTTCTGGCCTTTCGCGGACAAAAGTTCACAACCGGAGTCATTGAGCAAGAAAGGTGGGGCGCCGGATGTTTCTAGGCACCTACACCCCAAAGCTGGATGACAAGGGGCGCCTGACGTTGCCCGCTAAATTCCGTGAGGGTTTGGCGGACGGGCTGATGGTGACCAAGGGGCAGGACCACTCTTTGGCGGTCTATCCCCGCGAGGAATTTGCGGCACGCGCACGTAAGGCAGCCGCAGTTTCGCGCACGAACCCGAAGGCGCGTGCCTTCATTCGTAACTTGGCAGCAAGTGCGGATGAGCAGACGCTTGACGGATCTGGTCGCATCACGCTGTCGCCGGCGCACCGGGATTACGCGCAACTGACTAAGGAGTGCGTGGTTATCGGTTCAGTGGATTTCTTGGAGATCTGGGATGCAGAGTCCTGGGCGAAATACCAAGAAAATACGGAGGCCGCTTTCTCGGCGGCTGATGAGGACGATATTCTCTCGGGTCTGCTCTAAAGGGCGGGCGATTAGCGGAGAGCGTGTATGACCTCTGCTCGGGGCGCGAGTCGTTCTGGTGTACTTCCCCGATATCAGAATGACCGCCCCGGGTAGGGCTCTATACGTTCCCCGCGGATGCACGTAAGTGAACAACAAAGCCGCGATTAAAGGGGGTGGACCCGGTGGCAACGAGTACGGCACATGACGTCAGCCACGGGCATGTCCCTGTCATGCGTGATCGCATGGGTGAGTTGCTGCGTCCCGCGGTGGAGGCTTTCGGTGAGAACGCTGTCATCGTTGATGGCACGCTGGGGGCTGGGGGCCACACGGAATACTTCTTGGACATTTTCCCGCATGTTTCTGTGATCGGAATTGATCGCGATGGGGAAGCGCTGCGCAATGCCACGGAACGGCTTGCGCCTTTTTCACATCGGTTCCTGCCGGTGCAGGGGCGTTTTGATTGCCTTGAAGAGGCGTTGGTAACCGAGGAAGGGTCGATTGCGGATAAGGCACGGGAGTATGGGCTTGCCGGTGCTTTCTTTGACCTCGGTGTCTCCTCAATGCAGCTGGACCAAGCCGAGCGTGGTTTTGCGTACAAGGTTGATGCACCACTGGATATGCGGATGGATTCCAGTCAGGGGATCACTGCCGCTGATGTCTTGAACACGTACTCGCACGGTGATCTCGCGCGGGTGTTGAAGACGTATGGGGATGAGCGTTTCGCTGGCAAGATCGCATCAGCGGTGGTGGCTGAACGTGAAAAGGAACCGTTCACACGGTCGGGCCGTTTGGTTGAGCTGTTGTATCGGGTCATCCCGGCCGCGACGCGACGGACTGGCGGGCACCCGGCGAAGCGAACTTTCCAGGCGTTACGCGTAGAGGTGAACCGTGAGCTTGATGCGCTGCAGAACGTTCTCCCCATGGTGGCTGAAGCGCTCGGGCCGGGCGGGCGTGCGGTGTTTATGAGCTACCAATCCCACGAGGACAAGTTGGTGAAGAAGGCGTTCACCGAACTTACTACCTCCAAAACCCCGCCGGGGCTACCCACCGAGCTGCCGGGGATGGAAGCCAAGTTCAAAGCTGTCACTCACGGGGCGGAGAAAGCCTCTGAAGCGGAAATAGAACAAAACAGGCGAGCTGCCCCTGTCCGGGTACGCGCCATAGAAAAGATCAGCAACTAACCCCAACCAACGATGAGCACCGCGAAGGAAACAAGGACAATGGGAGCAAGCCGAGATCTCACCGCAGGCAACGCCGGCACTGCGCTGCTTGAACGTGGTCGTGGTCGTACTACGCTCACCCCGCCGAAGCCCCGTTTTGCGCCGCACGTTCCGCGCCCAAGCAGGTTGGGGTCGAAGCAGGTCGTGTCGGTGCGTGGGCGCCGAATTGCCACGACGGATACGAAGTGGAAGTTTTCACGGATGTCCATCTTGTCGCTGCCACTTTTGGTGCTGGGCATTTTCGGGGCGATGTTGTTGTCCGCATTGTCCACGCAGCAGACTTTCACTATTCAGCAGCTGCAGAGTGAAGAGCGCGTTTTAAAGAATGAGATTGAAACCTTGAGCCGTAACGTCGAGGATTCTCGTGCTGCTGCGGGAGTTGCTGCGAAGGCTGGGCAAGCGGGAATGGTTGTCCCGGGCCAGGCGGGCATTATCACCGTGAATGACCGCGGTGAGGCAACAGAGGTCGGCCCGGCTGATGCGGCGAAGACCCTGCGTGTGGTGGATGTCAATGGTGACACAATCCGCGTGGATCGTGCAACGAGTGACCGCCGCGAAACCGCTGATGTTGCTGATAATCTCTCGCCGCTGCCGGCACCTGTCGTGCTGCAGTCCCTGCCGGGTGTGCAGTAATCCGATTTGTTTTCCTATCGCCGTGTGGCGGTGAGCTTCCGGTGTGCGGTTGCCGGGCAAAATGAAGGGCGATTAAGCCTGAAAACTGAGAGGTAGGTGACCTGCGCCGTGACACGCATGGATCCGCAGCGGCGCCAACAACGTGGTGAGCCGCAGAAAGTCATCACGGCTAAACGCATGCAGTTGCTGACCGTGGTGTTTCTCGTGGTCGCTTTAGTTCTTGTTGGGCGTCTCGCTTGGGTGCAGCTGAAGTGGGGGCCACAGTTGCAGACTGTTGCGGCTGACCAACGGACGCGCACGTTTGTGGATCCGGCGCGGCGAGGGGAGATCGTCGATAGGCAAGGCAACGTGCTTTCGTACACGATGCAAGCACGTTCTCTGACTGTCTCACCGGTGATTCTGCGCCGTGAGCTGGGGGAGCAGGCGCGCAATGACATGGTTAATGAGGGTGCTACTCGCGCGGAGGTCGAAGCCCAGGAGGGCGCACGCGTGGAAGACATGCTCCGCCAAATGGCCAATGAGATCCCCCGCATGATTGGTCAAGGGGACGACGATAAAGATGAGTCGGAAGACAGCGACAACAGGGTCAAAACCCAGAAGGTGAACTCCAAGGACATTCTGGAGAAGTTGCATGCGTCGACTGACTACGAAGTGTTGGTCCGCAACGTTGATCCCGATGTAGCTGCTGAGGTGGCTAAGAAGTTCCATGGTGTTGCGGCTGATCACCAGGACATCCGCGAGTACCCGAACGGCGCTGTGGCGGAGAACATCATTGGACGAGTGTCCATGGACGGGCAAGGGCAGTTCGGCCTTGAAGCTTCGAGTGACTCCATCTTGACTGGTATTAATGGCCGTTCCACCCTGGATGTTTCTGACAAGGGGCAAGTGATTCCGGGCACGCTGCGTGATGTTGTGCCGGCAGTCAACGGTGCGAAGATTGAGCTCACCATTGATCTTGATTTGCAGGCATACGTCCAACAGTTGTTGGAACAGGCAAAGGAGAACTCCCGAGCCAAGGGTGCTGAGGCGGTTGTTCTGGATGCAGCTACCGGTGAGGTGCTGGCTATGGCCAATACGGACACGATTGATCCAAATGGAGATTTAGAGAAGCAGCTCAAGAACGGGCGCAGTTTTGACAACCCGTCGATCTCGCACCCATTTGAGCCGGGTTCCGTGGCCAAGATCATCACGGCGACTGCCGCGATTGAGGAGAGGCTGACAAACCCGGATGAAGTTCATCAGGTTCCTGGACAGATTGAGATGGCTGGCGTGACAGTGGCTGATGCTTGGGAGCATGGTGTGGTTCCGTACACCACCACGGGCATCTTTGGTAAGTCCTCCAACGTGGGCACACTCATGCTGGCGCAGCGCGTGGGGGAGGAACGCTTTGATGATTATCTGAAGCGCTTTGGCCTCGGACAGGCAACAGGAGTGGAGTTGCCCAATGAATCGGCTGGTTTGGTGCCCACCCGTGAGCAGTGGTCTGGCGGTACCTTTGCCAACCTGCCGATTGGTCAGGGTATGTCCATGACGACGCTGCAGCTGGCGAGTGTCTACCAGTCGCTGGCCAACGGTGGTGAACGGATTGAACCCCGCATTATCAAAAACGTGACCGCGTCGACAGGGGAGGAGATCCCACAGGAGGAGCCCCGTCGCACCCGGGTTGCCAGCGAGGAAACTGCCCGCACGGTTGTGAACATGTTCCGGGCACCGTTCCAGGAAGATCCCGCCGGCTTCAATAGCGGTACCGCCCAAGGGAACAACATTCCGGGCTACCAGCTTTCGGGTAAGACCGGCACGGCACAGCAGGTCAACCCGGATACAGGCGCGTATTCTAATTCGGATTACTGGATTACTTTTGCCGGCATTGCGCCAGCAGATGATCCGCGTTTTGTTGTTGCAGTGATGCTGGATGATCCGGAACGCGGCCCGCTTGAAGGCGGTGCTGGCGGCCAGTCTTCAGCACCGGTGTTCACCCAGATTGCTAACTGGCTAATTGCACGCGAAAACATTCCACCTAGCCGGGACCCGGGCGAGCCCATGGTCCTCCAGGCTCAGTAGAGGGGGAGAGAACATGACCAACCACATGTTTATCAGCACCATCGCGCAGATCGCGGGTGGTCGCGTTGAAAATGCTGCGGCCGTAGAGATCAGCGGTATCAGTCTGGATTCGCGTGCCGTGGGAACCGGTGCGATGTTTGCGGCACTGCCGGGAACCCGCACGCATGGGGCGACATTCGCGCATGATTCGACGGCCTCAGCTTTCCTCACCGATGAGGAAGGCTGGGTGCTTCTGCAGGATGCGGGGGAGACTCGCCCCGTTGTCGTCGTGAAGCGTGTGCGCGATATTTTGGGTGATGTCGCTTCAGCCATCTACGGAAATCCGTCGAGCAAGCTCACGGTTCTGGGGGTGACGGGAACGTCCGGTAAGACGACGACAACGTACATGCTCGAAGCGGGACTGACAGCGGCTGGCAAGAAGGTCGGGCTGATAGGCACGACGGGTACTCGCATCATGGGCGAGGATGTGCCTACGTCGCTGACCACGCCGGAAGCGCCGAAACTGCAAGAGCTTTTTGCTGAGATGGTCGCGCGCGGTGTCACGCACGTGGTTATGGAGGTGTCTTCGCACGCGCTCGTGTTGGGCCGCGTTGGCGGAACACAGTTCACTGCCGCTGGTTTTACCAACCTTTCGCAGGATCACCTCGACTTTCATCCGACGATGGAGGATTATTTCGAAGCAAAAGCATTGCTTTTCGACGATTCTTTGAAGGCCTCCGTCATCTGCATCGATGACGAATGGGGTGTGAAGATGGCGCAGCGCGCCCACAACGTGATCACCGTAGGAACCAAAAACCAGGATGGCGTTGATTGTTCTGCACGCCTGCTCAGCACGACTGATTCCGGCGCGCAGGATGTGGAGCTTGTTCTAAACGGCACCTCCCACCGCTTCCGCTTGCCGTTGCCGGGGGCGTTCAATGTTGCTAACGCTGCGTTGGCTACTGCGCTGGCTGACTCTGTTGGTGTGGATGTAGAGCGTTTCCTCGCAGGTATTGAAGGGGCGGCGGTTCCTGGCCGTATGGAACGCATTAACTCTGGCCAGGAATTTATCGCGGTGGTGGATTACGCACACAAACCCGCCGCGATTGCCGCTGCTTTAACCACGTTGCGGGAGCAGGTAGATGGACGGCTTGGTGTTGTTGTGGGGGCTGGTGGTGACCGTGATCAGTCAAAGCGCGCGCCCATGGGTGAAGAAGCTGCTCGTCGCGCAGATCTAGTGATCATCACTGATGACAATCCTCGCAGTGAGGACCCAGCGCTGATTCGTCAGGCTGTACGCGCCGGAGCAGAGAAAGTGGAAGGGCCAGAGATCCGTGAGATTGGTTCACGGTCTGAGGCTATCCGGGAACTCGTAGCGTGGGCGCAACCGGGTGATGCTGTCATTGTCGTGGGTAAAGGCCATGAGGTTGGGCAGATAGTCGGTGATGAAGTGCATCACTTTGATGACCGTGAGGAAGTCCGCGCGGCTTTGGCTAGCTTGGGTTTCAAGGAGGATCGACCATGATTCCAATGACACTGCGTCAGATTGCGGACGTCACCGGCGGGACCTTGAGTTCTTCCGCTGACCCGGATGCAACTGTGACCGGGTACGTCGAGTTTGATTCCCGCAAGATCACTGACGGTGGGCTGTTTGTTGCACTCCCTGGTGCGAATGCTGATGGGCATGACTTTGCGGATGCGGCAATGCAGCGCGGTGCAGTCGGTGCACTAGTTGCCCGCGATATCGGTGTGCCAGCTGTGATTCTTCCGCCTGTGCAGCAGGACGAGAATGACAATTCGGACCTCGCGGCGAGTGATCCGGATGGCACTGCCCGAGCAGTTGTGGCCGGTATGTCAAAGTTGGCGCAGTTTGTGGCGCAGGAACTGACGGATAAGCATGGCCTTTCTATTACCGGCGTGACGGGCTCTGCGGGCAAGACCTCCACGAAGGACCTCATTGCAAACGTCCTGGCGTGTGGTGGGGAGACTGTCGCACCACCTGGCTCTTTCAACAACGAGATTGGGCTGCCGTATACGGTGTTGCGCTGCACAGAGGAGACGAAATTCCTCGTGGCGGAGATGTCCGCGCGCGGCATTGGGCACATTGAAAAACTCACGCACATCGCCCCACCTGCGATGAGTGTGGTGCTCAATGTTGGTAGCGCTCACTTGGGTGAGTTTGGCTCGCGTAACAATATTGCGGTGGCCAAGGGTGAGATTGTTGAAGCGCTTCCGGCTGACGGTATTGCGATCCTCAATGCTGATGATGAGTTGGTTGCGGGCATGGCTTCGCGCACCAATGCCAAGGTCGTGACATTCTCCACACACACCAAGGCCGATTACTACGCCACGGGCATCGTGCTTGATGACGTGGCTCGTGCGACATTCACCATGCATACCCCCGGTGGGACGCACGAGGTCTCCTTGAAGGTTTTCGGTGCCCACCAGGTATCCAATGCTTTGGCTGCCGCTGCTGTAGGGATTGAATCTGGCATTGATGCGGCGACGGTGGCTCACGCTTTGAGTAATGCGCACAGCGTGTCCGTCAACCGCATGGATGTTTCCACCCGCGCTGACGGTGTGACAGTGATCAATGATGCCTACAATGCCAACCCCGACTCGATGCGGGCCGGTATCGCTGCTCTTGCATTTACGGCTGCTGCCCGCCCCGGTGTGCGCTCCATCGCGGTGCTGGGGGAAATGGGCGAGCTTGGTGAGGACTCTGTGGCTGCTCACACAGCGCTCGCTGACGATCTTGGGCGATACGGCATCACGCACCTCATCGCGGTGGGGGACACTCCTGAGATTCATGCGCTCATGACAGCCTCTGCCCGCCATGGAATCGCGGTGGCACAAGCCTTTGGTGTCGAGGATGCTGCGGAAACCGTGACCGGTATCCTGAGCTCGGCTCCGCCAGGTGAGGACCACTGGTACGAGCGGACTGACCGCGATGTCGTGCTTGTGAAAGCGAGTAATGCCGCAGGATTGTGGCGCGTAGCCGAGAAGCTGTTGAACACGGAAAGGTAGCAAAAGGTAATCACCATGACCCAGATCATTATGTCGGGGCTGATTAGCTTCCTAGTAGCGATCTTCACTACACCGCTGCTGATCCGTTACTTCACTTCAGCAGGCAAGGGCCAGGAGATCCGTGAGGATGGCCCGAAATCACACATCCGCAAACGCGGCACTCCGACGATGGGTGGCATTGCCATTTTGTTGGGCATCGTGGTTGCTTACCTCGCCGTCGGCTTTTGGGGCATGGCCACGGGGCACGGCGGGTTTACCGCGTCGGGTTTGCTTGTCTTGGGGCTCACCGTGGCTCTTGGCTTGTTGGGCTTTGCCGATGACGGCATCAAACTCTTTTTCAACCGCAACCTCGGTTTGAACAAGACGGCAAAGCTGGTTGGCCAGCTCGCTGTCGCCCTGTTGTTTGGTTTCCTGCTACTTCAGTTCCCAGACGAACAAGGCCTGACACCAGGTTCTACCCACGTGAGCTTCATCCGGGACATTGAGACGTTTGATATTGCCGTCGGTGGGGCAGTGGTGGGCACCATCTTGTTCCTCATCTTCATCTACTTCCTCATCGCCGCATGGTCCAATGCCGTGAACCTCACCGATGGGCTGGATGGCTTGGCTGCTGGTTCCACCGCGCTGGTGATGTTCGGGTACATGATCATGACGTTCTGGCAGTTCAGGAATTCTTGCTCTATTACCCCTGGCCCCGGCTGCTACGACGTCCGTGATCCGCTTGATCTGGCTGTTCTGTGCGCGGCTGGTCTTGGCGCCTGCGTTGGTTTCTTGTGGTGGAACGCTGCGCCAGCCAAGATCTTCATGGGTGATACCGGTTCTTTGGCGCTGGGTGGTCTGGTTGCTGGCGTGTCCATCACCAGCCGCACTGAGGTGCTCATGGTCATTGTTGGTGCGCTCTTTGTCATGGAGGCCGCGTCCGTGGTCATCCAGGTGGCGTCTTTCAAGACGACCGGCAAGCGCGTCTTCCGCATGGCCCCGTTCCACCACCACTTTGAAAACGGCGGGTGGGCAGAGACCACGGTGGTGGTTCGTTTCTGGCTCATCTGTGGCATTGCTGTTGCCCTTGGTCTGGCTATCTTCTACGGTGATTGGCTTTCTGCTACGGGAGTGAGCTTGGCATGACGCGCTACCTCATTGCCGGCGTTGGTGTTTCCGGCCAAGGCGCCACACATTTGCTCCAAGAAGCAGGGCTGTCTTTTGACATCGTTGATGATGATCCGGCTAAAACGGGCACGCTGCGTTCCAACGAGATTTCTTTTGCGGATTACGCCACGGTGGTGACATCCCCTGGGTGGCGTCCGGATTCACCGTTGCTTGTTGCAGCTAAGGAGGCTGGCTGCGAGGTCATCGGTGACGTTGAGCTTTGCTACCGGCTAGACCAACAAGGGGTTTTTGGCCCGCCCCGTGATTGGTTGGTAGTCACCGGCACGAATGGTAAAACCACCACGACCGGCATGTTGGCTGCAATCATGCAGGAGGCTTCGCACTACACGGGCAAGGATGCCGTTGCGTGCGGCAATATTGGTGTCGCCGTGGGCGATGCTTTGATCAGTGAGAAGCGGGCGGACGTCCTCGTCGCAGAGCTGTCCAGCTTCCAACTGCACTGGTCCGACCGCCTCACACCGGATGCTGCTGTGCTGCTCAATTTGGCGGATGATCACATCGATTGGCACGGCTCTTTTGAGGCCTACGCTGAGGCGAAGGCGAAGGTCTTCGCTGCATCCACGGCAGTTGCCGGGATTGACGACGAGCACGTGCGGGACTATGCGCCAGCTCATGCCATTGGGTTTACGGTGAATGAACCACAGGCAGGGCAAGTAGGCATTATTGACGGGAATATTGTCTCCCGCATCGGTGATACGCCAGTGAAGATCACTGCTATTGAGGGGATTGAACCTCCTGGACGTGCCGGGGTGCTCGACGCTCTTGCTGCATCTGCGATCGCGATTACCCGTGGTGCCACCCCGGAACAGATTGACCGGGCGCTGCATTCCTACGAGGTAGCAGGCCACCGCGGTGCTGTGGTGCTCGAAGACAGCGACAACAACATCGTCTGGATCGACAACTCCAAGGCAACCAACCCGCACGCGGCTGATTCCGCGTTGAAGGGCACGACCTCGAAGATTGTGTGGGTTGCTGGTGGACAATTGAAGGGGGCAGATATCTCCGACCTCATCAAGGACCACGGCGCGAAGTTTCGTGCGGTCGCCTTGTTGGGCGTTGATGGCCCAGCAATCAAAGAGGCTGTGGAGTCATACGCCCCGGATGTGCCTACCTTCTACACCGATTCGATTGATCCAGTTGAAGCGATGGAGCAGGTGGTGGATTTCGCCGCCACGCATGCTCGTCCGGGAGATGCGGTGATCCTTGCACCGGCTGCCGCAAGCTTGGATATGTACACCGGTATGGCACAACGCGGAAATCTATTTGCAGATGCTGCGCGCGCCACAAAGGAAAAAGCGAAACAATAGGGCAAAGTAGGCAACGATGACCACGACAGCCACATCAGCCACACGCGCTACACGGAACCAGTACTCCTCGGGCATGGCCCGCGCTCTGTCACGCCTTAACGCGTGGATGGACTCGCGCCCCCTCATTGATTACACGATGGTGCGCACCATCGTCCTTGTTCTCGCCGGTCTAGGCGTTGTCATGGTGACCAGTTCATCGATGACTTGGTCGGCGTTTAACGATGAATCAGTGTGGGCTCAGCCCCTCAAGCAAGCCATCGTTGTTGGAATGGGCCTATTTGCTTTTTGGGTTGCCCTGCAAATTTCGCCCGAAAAAATCCGTAACTTCGCTGCGGCATTCATGGGCGTGTCCATCCTCCTACTCATCCTCGTGCTTATCCCAGGTATTGGTACTGGCCGTGATGAAGTGGGCTCCCAGTCGTGGATCTACATCGCTGGTCTTCAGCTGCAGCCTTCTGAGATCGCCCGCGTGGCCATCTGTGTCTGGGGCGCGTCCATCCTGGCAAACAAGAACCCGCGGCAGATGCTCCAGCTGACCAATGGGTTTGCGCCATTCATTGGTGTGTCCATTGTCTGCATGGGCCTTATTGGTGCCCAAGGTGATCTGGGCATGATGGTGTCTTTTGCCATCGTGGTCGCATTCATCCTGCTGTTTGCTGGTGTGACGTGGAAGTTCATTGGTATCGTCGCAGGTTTTGGCGTGGCGTTGCTCATTCCCTTGATGGCTGCCGGTGGCTACCGTTCGGACCGTCTGCGGGTGTACGTTGATGCTCTCTTTGGACACTTTGAGGACACACGCGGTTCGGCTTTCCAGTCCTACCAAGGTTTCCTTTCCCTGGCTGATGGTTCTTTCTTTGGTGTCGGTCTGGGCCAGTCCCGTGCGAAGTGGTTCTACCTGCCGGAGGCAAAGAACGACTTCATTTTTGCGGTTATCGGCGAAGAGCTCGGCTTGTGGGGCGGTGCACTCGTTATCATCCTGTTTGCCCTTCTCTTGTTCTTTGGCTTGCGCACGGCACGCCGAGCACAAAATCAGTTCCAGGCTCTGCTGGCTGCGGCCATCACCACCGGTATCGTCTCGCAGGCGTTCATCAACATCGGGTATGTCATCGGTTTGCTGCCAGTGACTGGTATTCAGCTGCCGATGATTTCAGCCGGTGGTACCTCGGCCGTGATTACCCTTGGTGCGATGGGCTTGGTGGCATCTGTGGCGCGCCATGAGCCGGATGCAGTGTCCTTCATGCAGAACTACGGTCGCCCGCTGTTTGACCGTATGTTCTTCCTCGCGGAGCCCAAGGCGCCACGTCCTGCTGTGCGCCGAGGCCCGCGTCAAGCACCGCGCCGTGTCCGTGAAGCTCCAGTGCCGACCCCAGTCACCGCTCGCCGCCGTACGCAATACACTGACACCCGACGCGCAAGCTAGCTACGTAGAGGAGAAACGTGTCTTTCAACGTTGTTGTTGCTGGTGGTGGGACAGCTGGGCACATCGAACCGGCACTCGCTGTGGCAGAGGTGCTGCGTGATGAGTTCGGTGCTTCCGTCACTGCTCTAGGCACAGAGAAGGGATTGGAAACATCCATTATCCCCGCCCGTGGTTTTGAGCTTGATCTAGTGGACCCGGTGCCTATTCCACGGGAGCAACCCCTCAAGCTTCTTGGTGTTCCAGCCAAGCTAGTGAAGTCGGTGAATCAAACTCGTAAGGCGCTGAAGCAACGTCAGGCCAATGCGGTCTTTGGTACCGGCGGCTATGTTTCTGCTTCTGCCTACCTGGCAGCGAAGTCCCTAGGTATTCCTTTTTATGTTCTGGAAACCAACGCGTTAGCCGGCATGGCCAACAAGTTGGGTATCCGTCTTGGCGGAGTGGGCTTCAACGCGGTGCCCAATTCCGGTATGCCTGGCCAGGTCGTTGGCGTTCCTGTTCGTCCCGGTGTGGGCAAGGATGCAGATGGTGTGAAGGCGGAGCGGGGCTACAAGACGTGGAACCTTGATCCGCACAAGCCAACGGTGTTGGTCACCGGTGGTTCCCAAGGGGCCCGCAGTATTAATGAGGCGCTCTCCGGTGCCGTCGGCCGACTCACCGCAGCCGGATATCAGGTGCTTCATGCGTATGGCCGCAAGAATGATGCACCGGAACCACACAAGGGCTACACCGCGGTGCCGTACATCGAAGATATGGAAGCTGCGTATGCGGTGACCGATGTGGTTATTTGTCGCTCTGGTGCCATGACCGTCGCAGAGAATTCCGCTGCTGGCGTGCCTGCGATTTACATTCCGTTGCCGCATGGCAATGGTGAGCAAGGCCTGAATTCTGCGCACCTTGTCGAAGCAGGCGCTGCTATGCGTATCGACGACGCCGTGCTCACCCCCGATGCTCTCGTCGCCGCGGTCACGGAGATTCTTGGTGGCAAGGGCGAAGAAATGAAGCAAGCACTTTCCGGCACACAAGCTGGCAATGCGGCGCAAGCTATTGCCCGCCGCATCATGGGAAAGGATTCGTAGTGAGCGACCCAGTTGATCTTTCGCGCGTCCATTTGATTGGTATCGGTGGCGCTGGCATGTCCGGCGTGGCCCGCATCCTCCTTGATCGCGGAAGCGTGGTCACGGGTTCTGATGTGAAGGACTCACGCCCGGTACGCGCACTACGCACCCAAGGGGCGCTGATCGCCGTGGGCCATGATGAACAGAACTTGAATCTCGCAGGGGATCCGCCCACCGTTGTGGTGACCAGTTTTGCTGCCATTCCGAAAGACAATCCGGAACTTGTCAAAGCAGCTGAGCTAGGGATTCCGGTGATTCGTCGCTCAGATCTTCTGGGGAAGCTCATGGAGGGCTACACCCAGATGCTCTTCGCGGGCACGCACGGAAAGACCTCTACTACCTCTATGGCGGTTGTTGCTTTGCAGGCGGCAGGGGAGGACCCGTCCTTCGCCATTGGTGGGCAGCTCAATCGCGCCGGTACGAATGCTCACCACGGCAGCGGCAGTGTTTTCGTGGCTGAAGCAGATGAATCAGATGCGTCGCTGCTGCGCTACACGCCGGACATCGCCGTGATCACCAACATTGAACCGGATCACTTGGACTACTTCGGCGATGAGGCGTCCTACTTTCAGGTTTTTGATGATTTCGCCGACCGCATCACTGAGACCGGAACCCTCGTTGTGTGTCTGGATGATGAGGCGACGGCACAATGCGGTGAGCGTGCACTCGAGCGCGGGATCAACGTTGTTGGGTATGGCACGGTCACGCACCCACGGATTCCTAACCATGCTCGTGTGACCAGTGAGCGCTTGGAAAGCACCACGACGTTTGTCACTGTGGAGCTGAACGGCACTCTTTTCGAGTACTCGCTATCGATTCCGGGGCGCCATATGGTGCTCAATTCAGCCGCTGCACTGTTGGCAGGAAGCATTGCTGGAGCGGATCCAGTCAAGCTAGCTGAGGGGTTGTCTGGTTTCACCGGCGTGCGTCGTCGTTTTGAGTTCCGGGGTGAACTGCCTAGTGGCACGCGTGTTTATGACGATTATGCGCACCACCCAACAGAAGTCGCCGCGGTGCTCTCTGCAGCGAAGGCTGCACATGACCGCGTTGTGGTGTGTTTCCAGCCGCACTTGTACTCGCGGACTATCAATTTTGCACAGGAATTCGCTGATGCGCTTTCGCTCGCTGATGCGGCGGTTGTCCTTGATATTTTTGGTGCCCGCGAAACTCCAGTGGAAGGTGTTGATTCCCGCATCATCACCGACAAAATGAGCATTGAGGCTATCTATGATCCGGACTTTTCCCACGCACCGATATCGGTTGCGCAGGTGACTCGCCCTGGTGATGTGGTGATCACCATGGGTGCTGGCAGCGTAACTATGCTCGCAGAGCCACTTCTGGCTGCCCTCGCGGAGGCAGAACAGTGAAACGCGTAGTAGCAATCAGCGCTGCGGTCTTCATCACGCTCGCGGTGCTGTGGTCGGTGGTGTATTTCACCCCGCTCATGTCGGTGAAGCACATTGAGGTCGAAGGCAACATTCACATCAGCGAGGAGGATGCTGTTGCTGCCTCTGGTGTTCAATCAGGAACTCCACTTGCCCAGGTGAAACTTCGGGACGCCGCAGCGGGCGTTGTCTCCTTGCCTTGGGTGAAATCTGCTACCGCATCCCGAGGCTGGCCATCCACGATCAAGCTGACGGTGACGGAGAATGACGCAGTGGCGTTTTTCAACCAGCCAGACGGATCGCATTTGCTCGATGCGGAAGGCCGTGAGTTTGCAGTGGATGTCCCACCGGAAAATGCAGTGGAACTAACAGGCGCTGCCGGCACTGATGAATCGGTGCGTAAAGGGGCGGTTGACATCGCTGGTGTACTGAGTGATCAGGCGCGAGACAACGTCGAGTCGATCGAAGCGCGTGGGAAACATGATTACGTGCTGCACGTGAAGGAACGCCGGACTGTCACGTGGGGTGCGTCCGAAGACAACCGGAATAAGTCCCTGGCGCTTGACACTGTGCTGCAACGCGAAGGGACAGAGTTCAACATTACGAACCCTCAGTTGGTCACTGTCCGCTAAACCCCAGGTCACAAACCCTAAAGTAGAGGTTGAGGGTACCGACACGCCGGAAAAATTCGCCGAATTTTGCATTCGGTTGGTCATGATGGGAGGCGTTGTCCGAATTTTTGAGAAAGAACCCTGAAAGGCGAGCCCCATCCATGACCTCTCCTAGCAATTACCTCGCCATGATCCGCGTCGTCGGTGTCGGTGGCGGTGGCGTCAACGCTGTTAACCGCATGATCGAGGAGGGCCTGAAGGGTGTTGAGTTTGTAGCTATCAACACTGATTCCCAGGCACTGCTGTTCACTGATGCTGATACGAAGCTGGATATCGGCCGTGAAGCAACCCGTGGCCTTGGTGCTGGCGCTAACCCGGAGGTTGGCCGCACCTCCGCTGAGGACCACAAGCAGGAGATTGAAGAGTCCCTGAAGGGTTCCGACATGGTGTTCGTCACCGCTGGCGAAGGTGGTGGCACCGGTACGGGTGCTGCGCCGGTTGTTGCTGGTATTGCGAAGAAGATGGGTGCTCTCACCATCGGTGTTGTCACCCGTCCGTTCTCCTTTGAGGGCAAGCGCCGTACCCGCCAGGCGCTGGAGGGCATTGAGAACCTGAAGGAAGTTTGCGACACCGTCATCGTCATTCCGAATGACCGTCTGCTTCAGCTGGGTGACGCTGAGCTGTCCATGATGGAAGCGTTCCGCGCTGCGGATGAGGTGCTGTACAACGGTGTCCAGGGCATCACCAACCTCATCACCATCCCGGGCATGATCAACGTTGACTTCGCTGACGTCCGCTCTGTTATGGCTGATGCTGGTTCCGCTCTCATGGGCGTTGGCTCCGCACGTGGTGATAACCGTGTGATGGCTGCTACTGAGCAGGCCATCAACTCCCCGCTGTTGGAGACCACGATGGAGGGCGCCAAGGGTGTGCTCATTTCTGTCGCGGGTGGTTCGGACCTGGGCCTCATGGAAGTCAACAACGCCGCGTCTATCGTCGAGGAGAAGGCCGACGATGACGCCAACATCATCTTCGGCACGATCATCGATGACAACCTGGGTGATGAGGTCCGCGTGACCATCATCGCGACTGGTTTCGATGAGAAGGCAAATGCCCGCCCCGAGGAGGAAGCGCCGGCACCGTCCACGGGCAGCTCCCTCTTTGATGCTGAGCCAAAGTCCGAACTGAATAGTGACGACGAGGACGATAAGGCAGAAGAGAATCCTGCGGACAAGCGAGTGGAGTACACGCCGCGCCACCGTTATGACGACAAGCGTGGCGGCCTGTTCACCAACTCGGAGAGTGAGTCCCGCGAGTCCCGTGACTCCGAGCCGTACCGCTCAGCTCGACGTGATGTGGAGGACCTTGACGTCCCAGACTTCCTGCGTTAATGAACACCACTGATACCTCCAAGCGCCCCGTCCGCATGGCTTTTACTAACCGTGCGGCGGGGAATCTTGCTTCTCACGTTGGGGATGATCCGGCCACGGTCGCAGCGAACCGCCAACGTCTCGCGGATGTGTTCGGGCTCAAGCCAGAGCAGTTCGTGTGGATGGAGCAGTTGCATACGAATGCGGTAACCGTCGTCGATAAGCAACAAGATGCTCCGGTTGCAGCGACCGATGCCATCGTGACCACCGCGGAGGACCTTGTTTTGTGCGTGCTCGTCGCGGACTGCGTGCCGGTTCTCTTGGCTGATCCGCACGCAAAGGTCATCGCCGCAGTACATGCTGGCCGCATTGGTGCGCGCAACGGCATTGTGAAAAACACAGTCGAAGAAATGGTGAAGCTGGGCGCCACCCCGGGAACTATCAACGCGCTGTTGGGCCCGGCTGCCGCGGGGGAGTCCTACGAGGTGCCCTGGCAGATGGCCGAGGATGTGGAGAAACATCTGCCTGGCTCGAAAACCCGCACTAGGAAGGGCACGCCCGGAATTGACGTTCGCGCGGGGATTATCCACCAACTCATGTCACTCGGCGTGATGCATGTTGAAGTGCATCCGGCTGACACGATTACAGATGACACTTTTTTCTCCTACCGGCGCGAGAAAGAAACTGGCCGCCAGGCAGGCATTGTCTGGTTGGCAGGGGATAAATAATGGATCGTTTAACGGAACTGAAAACCAACCTGGACACCATCACGCGCGAAGTGCGTGAAGCCGAGCAGAAGGCTGGCCGCGAACCCGGCAGTGTCACTATTTTGCCGGTGACCAAGTTTCATCCCGCGGAACATATTGCTCTGCTTGCGCAGCTCGGTGTCACCATGGTGGGGGAGAACCGCGAACAAGAAGCGAAGCAGAAGAAAGCAGAGCTGGGCGACCTCATTGACATCGCCATGATCGGCCAGATTCAAACCAAGAAAGCGAATTCTGTGACGCGGTGGGCCAGTTCCGTCCACTCACTCGACTCCATCAAACTTGCGCGCGCACTCAACCGTGGCATGGATAATGCGGAGCGCACCGAACCGCTGCCATGCCTCATTCAGCTCTCCTTTGACGATGATGCCAACCGTGGCGGCGTCGCACGGGAAGATCTTCCCGCGCTCATCGAGGAAGTCGCGGAGCTAGAGAATCTGCTTATCGACGGCTTCATGGTCGTCCCCCCAATCGGCGAGGATCCGGTGCCGGTCTTTGAGACGTCGAAAAGCATTGCGATGCATTACGAAAACGAACTTGGCCGAACGATGAAACTATCCGCCGGCATGTCCGCAGATTTTGTGGATGCGATTGCGTGTGGGTCTGACATCGTGCGTGTCGGAACCAAGCTGCTTGGAACACGACCCGTACTCTAAAAATCAACCATAAACCGCCCGCGAACAGGAGACCTAACCCCCATGTCTTTCTCCAACAGCCTGAAGGAATTCTTCGGTCTCGGCCAGTACGATCCGTCAGTCGACCCCTACTACGACGACCCAGCATACGAGGAGGCCGGCACTTCTTACAGCCGTACTCCCCGCGACTACTCCGCAGCCATCATCAGTGTCCGTCCGCGCGATTACAACGACGCGAAGGAGATCGGCGAGCCGTTCCGCGACGGTGACGCAGTGGTCATGGACCTGTCTTCTGTGGATCGTCCGACCGCGATGCGTCTGATCGACTTTGCTGCAGGCCTTTGCTTCGCGGCACGCGGCAAGATGCACAAGCTGTCGCGCACCGGGGATGATCAGCTGGTCTTCGCTATCGTTCCGGAAAACGCACGCACCACTGTGGGTGAGCTGGAGCGTGCAGCTCACCTGCGTTAGGGTGTATTGCCGTGACTATGATCGGCGCTATTCTTTATGCTCTCATTGGGCTGTACACCTTCATGGTGATTGTCCGGCTCATCATTGAGATGATCCAGTCATTCTCCAAACATTTTTCTCCGCCACGCTGGTTCATGGTTATCGCGGAATTCTTCTTTGTCACCACGGACCCGCCACTCCGACTCCTTCGTCGCTTCATCCCGCCGCTCCCATTGGGCGGGGTGGCGCTCGATGTCAGTGTGATTGTGCTGTTCATCGCACTGATGCTGTTGAGTGCCGTGGTGCGTCTCAGTTTTGGAATCTAGACTGTTTGGATGATTCACCCTCGGGTTCACGTTGAGGGTGAGTATGCTGTGGGCTAAGATTTACCTAGCTATTTCGTAGCCATCGTCCATCTACCAATGAAAAGACGTGCTTCAAGCACATCTATCCGAAGGGAACTCACATGCCGCTGACACCAGCAGACGTGCACAATGTCGCTTTCAGCAAGCCGCCAATTGGCAAGCGCGGTTACAACGAGGACGAGGTTGATCAGTTCCTGGACCTCGTGGAAGACACTCTTGCCCAACTGCAGGACGAGAACGATGAACTTCGTGCTCGCCTGGAAGAAGGTGGGGCTCCGACGGCAGAGAAGGTAGATGAGGCTGCTATCCGCCGTGAGGTGGAGGAGAAGCTGCGCAAGGAGTATGAGGCCCGCATTGAGCGCGCTGAGAACGAGGCAAAGAAGGCCAAGGAAGCTCAGCCGAAGGTCGCTGCAGCTGCAGCACCAGCTCCGCAGGCTGACACCAGTGACGCCAACGTCCAGGCCGCGCGCGTCCTTGGTCTGGCGCAGGAGACCGCTGATCGTCTGACCAACGAGGCACAGGAAGAAGCCCGTCGCCTGGTTGCGCAGGCACAGACGGACGCGAATTCTCAGGTAGCAGAAGCAGAGAAGAATGCAACTGTTACCACCAAGAACGCTGAGCAGAAGGCCAACCAGCTGGTGGCTGAGGCACAGCGCAAGGCTGAGGAGACCACGAACGAGGCTAACTCCCGTGCTGAGGCTTCCATCCGTAAGGCCGAAGAACAGGCGGCACAGCTGCGCTCTGACGCTGAGCGCAAGCACACCGAAATCATGACCACGGTGAGGCAGCAGCAGTCTGCCTTGGAGGCACGTATCGCTGAGCTGCGTACCTTCGAGCGTGAGTACCGCACCCGTCTGAAGACTCTGCTGGAGTCCCAGCTGGAGGAGCTGGAGACGCGAGGTTCTTCCGCACCGTCTGGTGAACAGAAGTAACACAATGTGTTTGACCCGCCCGAAAGGGCGGGTATTTTTTTGTGCGCTACACTGTCTACTGTCCAACTATCACGCAGTGATCCGGCTATCACCGGGGAGCGTTCCGGAAGAACGGCGCAAGCTCATTAGAACCGGAAAATCCACTAATGAAGTGGGGGACTTTTATGTCCCCAAGCGGGGTGGTACCGCGCGAGTGATCGCGTCCCCGCGGCTGAAGTGGAGGATTCATGGAAAACACAGCCCGCGTGTACCCGAAAGTGGACATGACCGGGGGGTCGCAGAAGTTCCCTGAAATGGAGCAAATCGTCCTTGATTACTGGAAGCAGGACGATACGTTCCAGGCCAGCCTGAAAAACCGTGAGGGCAAGGAGGAATACGTCTTCAATGACGGCCCGCCTTTTGCTAACGGTCTGCCGCACTACGGCCACCTTCTGACGGGCTACGTGAAGGACATTGTTCCGCGTTTCCGCACCATGACCGGCTACCATGTGCCGCGCGTGTTTGGTTGGGACTGCCACGGTCTGCCTGCTGAGCTGGAAGCAGAGAAACAGCTGGGCATCACCGACAAGGCTCAGATCCAGGACATGGGGCTGGCCAAGTTCAATGAGTACTGTGCCCAGTCCGTCATGCACTATGCCGGCGAGTGGGAGGACTATGTCACCCGCCAGGCACGTTGGGTTGATTTTGAAAACGGCTACAAGACCATGGACATCGAGTACATGGAATCCGTCATGTGGGCGTTCAAGACTCTCTATGACAAGGGGCTGATCTACCAGGGTTTCCGTGTGCTGCCGTATTCGTGGGCTGAGCACACTCCGTTGTCCAATCAGGAGACGCGTCTGGATGATTCCTATAAGGAACGCCAGGACCCGACGGTGACGGTGACGTTGCCGCTCACCGGCGCACGTGAGGGCTTCCCGGCGGTAAAGACGTGGGAGAACCACCCGGAGCTCCATACTGCTGAGGCACTCGCTTGGACGACGACCCCGTGGACCCTGCCATCCAACCTTGCTCTGGCCGTTGGTCCGGAGATTGAGTACACCTTGCTTCGCGTCACGGACGGTGACTTCGCTGGCCGTAGCTTCCTCATCGCCACTTCCCTCATCGGGTCCTACGCGAAGGAACTGGGTGAGCATGAGGTTGTGTCCACCTTCCAGGGCAGCGAACTCGAGGGCCTGACCTACAAGCCGGTCTTTGACTACTTTGCTGATCAGCCGAACGCGTTCATGGTCCTGGTCGCTGATTACGTGTCTACGGAAGACGGCACCGGTATCGTCCACCAGGCCCCGGCCTTTGGTGAGGACGACATGATCACGTGCGAAAAGTACGGCATTGACCTGGTCATCCCCGTTGACGCTGATGGCAAATTCACCAGCCTCGTTCCTGATTACCAGGGCAAGCTCGTCTTCGATGCCAACCGCGACATCATCCGTGATCTGCGCGCAGCTGACCGCGTCCTGCAGGACAAGGTCATTGTTCACTCCTACCCGCACTCCTGGCGTTCGGGTGAGCCGCTGATCTACATGGCGCTGCCAGCATGGTTTGTCAAGGTTGTGGACATCCGTGACCGCATGGTGGAGCTCAACCAGACCATCGACTGGATTCCTAGCCACGTGCGTGACGGCCAGTTTGGTAAGTGGCTTGAGGGCGCACGGGATTGGAATATTTCCCGTACCCGTTACTGGGGTTCGCCGGTTCCGGCATGGGTGTCTGACAACCCGGAGTACCCGCGCGTAGATGTGTATGGCTCCCTCGATGAGCTGGAGAACGACTTCGGTGTTCGCCCTGAATCCTTGCACCGCCCGTACATCGATGAGCTGGTGCGCCCGAACCCGGATGATCCGACGGGGCAGTCCATGATGCGCCGCGTACCGGATGTCCTGGACTGCTGGTTTGAGTCCGGCTCCATGCCGTTTGCGCAGTACCACTACCCGTTTGAGAACGCGGAAGAACATGATGCTCGTCAGCCGGCAGACTTCATCGTGGAGTACTCCGGCCAAAGCCGTGGTTGGTTCTACGTCCAGCACGTGCTGGCAACCGCCCTGTTTGACCGCGTGGCTTACAAGCAGGTTGTTGCTCACGGCATAGTGCTGGGCTCGGACGGCCAGAAGATGTCCAAGTCCAAGGGCAATTACCCGAACGTGAATGAGGTCTTTGACCGCGATGGCTCTGATGCGATGCGCTGGTTCCTCATGTCCAGCCCGATCCTCCGGGGTGGCAACCTCATTGTGACGGAGCAAGGCATCCGTGATGGTGTCCGCCAGGCAATCCTGCCACTGTGGAATGCGTACTCGTTCCTGCAGCTGTACGCGGACAGGGAGGCGGAGTTCTCCACCGAGTCCACGAATGTGCTTGACCGCTACATCCTGGCCAAGCTGCATGACATGGTGGATAACATCAAGAAGGCGCTCGATGCCACGGACATCTCCGGCGCATGCGAGGAGGTTCGACTGTTCGCGGACACCCTGACCAACTGGTACGTGCGCCGCTCCCGTGATCGTTTCTGGGCTGGCCAGGACGAGCACCCGGAGGCCTTCAACACCTTGTACACGGTGCTGGAGATCCTGTGCCGTGCAACCGCACCGCTGTTGCCATTCATCTCTGAGGTGATGTGGCGTGGTCTGACCGGTGGGCGAAGCGTGCACCTGCAGGACTACCCGGAGGCACAGAACATTCCGGCTGATGATGCTCTGGTGGCATCCATGGACGCCACCCGCGCGGTGTGCTCCGCAGCATCGTCTGTGCGTAAGTCCAACAAGCTGCGTAACCGTCTTCCGTTGCCACAGCTCACGGTTGCTTTGCCGGATGCGGACTCCCTGGAGAACTTCCAGGACGTCATCCGTGATGAGGTCAACGTGAAGAATGTGGAGCTCACCACCGATGTGGACGCAGCTGGGTCCTTCGAAGTTGTGGTCAACGCTAAAGTCGCTGGACCAACCCTGGGCAAGGACGTGCAGCGTGCCATCAAGAACGTCAAGGCTGGCAACTACGTCCGTGAGGGCGACAACGTGGTAGTCGATGGTGACATTGTTCTCACCCCGGAGCTCTACACCGAGCGCCTCGTGGCGGAGAACCCCGATAGCACCGCCCGCGTGGACGCTGGTGAGGCCGTGGGTCTGGTTGTCCTGGACACCAACGTCACTGAGGAGCTCGAATCCGAGGGTTGGGCAGCGGATGTCATCCGTGGCCTGCAGGATGCCCGCAAGCAGGAAGGCCTTGAAGTCTCCGACCGCATCTCCGTGGTCCTGTCCGTTCCGGCGGACAAGGAGCAGTGGGCACGCACTCACGCCGATCACATTGCTGCGGAGACCCTGGCCACATCCTTCGAAGTGGTCACCGAACCGGTCGCTGGCCACGACGTGGTCGACGGTGTGACTGCGAGCGTGCAGAAGAACTAGAGGTATGTCTCGCTGGGTGTTGCACATTGACATGGACGCGTTCTACGCGTCCTGTGAGCAGCTCACCCGGCCGACTCTCAAGGGCCGCCCCGTGCTCGTCGCTGGTGTGACGGGCAGGGGAGTGGTCGCTGGTGCTTCCTATGAAGCACGCAAATACGGCGCGCGTTCCGCGATGCCCACGTATCGGGCGGTGAGATTAGTAGGTTCCAAAGCCGTCCTTGTCGCCCCGCGTCGTGCTGTGTATTCCACGGCGTCGCGCCGGGTGTTTGAGATCATTGCCCGCCATGTTGATGTGGTGGAGCAGCTCTCCATCGATGAGGCGTTCATGGAGCCCGCACACCTCCAGGGTGCTGCCCCGGAGGATGTTGAGCAGTGGGCGAATCAGCTCCGTGAAGCAATCCGGGAGGAAACAGGCCTGCCCAGTTCCATCGGGGCAGGCACGGGCAAGCAGTACGCAAAGATTGCCTCTGGCCTGGCTAAACCGGACGGTGTCTTTATTATTCCGCGCAGCCGACAGAAGGATATTCTGCATCCACTTCCCGTCAATGAACTGTGGGGCGTTGGCCCCGTCACGGGCGCGAAACTCACCAACGCGGGTGTTGAAACCATTGGGGACTTCGCACAACTCACGGAGAAAGAGGTGGATATTGCGCTTGGGGGTGCCGTGGCAAAGCAACTCTGGCAACTCGCGCGCGGTACTGATGAACGGCCCGTCGCCCCACGTGCGGAAGCCAAGCAAATCTCCGCGGAGCACACGTATCCGACTGATCTGACCACCACTGCGGAAGTGGAGGCCGCTATCAGGCGCGCGGCGAGTGAGTCTCATCGTCGATTGCTTATCGACGGTCGCGGCGCCCGCACCGTCACCGTCAAACTCAAACTGACTGACTTCCGGATTGAATCCCGTTCTATGACGTTGCCGTATGCGACGGATGATGCAGACACTCTCACCGCAGCCGCTTTCAAAATCGCCCGTTACCCGGATGAAGTAGGCCCGATCCGCCTGGTAGGAGTAAGTTTCTCCGGCCTTGAGTCCATCATGCAGGACACTCTTTTCCCGGAACTGGACCAGGAGATCACACCCCACCAAGTGATCCCGGAAGAAACCGGTGTGTCTGACCTGCCTGATGTAGTCGCGCCCATACCTGAACCGACACAGACAGAACAGACAGAATCGGGTTGGCGCGCTACCCAAGATGTCATCCACTCGGAGTACGGCCATGGTTGGATCCAGGGCACGGGCCACGGCTTTGTCACCGTGCGCTTTGAAACCCGCGCGACAGGCCCCGGCAAAGTGGTCAACCTGCGCGTGGACGATCCGGACCTTAAGCCGGGCGACCCGATTGATTCGTTGGCGTGGGACGACTGGTTGGAACGCTAAAACGAGCGATCAAACCGCCGTCATTCCGCGGGGCCAGCTCTAGTTTCCCGCCATGTGACGTCGCAATACTGTCCGTCAGCGTGAGCCCCAAACCATGACCAGATCCAGTGAAGGGCTCTACAAACGTGGCCACATCCTCCGCCGTCAATACTGACCCGGAACTCTCCACCGTCACGGTGGCCATCCCATCACACACATTCAGCGCACCCGCGACATACTCCCCGTGCGTGTGCGCATTACGAACCAGGTTGGACACAGCGTGCTGCAACAACACCGGATCACCCGTGACGGTGACTGACTCCGCATCAATCCCACAGTCACGACAAATAGCGCCAAAATCAATCGCATCAACCGTGGGCATTTCTGCACGGGCGAGGTCCAGAAGCGCGGTCACAGTCTTCGCGCTACCGGCATTGACCTCACGGATTCGTATTAGCGCTTCCCGCAATTCGCTGTCATCGTTGCCGGACAAAGCTACATCCGCGATGGTTTGAATAGTGGAGATCGGGGTTTTCAATTCATGGGAGGCATTCGCGGAGAAACGTTTCTGTGCGGTGATGGAATCAGCCAGCGTATCCAGCATGGTGTCCAGTGCCTTCGACACATCCCCGAGCTCATCAGACGCACCGGAATAACCTGTGCGCTCCTTCATGTCGCCGGCGGTCACTTTGCGCGCAGTCGAAGCAATCGAGGACAGCGGCGTGATCACCCATCCGGCCACGAACCATCCGATGACGCCGGCAAGCACCGTCAACACCAGCAGACTCACCAAGGAAGCGGTCAGCATCGCGCGCAGAATTTCACTGGTGACCGGCACCGCACCGTCGATCACCGCTGAGTCCGGGAACTCAGCACGGAAGGGGACCGGCGTTAGTTTCAGGTAGCCGTAGACCAGCGCGATGAGCGCGAGGCCCACCGAAGCCGTAGTGGCCACGAACATTGCTGTGATGCGGGAACGTAGACTCATTTGACGTAGTACCCCTCACCAGGTCGAGTGAAAATTACTTGTGGCTCGCCGAGTTTCTTCCGCAGATAAGAAATGGTCACGCGCGGTGAATTAGTAAACGGATCTGCATTCTCATCCCAGGCCTGCTCCAACAGTTCCTCCGCTGAGAGCACCGCGCCACCGGCTTCCATGAGCACTTCCAACACCGCGAATTCTTTCGGACTGAGGGCAATCTCTGTTTCTCCCCGCATCACGCGCCGTCGCACGGTATCCATCCGGACATCACCAGCCACCAAAACAGAATCACGCTTCGGGGAATTCCGCCTACCCAGTGCAGCCACGCGTGCGATGAGTTCGGGTAGCTCAAACGGCTTTGGCAGATAGTCATCCGCGCCCAAGTCAAACCCACTCAGCCGATCATCGAGGGTGCCAGACGCCGTCAACATCAGCACACGGATGTGAGGGTAATCGGACACGATGCGCGCACAGACCTCATCACCGTGCACGCCTGGCAGGTCGCGGTCCAGCACCACGACGTCGATGCCGCCGCCGGAACTTTCAAGTTTTTCTACGGCCGCGGTGCCGTCGTAAAGCACCTCCGCCCGCATTCCCTCCCTGGTCAGAGCGGTGTGCAATGCGTCGGCGAGATAAACCTCGTCTTCAACGATGAGTACATGAGGGGACATGAAAAATGATCTTAACGCTCTCGCAACATCGCTCTCCGTAACGTGCGAAGCATGCGGATAGTAGGAATTGATGTGGCACGCGCAATCGCGCTCATTGCCATGGTGGCCGCGCACCTCACATTCACTGGTGCGAACACTCTGGGCATTATGGGCCAGCTGCTCTACGGGTTCCCGGCGGCGCTGTTTGCGTTCCTGGCAGGAATTTCCATGAGCTTGATGCGCCCGCACCCGGTGACCTTCTTGGTGCGTGGGCTGATCCTCATCATCCTTCACTTCGCGCTGGTTCCCTTCGCCGGAACGATCGAAGTGGTCCTACTACCGCTGGGCCTTGCAATGATGCTTCTCGCCTTCATTCCTTCCTGGAGCACACCTCGGCTGGTCGCTGTTGGCATTGCTGCCATTGCTCTCAGCGCGACGACGAGTCAGCTGGGAGGAATCTTCGGCGCACCCTATCCACTGGCCATGTGGGTCGCCCTCATGGTGGCCGGCATGCTGTTCAACCGGGTAAAGCACCTCAGTCTCGCTGCGGTTATCGGAATGGGGTTAGCAATCGCGGACATCTACCTCCGCCTGCATGTTGTGCTGCCGGTATGGCTCGACGCCAATGGCCACACGGGAGGAGTCATGGATGTTCTTGGCTCAATCGGGATGTCAGCAGCAGTGGTCGGTGTGTGCCGCTTGCTGTACTCCATCATCCCGGCGTCCCCGGTGCTTCAACCGATGGGCTCGATGACGCTCACCCTGTACTGCCTCCACATCGTGACTTCGGAGTATCTGTCTTTCGTTGTCACGGTGGCAGTGGCAGCAGTCATCGCTGTGGCGTGGAAGCACTTCTTCACACGCGGCCCGCTCGAAGCCGTGGTCGCGAGCATTACTAAAACCGCTAAGGAGAAATATGAAACTCGCACGCACAGCAGCGCTCGTAGCAACAGCTAGCCTGCTCAACCCGACCCTTGCTCTTGCTATGGAGAGCAAGGACATGGCAGGGAACACCGCTGAAGCCAACACGGTTGTCTCGCTGCGTATGCAAGACGATGAGCCAGAAGACGGCACCTGCACCGGCACCGCGATTGCTCCGCACTGGGTGCTCACCGCACGCCACTGCATGGAAATGTTTGACAAGGCCGGCGGCAGCGTCCGCACCTTGCAGGGTGAAGACCAGCGCGTTTACGAGGTTGACCGCTGGGAGAAGGCACCGATCGGCGACATCGGCCTGGTTCACACCGTCCAGGACATGCAGCTGGACTACTACGCGGAGGTGTCCAAGGAAACCCTCGCTGACGGTGACGTCACCCTCTACGGCTGGTCCTCTGACGGTTCCGGTGGTTCCACGCAGCTGCCAATTGCTCAGGGTACCTCCAAGACAAGCGATGAAGCACCCGCGCTTTTCGACGCCCCCAATGCCGCCGTCATCGACCTTGCGGATGAAGCTCGCATCCAGCCCGGTGATTCCGGCGGACCGATCTTCCAGGACGGTCGTGTCTCCGCAGTGATGTCCGCGAGCCTGTTCAGCGACCCGGATAACCCGTCCGAAGAGGAACTGCTCAGCACTCCGAAGGTGGCTGTTGCCCCGGTGGCAGCTCAGTACGAGTGGATCGACAACATCATCCAGCAGCCGGAACCAGACATGGTGACGGAGAGCAACGACAGCAAGACCTGGTGGATCGCTGGTGTTCTTGGCGTGATCGCCCTGATCGGTGCCGGGGCACTTCTGCTCAAGCGCCGATAACTTCTGCCGGATCGATCCCAGCCCGCAACGCCACCGCCAAAGCGATGCGGGCTTGGCCGGCACGGAGCCAACCGGAGGGAATCACCCCGAACTTTCCCAGGGTGTTTCCTCCGCCGGGGCCGCCGTAGGCGAAATCGACCTTGCCGAAGGGCACGGAAGTCGACAGCACAATCGGCATCGATAGATCTGCCAGTGCTTCGCCCACCTCCGGAGAGACATTGCCCCCGCCGAGTCCTTCCACAACGATGCCGTCTGCGTTCTCACACCCGTCGAGAATGCTTGTCGGCGCCCCGGGATAGCAGGTGATGATGGGCACGTTCAGCCCTGCCAACGACACTGGCGGAAGATGGTAGGGGTAATACGGAACATCACCGGTAGGAACAAACGGATTCAATGCCCCCGTATCTGCCTTGATCAGTCCGCGAGCAGACAAAACCTCACCGGCAAACACCACGTGCGCGCCGGGAGACAACGATTGCACTGCAGTTCGCAGATTCTCAAAACCATCCGGTTCCTTGTGGTCCGCTGGCCGCATCGCACCAGTGATCACTATGGGGCGTTCGAAGAAGAGATCCAGTGCAAATGCGGTATCTACCAGCGAGTCAGTTCCGTGTGTCACCACAACCCCTGAATGGTCTGCCAGTTCCTCTTGCACGGCTGCGACCACTGCGTCAATATCCGCGAATGTCATCGCCGATGAATCGAGCGCAGTGATGTCACGCGCCGAGACACCTGAAAGGCCCGCGCGCTCCACCAAGTCCGTCGCGGAAAGGGTTGGCGTTAACCCGCCATCACCATCGCGAGTACAAGCGATGGTCCCACCAGTGGAAATTACTGAAACATGCACCATATTCCCAAGAGTGCCACAGGCGCGCCGGTTGGACCTACGTGACCAAACCGGTAACGTGAAAACGGTGAAAACACGCAAATTTGTAGCTATTATGACCGCCTTCGGTGCCGCAGTGACTCTCGCGGCGTGCTCGAACGACGACTCAGGTGATAACGGGACCACCGGAACCACAGCGAATAGTGGGGCCGAGCAGGCACCGGTTGCGGAGACACCCACCGCGGCAGAACTCAATGAGATCCTTGCCCGCGCGACCAACCCGGACCTTCCCATGGAGGAACGCACCCGCACCGTTCAGGGGGGCGAGAACGCGGTTGAAATCTTCGATGTGATGACGCAGGCGAAGCATGAATCTGGAGCTGACTTCCAGGTAGTGGAGCCAATCTTGCCGGGATACACTCCGACTGAGGTGCTCGCTACCGTGAACTTCACCCAGCCAGATCAGGGCCCGACCACGGCAGAAAACGTTACCTTCGTCTACGAGGACGGAACCTGGAAGCTCTCCCAATCCTGGGCCTGCACCCTCATCCGCAACACCGTTGCACCTGAGCAGGTTCCTGCCATGTGTGAAGCAGAAGCGCCGGAACAGGCACCAGAGCAGGCGCCGGAAGAAGAGGTCCAGATCGAGGACCAAGCGCCAGCGCTCTAGTTTTCTTCTAGGCATCTTCGCGCCACACCTCTTCTGTCCACAACGTGGACAGAGTGAGGAGCGTGGCGCGTTGATCTTTTTCAGCGATACGCTTGCGCCATTGGCGGCGTACCCACCGGTCGTGGGACGTGATGACGACGGTGCCTTCGAAGTCCAACAACGCTTCCTCGAGCTCTTCAGCAAGGGCGAGGGAGAGGTGGTTCGTGGGCTCGTCGAGAAGCAGCAGATCCGGCGGCGAGGACAAGATCAACCCCAAAGACACGCGGCGACGTTGACCGAGGGAAAGATCCTGCAGCGGTTGTTCTGCCTGCTCCTGCGTCATCAGGCCCATCTCGACGATCTCCGGGAGCATGTCCAGCGCCGTTACTGAGAGATCCGTCCAGGTGTCATCTTGCTCGAGGCGCGCCACCGTCATCTCTTCAGGCATGTGCAATTCGCCGGAATAGTCGGTGAGTTCACCGTCCAGAATTTTCAGGAGTGTGGATTTGCCAGCGCCATTCGGACCCTCCACGAGGAGTTGCTGGCCGGGCTGCACCTTGATGGTCAGCGGTGCTAACCGATCTTCAACCGCGAGATCCTTCGCCACCACAGCCGGCACGCCGAGGGAGGTAGCCGGGTGTTTCGGCAGGCCTTGGAAGTGCAGCCGCTTTGGAGGGGCGGGAATCTCACGGCGCTCGAGTGCTTCGAGGCGGTTCTCCGCGGACTTGCGGCGGCCACCGATGGTCTTGGCAGCGCGGTCGGCATAGAACTTGGCTGCCTTGCGTGTTTCGGTTTTGTTCTCAAAGGAGTGGAACACGTCCTCGTCGGTGATAGCAGCGGCCTTCTCCAGCCGGGCGCGTTCGTGTTCTTGCGCGGCATAGTCGGTGGCCCAGCGGTTTCGTCGGGCTTCACGAGCAACCAGGTAATCAGAGAAGGATCCGGAGAAGCGAGCACCCTGGCGGGTTTCTTCACCGAATCCGCCCTCCGCACCCAAACCAGGATCGAGGTCAACCAGCCCGTCGCAGGCGCTATCCAAGAAGAAGCGGTCGTGGGATGCGGCCAACACAGGCCCCTTGAAAGCGCGCAATTCCTCGATGAGGAAGTCCACCGCTTCATCGTCGAGGTGGTTCGTGGGCTCGTCTAACACCATCGCATCCACCGGGCGCAGCAGCAGTGCTGCGAGTGCGAAACGGCGGCGCTGGCCACCGGACATTTCGCCCAGGGGAGTGCCCAACTCAACGTTCGCCAGACCAAGACCAGCCAACACAGCAGCAATGCGGGCATCGAGTTCCCACACTCCGGAATTCTCCGCGCGAGCCAAGGCTGCATCGAACTGGTCAGAGTACTTGTCTGGATCTTCCGCCATCAGTCCCGACAGTTCGGTGATAGCGCGTTCGACGCCGCGGAGTTCGTGCACGGATTCGTCGATAAGCGATTGCGCAGGAGCACTGAACGGCAGTGACGTTTCTTGGGCAATGAACCCGGTCAACTCGGGGGTGATGATCGTGCCGGCGGTTGGCTTCAGATCACCGCTGATGAGTGACAACAACGTGGACTTGCCGGCGCCGTTCTCCCCGATGAGACCCGTCACTGATCCGGCAGGAACCGCAAAGGAGACGTCGGTGAGGACGCGGTGTCCATCCGGATAGCTAAAGGAAACTCCGTCTAAACCAATGTGGGTGTGCCGCATGTGAGATCACTTCTTGTACGTCGTTGCAGTGGTCATGTCTTGGACCACCTTGAAATCAGGGTTTGGGCCAGCATAAACAGTGCGGGTGGTGGCAGCGTTTTCGCCGGCGATGGGGAGAAGTTTGGTCAGATTCACCGTGATCGTGCCTTGTGATGTGGTGGACCATTCTTCAGCAGTCAGGTTATCCTCACCATCCAGCTCCAGGGTTTTCTTCGCCGGCTCCTCGTTGACTTCCACGTCCAACACCGCTGTGTCTCCGTCGCGGGAGGTCAACGTGTAGGTGGTGGTGCGGCGCATGTTTGTCTCACCCAGCGTCCGCGTTTCCACCGTCCACTGAGCGCCTACGCCCACCGGTTCCACGGGGAATACTGGGTTGGTGGAAATGATCTGCAGCAGCGCGCGCTCAATGACGGCGCGCCCCTCATCGGAACTGCCTTCTGGCGGCAATAGCTTGATGTCCTCAATCTGTCCCTGCACATCGGTGGTCCAGCGCATGCGGAAACCTTCAGCGGTCAGCGCCTCGGTACCGGTGTCCAGGTTGGAATGCTTCGGCTCACCCACCGTGAACTCAGCAACGTTGCCGTCAACCACAGAAACAGACAGGGGCAGGGTTACCTGCTCCACATCGCCGCCAGCGGGGGCATCCACGCTCACCTTGTCCGTTGCCACGGCACCTTGGTGTGCGGCGTAGGACACAGTGATCTCGGATTCTTGTGGGGAGAAGGAATAGACGAGCTGTTCCTTGGGTCCCTCACCTGCTGAGATGAGGGACACTTCGGGGCTGTCCACGGCAAAAGCCGGGATCTCCTCGATCGGATCCGTGCTGGAACAACCCGCGACAGTCAGGGCACTGGCCACAAGAAGAGTGGCGGTGATTCTACGCAAACTCACTCCTTGAACCTACCGCCGACTAGAGTTAGGGGCCAATGACCTCCCTCACTCATAAGCGCACGTATCTGGCCCTCATCATGGTCGCCGTGGGAATCATCGATCAGATTCTCAAACAGATCATGGTGTCTTCGCTGACACCAGGGGAACCTTTTTACCTGATCGGGGACTGGTTCCGGCTTCTTCTTGTGTTCAATCCGGGTGCGGCCTTCTCCCTCGGCAGTAATTCCACGTGGCTGTTCACCACTATTCAGCTCGTGTTTGTGGTGGGCGCGCTCATCGCGGCGCCACGCTTGAAAACACGATGGGAACTCGTCGGCCTTGCCCTCATCGCTGGTGGTGCGTTGGGGAACCTGATCGACCGTCTCTTCCGGGACCCAAGTTTTTGGTTTGGGCATGTGGTGGATTACATCTCCATTGGCTCTTTCGCGGTGTTCAACTTTGCGGATATGGCCATTAACGTGGGCGTTGTTGTATTCATCATCGCGCTGTTTTTCACGGGGGAGAAATGAGCAAGTACAGGTCGCTCGTCGTGCCGGAAGGCATTGACGGCATGCGCGTTGATGCCGCTGTGGCCAAAGCATTCGGCGTCTCGCGCACAGTCGCGGCCGAGCTCGATGTGCTTATCGACGGCTCCTTGGCCACCAAATCCACCCGCCTTGCCACCGGCCAAACCTTGGAAGTGACCCTACCGGAGCCGAAGGCACCCCCGATGCCGAAGGAAGAGTTGGTCGAGGGGCTGACCATTTTGTATGAGGACGCGGATGTCATCGTCGTCGATAAGCCAGTCGGCGTTGCTGCGCACCCAACCTTGGGGTGGGAAGGGCCGACTGTGGTGGGCGGGCTGTATGCGATAGGGTTTCAACTGCCCGATGCGGGCCCACCTGAACGCAAAGGCATTGTGCAGCGCCTGGATGTGGGCACGTCCGGCGTGATGGTGGTGGCCAATTCCATTCCGGGATATTCGGTGCTCAAGCGCGCGTTCAAGGAACGCACCGTGGATAAGACCTATCACGCGGTGGTGCAGGGCCTTCCAGATCCGATCGTGGGCACGATTGATGCCCCGATTGGCCGCCACCCCTCCTCCGGGTGGAAGTTCGCCGTGACGTCGGACGGACGCCATTCAGTGACACACTATGAGGTGCTGGAGGCTTTCCGCGAGGCGAGCCTGCTGGAAATTCAGCTGGAGACTGGCCGCACGCACCAGATTCGCGTGCACATGTCATCGGTGGGGCACCCGTGCGTGGGGGACCCGATGTATGGTTCCGACCCGAAACTTGGCGCACGCCTTGGTTTGAACCGTCAGTGGTTGCACGCCACCAAACTGGGATTCATGCATCCCGGTAAAGGCACATGGATGGAGGTTGAGTCCCCTTATCCAGCGGACCTTCAACATGCGGTGGATGTGCTCCGCGGGTGAAACAGGTAATCGCTGCCCTCGGCTGCCTAGCTTGTCTCGCTGGTATCTATCTACTGGGGCTGAACACCGGAATAGACCCGCACCCCATGGGGGACCAGCTGGGCCCTGATAACGGTGAGTCTGCGAGGGAGTATGAACAGCGTGCCCAGGCATCGCTTGAGGAAGCCGATGAGCCCGCTTTTGCTTTGATCACCTTTGCTTCGCCCCTCGATCCGGCTGATGCAGCTGACCTGCTGGAGGATGTGCGCCGCGTTAACCAGATCATCGTTGCTGATAAGGCGCCGATCTCCGTGGGGGAGATGCCGGACCGGACTCAGGTTTTCGGTTCCGAGCCACTCATCGCCGTCGTGGTGTGGGAAGGCGGGAACACTTTGCGTTCGCTTGTGACCGACCCCCGCATCGCCACCATCGACGTACTTCCACCCGATGCTGCGTGGGGCACTTTTGGTGTGCGTACTCCTTCGAACGTTTAGACGTAAAGATATTTAAAAATGTTGTTTTAGCCCTTGCGTATCGAACGCCCGTTCCTGTATGATTGTGTCTAGGAAACAATAAGGAGAAGGGGGTGAGATCGTGTCAGCTTCTGACAAGCGAAAGCGATTGGAACAGATCATAGGAGACGGGGAGGACTCCCGGCCGGAGCAGGAAGAGGCATTCTTTGCCACCGAGTGTCCGGACAGTCAAATTGCGGAATACGCATTGCTGTTGCGGCAGTGTCAGTTCGGCATCTTCGGGCTGTATGCCGAGGATGGTCAGGACTTTGCCGGCTCGAGTGATGACATTCATGTGGAGATAGCCAAGTTGAGTGCAGTCACGGGGATGGGCAAAAAGGCGGTGGAGAACGCCATGTGTGCCTACATGCGCCTCCAGGAACTGCCGATGCTGCGGGATCTTCAAAGGAGAACTCAACGGCTGGATCTGTCCCGCTTGATCACCATTGATAATCAGTTGGCGCGATTGGGTAATGACATCACCGATGAGATGCTGGCGGCGTTTGATGAGCTTTTGGCGGGGCTTTTTAGCCCAACGTCGGCAAACCAGCAGTTGCCTACGCCATGGATGATTAAAAACAGGATGAAGAAGCTCCTGGCATCGTTCGATCCGAATATTGATTACTGCTCAAAGAAGAAGAAAGAACGCGAGCAGAAGGAGGGGGCCGTGCCACCGGGGCACTGCAATGTCTCATTCAGTGCTGAGAACGAAGAGGTTGGCAATGCACGTATGAACGTCGTCGGAGATTCCGCAACGATGGCCTCTGTTCGCGCATTCGTGGAAGAAACTGCGCGCGAACACAAACTCAGCTTGGCTGATGCAACCCTGAAGCTACTGACGGGGGAGATTGCTCCTCCTGCTAAGGCTGTGATTTACGGCTACGCGCCCAAAGGCACCGATGGATCGATCGATCGCTCTGCCTCGGTTTACATTCCCCGCTTTGGCTGGACCACCGCACCAAGCACCGCGATGTTCCACTTCATGGCGGATGCGGACAGCACGGTCGTGGACTTGGACAGTGAGAAACTGGACCGTGCAGTGGCGGGATACGTGGTGCCGGAAGACATCAAGGCGAAGGTTCGGTGGCGTGACGGCACGTGCGTGTGGCCGGGCTGTCACGTTCCGGCGGAAAACTGCCAGATGGAACACCGAATCCCTTACGGTGAGGGCGGGCAGACGGAAATAGATAATTTGTACTGCCTGTGTCAGCACCATCACAACATAAAAACCGATAAACGTGCGTACTACCTGCCAGATCCCGTGACGGGAGAGGTGATCTGGCTCCTGCCGGATGGGACCTACATGAAGTCGGAGCCAGAAGGGTTCATCCAAGAGCAAGTCTTGGCAGAAAAACCTCGGTGGAAGACAACATTGCGTGGTCTTCTTGCGCTGCGGCGGAATTCCGCACGGTTCTTTGCCTTGGCTCACACGATCATGGATAAGTACGAATCGGGTGGGAGTTATGACGAGTGTGTGAGCGCACTGGAAGAAATCGAAGCGAAGTACGACATGTCCTTCCCCTTCCACCCAACGCCAACACCGCCCGCGCCGGACCCAGACTTTGAGGCACCGCAAGACCCCATGGATGATCGGCCCACGGTCCAAGACCTCAGCATGGAGCGACGAATGAGTCTTCCATCTTAAGTTTGGTGGCGTGTAAAGTCTCTTCAGTAAGTTTGTTCACACCCCCTGAAGTGGAGAATCATTTTGTCATCTCAACGCACCATGTGGGCACGTCGAGCTGGGTTGTCCCTGGCTATGGCTTCGTCTCTGTTCTTGGCCACCGCTTGTGGTGCGGGGGACATGGACGCAAAGGAGGGTGTCTCTGCTGGCGATTACTCAGTGGCCACACACGAAGCCGTAGTGAACAGCATCGTCGTCGATGGCACCGTCGAGCCGGTACGCACAGCGGCGATTTCCAGCACCCTGTCAGTTCCGGTGGGGACCGTACATGTGCAGGTCGGGGACCGCGTGAAGCAGGGACAACTGCTGGTGACCATGGATACTTCCTCCATTGAACGCCAGCTGAATGCCTCCGGTGAACCAATCGCGATGACGGCTGCTGTCGGTCAGGTCCAACGTGCGGTTCAGGATGCCGGCCAAGCCATCCATGACAGCATTAGCTCCATCTTCCCGCAGGGAGCTCCACTACCACCGCCGCCGGCACCGGCACCTGCACCAGGGCCAAGCCGGGAGGAGATTGAACAAGCTCTCGTGGAAGCACATGAGCAGGGCCGTATAGAAGGCCAGAACGAGGCTCAGGCTGCTATTGAAGAGCAGTTGGCTGCGCAGCAAGGTATGCCTCCTGGCATGGGGGAAAACATGAGCTCCCTTGAATACCAGATGGAAGAGCGTGAGATCTACGCACCGATGGATGGTGTTGTGACCAAGATCGAGGCGCAGGAGGGCGCTCCGGCGGGTGGAGCTTTGCTGACTATTGCGGACGCTTCACGCCTGCTGATTAAGTCGAACGTGCGTGAGACTGACGTGGCACGGGTGAAAGAAGGCAATCGGGTGGAGTTCACCACTCCGGTGACCGGCGATAAGAAGTTCGAGGGGCGCGTACGCAAAATTGCGCCGATGGCTGAGGGGGAAGATCCGGCGGCGCGTGCGATGCAGCAGGGGCAGGGGAAATCGAAGAACTCTGGAATTTTGTTCCCGGTAGAGATTGAGGTCACCGGTGACATGAATGATTTGCGCCTGGGAGGATCAGCACGCGCTGAGATCATCACGGATGAAACTCGGGATGGCCTGAGCATTCCACGCGATGCGGTCTATGACGATGGCAAGGTGCTGGTGTTGGTACCTAGCGACGATGCGACGGCGACCGTCGAGGAACGCACGGTGAAAACCGGAGTGAAGAATGACACGGACATCGCGGTGACGGGCGGTGATTTGAAGGAAGGCGACATCGTTGTTGCCTGGCCCGATGACTACAAGGACAAGGTGGGCGAGACAGTTCAGATCGCCGATGAGAACTTCGGCCAGGGCAAGCAAGACAAGCAGGACAAGAAGGACTAAACAGTGAGCAGTTCTGTTCACGGCGCCCCGCCAGAGTTGGTCGAGATTGATCCTGACCAGTTGGTGTACATGCGCGGAATCGTCAAAACCTATAACCAGGGCAAAGACACTGAGCTGACGGTGCTGCACGGGATCGATTTTGATACCAAGCATGGTGAGTTCGTATCCATCGTTGGCCCTTCGGGCTGTGGTAAGTCGACGTTGATGAACCTGATTGGGATGTTGGATAAGCCCACTCATGGTGGCTACGCATTCAATGGTGAGGATGTCTTCATCAAAAACGACAATGAGCTGGCATCGTACCGCTCCCAGAACATCGGGTTCATCTTCCAGAACTTCAACTTGGTTGGACGCATTAACGCGTTGCAGAATGTGGCGATGCCGATGATGTACGCGGGCGTCGGCAAGCAAGAACGCGAGGAGCGCGCGGCTGAGCTTTTAGAGATGGTCGGGATGGGGGACCGGCTAACGCACGCGCCGAATGAGCTTTCTGGTGGCCAGAAACAGCGTGTTGCGATTGCGCGCAGTCTTGCGAATGATCCGGATTTGTTGCTGGCGGACGAGCCCACAGGTGCGTTGGATTCGAAGACGGGCCGCATGGTGATGGATCTGTTCCACCAGCTCAATGAGGAATATGGCAAGGCAATCGTGTTCATTACTCACAACCCGGAGCTTGCGCAGGAGACGCAGCGGATTGTGGAGATGAAGGACGGTCGGATCGTCGATGCGCATGCGGGAGGTGGGCGCTAGATGGAATTGCGTGAATCAATCAACCTCGCCGCGGGGAGCCTGCGCACAAACAAAATGCGCTCGGTGCTGACGCTCCTGGGCATCATCATCGGCATCATGGCCGTGATCATCATCATGACCTTGGGCCGTGGCCTGCAGAACCAGGTTCTCAGTGGCCTGGAAGATATTGGTGCGTCGCAGCACATTGTGCTGATCACGGAGAAGCCTGAGGAGTCCGAACAAGAAGAAGATACGTTCTCCTTTGGCTTCAACATGCCGGTTACGGATGAGCAAGACATGGTCTCTTTGGAACAACTCCAGGAGATTAAGGATCATTTTGGGCCACGTATCGAGGGCGTGGATATCCAGGAAACGCTCTCCGCAGACTCGGTTTACGGTGACAAAACAGCATCAGTTGACGTGATGCCGGTGTTGGCGGATTCGATGAAGGTCCGCAATGTCGAGATTTCTTACGGGCGCGGTATTACAGAGCAGGACATTGCCACTCAGCGCCCAGTTGCGGTTGTTTCGCAGGAGCTTGTCGACGCATTCTTTGACGGCGATGCCGCATCCGCCATCGGCGAACGCATTGATGTGAGCACTGATTCCACGAGCGTATTCACCATTATTGGTGTCGCCGAGGGCGAACAGCAGAACGCGGATGACTTCGGCCAGGAGACCGCATACGGGCAGATGTATATCCCCGTCAGCGTGACTGACCGGGTGGGCGAAAAGATTGAGAATGTCTTCAACTTTGTTGTGATGACGCGGGGTGATGAGGACCCAGCAGCGTTCCGTGAGGAACTCCAGGCATATCTTGACAGCTGGTACGAGCATAACGATGAGGCTCAAGTTGAAGTCATTGATATGCAGGCGTCGCTGGAGGCCTTCACCAGCATCTTCGGGATTATCAGTACGGTACTCGCTGCCATCGCAGGTATCTCCCTGCTCGTCGGCGGTATCGGTGTGATGAACATTATGTTGATCACGGTGACGGAGCGCACCCGTGAGATCGGTGTGCGTAAGGCGCTCGGTGCAACGCAGCGAGATATCCGGACACAGTTCATCGTTGAGGCTGTCATGGTTGGCTTGCTGGGCGGTGTCATCGGCGTGGTGCTCGGTGGAGGCTTGGGCATTTTCGCTAGTGGCTTCATCGGGATGATCGACGGTGAGTCTTATGGCCCGGTGGCTTTCCCGCCGATCGGCGCAGTGTTGTTCGCGCTGTTGTTCTCGATGGCGATTGGCGTGTTCTTCGGTGCGTACCCGGCGAATAAGGCAGCAAAGATGCAGCCCATTGACGCGCTGAGGTACGAGTAGACAAGCGGGCTAGACTAGGCAGCTATGGCCAAGAATTCCTCCTTCGTCCACCTGCACAACCACACCGAGTTTTCCATGCTCGACGGCATGGCAAAGGTGGATCTGTTGGCGGAGGAAGTGGACCGTCAGGGAATGCCTGCCGTGGGCATGACGGACCACGGCAACATGTTTGGATCCAATGCCTTCTACCGCCGCATGACGGAAGCGGGCATCAAGCCGATCATCGGTATTGAGGCCTACATGGCCCCGGAATCCCGCTTCAACAAGAAACGTGTTCTGTGGGGCACCCCTGACCAGAAGAGCGACGATGTGTCCGCTTCCGGTGCGTACTTGCACCAGACGATGTTGGCGGAGAACGCAGACGGTTTGCGTAATCTGTTCCGCTTGAGTTCCCTCGCCTCGTATGAGGGCCAGCTGGGTAAGTGGCCGCGCATGGATGCGGAGCTGATCGCGGAGCATGCAGAAGGCATCATTGCCACGACGGGTTGTCCCTCGGGTGATGTGCAGACGCGTTTGCGTCTCGGGCAGTATGACGAGGCGCTTGAGGCAGCCGCGATGTGGCAGGACATCTACGGTAAGGACAATTACTTCCTTGAGTTGATGGATCATGGTCTGCACATTGAGCGTCGCGTGCGCGATGATCTGCTACGCATCGGTCAGGCACTGGATTTGCCGCCACTAGTGACCAATGACTGCCACTACGTCCTTGAATCCCAAGCACCAGCCCACGAGGCAATGCTGTGTGTCCAGACCGGCAAGACGCTGTTGGACCCAGACCGCTTCAAGTTTGATGGCACCGGCTACTACATCAAGTCGGCGCAGGAGATGCGTGAGATCTGGGATGACATGGTCCCAGACGGCTGCGACAACACGTTGTGGATTGCGGAACGCGTGGGGGACTACGGCGAACTGTGGGAAGAACACCCGCATGACCGTATGCCGCTGGCAACCGTGCCGGAGGGGGAGACCCCGACGACATGGCTGCGGAAGGAAGTGCATCGTGGGCTGCAAGAGCGCTTCGAAGGTGCGACTGTGCCGGAGGAGTACTACAAGCGTGCGGACTATGAGATCGATGTCATTGACATGAAGGGCTATCCGTCCTACTTCCTCATCGTTGCGGAGCTGATTAAGCATGCGCGTTCCGTTGGAATTCGCGTTGGTCCGGGTCGTGGCTCGGCGGCAGGTTCCTTGGTTGCGTACGCGCTGACCATCACGAACATTGACCCGATTGAGCACGGGTTGCTCTTCGAGCGATTCTTGAACCCGGAGCGTCCTTCCGCACCGGATATTGATATTGACTTTGATGATCGGCGCCGCGGCGAAATGATCACTTATGCGGCGGAGAACTGGGGCGAGGACAAGATTGCCCAGGTGATCACCTTCGGCACAGTGAAGACCAAGCAGGCGATTAAGGACGCGGCGAAGGTGAACTTCGGCCAGCCAGGTTTCCAAATGGCGGACCGGATTAACGCTGCTCTGCCACCGGCGATCATGGCGAAGGATATTCCGCTGGCCGGCATCATGGATCCGGAGCATGAGCGTTACTCAGAAGCCGCCGAGGTCCGTTCGATGATTGAGACGGATCCTGATGTCGCCAAGATTTATGAGACTGCGCGAGGCCTGGAGGGCGTGGTCAGGCAAGCAGGCGTGCACGCGTGTGCGGTGATTATGGCGTCAGTGCCACTCATGGACCACATTCCAATGTGGAAACGTCCCGCTGATGGCGCGTTGATCACTGGTTGGGATTACCCGGCATGTGAGGCCATTGGTCTGCTGAAGATGGACTTCTTGGGTCTGCGTAACCTGACGGTGTTGGGTGATGCGATTGAGAACATCCAGAAAAACCGCGGTGAACATATTCATTTGGACACGCTGGAAACCGATGATGAGGCGGTCTATGAGCTGCTCTCACGCGGTGACACCTTGGGTGTGTTCCAGCTGGACTCCGGTGGTATGCAAGAGCTGCTGAAGCGCATGAAGCCGACGGGCTTTAACGATATTGTCGCGTCCTTGGCTCTGTATCGTCCGGGCCCGATGGGAGTGAATGCGCACTGGGACTATGCGGACCGTAAGAATGGGCGTAAGCCGATCACCCCGATTCACCCAGAGCTGGAAGAACCACTGCGGGAGATCCTAGATGAAACGTATGGTCTGATCGTTTACCAAGAGCAGATCATGAACATCTCCCAGAAGGTGGCTAACTACACCGCTGGTGAAGCAGATGGCTTCCGTAAGGCAATGGGTAAGAAGAAGCCTGAGGTGCTGGCTAAGGAGTATGAGAAGTTCTCCGAAGGCATGTTCAGCAACGGCTATTCCAAGGCCGCGGTGGACGCACTGTGGGGAACGATTGAGCCCTTCGCGTCCTACGCGTTCAACAAATCGCACGCTGCAGGCTATGCGCTCGTGTCCTACTGGACGGCCTACCTGAAGGCGAATTATGCGGCGGAGTATATGGCGGCCCTGCTGACGTCGGTGGGCGATAAGAAGGACAAGTCCGCGATCTACCTTGCGGATTGTCGCCACCTTGGCATTTCCGTGCTGCCACCGGATATTAATGCGTCGGAGGAGAACTTCCTCGCTGTGGACAAGGACATCCGTTATGGGTTGGCCGCTGTCCGCAACGTGGGTGTGGAAGTTGTGGAATCGATCCGGGAGACCCGCCGAACAAAAGGCGATTTCACGTCGTTTTCTGATTACCTGGACAAGATTGATCTGCTGCCGTGCAATAAGCGCATCACGGAATCCCTGATTAAGGCTGGCGCGTTTGACTCACTCGGGCATGCGCGCAAGGGCCTCATGCTCGTCTCTGACGATGCGGTGGATTCCGTTCTGACCACCAAGAAGGCCGCGGATAAGGGGCAGTTTGATCTATTCGCCTCGCTTGGCGACGCAGAGGCGTCCTCCGCATTCTCCATCGAGGTCCCTGAAGATGAGTGGGAGAAGAAGCACAAGCTCGCACTCGAACGTGAAATGCTCGGACTTTATGTGTCCGGGCACCCGCTCGACGGTTTCGAAGAAGCGATTGAAGCGCAGACGGACACACCGTTGCCGAAGATCCTCGAAGGTGGCATGCGTCACGGCGATGAGGTGACCATCGGTGGGATTATTTCAGCGGTGGACCGGAGATTCTCCAAGAAGGATGGCTCCCCATGGGCGATTGTCACGCTGGAGGACCACAACGGCGCGCAGGTGGAGGTGCTGTTGTTCAATAAGGTGTACGCGCTCGTTGCCCCGCAGATCGTGGAGGACAACATCATCCTGGTCAAAGCGCATGTTTCCATCCGTGATGAGCGCATGAGTCTCTTCGGCGATGACGTGAAGGTGCCGGAGCTGGGGCCAGGCAATGGTGCTGGTCTGCCACTGCGCCTGACGTTGCGCACGGAACAGTGCACGATGGACAACATCCAGAAATTAAAACAGGTTCTGACAAACAATCCGGGTGATTCGGATGTTTACCTGAACCTGGTGAATGGGGACCACTCCCAACTGATGATTCTGGGGGATCACCTCAGGGTGGAGCGGTCCGGCAGCCTCATGGGCGACCTGAAGGCCGCGATGGGCGCTGGGGTGTTGGGCTAACTTTATTTCCCGCCGAGTCGAGCCCGCAGGTCAGGGTTGAGCAGGAGAACAATCTCCCCAACCTTGGCCAGCATGGTAATGGCCGCTGCGACAGTAGCAACGATCAAAGAGAGCATCTTGAAGTGGTTGCTCTGCATGTAGGCACCAACGCGGTTCAGGGTAGAAGAGTTCTCGGGAAATCCCCCGTTTGGAGCCGGGTCGCTGGAAGCGCCGTTCGTATCCCACCGGTCCTTGGTGGGATCAAGCTCGTTCTTGTCTTTCTCTTCCTTCTTTTCAGGAGCCTCAGGAGCCTCCTTGTTGTCCTGAATGTCCTGGCTTTCCTTCACCTCCGCAGTGGTTTCTGCCAAGGCGGCGGGAGTGACAGAGAAAGCGGTGGTGGCCGCGAGCGCGGCGGCGATGAGGGTCTTCTTCACGGGGGCTCCTTCTTGAGATTTCTAACCGCGAAAAGTGTACGTCCTTGCCGGGGTAAAACCAAGAGATAAAGGGGGCTAAGATATGGGTCTATGACTTTCGCACCCGTCCACGCAGCCGATATCCAAGCAGCACAGGCGGATATTTCCCGCATTATTGCCCCGACTCCGCTGCAGTACTGCCCGCGGCTGTCCCAGCAGTATGGCGTGGAGGTGTACCTGAAGCGAGAGGACCTCCAGGACGTGCGGTCGTACAAGATCCGTGGTGCGTACTACAACATCTCCAAGCTTTCCGACGATGAGAAGGCCGCCGGCGTCGTTGCCGCATCAGCCGGGAACCATGCTCAGGGCGTGGCCTACGCATGCCGGTCGATGGGCATTGACGGCAAGATCTTCGTGCCTAAGCGCACTCCGAAGCAGAAGCGAGACCGGATCTTGGTGCACGGTGGGGATTCCGTTGAGCTCGTATTGACAGGCAACAACTTCGATGAAGCAGCTGAAGCCGCACATGAGGATGCACTCGCGCGCGGTGCAACCATGGTGGAACCATTTAACGCCCGTAATACCGTGATCGGCCAAGGCACTGTGGCAGCGGAAGTTGTGTCACAGCTGTCGGCGCTGGGTAAATCCCTGGATAACATTTTGGTGCCGGTCGGTGGCGGCGGGCTGATCGCTGGTATCGCCTCGTACCTGGCTGATATGTCGCCCCGCACTGCCATCGTGGGGCTGGAACCAGCAGGAGCGGCGTCGATGGCAGCGGCGATGAAGGCGGGGGAGCCGGTCACGTTGAAGGACGTGGATCCTTTCGTTGATGGTGCTGCTGTGAAGCGTGTCGGTGACATCAACTACGAGATTGTGGAGCAAAACCAGGGCCGGATTCATCTCACCGATGTGGATGAAGGTGCGGTGTGTACGAACATGCTGGACCTGTACCAGAACGAAGGCATCATTGCGGAGCCGGCCGGCGCGCTGTCAGTAGCAGGGCTCGCAGAGGTGAACCTCGCGCCGGGTAGCACCGTGGTGTGCGTGATCTCCGGTGGCAATAACGACGTGCTGCGGTATGCCGAGATCATGGAGCGTTCCCTTGTCCACCGCGGTCTGAAGCACTACTTCCTGGTCAACTTCGCGCAGGAACCGGGCCAGCTGCGCCGTTTCCTCAACGACGTGTTGGGCCCGGACGATGATATTGCGCTCTTCGAATATCTGAAGAAGAACAACCGTGAAACGGGTGCTGCTCTGGTTGGCTTGGAGCTGGCACGGGCAACGGACCTAGAGCCACTGTTGCAACGCATGGAAGACGCATCCTTCGACTGTGAGCGTCTCATGCCGGGTACACCGGAGTATGACTACATCGTCATCGGCTAATCACCGCGAAACCCCACGGATCTAGAACGGTTGACGTTTCCGTAACTGTCGGCTGCGTGAAGGAGTAGACCAGTTCGCCGCCAACGGGCACGGTGACGGGTTCACTGGAGAAGTTTGCGGCGAGCACGACATCGTCGTACCCCATGGTGAGCCATTCTTCACCGCGCTCAACGTGCAGTTCCCGGAGATCATCACGCGCGAGGTTGAAGTCTTTGCGGAGTGACAACAGCTTCTTGTAGGCAGAGAGCATCTGTGTGGAAGCGTCCCCAAAAACCCAATTGAGCTTCGCCGAATCGAAAGTGGCGGGGTCAGCTGGGTCGGGCACAGTGTCCACGTCCCAGCCGTAGCGCGCGAATTCGTGGGCGCGGCCCTCGCTGGTCAGGCGCAGCAGATGGTCATCAGTATGGGACACGAAGAAGGGGAACGGGGTCTGCGCGAAGGTCTCTTCGCCCATGAAGATCATGGGGGTGAAAGGGGAGAAGAAGATCACCGCTGCTTTGAGAGCATGCTGAGCGGGCGTCAGATTCTGCGAAGGGCGATCGCCTTGCGCGCGGTTACCCACCTGGTCATGGGTGGTGGTGTAGGTAATCAGTTTCCACGGAGCGATGCGGGATAAATCCAGTTCTTTGCCGTGGGTTCGTTCGCGGAAAGATGAGTACGTGCGCCGGAAGCGGTAGCCGTGGCGCAGGGTGTCAGCCAAGATGTCCAGGCTGCCGAAATCTTCGTAGTAGGCGTTGTTCTCACCGGTGATGAGGGTGTGGAGGGCATGGTGGACGTCGTCAAGCCACTGCGCGTCAAGGCCGTATCCACCGTGCTCATAGGCACTGATGATGCGCGGATCATTCAGGTCAGACTCAGCGATGATGATGGCGTTCGTCTCATCCGCGATCCGGTTGATGTCTTCCATGATGGAAAACGCAGCGCGGTCATCATAAGAATGCACCGCATCAAGGCGCAGACCATCCACGTGGAATTCTTCGAACCACTGGCGTACAGCATCGAGGACGTAGGCGCGAACCTCATCCGAATTCGCCCCGGAAAGATTCACCACATCGCCCCAACCAGTCGAGCCCATGGTCGTGTACGGGCCGAAAAGACCGTTGTAGTTACCGTCGGGGCCAAAGTGGTTGTACACCACGTCGAGATAGACGGCGATGTTGTGGGCATGCGCGGCGTCGATAAGCTTCTTCAGCTCGTACGGCCCACCGTAACCCTCGTGGACAGCGAACCAGTCCACGCCGTCATAGCCCCAGTTTCGCTCTCCGCCGAAAGGTTGCACGGGCATGAGCTCGATGGCGGTCACGCCAAGATCAGTGAGGTAAGGAAGCTTTTCGACGACCCCCGCAAACGTCCCCTCCGGCGTAAAAGTACCCACGTGGAGCTCATAGATCACCTGGCCTTGGAGTTTCTTGGGGGACCAGGCCTGATCAGTCCACGGGAAATCTGTGTCGAAGACTTCCGATAACCCATGAACACCATCCGGCTGGCTGCGTGTGCGTGGATCGGGGAAGGGGCCTGTCCAGTTGTTCCCATCGTGAAGGAGGTAGCCGTAGCGCTGGCCGGGTTGCTTGGTGGTGTTGGAGACCCACCAACCCCTTTTCTCGGCTCGCTGCATCGGATAGTGCGCACCGTCTAGGACGAGCTGGACGTCATGCGCATGCGGTGCCCATACTTCAAAGCGTTCGGTGGAACTCATGGACTCCACACTAAGTAAAATGCGGGCACGATGTTTGTTTCTTTTGAGTTGCCCGCACGTGACCTGATCACGCACGAGATCACGATCAAGCGATCGCGCTTCATCACCTGGATCACCCGCGCGGAATCTGAAGAGGAAGCGCGGGAGGTCATCGCGGAAGCAAAAGCCACCTACCCGGATGCGAGGCACCACTGTTCCGCATTCATCCTGCACGGGCAGAACCCTGTTGAGCGCTCCAGTGATGACGGTGAACCATCCGGTACCGCTGGCAAACCCATGCTGGATGTGCTGCGCGGCTCCGGAATGCGGGACATCGTGGCAGTGGTGATCCGCTACTTCGGCGGTATCAAACTCGGGGCTGGCGGGCTGGTTCATGCCTATTCCGGGGCGGTGTCTGAGACCCTGGAACACGTCACGCGGGTGGAAAAACGTTTGAGGCAACTCGTATCAGTCGACCTGCCACATGCGGAGGCCGGACGGATTGAAGCCGACCTGCGTACCAATGGCATCGATGTCGTGGATGTTCAGTACGGTGCAATGGCCACGTACACGCTTGGTATTGAGCCCGGAGGTTTAGACGCCCTCAACGAACTACTCGCCGCACTGACCCAAGGCACGGCCGAAGCGTCAGAGACCGGAGAGACATGGGTGGAACGCTAAACTAAACGGCATGACTTTGCAGCCACGCCCACACAATCCAATTGAAGCGCGCAAGCAAGCCGTGCGAAAGTACTCACGCAATGGCGTGATCAGTGTTGGTGGAGGTGTCGTCGGCGGTGTCGCACTTGGCCTGATCTCCTCCTCCTTCTGGTTCTGGTTCAGCCTTGGTCTCGTCGTTGCAGTTGTCGGTGGCGTGTACAACTACGTCAAGGTCCAGCAGATTATTAACCACCGGGACGTGTACTAAGTGGAACCTGTCCGGATCGATGTGTGGATCTGGGCTGTACGCATGTACAAAACCCGGTCTGATGCCGCCAACGCGGTCCGCGCCGGGCATGTGAAACTCAACGGTAATGCGGTGAAACCGTCAGCCAAGGTGGTGCCAGGAGACCGCGTCAAAGCATGGAAGGACTACCGCGACCTTGAGTACGAGGTGGTAGAAACCGTGCGCAAGCGCGTCGGTGCTCCCGTTGCGAGGACCTGCTACGTGGACCATTCACCGCCCCCACCGCCGAAGGAATACTTCTACTCCATGCCCAAGCGTGATCGCGGTGCAGGCCGGCCCACGAAGAAAGAGCGGCGTGAGATTGACCGGCTGCTGGGCAGGGACCGCTAGGGTTCAACCACCAAAAGCGCTGTGGGGAAGGTCCCCAGCAGGTCACTGACTTGAACGGTGCCTGTAAAGCTTGTTTTCGTCAGCCGGTTGGTCCAAGTTCCTGCTGGCAGGGTGATCGTCGTTTCGCCCCAACCGCCACGGTCTTCCAGCCCGAGCGGAGAGCGGGTAGCTAGGGCAATAACACCTTCGTCGCGCGCGAGGCCCACCAGGTGGTGGGAGGTTTTACCTTCAGCAAAGACCGCGCGATAGTTGTTACCACTGAATACTTCTGGTCGTTCGCGGCGGAGGCGCAAGCCTTCGTATACCACCGCCTGTTTCATCCGGTCCGCAGAATCGGTGATGCCTTCTTCCAAGTACTGGTTGAGGGTTTGCGCACGGTGAACATAATCAACAAACCGGCGATTATCTGGATCAACGAGTGAGAAGTCAATGAACTCTTGGCCCTGGTATGTATCCGGAATGCCGGGGCCAATGAGCTGCAGCAGTTTTCTGCCCAGCGAAATCTGTACGGCGCCACGGTGGATCTCGTCGACGAATTCCTGGATCATGCTTGCAGCCGGGCCGTCCACCACGGCGTCGACCCAGTTAGAGATGGCGGTTTCAAACGCTGGGTCATTGTCGAACCAGGTGGTGTGAACACCAGCTTCACGCACCGCTTTTTGTGCGTACGCATGCAGGCGCTGTCGGACATCGTCGGTCATGCCATCGGCGGGCCACACACCAAGAATGTTCTGCATGAGGAAATGCGCGGTCGCCTGGTCCGGGGCGGGTACGAGCGCGCTGACGTGGTGGACCAGCTCGGCAAAGGCTTTCGGGCGTTCCGTGATCTCAATGATGCGTGCGCGAGTATCCTCGCTGCGTTTTGTGTCATGGGTAGTCAGCGTGGTCATCGCTCGTGGCCAAAGCATTGCCCTTTCTTGCTGCAGCAGGTGGAATTCCGCAGCGGAGACCCCAAAGCGGCCCGGTGCCCCACCGACTTCCTGCAAAGCGATGAGCCGGCATGCCCGGTAGAACAACGTATCTTCCACACCTTTAGCCATAACAGCGCCACACACTTGGGCGAAGCGGGTCTTGGCCTCATCGTTGGCAATGAGGGCAGCGGAGATGAGGTTGAGTGCATCACAGCGGGAGGGGAAGCGGCGAGCCATATCAGCGATGATCGTGGAAGTCGTCCGGGACAGGGAGATGTAGTCGGCGCGGTACACCGGCATCGCGGCGATGAGGTCAATGAGGGTGGCTTCTAGTTCCTCCGTCCCATCTGTGGAGATAGCGCGAGTGAGGCGACGGATTTCTGCGGCGAGTTCTGACTGTGCAACTTCGCGCTTCAACTGGTGCTCGGCGGCTTCAATGGCTGCTTCATCCCATGTAGAGCCGGACTGCTCGAGGGAAAGCATGCTCAGAGAATCCTCGGCTTCACGAGCAATGAAGACACCATCGAGTTCACGCAGCGCGTCATAGCCAGTGGTGCCGTCGACAGCGAGGCGGGGATCCAATGGCTCGGTCACGCCGAGGATCTTTTCCGCAATGAGGTAGCGGTCCGGCCCGATGAGTGTGCGGAGTTGGTTCAGGTAGGCAAAAGGATCAGCGAGGCCGTCTGGGTGATCGACGCGGACGCCGTCGATCACATCATCGCGGATAAGCTGGCGCAGCACTTTGTGGGTGTGCTCAAACACCACGGGGTTTTCTTGGCGGATGCCGGCGAGCCCGTTGACAGAGAAGAAACGACGGTAGGAGATGACGCCGTCACGCCAGTAATGAAGGCGATAGTGCTGCTTCTCGTACACCTCCCGCGGATCATCCTCCAAGCTGGTGAAAGAGCCGGGGGTGAGAGGAAAATGATGGTCGTAATAGGCGAGAACCGGTTCATCCTCCAACATGGTGAGGGTGAGTTTGTCCTCATCGCCGGGGTTGCCCAGAATGGGTAAACCAAGTTTGCCACCGGCGCCATTATCCTCGTGCCAGTCAATGTCAAAGTAGGGCTCAAACTGCGAGGACTTTCCGTTTTTAAGAACGTCCCACCACCAGGCATTGAGCTCCGGGGTTTCCACGCCCACATGGTTCGGGACGATATCCACGATGAGCCCCAACCCAGCGGAATGTGCAGTGGCGGCCAATTCTTTGAGGCCGCTCATCCCCCCGAGCTCCTCATTGATCGTCGTTGGATCTGTCACATCGTAGTTGTGGTTCGAATCCCGATACGAGGTGAAGATCGGGGAGAGGTACAGGTGAGATACTCCCAGATCAGCCAGGTAGGGGACGACAGCGGCAGCGTCGGTAAAACCGAATCCGCGCCCTGCTGGATCAGCGTGGGGTCCACGGAGTTGAAGGCGGTAGGTGGAAGTGATGGGCCGGTCCATGCCTTCACACGATAGTGCGTTTAATTGGGAAGCCGAGGGAGTACGTGAGCACCGTGGCGTACGGGAAGGTCGTTGTCGCATGTTCCGCGGTGCAGTCCAGAACGAAAAGTTCACAGTGGTCGCGGGTGAGATACGTGATCGAGTGTGCCGGTTCGAGCACCTTTAAAAAGTGGCGGTGCAGCATCTGAAAAGTTTTTGGGTGAGCCAACCAGGATGTGGCAGGGGCACCCTTCACCTCAAGGCCACGGGGCGATTTGGGGCCAAGGCTGAAACTAGAATTACGTACATCAAAATGCACCGTGTACGGATCTCGTTGCGTGGCCAATAACCTCAGCGCCGCTGAATCCCACGCCTGACGCATGGTCAGCCCACGGTGGCCAAGCCTCATGTGGTCTAAAGCGTTGCCGGAGGAGTCTAAGAGCACCGCAGCATGGTCGCGGGAGAGGTTAATGGTCACCGGCCCATCCCACTCATTGCTGATCACAGTGGGAGTGCGGGCGATGAGACGTACAGAGAGATCCGTCGCGGGGCTCAGAAGAGTGCGAGAGCGCTCAACGCTCTCAATGTCGTAAGAATCAGAAGCAGGAGCAGGAACAGCAGTAGAAGTAGTCATACTTCCTTAGACTGCTGCTAACCCCTATTCGGTTCCCTAACTTTCCAAATCAAGTACAGAAAAGAGCTTTTCCGCAGGCCAGATCTCAATATCCTGGCCTTTCTCCATGAGTTCGCGAGCGCGTTTCTCCTTGGATGTCATGGTTGCCCACGCGCCAGCGACCAAAATGGTGGTCTTCTTGGTCACGTTCTTGCCCACCTGGCCACCTTGGGCAGCAATGCCATTCCACAGTTCACCCTTGTCGTAGGGCTCAAACTCACCAGTGAGTGTGACGTTTTGGCCATACAGCGGTGCGTTCGGGTCAGCGTTTGTTGCTGGCTCCGGGATGGTGTCTGGGGTAGCCACGGCCTGCCACGGAGCTGGTTTTCGCTTCTTTTGTTGACCACGGAATTCCTTCAACACTGGAGTCACGTGGTCAGCACCGATGGACCCAAGATGGAACCCAGACTCAGTGACGTAATCATTGACCGGGCCTGAGTACTTCGCGCGACGCGCAAGCCCAACCATAATCCCTGCACACGCAGCTGCGTCCGCCACCGCATCATGGTGTTTATCCAGGGCAACGCCAAAGAACTCAGCAAGTGTGGGCAGGCGATGGTTAGGCACATCAAGCTCAACAGCACGCGCATGCGCCAGAGAGCAGGCAAAGTTGAGAGGGGGGATTTCAACACCGGATGCGAGCGCCGCATAGCGCAAGGCAGAAGCATCAAAATAAGCGTTGTGTGCAACGACGGTGTGATCGCCGATGTACTCAAAGACACGAGGGAGGATTTCGCTTATCGACGGCTCATCTGCCACATCCTCCGCCGTGATGCCGTGGCAGGCGACATTGGCTTCGTCGAAAAGCGCAAGCTGCTCCGGCGGGCGGCACAGCCAGCCTTGTTGGTCGGTGATGATTCCGTCGGTGACGGTGACAACGCCGATCTGACAGACCGAACCCCAGTTTTGGTTTGCGGTTTCTACGTCGAGTGCGACGAAGCTGAAGCCAGCGATCGCGTCGAGATTGATCGTTTCACCACGCTGTGCAGCATCGATGACAGCGCGTAGCTGTTCGGGGCCTTCCGTATCGCCGGGCGCGAAGCGGATGGACGTGGTGCCGATGGTGACAATGGATTCATCCCACTGGTCCCCCACATGAACGTCCACTCCTTCGATGTCGGCTAGCGGAATGATGGTCGGTTCAGAGGAACCAAGCAGGGCTGCTTCAAGCGGTGCAGGATGAATTTCTAGCGCGGTACCTGTTACCGCAAGGCTTGCGCCGTGCGCAGTAATCATGATGCGTCCTCCTCGAACAACGGTGGCTCAATTTGACGCAGAACAATCGTGGAACGCGCGGGAACATTCTTCGTTCCCAACGCCTCAATCTCCTCTGTTTCCGCCGGATAACCCAATGGTTCAGTGGTGTCAATGAGTACTTCCCACTTGGCGCCGAGATTCTTCGGCGGCAACGTGAACTCAATGTCCTCGTGGAAGGCGTTGAACATGAGCAAGAACGAATCATCAGTGACACGCTGGCCACGCTGATCGGGCTCGACGATCTGGTTACCGTTGAGGTACACCTGCAGGGCCTTGCCAAAAGCGAAGTCCCAATCCCCCTGCGTCATCAACTTGCCTGTAGGCACGAGCCATGCGATGTCGCGGTCCTGCACGTCGGTGCCCAGCGGGCCACCGGCAAGGAAACGACGGCGGCGGAAAACCGGGTGGTTCTTCCGAATCGTGATGAGACGACGGGTGAAGTCATGCAGATTCTCCGCCGCATCAAGGTGCTCCCAATTCATCCAGGCAATTTCATTGTCCTGACAGTAGACGTTGTTGTTTCCACCCTGAGTACGTGCCAACTCATCACCGTGGGAGATCATCGGAGTGCCCTGAGAAAGCAGCAGGGTGGTGAGGAAGTTGCGGCGCTGACGGGCACGTAATGCCAAGACCTCCGGGTCATCCGTGGGGCCTTCCACGCCACAGTTCCATGAACGGTTGTGGTTTTCCCCGTCCCGGCTGTCCTCATGGTTTTCCTCGTTGTGCTTCTGGTTGTAACTCACCAGGTCATTGAGGGTGAAACCATCATGGGCGGTGATGAAGTTAATGGATGCGGTGGGGCGACGACCATTGTGGTTGTACAGGTCTGAAGAACCTGTCAGGCGTGAAGCAAACTCGCCCAGCGTTGACGGCTCACCACGCCAAAAATCACGCACGGTGTCACGGTACTTTCCGTTCCATTCGCTCCACAGCGGCGGGAAGTTACCCACCTGGTATCCGCCTTCACCCACATCCCAAGGCTCAGCAATGAGCTTGACCTGGGAGACAACGGGATCCTGCTGGACCAGGTCAAAGAACGTGGCCAACCGGTCCACATCCGAGAACTCGCGAGCCAGGGTGGACGCGAGGTCGAAGCGGAAACCGTCGACGCGCATCTCTGTGACCCAGTAGCGCAGGGAATCCATGATGAGCTGCAGGGAGTGCGGGTCGCGGACATTCAGGGAGTTACCGGTTCCGGTGTAGTCCATGTAGTGGAGCTTGTTGTCGTCTACCAGCCGGTAGTACGCCTCATTGTCAATGCCGCGGAAGGCAATGGTGGGGCCCAAGTGGTTGCCTTCAGCAGTGTGGTTGTACACCACATCAAGAATGACCTCCATTCCCGCCTCGTGGTAGGCGCGCACCATGCCCTTGAATTCTGCTACCGCGTCACCTGGGTTTTTGCCCGCTGCATAGTCCTGGTGTGGGGCAAAGAAACCGAAGGTGTTGTATCCCCAGTAATTACGCAGGCCCAGATCGCGCAAGCGGTCATCCTGGAGGAACTGATGCACTGGCATTAGTTCAACGGATGTGATGCCCAGATCCTTCAAGTAGGCAATGACGCTCGGGTGCGCCAAACCGGCATAGGTGCCACGCAGATTCTCCGGCACATCCGGGTGAAGCTGTGTCATGCCCTTCACATGCGTCTCATAAATGACCATGTCATTGTCAGGGATGCGTGGCGCACGGTCATCTCCCCAATCAAAGAACGGGTTGACCACGACGGACAGCATGGTGTGGCCGAGCGAGTCCTCCTCATTCCGGCCGGACCCTGGTGGCTCCGCGGAAATGTCGTAAGAGAACAGGGATGAGTGCCCATCGAACTCACCATCAAAGGCGCGGGCGTACGGGTCAACCAACAACTTGGATGGGTCACACCGTTTGCCATTGTGCGGATCCCACGGGCCGTGGACACGGTAACCATAGCGTTGACCTGGCAAAACACCAGGCAAATAGGCGTGCCAGACGTGATTGTCCACCTCCTCGAGGGCAATCCTTTCCTCGTTTCCGTCCGGATCAATCAGGCAGAGCTCGACCTTGTCCGCCACGTTGGAAAAGATGGCAAAGTTGGTGCCCGCACCGTCATAAGTGGATCCCAGGGGATAGGCCGATCCAGGCCATACCTGGCTGTGCTCAGGAGGGGTTGTCATGAGAGTCGATGTTAACCGAATCTGTTTCGTGCTTAAGACCCAGGAGGAGGAGATCCACCGCAGTGTCCACCGACCCACCGCGTGGCGTGCCCGGACTGTGGGTGGCATCCTGCAGCTGAGCGCCTGACTGATAAATGTTGGCTGCCCCCAAAGTGAGGAAGAGGAGAGCCTCGGCCGCCGCATCCGCGCGCGGATCAGAGTGGGGGAGAGTATCCCGCAGATCACTGACCAACGAAGCGAAAAGTGGGGAATGTGGTTGAGATACTGCGGCGGTAACAACGTCCGCGCCATCCCGGTGGGCGAGAAGAGCAGCACGGATCTGCGCGCACATTTCCCGCGGGTCAGAGTTCTTCTGCACTGGGGCGAGAATCAGTTCCGCCATCGCGCTGACCAGGGCTTGTTTGTTCTCTACGTGCCAGTACAGCGCTCCAGGTGCCACTCCCAGTTGCCCGGCGACGCGCCGCATAGACACGTCGGCGAGGCCATATTCATCCAGGATCCCCACCGCCGCTTCGGCTATGAGATCCCGCGACAGTTGCATACCAGCTGACCATACACGCACTTGGTGGTCAGGTTTTCACAGCTTTCTCTCGGCAAGTTCATCGGAGATGTATTGATTTACCTGTTGAAAGGGTTGCTAAGATCTGCTGTGCACTGAAAGCTACACAAAGCAACAATCTCGCGCTTCCGCTAGCGAGTTGTGAGGAGAAACTTTTCATGACGATGACCATCACCCCGAAGAAGACCGTCGCAGCTGCCTGCCTCGTTGCCCCGTTGGCATTGACCGCTTGCGGCTCCGGGGATGAAGCTTCGAACGTTGTATCTGAGGTGGCCACCGTGACCAACATTGTCACCGCTGAGCCGGAAGCCGGGGAAGAGAAGACGGAAGAAGAGAAGAAGCCGGAGGAAGAGGAAAACCCGGAGGCGACTGGTGTGACCAATCCCTTCGAAAACGGCACGCTTCCGACCGCCGAGGTCCAGCCGGTGGACGGTGGCCAGCCGGCTAGCCAGGAGGACATCAACGCGATGACGGAGACCATGAACCGGATCTATAACCCGTCAGACATCGTCTCTTGGTCCCGCGTGATCATGAATAATTCCTGCCAGGCTGTGGTGGATCAGACCAACCAGCAGCTTGCTGCGCAAGGCACCAGCCTGGAGCAGACTGAGAATGAGATGCGTCAGGCTGTCGATGCGGCACGTCTGGCTGGCCAGCCGGTCCCGCCGGTGCCAGCCACGAACGCTTCTCTGACGGATGTGCGCGTCAACGGCAACACCGCTTCCGCCATGGTGACGGTGACCACCAACGGCCAGACTGAATCTGGTGTTCAGCGTTTCGCACGTGAAAACGGCCAGTGGAAGGTCTGCAACTAGGACGTTGGGCCGCCGGCACCATCTTCATTTCGGGTGCGCTCGGGGCAGTAGCAGGCGCAGTGTGGGGGATATTGCGTCCCTCTTATGTGCTCGTTGATGAAGGTGGGCATCCGGCGGTCGACGTTGTGGCAAGCCCTGACAATGTGGAGTTCGCTTCCTTTGCAGGGTTTGTTGTTCTGACTGGCATGTTAGGCATGATCATTGGTGCGTTGCCGGGAGCGAAAACCGCATGGCGGCTGCTCTTCGCCACTGTGGTGAGCCTGTTTGGCGCTTGGGCTTTTCTTGTCGTCGGAACAGTGACGGCAGCAGACGGAGTGCCACTTTTGCAACCGGGTGTTGGCTGGTGTGTTGCGCCGTTGTGCGCGGCGTTGAGCTATTGGATAGGCATGGTCGCCAGTATGGAGCGAAACCCGATCTAATAGGATGGTTGGCATGCTCAAAGTGACCGACCTCAGGGGCCAAACACCAACCACATCCGCGTTGCGGCGAGTATTGCCACGTGGTGGCATGGATGTCGCATCTGTTATTCATATCGTGTCGCCGATTATTGATGCGGTGAAGGAATCAGGGGGTAGCGCTGCCCTTGATTACGGGGAGAAGTTCGACGGGGTGCGTCCGGACGCCGTGCGCGTTCCATCGGATGTGATTGAGGCATCCGTAGACCAGCTTGATCCGAAGGTGAAGGCTGGCCTAGAAGAGGCAATCCGTCGGATCCGTGCTGTGCACGCGGACCAGAAGCCAACGGGCCAGACCACGCAATTGGCGCCAGGTGCTTCGGTCACGGAGGTCTTTTTGCCGATCTCTCGTGTTGGCCTGTATGTGCCGGGTGGCAAGGCGGTGTACCCGTCTTCTGTGTTGATGAATGCGATTCCGGCGCAGGAAGCTGGTGTTGATTCGCTCGTGGTGTGCTCACCCCCACAAGCAGAGCATGGTGGGTGGCCGCACCCTTCGATTTTGGCGGCGTGCGCGATGCTCGGCGTGGATGAGGTGTGGGCTGTTGGTGGTGCACAAGCAGTTGCGCTGATGGCCTACGGCGATGATGAGGCGCAGCTGGAGCCCGTGGACAAGATCACCGGTCCTGGCAACATCTTCGTCGCGGCCGCAAAGCGTGTGGTGAATGGCGTTGTGGGCATTGATGCAGAAGCCGGCCCCTCAGAAATCGCGGTGCTCGCCGATGATTCTGCAGATCCAGAGTTTGTGGCGCTTGACCTGATTTCCCAGGCGGAGCACGATGAGAACGCGGCTTCGGTGCTGATCACGGATTCGGAAGAATTCGCCCGTGCTGTGGATGCGGAAATTAAGGGGCGTGCAGCGGAGACGTTGAACGCGGAGCGTGCGGGGACGGCACTTGGTGGCGCCCAATCCGGCATTGTCCTGGTGGATGATCTGGAGGCTGGTATTGCTGTTGCGGATGCGTATGCCGCGGAGCACCTAGAGATCCACACACGCAATGCGGCTGAGGTCGCGCGCCGGATCACGCATGCGGGCGCGATCTTTGTTGGCCCGTATTCGCCAGTGCCGTTGGGTGACTACATCGCAGGATCGAATCACGTGCTGCCCACATCGGGGACGGCACGGTTTAATCCGGGTCTGACCACGCACACCTTCCTGCGCCCGGTGAACTTGATTGAGTATGACGAGGCGGCGTTGAAGGAGGTGGGCCAGCACATCATTGCCTTGTCAGAAGATGAGCAGTTGCCGGCCCACGGTGAGGCGATCAAGGCACGGACGGAGGAGAAGTAATGGCTGAGTTGTCTTATCTGCCACTGCGCGAAGAGCTGCGTGGAAAGTCGGCGTATGGTGCGCCTCAGCTTCAGGTGCCGTACGCGCTGAACACGAATGAGAACCCGTATCCGCCATCGCAGAAGCTTATCGACGATTTGGTGGCCGAAGTCGCCCGCGTCGCCGGTAGCCTGAACCGCTACCCGGAACGTGATTCGGTGGAGCTGCGTGAGGATCTGGCGGCTTATGTGAGCCGCCAGACCGGTGTTCAGGTGACAGCGGATAATCTCTGGGCCGCGAATGGCTCCAACGAGGTGTTGCAGCAGTTGCTGCAGGCTTTCGGTGGGCCGGGGCGGTCCGCGATGGGTTTTGTACCGTCCTATTCCATGCACCCGATTTTGAGCGCGGGTACGCAGACTGAGTTCATCGGTGTGGAACGTGGTGCAGATTTCCGTATCGATATTGATCGCGCCTTGGAAGCCATCAATGAGAAGAAGCCGGATGTCGTGTTTGTGACAACCCCGAATAATCCGACGGGTGATGTCACCTCGCTGGAAGACATTGAGCGCATCATTGAAGTCGCACCGGGCATTGTCATCGTGGATGAGGCCTACGCAGAATTTTCGCCGAGCCCGTCAGCAGTGACGTTGCTGGAGAAGTACCCAACCAAGCTGGTTGTGTCGCGCACGATGTCCAAGGCTTTTGATTTCGCCGGTGGGCGGCTTGGGTACTTCGTGGCCGATCCGGCGTTCATTGAGGCAGTGATGTTGGTGCGGTTGCCGTACCACCTCTCGGTGATTTCGCAGGCAGCAGCGCGCGTGGCATTGAGGCATGCGGAGGAGACGCTGGCGAACGTCGAAAAGCTTGCGTGTGAACGCGAACGAGTCCAAGCAGCCCTGATTGAGTACGGCTATGAGGTTGTGCCGAGTGAGTCGAACTTCCTCTTCTTTGGACACTTTGATGATGCGGCAGCCGCATGGCAGAAATTCCTTGATCGTGGGGTGCTTATCCGCGATGTGGGCGTCCAGGGTTACTTGCGTGTGACAATTGGGTTGGATGAAGAAAACGACGCCTTCTTGGCGGCGGCGAAGGAGATTAAGAACAATGGCTGATCGCATTGGTAAAGCGCAGCGCACGACGAGCGAATCTGATATTTCCGTAGAGATCAACCTCGACGGCACCGGCAAAGTGGATGTGGATACAGGCCTGCCATTCTTTGACCACATGCTCACCGCATTTGGTACGCACGGCAGCTTTGACCTCACCGTGAAGGCAAAGGGCGATATCGAGCTCGATGCTCACCACACAGTCGAGGACACGGCGATCACGTTGGGCTGGGCGCTTATCGACGCGGTGGGGGATAAGAAGGGCATCCGCCGCTTCGGTTCCATGGCACTGCCGATGGATGAGACCTTGGTCAACGCCATCGTGGATATTTCGAACCGCCCGTACTTTGTCATGAATGGCGAGCCACAAAACATGGAATGGCAGATCATCGGTGGCCACTACGCCACGGTGATCAACCGCCACTTCTTTGAAACCTTGGCGTACAACGCGCGCATTACTCTCCACATCAACGTCGAGTACGGCCGCGACCCGCACCACATCACTGAGGCCGAATACAAGTCTGTGGCGCGTGCGCTGCGTGCTGCGTATGAAATGGATCCGCGCGTCACCGGGGTGCCATCCACGAAGGGCGCGCTCTAATGGGTGTCGCTGGCAGCATCTCCGTGTGGATGCTGTTCATCGCTGCGGGTTTGCTCGCGGGCGGAACCTGGTCCTTTTACCAGCAGGGCATGAAGGGGCCCTCGATTGTCATGGGCATTCTTGCGGCTCTCGCCTTAGCTGGTGCATTGATTGTGCTCTTTGGGGCGATGCCGTAGATGACTGATGCGAATGTGAAATCAGTGTGGTCAGCGCCGGGATATATTCCGGCGCTTATCGCTGTCGCCGCTGCCTTTGGCTCATGGGCCATGCTGCTGCCGGTCATTCCGGTGGCTGTACTGGATTCTTCTGGATCTCCTGCATTAGCTGGCGGTTCCACCGGTGTGTTCATGGTTGCCACCGTGATCACGCAGTTGTTCATGCCGCGGGTTCTGCGTCGCTTCACGTACCGTTCCGTGATCGTGGTGTCAGCAGTGTTGCTGGGTGTACCAGCGCTCCTACTGTCCGTATCCATGTCACCGGTGATGGTCTTTGCTGTCTCCATCATCCGTGGCATGGGTTTCGGTGCGATGACGGTGTCTGAGGCAGCCATCATCCCGGAGCTTGTCCCACGAAAGCTGCTGGGCAAAGCCACCGGTATCTTCGGCGCATCAGGTGGACTGGCGCAGATGCTCACACTGCCCGTGGGCCTGGCAGTTGCGGAACGCTTTGGATACCTCCAAGTGTGGATTCTGGCCCTGCTGGTTGCAGCGTTGGGAGCGGCTGCCTGTTTCAGGATTCCGGCGCTCAAGGGTGCACCAGCTGAGCCCAAGATACGTGGTGCGGCGCCGGGATGGATCGTCCTGGTGCTACCCGCGTTGGCCCTAGTGCTTATGTCGGGCGCGTACAGCTTGATCTCTAACTTCCTGCCCGCTGCAATCCGTGAATCTGGGGTTGCGGAGACCGCTGCTCTGGGTGGCATCGTGCTGGCAGTGGTCAACCTCGCAGTGATGTTTGCGCGTCTTGCTTCTGGCGCGATCGCAGACCGGCGTGGAGCGCCCGGTGCGCTGATGATCCCCGCGCACCTGTTTGGTGCAGCCGGTATGGCTGGTTTTGCGTGGTGCCTGTATGCCGATAGTGCACCCGCATGGATCGTGGCAGCTGCATTTGTATACGGCATTGGTTTCGGCCTGGTGCAAAACGAGTCCTTGCTCTCCCTGTACTACCGTTGCCCGCCATCGCAGATGAGCCTGGCATCCACGGTGTGGAATATCTCCTTCGACGGCGGGCAAGCAGCCGGCTCCTTTCTCTTCGGCTTCCTCATCGTGGGTATTGGCGCGCCCTGGTCCTTTGTGGTCGGGGCGGTGATCTTGCTGCTCGGCTTGATTGGGGCAGTGACGGACTACGCGCGCAGCCCCAACTAACATCACCTACATGAGTTCAGTCGTGGCGCTGCTCGATTACGGCGCAGGTAACCTCCGCTCCGCTCAACGTGCGTTGGAGCATGTCGGTGGTGATGTTGTTGTCACCCGTGACCCGATGGTGGCAGTGGAGGCCGACGGTTTAGTCGTCCCTGGTGTGGGCGCTTTTGATGCCTGTATGCGCGGGCTGCGTGACGTTGCGGGCCCCCGCATTATTGGCCAGCGACTCGCTGGTGACCGCGCGGTGTTAGGTATCTGCGTGGGGCTGCAAGTCATGTTCGACCGTGGCGTGGAGCATGGCATTGATACGGAGGGGTGCGGGCAGTGGCCCGGGGTTGTGGAAAAGCTTGATGCCCCTGTCCTCCCACACATGGGCTGGAACACGGTAGACATCGCGCCTGAATCGCAGATGTTCGCAGGCCTCGATGAGGACACACGCTTCTACTTCGTCCACTCTTACGGCGTGCAGAACTGGGAGATGGAAGAAGACGAGTTCATCGCAGCGCCGAAGGTGTCCTGGGCACAACACGGCAATTCTCGCTTCGTTGCTGCCGTGGAGAATGGACCATTGTGGGCAACGCAGTTCCACCCCGAAAAATCGGGTGACGCGGGCCTGCAGCTGCTGAAGAACTGGGTCGATTCACTGAGGTAACACGCACACCATAGAATGCGGATATGGAAAACTCTGGTTTGTTCACTGTGCTTCCCGCTGTCGATGTCGTAGACGGCAAGGCTGTGCGCCTCGACCAAGGTGAAGCAGGCACTGAGAAGATCTACGGTGAGCCACTTGAAGCAGCGCTGAAGTGGCAGGCTGACGGCGCGGAGTGGTTGCACTTCGTCGATCTTGATGCGGCGTTTGGGCGTGGATCGAACCATGAGCTCATGGCGGAGATCACACGTGAGCTGAGCATTAACGTTGAGCTGACCGGCGGTATTCGGGATGCCGAGAGCTTGGAGCGAGCTCTCAACACGGGCGCAAAGCGCGTCAACATTGGTACTGCTGCGCTGGAAAACCCGGAGTGGGCCAAGGATGTCATTTCCCGCCATGGTGACGCGATCGCGATTGATATTGCTGTGCGGGAGGAAAACGGCCAGTGGCGTACGAAGGGCCGCGGCTGGACTTCCGATGGCGGTGATTTATGGGAGGTGCTGGAGTTCTTCGACGAAGCCGGTTGCACCCGCTTCGTGGTCACGGATGTGAGCAAGGACGGCACGTTGGCTGGGCCGAACGTGGAATTGCTGCGGGAAGTCTCCGCAGCCACGGATGCCTTCGTCACCGCATCGGGTGGTGTGTCCACCCTGGACGACATCGCTGAGATTGCCCGCTATGCGGATGAAGGTATTGACAGCGTCATCGTGGGCAAAGCGTTGTATGAAAACCGGTTCACCCTGCCTGAGGCTCTCCGGGTCGCAGGGGGTAAGTAGGGCACCGATGGCCATGGACGAAATGCGCGAGTACCTGCGCATCGCCGAAGAAGCCGCTGACGAAGCGCGCAGGATGTTCGTCGACGGCTTAGGTAGCGTGCCTGCTTTGTATAAAGACAGCGGCGACTTTGCCACGGAGATGGACCTGCGCATTGAGGAGATGCTGCGTGACCAGTTGACTCCGGCCACGGGTATTCCTGTCCTGGGGGAGGAAGAAGGCGGGGTTCTGCGCAATGATGCGAGTTGGGTGGTGGATCCGATCGATGGCACTGCGAACTACGCTTCGGGCAACCCAAGCTGTGCGGTGCTCATCTCCCTCGTGGTGGATAAGCAGCCAGTGGTGGCTGTCACCGATATTCCTTTGTTGAACATGCGGTTGACTGCACGTCAGGGTTCTGGTGTGCACCTTAACGGCGAGCTCTTGCCCCCTGTGAACATGGCGGCGCACGTGTCCAACCAAGTGGGTGTTGGTGCAGTGGGCTCCGATGAAGGAAGCAGGATCCCACCAGATAGTCGCTTGCGGTTGATCAAGGCGTTGGAGTACGAGAATATGCGCCCACGCATTAGTGGTTCTGTGGGTATTGACCTCGCATTTGTTGCCCAAGGCGTGTACGAAGCGGCGGTGAGTTTCTCCCCGCACCCATGGGATAATGCCGCGGGTGTGTTGCTTGCTCGCAGTGCGGGCGCTGTGGTCACGGACATTGAGGGCAATGAGTGGGAGCTCGGTTCCTTAGGCGTCATTGCCGGGTCCCCGGATGTGCATGAAGCCGTGCTGCGTACGATTAAAAGCGTTGCTTGACCACGAATAGGAGGCCCCATGACCGTAGCCACACGAGTCATCCCATGTTTGGACGTAGACAACGGCCGAGTGGTCAAGGGAGTGAATTTTGAAAATCTGCGCGATGCAGGTGACCCAGTGGAGCTAGCCAAACTCTACGGCGAGCAGGGGGCAGATGAGCTGACCTTCTTGGATGTCAGTGCTTCCAAGGAAGGGCGTGGCACCATGCTCGACGTAGTGCGCCGTACTGCTGAGCAAGTGTTCATTCCTTTGACCGTTGGTGGTGGCGTGCGTAGCGCGGATGATGTGCGCGAACTGTTGCGTGCCGGGGCTGACAAGGTGTCTGTGAACACTGCCGCTATTGCACGCCCGGAGCTCCTTTCTGAGCTCTCCCGTGAATTTGGGGCCCAGTGCATTGTGTTGTCCGTGGATGCGCGTCGCGCCGGGGAGGGGTTTGAGGTGACCACTCATGGTGGCACCCGTTCGGCGGGTATTGATGCGATTGAGTGGGCCAAGACCGGTGAGAAACTCGGTGTTGGGGAGATCCTGCTCAACTCCATGGATGGTGATGGCACGAAGGCTGGCTTTGACATCGAGCTGCTCGAGCGCGTGCGCGAAGCGGTGTCCATCCCCATCATCGCCTCCGGTGGCGCTGGTAAGGCTGAGCACTTCCCGCCAGCTGTGGCAGCAGGTGCAGATGCTGTGTTGGCCGCATCCATTTTCCACTTTGGTGAGGTAAGTATCGCTGAAGTCAAGCAGAGCCTGGCTGATGCTGGGTATGAGGTGCGCCTGTGACACCTGAAGAAGCAGTCCTGGACCCCCAGGTGAAAGACCGAGTTCGCTTTAATGATGCGGGTTTGGTTCCCGCGATCGTCCAGGCGGATTCTGGGGAAGTTCTCATGATGGCGTGGATGGATGAACACGCTCTTGCCTACACCTTGGCCACACGCCAGGGCACGTACTATTCGCGTTCTCGCGCTGAGTACTGGATCAAAGGATTAACCAGTGGCAACGTGCAAGAAGTGCTCGAAGTCAAGCTTGATTGTGATGGGGATACCGTGCTGATGGTGGTCCGCCAAACTGGCGGTGCATGCCACACGGGTGACCGTACGTGTTTCGATGCTGATGTGCTGTTGGAGCAGTGATGAACAAAATTGGCGCTTTGTTGATGGGGGTCGGCGCACTTGTGCTGTGGCTTGCCTCTCGCATGACGTGGCTGACGGCTGATTATGCCGATGACCGTACGGGGGATGGTTCTGCACCGATCAACGGTGCGGAATGGTCAACTGAAGTCACTGCCGTTGTGCTGGTGTTGCTCGCCGCAACGATCGCAGGTCTAGCGCTGCGGCGTTGGGGCCGGCGCATCGTGGGCGCAGTGGGCGCAGTCGCGGCAGCTGCCGTGACAGCTGCACCGCTGAGCTTGCTGCTGGGCACACCGGCCCCGGAGCGTGTATCTGCTCTGTTGCTGTATGACGTCGAAGACAATGACACCGCTATCACTTCCTGGGCTGATATCACCGCGGTGAACACCGCTGTGGTGCCACCACTGCTCGCTGTGATGGGGGCACTCATTGCCGTTGCGGGTGGTGTGCTGTTGGCCTTACGTCCGGGGCAGGATGCGGCTACGGTGAGCAAATACGAGAAGTCCTCCCAGCGTAAAGAGAAGATCGAGCAGGACCTCGAAGCAGAACCCCAATCAGGGCGTGTTTTGTGGGATGCCATCGATGCGGATATTGATCCCACGGAAGACCACCGCTACACCTGATTTCATTCTCACCACCACGAACAGATACTCTCTGAAGATATGACCGCGGTGCAGGGCAATCAACAGGTTGTCATACCGGCGAGCGAAAATCCCGTCGTCGCCGGTGTTCTCGCGGACGTTGCCGCCCGTGAGGCGGTCATTCCTTTTCAGGAGATCAAAGCTCGCTCGCGCAGTTTGTCCGATAACCGCGATGCACTCGCCGCCTTACTCGGGCCTGGCTGTGGCGTGATCGTAGAAATTAAACGCACATCCCCGGTGTTTGGTCCCACCCACGTGACGCACACAGCGCAGTCCGTGGGTGAACTCGCCGCTGAGATTGAAGCCGGGGGAGCCGCACTCATCGCTTGCCAGACAGAGCGCTTGCGTTTCGACGGCTCCTTGCAAGACATGCAGGAAGCCCGCCGGGCAACGAGTTTGCCGATGGTGTGCCGTGATGTCATTGTTGACCCTTATCAGATCCACGAAGCCCGCTGCTTTGGCGCCGATATGGTGCCACTGCAAGTCGGGCTTTTAGAACAAGCGCGGCTGGAAAGTCTGTTGGACCGCGTTGAATCACTGGGCATGGTGGGTATGGCTGAGGTGCGAACCCCAGAGGAAGCTGACCGTGCGCTCGCGGCGGGGGCAACAGTGATCGGTGTGAACTCGTGGACCTTTGATACGAATGAGGTTAACCGTCAGGCCTTCAGCGAGATCGAGCCAGGTCTGCCCGAAAGCGTGGTGCGCATCAGCCTGGGTGGTGTGCGTAACGCACGCGACCTCATGGCAGCTGCTTCAACAGGGGCTGACGCAGTCATTGCCGGCGAGGCAGTGATGAATAGTGATGACGTTGCAGCCGCAACCCGCAAACTTGTGGCCGCTGGCCAGCATCCGGCCTGCCCTTCACGCCGCGGAAGCTAGCGTGGCACACTATTGGGCGTGACTACGCAGATCCTTGCCAACATTCCCTCGCCTCCACAGGGCGTCTGGTACTTAGGTCCGGTGCCTATTCGCGCGTATGCGCTGTGCATCATCACTGGCATCATCGTGGCCATGGCGTTGACAGTGCGCCGCTACAAGGCACGCGGCGGCAATCCGGACACCGTGTGGGACGCTGCGATCGTGGCTATCCCTGCCGGGATCATCGGTGGCCGTGCTTATCACGTGATCACGGACTATGACAGCTACTTCGGGCCCGGCAAGGACTGGAAGCAGATTTTCAACTTCTCCGCCGGTGGCCTGGGCATCATGGGTGCGGTGACGCTGGGCACGTTGGCAGTGTGGGCCTTGTTCAAGTACAAGAAGGTGTCTTTACTGCCATTCGCCGATGCTGTGGCCCCAGGCATCATCTTGGCGCAAGCCATTGGGCGTTTGGGGAACTACTTCAACCAAGAACTCTATGGGCGTCCCACCGACGTGCCGTGGGCGTTGGACATTTACTACCGCGTAGACGAGTCCGGTGCTTTTGCGCCACTGACTGGTAGGTCAACGGGGGAAGTCATTGCGAGTGTGCATCCCACGTTCCTCTACGAGATGATCTGGAACCTGTCCGTCTTCTTCTTCCTCATTTGGGCCGAGAAGAAGTTCCGTCTGGGCAATGGCCGCGTTTTTGTGCTCTACATCGCGTCTTACGCCTTGGGGCGTATCTTCATGGAATTCATGCGCGATGATGCCGCGAACCTCATCTTTGGGCTGCGCGTCAATATGGTCGTCTCAACCGTCCTCTTCATCGTGGCCACAATCGTTTTCATATGGATGAAGTCGAAGCAGAACACTTCGGAGGAAGAAGACAAAGAAGTGGACAAAGAAGTGACTGAAGTCAGCGGTGGTGCGGAGGTTAAATCCGACGTTGAGAAGCCTAAAATGCCATAGAGCGAAACCCGTTTAGTTTCGGTAGCGTAGGCGAGGTATCAGATCCCTCGCGCAGATAAGAAGAAGTGGATGACAGTGGACAGACGCACCAAGATTGTTTGTACTCTCGGCCCAGCTGTAGCCAGCAAAGAGGCAATCCTTGGCCTTGTGCGTGACGGCATGGACGTCGCCCGCCTGAACTTTTCCCATGGTGACTACCCAGACCACGAACAGAACTACAAGTGGGTGCGCGAAGCCACCGATGAAACTGGTAAAGCGGTAGGTATTCTCGCTGACCTTCAGGGCCCCAAGATCCGTCTTGGTCGCTTCGAGGGCGATGGGAAGACGTACTGGGAGACCGGTGAAGAAGTGCGCATCACCGTCGACGATGTTGTGGGCACCCATGACCGGGTATCCACCACGTACAAGCAGCTTGCGGAAGATGCACAGGCGGGCGACCGCCTGCTGGTGGATGACGGCAAGGTGGCTCTCGTGTGCACCGCCGTTGAGGGTAACGATGTTGTGTGCAAGGTCGTCGAGGGCGGCCCAGTGTCCAACAACAAGGGCGTTTCCCTGCCGGGCATGAACATTTCTGTCCCGGCTTTGTCCGAAAAGGACAAGGCGGACCTGCGCTTCGCGTTGAAGTTGGGCGTGGATTTCATCGCGCTGTCCTTCGTGCGCTCGCCGTCTGATGTGGACTTGGTCCACGAGATTATGGATGAAGTGGGCCGTCGCGTGCCCGTTATTGCGAAGCTGGAGAAGCCGGAAGCTGTCGACGCGCTTGAGTCGATCATCCTGGCTTTCGACGCAGTGATGGTCGCTCGCGGTGACCTGGGCGTGGAGATCGCGCTGGAGCAGGTGCCGTTGGTGCAAAAGCGTGTCATCCAGATTGCGCGTGAGAACGCGAAGCCGGTGATCGTGGCAACACAGATGCTCGATTCCATGATTGAGAATTCGCGCCCAACGCGTGCGGAAGCCTCTGACGTGGCCAATGCTGTGCTAGACGGTACGGACGCAGTGATGCTTTCTGGTGAGACGTCTATTGGTGTGGATCCGCGGAACGTGGTGCAAACCATGGACCGCATCGTGCGCGTGGCTGAGTCCATGGGCAATGTCCCACCGCTCAACCACATTCCGCGCACGAAGCGTGGCGTGATTTCTTACTCCGCTCGCGATATAGCAGAGCGCCTGAATTCTCGTGCACTGGTCGCCTTTACCAACTCAGGTGAAACAGCACGACGTCTGGCGCGTTTGCGCTCCCACCTGCCGCTGCTGGTGTTCACACCCCGCCAAGAAGTGCGCTCACAGCTGGCACTGACGTGGGGTGCGGAAACCTTCCTGTGCAAGAAGGTCGATGACACGGATGAAATGATGGCAGTGGTGGATCAGTCGCTGCTAGCCATTGAGAAGTACAAGGAAGGCGACACTATGGTCATCGTGGCCGGCACCCCGCCGGGTGTTGCTGGCACGACGAACATGATCCACGTCCACCAGTTGGGCGAGGATACCCGCCATCCGAAGAAGCTCTAAGAGGCCCCAGGGGCCTCTTAGAGGAACTCGAAGACGAAACCGTCCCACCACCAGTCGCGCCACTGCGCGTAGTCGGGATGAGGCGGGGGAGTAATCACCCCGATGCTGGTGTGAATCTCGCTGACTGGGCTGATGCCATGCAGTGAGTTGAGGAACCACAGGGGATGATTGGCGGCGAGCTCTGGGGTGATGTGGCGTGACTCAACTCGAATCCCTACGCTTTCAGCACGCTCGATGACTTGGCGCAGTGTGACACTGGGCAAACAGACGCCGTCGGGGATGTACAAAGTGTTGTCGCCCCACATCACCAGCGCGCCGGTGGTGGTTTCGAGCATCGAGCCATCGGGTGCGGTAATCACCGTGTCGTCGGTGTTGTTTTTCTGGTGTAGCTCGCGGTAGGCACGCAGTGCATCAAAATCAGGCCCCTTGACCAGTGGGTGTTTGCGTGGATCCGGTGCGTTGACATACGTCAGGCACGTTTCCCTGCGAACGGGTGGGGCCGGGCGGACGTCGAGAAGCAAAAGCGACGAGACCGCAGCGATGCGGGGGAAGAGCTCGCCTTGTTCAACTTGTTCAAGTAGTGCGAGCATGTCATCCACGAAGCCTGAGGGAAGTGGCCCTGCCGTGCGTGAGAAGCGTTCCACATGCAGCTGTAACCCGTTTGTTCTTCCAGATGAATGACGCCAAGAATCCGCAACATCGAAAGGCTCGTGCGGGAAGTCACGGGGCACAAATCCGTCATGCCAGGCGTAGTTAGTCATCGAAGACTCCGAAAATAGGAAGCAGTGTCTTTCCAAAGGATGATTTCACAGACGAACGATTATGGGGAACAGTGTCCACACTGGTGAAGAAGGATAACTAAGGAGGAATGTAGAGTTTTTGCCGATCTAAGCGATAGGCGGGTTGTAAGGGTATTCCATGACCAACAAGGAGGCGAACAATGGTCCGTCAACGTATAGCCACCCTCGCACTTGCAGGCACGGTCGCCTTCGGGGCCGTCACAGTCCACACGCCGAATGCCACTGCTGAACCTGCTCAACCACCAGAGGCTGGAGCAACGCAGTTGTCCTCAGACTTCAACCTCGTAAGCTTTGCAAACTCGCTTATTAAGCTGCCTCTGCTCATGCTCGGGTTGTCGAGCATTGCATGTGGATCCTCTGTCCCAGATGAATATCGGTGTGAAGGACTTCTTCCGTATGTTTGCCTACCTAAGAATAGGTAGAAGCAGAGTGGCGCCGTGCGTCTGTTAGCCACCGAAAGCGCCCAAGACAGACTCTGCTTTGAGGTCACGCTCCGCTAGTTCTGCTTCAGCATCGGAGGCGAGAACGATCGCACCACCAGCGCCCACCGTTACGGTGGAGCCGGTACGCACAGCGGTGCGGATGACCACAGAGAGATCGGCTTGGCCGTCGTAGCCGAAATAGCCCAGTGCACCGGAGTAGACACCGCGGGGGCCGGTTTCTAGTCTGTCGATGATCTGGCAGGTGCGCAGTTTGGGTGCGCCTGTCATAGAACCGGGTGGGAATGTGGCGCGCACCGCGTCGACGGCGGTAGCGCCAGCTTTTAGTCGACCGGTGATGATGGAGACGAGCTGGTGGACAGTGGCATAGCTTTCCACTTGCATGAGACCGGGAACAGCGACGGTGCCTGGTTCACACACGAGGGAAAGATCATTGCGCACCAGATCCACGATCATGAGGTTTTCCGCACAAGTCTTCTCGTTGCCCAGCAAGGCAGGATCTTCGTTGGCAGCGACCGTTCCCTTGATGGGTTTTGCTTCCACCTCGCGGCCACGAACGGTGAGGAACCGTTCCGGAGAGGCGCTTGCTACCTCCACGCCGTCGAAGACGAGGTGCGCGGTATAGGGCGCGGGGTTGTGCTTGCGGAGGGGCGCATATAAGTCGCCCGTGACCTCTGCGGTGTACGTGTCGGTTAAGCACACCTCGTAGCTTTCACCGGCGCGGAGGAGCTCCTGGGCCTCCTTGATACGCGCCAGGTAATCCGGAGTGCGCCATGAACCTGCGTCCATGTTTGTGGGCTCGGAGGCGTCGGTGTGCTCGGTGCTGTTGAGATAGCTTTCGAGGCGGTCCAAGAGGGACTCTGATTCCGAGTTGGTCAGGCAGCAGAGGTGTGCGATCTCATTTTTGTGGTCGTAGACGATGAAGGATTGTGGCCGCACGAAATAGGCGTCCGGGTAGGGGGAGGAATGGGAGAGCGTGATCGGAAGCGTGAGCTCAGCGCATTCGTAGCCGAGGTAGCCGATCACGCCACCGGTGAACGGTAGATCAGGTGCATCAAAGATTGGGGTGGATAGTTCTTGATCGAGAATCTGGAGGATGTCATCGCCCTCGCAGTTAAGCGAGTAGCGGAACGACCGTGAAAGATCACCGGCGGTATCCCCGAGAATAGAGAAGTTCCCGCGTGCATCAGCAGAATCAAGGAAGAATGCGTCGTTGCCGTCTTGCTTGATCGCGTTGAAGACGCGCTGGCAATCAATCACGCCGGGGACCTCACGGTGGATCAGGCGCCAACCGCCGAGGAAATTACGCATGAGAGTGGCGCCGTGCTGAGTGAGGATGGATTCCGGGTGGAATTGCACACCCCAGTGTGGTGCGTTATCCACTTTGAGGGCTTGGATCACGCCATCCTCGCTACGGGCATGAACGGTGACGCCGGGGATTTCTTCCACGTGGAGTGAGTGGTAGCGCACCACCTCAACATCCTGTGGAATGCCCGCGAAGATGCCATCGCCGGAATGCTTAAGGCGAGAGACAAACCCATGGCGGGGTTCGGGCGCACGGGTGACGCGTGCACCTGCCAACATGGCTAGGCCTTGATGGCCCAAGCAGACACCGAGGAGAGGAATGTGTGCTTCCGCGGCGGCTTCAATGACACCCCGGGATACACCGAAGTCTTCTTCCCGTTCGGGTGTGCCTGGGCCAGGGGAGATCACTACATGGCTGAACTCACCGGCGCGGACTCGCTCCGGCAGGTCAGCCCCCTCGTGCGCGGGCACAACAAGGGGTTCAACCCCGCTCACCTCGGTGATGAGGTGGGCGAGGTTGAACGTGTAGGAATCGTAATTATCAACGAGCAGGATCATTACACAGCATCATTGCAGATGCGTTGCCACTAGTTGATCGGGGTCGGCTTAATGTTCCACACCTCAGTTGCGTAATCGCGGATCGTGCGGTCAGAGGAGAAACGGCCAGACTCGCAGATGTTGATCCAGCACATGCGTGCCCATTGCAACGGGTCAGCGTAGTACTCCTCTGCCATGCGGTCGCGGGTCTCCTTGTAGGACTCGAAGTCGCCCAGGACGTAGTAGGGGTCCGGGGTGTTCCAGCCGCCGTCGATAAGCAGAGAATCGCGCAGGTCAGAGAACATGCCGGTGTGGTTGTCATCCAACGTGCCGTCGATAAACGCATCGAGCACGCGCTTGATCGCGGGGTTGTTCTCGTAGACCTCAGTCGGGTTGTAGGACCTCTTCAGCACCGGCAGTTCCTCTTCGCGAGCGCCGAAAATGTAGGCGTTGTCCTCGCCGACGGAATCAACGATCTCCACGTTCGCACCATCCATCGTGCCCAGGGTGAGCGCACCATTCATCATGAATTTCATGTTGGAGGTGCCCGACGCCTCCTTGCCGGCGGTGGAAATCTGCTCGGAGACATCCGTGGCAGGAATGATGTGCTCAGCTGGGGAGACGTTGTAGTTCTCAATGAACACAACGCGGATGTACTGGGACGCCACCGGGTCATTGTTCACCAGATCACCGATGGTGTTGATCAGTTTGATGATCGCCTTGGCGCGAACATAGCCCGGCGCAGCCTTCGCGCCGAAGATGAACGTGCGCTTCGGGATATTGGTCTCCCCGTCCTTGATGCGGAAGTACAGGTCAAGGATGTACATGGCATTGAGTAGCTGGCGCTTGTACTCGTGCAGGCGCTTGATCTGCGTGTCGTAGATGGAGTCCGGGTCAATCTCCACGCCTTCATGGACGCGAACCCACTCGGCGAAGTCTTTCTTGTTCGCCGTCTTGATGTCGCTGAGTTCCTTCATCACCGCGTCGTCTTCGGCGTAGTGGCGCAGCTCTTTGAGCTTGTCCATGTTGGTGACCCACTCATCGGAACCGACGAGGCGATCAAGCAGCTCGGACAGGCGTGGGTTGCACATACGCAGCCAGCGGCGTGGGGTTACACCGTTGGTCTTGTTGTTGAACTTCTGCGGGTACAGCTCGTACCAGTAGTTCAGCGTGTCACGCTTGAGGATGTCGGTGTGGATCGCGGCGACACCGTTGATGGAGTAGGCGCAGTAGCACGCAATCCATGCCATGTGGACCTTGCCGTCATGCACCGGGGAGTAGTGGTGGATGGCATCCGGCTCCAAGCCACGGGACTCCATGTCCTCGCGGTAGCGGCGGTCAATTTCCACCACGATCTCCCAAATGCGGTGGAAGAGCTGCTGGAAGATAGACACATCCCAGGTTTCCAGGGCCTCCTGCAGCACCGTGTGGTTGGTGTAGGCGAAGGTCTTGGTGGTCACGTCCCAGGCGTCTTCCCAGGTCATCCCGTGATCGTCGAGAAGCAGACGCATGAGTTCTGGAATACCCAGCACCGGGTGGGTGTCGTTGAGCTGCACGGAGTTGAACTCGGCGAAGCCACGCAGGTCCTCACCGTGGTGCTCGATGTAGTTATCAATCATCTCCTGCAGCGAAGCGGAGACAAAGAAGTACTGCTGGCGGACGCGTAGCACCTTGCCCTGGTAAGTGGTGTCATTCGGGTACAGCACGCGCGTGAGGTCATGTACGGCCTCGCGCTCCAGGATGGCGTCGGCGAAGCGCTGGGAATTAAAAGCATCGTAGTCGAACTCACGCATCGGGGATGCGTCCCAGAGGCGCAGCGTGCCCACGTTGTCCGTGCCGTAGCCGGTGATTGGCATGTCGTAGGGGATGGCACGGACGTGCATGTCATCGAATTTCACAATGCGCTGCTGCGTACCACGTCGAACGATGAAGGGGTAGAAGCTCTCCTTCCAGGCATCCGGATGCTCCTTCTGGAAGCCGTCGGCGATCTCCTGGCGGAATAGGCCGTAGCGGTAGAGCAGACCGTAGCCGGTGACCGGGTAGTCCTGGGTGACAGCGGAATCGAGGAAGCAGGCAGCCAGACGGCCCAAGCCACCGTTACCCAGCGCAGCATCATGCTCAGCTTCGAGAACATCGACGAAGTTCTGTCCGTTTTCTTCGGCCGCCTTGATCGCGTCGTCGACGAGACCCAGGTTGGTCAAGTTGTTCAACAGTGCGCGACCCATGAGGAACTCAGCGGAGAAGTAGGCCTGTTGGCGGGTTGCCTTGTAGGCCGTGCGGGTGGCATCCCAGTTGTCGGCGAATTGCTCCATCGCCGCGAGGGAAAGGCCAGTCCAGAACTTCTTCGGGGTAGACGTGTCAGGAGCAGAACCGGAGACCGAGCGGACGTGGCCTCCGACAGTGTCAGTGAACCGGGGCTGGGGGGTTGGCAGATTCATTTCTGGAAAATACCTCTGGACATCAGATAGTTGTGTCTCTAACGCCCGCCACTGTACCCACTAGTTGGTGGCAAGGTAGGTCAGCACGGCTGCCGCTGCGGCATGCGTTGCCGCGTGGACGGTTGGTTCATACTCCGGAAGGAAGGTGGGCATGTGGTTGACCGGCACATCTAGGTTGACTCGGTTCTCCGCCACGGCCTTGTCCCACACCGTGCGCGGCGTGGATCCAATAAGCCAGAAAATGTAGGGCACGCCAAAAGCAAGCGGGATGTTGGCAAAGTCTTCGGAGACCGTCGATGGTTCCGCGTCAACGGAATCTGCACCAAAGACTGCGTCGAAGGTGGTGCGTACTGTGTGGAAGGCCTCAACGTCATTGTCCAGCAGCTCACCGTGTGCGAAGTACTCAAAGTGTGGCTCTTCTTGGATGCCGGAAGCTTCACACTCAGCAATAACCACGCGCTGGATAGCGTCGTAAACCTTGTGTTTCACATCGTCGTTGTAGAAGCGACAGTTGAGCACTAACTCTGCATGGCTGGGAATGATGTTGTTGGTTGTGCCGGCATTGAGCTGGCCAACGGAGATCACAGCGAAATCCTTCGGGTTGACCTCCCGGCCAACAATGCCTTGGAGGCGAAGCACAATATGGGCGGCGGTGTAGGTCGGATCGATGGACGCGTGTGGCATCGATCCGTGGGCACCGCGGCCCGGAATGTGAATGCGGATGGAATCACAGGCGGCAAACTGGGGTCCCGGCTTGGATTGCACTTGCCCGGCACGACCCGGCATGACGTGTTGGCCCAGGCAGATGTCCGGGCGGGGGATGCGCTCAACCAATCCGTCAGTGATCATTTCGCTAGCGCCCCGCCCAATTTCCTCGCCCGGTTGGAACAGTGCGACGAAGGTGCCCGCCCAGTGCTTACGGTTGTTGTCCATGATGTCGCACAGGCTCAGCAAGGCGGTGACGTGCATGTCATGGCCGCAGGCGTGCATGAGGCCGGTGACGGTGCCATCTGCACGCGTGGCAGTGTCCGTCGAGGCATAAGGTGCGCCGGTGGTCTCCGTGACCGGCAGGCCATCAAAGTCCGCGCGGAAGAGCACCGTGGGTCCAGAACGGCCGTTGGTTTGTGGCCCGTTGTGGAACACAGCGACGATGCCGTAGATGCCGATGGGCGCGATGATCTGGCAGTCAAAGCGCTCCAGTTCCATGAGGATTCGCGCATGAGTGTTTGCTTCCTGCATGGACAGCTCCGGGTGTGCGTGGAGCTCTTCATACAGTTCGCGCTGCCACACGGGGTCCACCGTGTAGTTCTGCAGAATGTCCTTGATGGTGTTCGGCTGAACAGTCATGAGCGGGGCGCCTCCTGAAAAATTGCTGGTGCGGAGCCAGTGTATTAGTGGTACTAGCGGTTGAGCACTGGGTTATAACGCAAAACGTTGAGTGCAGGGGAGCACTCGGTGGCAATGCGCAGGTCGCCGGCGATTTTTCCGGCATCACGCAAACTGTAAAGAGCGCTGACCGTACGGTCGCGGATGTCATAGGGCGACAGAGTGTTCACGTACACGCGCGTGCCTCCTTCAAAGCCAGCGAGGGTGGACACACGCCACTTAATGTTGATGCGCCATGGCATGGGCATGTCCAGGTCGATGGGTTTGTGGTGCCATTCTTCGTTGCACGCCACCGCAGTTCCGGTGGCCGCGTGTGCTGCATGGATGAGGTCAGACATACCGCGGACCTCATCGTTGGTATGCAACCACGGCTCAGAGATCTCGGACTTGGAGTAGATGCTGATGGTGGGGTAGCGGTGGCCAACGCCCGCGGCCATGATGGCGTACTCATTCTCCGCGATGATGAGGTTGTGGCGGCTGGCGTAGTTGATGCCCCACTCGTTGTACATGTTGGGGTTGGCGCGCAGTTTGGCTATTTCCATTTCGGCTTGGACCCCGTGCTCATCAATAGCCACGAGCTGCTTGTGCAAGTGCTCAAACGAAGCGCCGGCTGGGGCAAGCCAGTTCTGGAAAACGGATACGTAGGGTGCGTAGCGGTTGCGCTGGTAGAGGTCATGCAGGGAGTCGATGGTGAATGCGATGAAAGCATGGTGTTCTTCGGGGCTCATGCTCCCAGATGAGGCGAGCTGTGTGCTGTCCGTTGCGCCATCGACGTAGTGCCTGCGCGCGATGATCACATCGTGCCCGCCACCGAAGTAAGCAGGGGCATGGTCGAGCAACTCTGCTTCGCTGAAAGGCTCAGTATGGCCCGCGGCTTTCAGTCGTGTGCGCACAATGTTGAACACGTGACGGCGCCCTGCCTCGTCGGCCAGGTAGTGCTCCATGTGTTCAGCCCGGGATTCATCCATGCTGAAGCCATAGTTTTGCGCCCAGTAGTCATAAGAGACGATCTCAAACAAGTTAGGCACGCGCCGAAATAGCGGTTCGGTGTCGTGGAGTTCATGCGGCATCAGGTCGCGTAGGATCTCCCATTTCCCATCGCGTGCGATGATGCGGGATTTCTCTGGGGGAGTGGCCAGCATGTTGTCGGAGCAGAAACTACACGCCGCCGTGAAATCCTTATCAGTCAGCTCGCGGGGCTCCTTGTGGGCAGCAGCCAAAGGCCGATTGCCACGCCCCGGCACTGTCCACACCTGCGTTCCGGAAAAGGGGTTGAGCTGTTTAATCGTCCCATCAGCCATGATGGTCAGCGGCTCGCGGGCAGCGGGGAGGGGGAACGTCGGGTGCGTCATAGGTTCTCAGGTTATCCGCTAGTCTTTGCTCATGCCTAGGATCCACTTCGATGTTCTCGTGCCCGACGCGTCTGCAGCGCAAGCTGTCGGTGATGCTTTCAGCCGTGCTGTAGAGATTCTTGTTCAGCACGGAAAGCTTGAAGATGGCAGCGTGCTTATCGACGAATCACCGGAGCTTTCCTCCGACACCCACGCACAGTTGCGCCGCGTGTATGAAGACGAGCGCGGGGAAGATCCTGCTGGGGCGCAGGTTACCCGCTATGTCATCACAGCTACAGGTGCGAGTTCCATGAATCAACTGGCAATGGGCCTGTCCCGTGTGCTCACGCCGAAGGCGACGCTGCCACGTGATCCCGTGGCATTGGAACGCCAGATGGATTTTGAACTCCCCGCGGTCTACCCCTGGGTTGTGGAGGTATTGAGGTAATCCACAGCCGCCTGGGCGCCAGCGCGCACAAGCTGTGCCCGGACATCCTCGGATTCCTCCCCGATATTCACGGCGATGACGCCCTCCGGGGTATCAATGTCGAATCGCCCAGCGCACACGGCCAGCGTTGCACCGGCCTCGGCAGCCAGCTCTGTCACCACTGAGGCAACCTTGCCGTTGACGCTTTGCTCGTCGTAGCTGCCCTCGCCAGTAACCACGAAGTGGGCGTTGCTGATTTTCTCACGCAATTTGTGTGCCGTAGCGATAGTGCGTGCGCCGGACACCACGTGCACGTGGTCCGTGTTGCCGTGAAGCATCTGTGAAAGCCACGTGATCCCTACTGGTACAGCACCCGCTGCGCCATAGCCCGGCTGCTGGGAATCAACACTGGTGACCTGGCACAGGTGCTCCAGTGCGGCGTCAACCTTCTCCACATCCTCTTCGGACGCGCCTTTCTGCGGACCAAACACACGCGCCGCGCCCTGGGGGCCGGTAGCGGGGAATTCAGTGTCGGACAAAAGCACCCAATCAACGGAACCCGCGGGGATGTTCAGATGCGCAGTATCAAAATCAGCAAGCTCCCCCAGGTTGCCGCCACCTGGCTTTAGCGGGTGCCCCTGGGCATCAATCGGGGTGGCGCCAAGTGCTACGAGGATGCCGGTGCCACCGTCGATGGTCGCCGAGCCACCCATGCCCAGCACGATGGTGGAAGCCCCGCGGGATTGGGCATCAGCGATAAGGACACCTGTGCCGTAGGTATCGCCAGTCAGCGGGACCGGGGTGTCTTTGACGGCAGGCAGGCCGGTAGCAGCGGAGATATTGATATAAGCGGTGGCGTCGGCGGCGTTGAAGACATAGCTCGCGTCGGTGAGACGCCCAGCAGCATCCGTTGTTGGCAGCGTGATGGTTTCACCGGAAAAGAGCTCTGCGGTCCCTTCGCCACCGTCTGCCATGGGGATGTGTTCAACGTCACAGTCAATAATGATGGACTGGATTCCTTCCGCGATCCACTCCGCTGCCTGCCTCGCGTTCGCCGTTCCCTTGAAGGCGTCCGGGGCGACGATAACCCGGACAGTGTCCGCATTGGGTTGAAAATCTGCTGGTAATCCGGCGGTGTCTTCTTCCGGGGTGTGGGCGGTGGAGAAAGTGTGTCCGGTCACGGTACTGCTCCTGCTTGTTGGTCCGGTTCTGAGGCCGGATGAAAAAACTTTTTCTAATTACGTAACGACGTTAGCAATCGGACCGATCTCGACTCCCCATTTCGTGCCCAGTGCCACTAAAGTGACAAAACTGTCGGCTAATAGATAGAAGGGATCGACTATGGCAACGAACGAAGACCAGATCGCTGGTTATTACCAGAAGCTGTTGAAGCGCAACGCGGGGGAGCCAGAATTCCACCAGGCTGTCGCCGAGGTTCTGGATTCCCTGAAGATCGTTTTGCAGAAGGATCCTCACTACAACGACTACGGCCTCATCGAGCGTCTTTGTGAGCCAGAGCGTCAGATTATCTTCCGTGTTCCGTGGGTGGCGGATGATGGGGATGTCCGCGTCAACCGTGGCTTCCGCGTCCAGTTCAACTCTGCGCTCGGCCCCTACAAGGGTGGCCTACGTTTCCACCCGAGCGTCAACCTAGGCATCATCAAATTCCTTGGTTTCGAGCAGATCTTTAAGAACTCCCTGACTGGCCTGCCCATCGGTGGCGGTAAGGGCGGCTCTGACTTCGACCCGAAGGGCAAGTCCGATGCTGAAGTCATGCGTTTCTGCCAGTCCTTCATGACGGAGCTGCACCGCCACATCGGCGAGTACCGCGACGTCCCTGCCGGTGACATCGGTGTTGGTGGCCGCGAGGTTGGCTACCTGTTTGGCCAGTACCGTCGTCTGACCAACGAGCACGAGTCCGGTGTCCTTACCGGTAAGGGCCTGACCTGGGGTGGCTCCCTTGTTCGTACGGAAGCAACTGGTTTCGGTTGCGTGTACATCACGAACAAGATGATGGTTGCTCACGGTGATTCCCTCGACGGTGCAAAGGTCATCGTCTCTGGCTCCGGCAACGTGGCTATCTACGCCATCCAGAAGGCCCAGGAGCTGGGCGCCACCGTCGTTGGGTTCTCCGACTCTTCCGGTTGGGTGGAAACCCCGAATGGTGTGGACGTGGAGCTGCTCAAGGAGATTAAGGAAGTCCGTCGCGGCCGCGTCAACGAATACGTTGAGGAGGCAGCCGGCGCAACCTTCCACGCTGATGGTTCGATCTGGGACCTCAAGGCTGACGTTGCTCTGCCGTGCGCAACCCAGAACGAGATTGATGGTGAGCACGCCCAGAAGCTCGTAGAGAACGGCATCAAGTATGTCGCTGAGGGTGCGAACATGCCGTCTACCGCAGAGGCCATTGAGATCTACCGTAGGAACCACATTCACTTCCTGCCGGGCAAGGCAGCGAATGCTGGTGGTGTGGCTACCTCCGCGCTCGAGATGCAGCAGAACGCATCGCGTGACTCCTGGAGCTTCGATTACACGGATGACCGTCTGAAGCGCATCATGGAGAACATTTACCGCAACACGTCTGCCACCGCCGCTGAGTACGACCATGAGGGTGACTATGTGGTCGGCGCTAACATCGCCGGTTTCAAGAAGGTTGCGGACGCAATGCTCGCGCAGGGCGTGATCTAAACACCGCCCGCAGCTATCCGCTGTAGCAATCCTCTGACACACCGCCTCGGCTTGCCGGGGCGGTTGTCTTTTCGCAGGTACTGTTTTGTAATATGTACCGCGTTTTTGAAGCTCTCGATGAACTAGTCAATACAGTTGAGCAGGCTTACGGCGTCCCGATGACGTCGAACTGCATGGTCCCGCGCAACGAAGTGCTCGCGCTTCTCGACGATATTCGGAATGCCTTCCCGGTTGAGATTGATGACGCGCAGGATGTGCTGGACAAGCAGGATGAAATCCTTCGCGGTGCGGAGGATCGTGCTGACCAGATCATTGGTCAAGCTGAGGACGAGGCTCAGCGCCTCGTCAGCGATGCCCACAATGAATCCGAGTCGATGTTGAGTGATGCGCAGGAGCGCTCCACGCGCATGGTGTCTGATGCTGAGCAGGATGCTCACGCAACCGTGACCCGCGCCCGTGAGGAATCCGAGCAGATGGTGGAGCGTGCACGCCGTGAGGCTGAGCGTCTCGTTGCTGACGGTAATGAGTCGTATGACCGCTCTGTTGCTGAAGGTCTGGAGGAGCAGAAGCGCCTCGTCTCCGAAGCTGAGGTCACCCGCCGTGCGGATGAGGAAGCGCACCGCATCGTGGAGAACGCTCACACCGAGTCGAATCGTCTGCGCACTGAATGTGATGAGTTTGTGGACGGCAAACTGGGTGAGTTCGAAGAGGCTTTGACGTCGGTTCTGCGCACTGTCTCCTCGGACCGTTCGGCTCTGCGCCAGGGCGCTGGCGTGTCGGGCCGACGGTATGAGAGCCCGCGCCGTCGATAAGCCTTCGTGCGGGTAGGCTAAGGGCCGTTATGGCTACAAATCCTTTTGTTTTCGATGTCGCGGCTGTCATGCGCGGTGATGGCCTCCCGGAAACGGTAACCAAGACTGGTCCCGCGCCTTCCCGTATTGGTCCGGAAATGATCGCAGTGCCGGAAGGCGCTGAGGTCACGGTTGAAGCGACGCTGACTCCGCTGGGCAGCGGCGTGCTCGTTGACGCGACGATGACCGCACAATTGCAAGGCCAGTGCGTGCGCTGCCTGCGTGAACTGACTCCGACGGAGAGCATCACCATTTCTCAGGTGTACTCGGGTTCAGATGACTTCATCACCGGTGATGCGGAAGAAGATGTGGATTCCGGCTCGGGTGATGATGTGCCCACCATCGAGGAGGGCAACGTGAATCTGGAACAGGCCTTTGTTGATGAGGCCGGCCTGACCTGGCCGTTTAACCCACAGTGTGAGCCGGCATGCCCTGATGATGCGGATGTTCCTGCTCCGGATGGCGTATCCGGTGAGAAGAATGATCTGCTTGACCCACGGTGGGCTGGGCTGGAGAAATTTCTGAATACAGACGGGCAGAAATAGTGCCACGCGCGAAGAAAAACAAGATTCCGGGAGACCAGGCTTGGGCCCAGGCTTTTGCGGCGGTGGATCATGCGCCGTTAGTAAACAAGCTCGGTGTGGAAGTTGAACACGACCTGTTGAAGCTCGCGTTAACGCACCGTTCTTTTGCCAACGAGCATGGCTTTTTGCCAAACAATGAACGCCTCGAGTTCCTTGGCGATGCTGTGCTGGGTCTATCCGTGGCCACCAAGCTGTTTGAGCTGCACCCGTCGCGGCCGGAGTCAGATATTTCTAAGATGCGCTCGTCGATCGTCTCCCGTTATGGTTTGGCTGATGTGGCGCGCGAGATTGATCTGGGCGCGCATGTTCTGCTGGGCAAGGGCGAAGAGACCACGGGTGGGCGTGCGAAGGAATCGATTCTTGCTGACACGATGGAGGCCATCTTCGGCGCGGTATACCGCCAGCATGGTTTCGAGCCTGCCCGTGACGTGATCTTGCGGTTGTTCGAGTACAAGATCAACACTGCTACTGCCACCGGCCGCCACCACGATTGGAAGACCACGTTGCAAGAGCGCCTGGCGGAGCTGAAGGCGGAAGCAGCGCTGTATACCGCCACATCGGTTGGCCCCGAGCATGATCAAACGTTCACCGTCCATGTCTTCTCCGGCGAGACTGAGCTGGGCATGGGCACAGGGCCGAATAAAAAGTTGGCCGAACAGCAAGCAGCACGCCAAGCCATGATGTTCCTTCATGATCACGCGGCGGCAGTTGCTGTTATTGATTAGTAGGTTCACATGCCTGAATTGCCTGAAGTGGAAGTGGTGCGCCGTGGTCTAGAGGACCACGTGGTTGGCTACACCTTCAGGTCCGTGGAGGTGCTTCATCCGCGTGCCGTGCTGGGCAATGATGCGGATCTAACTGAGGTGCTGCCCGGTTTGACGGTCACCGGCACCGGGCGCCGCGGCAAGTTCATGTGGCTCGAGCTTTCAGATGGCAATGCGTTGCTGGTCCATCTACGGATGTCCGGCCAGATGATCGTGGGGAAACCGGGGATGGCAAACAGCCGTCATCTGCGTATCCGCTCGGTGCTGGAACGCGACGGGGAAGAGATCGAGCTCGCCTTTATTGACCAGCGCATCTTTGGTTCCTGGCAGTGGGTGCCCATGACCTTCGACCGCGACTTGACCGTTCCAGCAAACATTCCGCACATTGCACCGGATCCTTTTGAGCAGTCCTTCGACGTGGTGGAAGTTGCGCGCACGATGCGCCGTAAGAATGTGGCAGTGAAAACGATCCTGTTGGATCAATCCGTGGTTAGTGGCATCGGATCCATTTACGCGGATGAAGCGATGTGGGCAGTGGGCGTGAAACCCACCCGCAAGGGAAAGACATTGCGGCAGCGTGATGCGGTAGCACTCCTCGAGGAGTCTCGGGAAGTCATGGCTCGCGCCCTAGAAGCTGGTGGCACGAGCTTTGATGCGTTGTACGTCAACGTGGATGGTGCGAGTGGCTATTTTGCGCGCTCACTCAATGCCTACGGGCGGGAAGATGAACCGTGTCCGCGGTGCGGCGCTCCAATTCACCGGACCACAGTGAATCAACGGTCTTCCTATTACTGTCCGGAGTGCCAGACGCTATAAACTTTCCGACATGAAAGCTGCGTATCTTTTTGTTGATGACACGCTCAATGGTGTCATCTGGAGTCTCGTGCCCTGGTTCCTGCTGGCAGCAGGCGTCTATTTCGGGCTGCGGACCCTCTTTGTTCAAATCCGTGCCGTGCCGGACATGTTCCGTGCCATCGCGGAAAGCCCGAAGGGCAAAGACCGTGCAGGGCGTGATTTGGATGAGGAGTACGGCGGACTGTCCGCCTTCAAATCCTTCACCATTTCTGCTGCCTCCCGTGTGGGCACCGGCAACGTTGCCGGTGTGGCCCTGGCTATCTCCATCGGTGGCCCGGGTTCAGTGTTCTGGATGTGGATGTTGGCCATTCTGGGTGGTGCAACCGCATTCGTGGAGTCCACGCTGGCACAGCTGTGGAAGACCAAGGATGAGAATGGGAACTACCACGGTGGCCCTGCCTACTACATGACTCGTGGTTTGGGCTGGAAGCACTTGGCTGCTGTGTTCTCCGTCTTCCTCGCCTTCACCTACGGCTTTGTGTACAACGCCGTTCAGTCCAACTCCATCGTTGAAGCTGTTGGTGGTTCTTTGGGCAATGACTCCAATATGCTGAAGGGCTTTGCTGCAGTGGTGCTGGCTAGCCTGACCGCGTTGGTCATCTTCGGTGGTGTCACGCGTGTGGCTAGCTGGACCCAGATCATCGTTCCGTTCATGGCGGGCGCCTACATCATCGTTGGCATCATCGTCGTGGTGCTGAACATCAGCGAGGTTCCTAACATGATCTCACTCATCGTCGGCCACGCACTTGGCTTCAAGCAAGTGGCTGGCGCGGCCGTGGGTGTTGCGTTCATGCAGGGTATGCGCCGTGGTCTGTTCTCCAATGAGGCCGGTATGGGTTCTGCCCCGAACGCAGCGGCAACCGCAACCGTGTCTCACCCGGTCAAGCAGGGTCTTGTGCAGACGCTCGGCGTGTACTTTGACACCCTCGTGGTGTGCTCCATCACCGCCTTCATTGTTCTGCTTGGCCCGGCGGTGAGCTACGGCCGTGATGATATTCAGGGTGCTGCTCTCACGCAGTCCGCGCTGGCGGACTCTGTTGGTGCGTGGGGTGCCCACTTCATCACCTTCATCCTGTTCTTCCTCGCCTTCTCTTCCGTGCTGGGCAATTACTACCTTGGCCAGGCGAATATCGAGTACCTGACCAAGAGCAAGACGGTGCTGAACATTTACCGCACCGTGGTGCTCGGCTTCGTGGTCTTTGGTTGCTTCGGCTCTGTTCCGCTGGTGTGGGCACTGGGCGACACGATGGCAGGTCTGCTGGCCATCATGAACATCATCGCGATCATCCCGCTGGGTGGCATTGCTATCAAGCTGCTGAAGAACTTCAATGAACAGCGCCGCCAGGACATCGATCCGGTCTTCCACCGCGACATGATGCCCGAGGTCAAGAACGTTGAGTTCTGGGATGGCTCTGATCCAGTGACGCGCCGCAGCATCGAAGACCGCGTCACGGTCGAGGAAGCCCGCCGCGATGGGAACATTGACGGCAACAACGATGAGGGCGGCCTGACCCGCATTTAATGCCTATGAGCACAATTCGGTTGACAGCCTTTGTCACTGGCCACGTTCAGGGCGTGGGGTTCCGGTGGTGGACACGCAGCCGCGCCTTGGAACTAGGCCTGGCCGGTTACGCTAAGAACCTCACTGACGGCCGCGTTGAGGTGGTGGCGGAGGGGGAGCAAAGCGACGTCGATAAGCTTTTAGCTCTGCTGAAAGAAGACCCCTCCACCGCGAAGCGCCCCGGCACCGTGACCCTCGTCGTACCGCAGTACAGTGAGCCGCGGGGTGCCCAGGGGTTCGTTGAGCGCTAATCATCTGGGTTAAACTTTTCCAATGCACTTAACATCGCTGACGCTGAAAGGATTCAAGTCCTTTGCGTCTGTGACGACGATGAAATTCGAGCCCGGCATTTGTGCTGTTGTCGGACCGAATGGCTCAGGCAAGTCCAATGTGGTGGACGCGCTGGCCTGGGTGATGGGGGAGCAAGGCGCGAAGAACCTGCGTGGCGGGAAGATGGAAGACGTCATCTTCGCTGGCGCGGGGGAACGGAAGCAGCTGGGCCGTGCGGAAGTCACGCTGACGTTTGATAACTCGGATGGGCGTTTGCCTATTGAATATGCCGAGGTGGCCATCACTCGCCGCATGTTCCGCGATGGTGCCAGCGAGTATGAAATCAATGGCTCCAGGGCGCGCCTCATGGACATCCAGGAGCTGCTGTCGGATTCCGGTATTGGCCGTGAGATGCACATCATCGTGGGCCAAGGCAAGCTCAGTGAGATCTTGGAATCGCGCCCGGAGGATCGCCGCGCGTTCATCGAAGAAGCAGCCGGTGTGCTCAAGCATCGTCGCCGCAAGGAGAAAGCACAGCGCAAGCTCACGGGGATGCAGGCGAACCTGGATCGCCTCACGGACCTCACCGATGAGCTGGGCAAGCAGCTCAAACCGCTCGCGCGCCAGGCAGAAGCAGCGAAACGTGCCGCGACCGTGCAGGCTGATCTGCGTGACGCGCGCCTGAAACTAGCCGGCCACCAGGTGGTCACCCTGCGTGAATCGCTTATCGACGCCACACGCGCCGCCGAACTCCACGCCGAGAAAGCCGCCACCGTTAGCCGGGAGTTGGAAGAGGCTGAGCAGAACCAGTTGGCGGTGGAAGCGAATCAGGCGCGTGTGGCGGAGGCTTCCCAGGAAGCGCAGCGCCTGTGGTTTGGTTTGTCCTCTTTGGCTGAGCGAACGTCCGCGACGTTGCGCATCGCGGGGGAGCGTGCACAGAACGCTATGGCAATACCTGAATTCAGGGGCCAGGATCCGGACGAACTCTTAGCGCGGGCTGAACGCGCGGAAGAGGAATACGAGGCAGCGCAAGAGGAGTATGAAAACGCTGCGGAAGCTCTCGAAGAGGCTGCTGAGGAGACTGCGGAGTTGGAGCAGCGCGCCAAGGCCGCGGAGGCTGAGCACTTGGCGCAGGTGCGTGCGATCGCTGATCGCCGTGAAGGCGTGGTGCGTCTGCTCGCGCAGGAAGAAAGCCAGACTGCCGCGGTGGAATCAGCGAAGCAAGAGGTAGAACGTCTAAGTATTGCCGCGGAAGAAACCCGTGAGCAGGCCCGTGAAGCAGAAGCTCAAGCCGAAGAGACCGCGCAGAAGATGGCGGAACTTACCGCTGACCGAGAGCCACTGACTCAAGCTCATGTACGAGCCGTGGCGGAAGCGGGTGCTGCAGAAAAACGCCTGGACCAACTACGCGATGAGCAGAAAGCGCGAGAAAAGTCGGTGTACTCGCTGAGCTCGCGCATAGCCACCCTGGCCGAAACCGCACCTGTGACGGAAGCCGCCGATGTTCTTGGAGCTGATTACCACCCTCTCGCAGAGTGGGTGAAGGCTGAGGCAGGATTGGAAAAGGCACTCGCCGCCGCGCTCGGTGCACATGCGGAGGCATTGGCGGGTCAGCTGGATGATTCCACGGCCATGGAACTCTCCGATGCTTCACGCGCTGTCGTGGTGGACACGAAAGCCGGGGGCAGGCAGTGGCGCCTGGACGGTAAGCCCCCGACAGGCACGAGCTGGTTGTTAGACCATGTCACCCTCGCTCCCGAGGTCGCGGGCCCAATCACACGTGTGCTTGTCGACGTCGTGGTGGCCACCGACATCACTCACGCCCGCGCCACAGTAGCGGATGATCCGCGCCTGCGTGCCGTGATCGATGACGGCACCATCGTGGGCGAAGGGTGGATCGCTGCTGGCTCCGGTGGTGCATCGAGCGTGGAAGTGGCTGCCCAGATTGAGCAGGCCACGGCTGATTTGGAGAAAGCCCAGTCTCAGCTTGATGAGCTATCCGGCACCCTCGAAGGCGCCAAAATTGCTGCGGACGAAGCGCGCGTAGCAGCAGCGGCAGCAAAGGCAGCACTCAAGGAACACGATGCCCACGCTGAGTCGTGGAAGCGTGACTACCAGCGTGTACTCAGCCAGGCAGAAAGCACCAAACAACAGCACGAACGGGCAGCAAAGCAGGCCACGGAAGCAGAGATCCGCTTCAACGACCAGGTGAAGCAGTTGGAGGAAACCCGAGATCGTCTCGCCCGCGTGGAACACGATGACACGGAAGAAGACGTTGATTCCTCTCTCCGGGATGAAGCCAATGATGCGCTGGCACGGGCCCGTGCACGTGAGATGGAGTTAACGCTTCTGGCACGCTCCGCCCAGCAAGTCGTTGAACAGATCGCTGGACGTGGTGCCGCGTTGCGCAGACAAGCCGAGCACGAGCGTGAGGCAAAAACACGACACCTCGCGGCGATGGCGCGTAAGCGCGCTGAGGCGGAACTAGCCGAAACCGTGGCAGAGCACGCCCAGACATTGGCGGCGCGAATTCAGGTTTCATTAGAGCGTGCCACGCAGCACCGCGACGAACTTGCTGACCAGATTAAACAGCTCACTGCCCGCCAGTCGCAGGTGCGTGAAACGGTTAGCGCATTGCGCCAGCAGCTCAACCGACTGGGGGATACCGCTCATGCGGCGGATATTGCGCGGGAGCAGGCGCAGGTGAGGATTGATGAGGCGGAAGCAGGAATCGCGGACAAGCTTGGCATTGCCATCGCCGACCTGTTGGCTGACTACACGCCTGGCGAGGATTTCGACAAGGCCGCGGAGACGAAGCGCCTCAAGCAAGCTGAGCGCGACCTGGCATCCTTAGGCAAGGTGAATCCGCTTGCTTTGGAGGAGTACAAAGCACTCGAGGAGCGCTACAGCTTCCTGTCCACGCAGCTCGCTGATGTGATTCAGGCACGCAAGGACCTCACCGGCGTGATCGACGATGTGGACGCGCAGATTCTGCAGCTATTCACGGATGCGTGGCATGACGTGGAGAAGGAATTTCCCAAGGTCTTTAACACCCTGTTCCCCGGTGGTGAGGCTCGATTGGTGCTCACCGACCCTTCGGACATGCTCACTACCGGTATTGAGATTGAGGCCCGTCCACCCGGCAAACGAGTCAAGCGTTTGTCGCTGCTATCGGGTGGTGAGAAATCCCTCACCGCACTGGCCATGCTCGTGGCTATCTTCCGCGCGCGGCCATCCCCGTTCTACGTCCTGGATGAGGTGGAAGCGGCCTTGGACGATGTGAACCTGCGTCGTCTTATTGCATTGCTCGAGGAGCTCCGCGAGGATTCACAGCTCATCGTGATCACCCACCAAAAACCCACGATGGATGTGGCAAACGTGCTCTACGGTGTAACCATGCGTGGCGATGGTGTCACCCGCGTCATTTCCCAGCGAATGAACCCCGCGCCGCGCTCTTAACGCGCCGGGCTGAGCTTCAGTCCCGTGCCGTTTTTGCCCAGGTATGCGTTGGTGCCATCGAAATAGAACGTGTTGCCGTCGATGAGCGCGCCACGCACCGCGCCATCGTAGAGGTGTCTTTCCATGTCGCAGCCCATCTTGGTTACGGGACGATCCTCGTAGGTGTAAGTGGCCTTGCCTTGATCCACGATGAGAGCTACGCCAAACCCATTACACGCCCCGCCACGCACGAGGTAGAGGCCATTCTCTGTGGCGCCGTCGCCGCGGGAGAAAGAGAGAGTGCGCCCAAGCGGATGCGACGCGGTCTTCCACTGGCCGTTGAGGATCTTCTCTACCTGCTCCGGTGTCGCCGTCTTCGCATTCGCGGGGATGGCTACTACCAGTGCCCCCGATTCTTCTGCGGGCGGTGTCGGCGTACTCGACCCAAAAGCACCGAAACCAGTCGCGGCGCTAATGGCAACGATCAGTGCGGTGATCACTGACAGCGCGATCGTGACAATGGGGTTCTTCAGCGCATCCAGGTTCATAACCCGCAGCCTAGTCCTTCTGTGAGAGCTGATTGAACCCGAAAGAACACGAACCGGGGTGTCGGTGGCACACTGGTTCGCATGATGAACTCAACTGTTTTGTGGATCATTGTCGCCGTTGTGGTGGTGCTGCTTATCCTCCTAGGCATCATCATCGCCGGCAATAAGCGGAAGAAATCAAAGGCAGTGTCCTTTGAAAAGAAGGACCCGGCCGCACCGAAGGAACTGACCCAGCAGGAGAAATCCGGAAATTACCAAGCCCAGGGAGGCTTTAACTTTGCGCCCGCCGCCTCGCCGGATGTACAGAAGGAGCCGATCCTGCGGGAGGGACAGAAGCTTGCCCCAGAGCCCCCGGCGCCCGTTGTGCCCGAGCCGGCAGTTGAACCGATAGCTGAGACTGAAGCAGCCGAGGAGATCCCCGCGGAGACCCCAGTGGAAGAGACCATGGTGGTTGAGCCGGAGGAGCCGGTGGAGCCCGTTGAACAGATTGAGCAGGTTGAACCGGAACCAGTAGAGGCGGCACCTGAAGCGGTTGAGGAACCAGCACCGGAACCCGAGGTGGTGGAGGCAGCTGAGGAGGCAGCTGAGGCTGCTCACGCCACAGTGGAAGCTGCGGATGAGGCACTAGAGCAGACTCCTGTTCCGGAGGAAGAGCCCGCACCGACTCCGGAGCCGTTGGATGATATTGCCCCGGCGACGGGTCGACTGGGCCGTCTGCGTGGGCGTTTGTCGCGCTCCCAGAATGCGATCGGACAGGGCCTGCTGGGCATTCTGACAGCGGGTGATCTGGATGAGGATGCTTGGGAGGAAATCGAAGACACCCTCATCATGGCGGACATTGGTGCGCCGTTGACCATGAAGATCACGGAAACGCTGCGTGAGAAGATCGCGCAGCGGGGTGTTTCTTCGGAGGAAGAAGCTCGCGCGATGCTGCGTGAGACGCTCGTTGAGGCCGGCAAGCCGGAGCTGGACCGCTCGATTAGGGCAATGCCGAATGATGGTAAGCCGGCGGTCATCCTCGTTGTCGGTGTCAACGGTACCGGTAAGACCACCACGACAGGCAAGCTGGCTCGTGTGCTCGTTTCGATGGGGCACAGCGTGGTTTTGGGTGCGGCGGATACGTTCCGTGCGGCGGCTGCGGACCAGCTTGAAACGTGGGGTCGTCGCGTTGGTGCGACCACCGTGCGCGGTAACGAGGGGGCAGATCCGGCCGCGGTTGCTTTCGATGCTGTGAAGACCGGTGTGGAGCAGCAGGCGGATGTTGTGATCGTCGATACGGCTGGGCGATTGCACACCGCGACCGGCTTGATGGATCAGCTGGGCAAGGTCAAACGCGTGGTGGAGAAGAAGTCTCAGGTGGATGAAGTCCTGCTCGTCCTTGACGCCACGGTGGGGCAGAATGGCCTGACCCAGGCGCGTGTGTTCAAGGAGGTCGTGGAGATCACTGGTGTTGTTCTGACCAAGCTGGATGGCACCGCGAAGGGCGGCATTGTGTTCCAGGTTCAGGAGGAGCTTGGCGTGCCCGTGAAGCTCGTGGGACTGGGTGAGGGGGCCGATGACCTCGCGCCATTCGAGGTGGAAGGCTTCGTCGACGCACTGTTGGGGTCTTAGCTGGACTTTTTATTGAGCTGACGTGAACCCGGCACCGTATTCATGCGGTGCCGGGTTTTGTGATTTGAATTACAGAAAAACTCAACATCATTGACGGCAGTATCTATCGTTCTATAGATTTTTTCTTCGGTGCAAATCGGTCGATCGATAGGTATTCAAAACGATTGGAATTGAGGTGATAGATATGACTGCAGATCAGGTTGCACTGGCATCGGGGAATGCCGGATGGATGCTCGTCTCCGCTTCGCTCGTATTGCTTATGACACCGGGCTTGGCGTTTTTCTACGGAGGTATGACGTCCCGCCGTAGCGTTCTGAACATGATGATGATGTCGTTCACAGCCATGGGGGTGGTGTCCGTCATATATGTGCTGTGGGGTTGGTCGATGTCCTATGGTTCACAATCAATCGGTGGGATTTTTGCGAATCCCTTTGAGTTCTTTGGGCTCCGTAACTCGATCACCAACGGGGGCGGGGCCTACATCGCTGGGGGCAATGGCTACGCAAACGTCATTGATATCGCTTTTCAGCTGACTTTCGCGGTGATCACCGTGGCGATTATCTCCGGTGCGATCGCCAGCCGTGTGAAGATCGGCGCATGGATGGTGTTCACCGGCGTGTGGGTCACGCTTGTGTATTTTCCCTCGCACACATGGTGTGGGGTGGGGGCATTCTTGGTGAAGGGGCGCGCTCGATCGCTGCGTGGATATTCGGGAGTGAAAACGGTGAGGCTCACATTGCTCCCATTGACTTTGCGGGCGGCACGGTCGTCCACATCTCCGCAGCCACTGCCGCACTCATCTTGGTATTGGTGATCGGGCAGCGCGAAGGATTCCCGCAATCCAACTCGCGTCCCCACAATCTCCCCTTCGTCATGCCTGGCGCCGCGCTGCTGTGGTTTGGGTGGTGTGGTTTCAATGGTGGTTCTGCGCTTGCTGCTGATGGCTTGGCGGGTCTTGCTTGAGTGAACACCGCGGCGGCTGCTGCGGGCGCCATGCTGGGGTGGCTGGCGGTAGAGAAGATCCGGGATGGCTACGCAACGTCGCTTGGTGCATCCTCTGGTTTGGTGGCAGGACTTGTTGCCATCACCCCGGCGGCAGGAGCACTCACCCCTATGACGTCCATTCTCCTTGGCGCGGACGGCGGCATTCTTTCGTGCTTTCGTGTGAGCCTGAAATACCGTTTCAACTATGACGACTCCCTGGATGTCGTCGGTGTTCACCTCGTTGCCGCTGTATGGGGGACAATCGGACTCGCGTTCTTTGCTCAAGGGAATGGAGTCTTCACCGGTGGGGGAGCAGATGGGTGGAAGCTTTTCGCAGTCCAGACGGTGGTGGCTATCGCGGCGATGTTTTTCTCTGGTGTGTTGACGTATCTCATCGCAATCGTCGTGAAGCACACCATGGGGTGGCGTGTCACGCGGGAGCAGGAATTCGCTGGTGTGGACTACTCCGTTCACCGTGAGACAGGCTATGACTTCGGCGGACCGGGTCTTCGGCCTGATGGAATTCCAGCTGGCAATAAGTTGGCTGCTGAAGCCACGGCCAATCAATAGGCAGAAGGAAGGGAAGAGACATGAAACTTGTCACAGCAGTAGTGCAACCGTTCACACTCGGTGACATCCGTCAGGCTCTCAGCGAGGCAGGAGTGAAAGGCATCACCGTCACTGAGGCTCAGGGAGCGGGCCGACAAATGGCCAGCGTCGAGTATTACCGGGGTGCCCGCTACACGTCGAACTTTGTACAGAAGGTCAAGATCGAGGTCCTAGTCACCGACGACCAGGAAGAAACCGCCGTAAACGCGATCTTGAATGCGGCGCATACTGGGGAAGTCGGTGACGGAAAGATTTGGGTGACGGAAGTAACCCGCGCCGTGCGCGTGCGTACGGGAGAGGAAGACGACGCAGCTATCTAGTCCGGAGAACGGAACCGGTTGACGGGAAATCCGGGCAATAATGTGGGGGAGGCGGCGTCGAGCTGAACCGCATGTGATTTTCGTGGTGGGTAGCAGTTAGGCTGTAACCCACCACTTAATCTTTTTAGCCACCGGGCTAGAGACATTTACTCAAAGACTTTCAAGGGAGCTTTTACGTGTTCGAGTCATTGTCCGATCGCCTTCAATCAGCACTCACCGGGCTGCGAGGCAAGGGCAAGCTCACGGAAGGGGACATCAACGCCACTGCCCGTGAGATCCGCATCGCCCTGCTCGAGGCCGATGTCTCGCTCACCGTTGTTCGCGCCTTCATTCAGCGTGTGAAAGAACGCGCGCTTGGCGCAGCTGTGTCTGAGGCACTGAATCCGGCGCAGCAAGTAATCAAGATTGTCGATGAGGAACTGACCAATATTCTCGGCGGTGAAACTCGTCGCCTGAACCTGGCTAAGAACCCGCCGACAGTGATCATGCTTGCTGGTCTGCAGGGTGCTGGTAAGACGACTCTTGCCGGTAAGTTGGCTCTCCACCTGTCCAAGCAGGGCCATGCCCCGATGCTGGTGGCATGTGACCTGCAGCGCCCGGGTGCTGTGCAGCAGCTCCAGATCGTCGGTGAGCGCGCCGGGGTGAGGACGTTTGCGCCGGATCCGGGTACCTCCCTGGATTCCAATGACCACGAGATGGGCACGTCCCACGGTGATCCAGTTAAGGTGGCGCTGGCGTCCATCGAGGAAGCGCGTCGCACGAATGCGGATGTGGTGATCATCGATACCGCTGGTCGTTTGGGTATTGATGAAACTCTGATGACGCAGGCCCGCAACATTCGCGATGCGGTGAATCCGGATGAGGTCCTCTTTGTCATCGATGCGATGATCGGCCAGGACGCGGTGAACACCGCGCAGGCCTTTGCCGATGGTGTGGACTTCACCGGCGTTGTGTTGACCAAGCTCGACGGTGATGCCCGTGGTGGTGCAGCACTGTCCATCCGTGAAGTCACCGGTAAGCCGATTCTCTTTGCTTCCACCGGTGAGAAGCTCGAGAATTTTGATGTCTTCCACCCGGATCGCATGTCCAGCCGCATCCTTGGCATGGGCGACCTGCTCTCCTTGATTGAGCAGGCCGAGACCATGATGGACCAGCAGAAGGCGGAAGAAGCCGCCCGCAAGCTGGGTACGGGTGAGCTGACTCTCGAGGACTTCCTTGATCAGCTGCTCATGATCCGTCGCATGGGTCCGATTGGCAATCTGCTGAAGATGATGCCGGGCGGCAAGCAGATGAACCCGATGGCAGACATGGTCGATGAGAAGCAGCTCGACCGCATCCAGGCCATCATTCGCGGTATGACCCCAGCGGAGCGGGAGGATCCGAAGATCCTCAATGCTTCTCGACGTCGCCGCATCGCCGCCGGCTCCGGCGTCACCGTTGCTGATGTGAACCAGCTTGTGGAGCGTTTCTTCGAGGCGAAGAAGATGATGGGCAAGATGGCCAACCAGTTCGGCATGGGTGGAATGCCCGGTATGCCGGGCATGGGTCGTTCCGCAACAAAGAAGAAACCGAAGGGCCGTAAAGGCAAGAACGGCAAGCGTAAGCCAGCGAAGCGCCAGGGCGGACCGAAGATGCCAGGGATGCCAGGGATGCCGGGCATGCCAGGGGGCCAGGGCATGCCGAGCATGGAGCAGCTTCAGCAGATGCAGCAGCAGATGCCGCCAGGAATGGAAGGCCTGGACCTGAATAATCTGGACTTTGGCAGCGCGATGAAGCGCATGGGGAAGAAGAAGTTCTAGGGATCAGCCCCTGAGAACTCACTCCCGGTGTAAAACTTTACATTGCTGCGGTAACTACCGAACGGTAGAAATTTTCTACCAGGTGTTTCAGCCGCGTCGATTTTTCGCATTATAATTTTCTACACACACCCGGCGAAGAGAAGTGGCCAAGGACAACCCTCGCACCCCTTAACTCTCGATGATCTGAAGATCTTCGAGGACCTCTTCATTTCGGTAGGGCAGATCCAAAGCATCGAAGATGGGTTGGATACTCTGCCACATGATCGGTGCGGTGGATTCTGCGTAGGCGTTCGAGATGTGGTTCTGGTCGCGGTAGACGTAGATGTTACCGATGATCGGTGGGCAGTAGGTCTCTTCACAGAACCAGTCAGCGGTATCCACCGTCCACTGCTTATCAGCGGCAAAGAGGTACTGCTCAGCCGGGTTCGTAGGGGCGTAGACCGTGGAGCGCAGCGTGGAGCAATCATTCATCGTGTTTCGGGCGAGGAGGCACTCATTGGGGTCCATGTGATCGCCCTCGCGGGAGAAGACCCACGGGTTGTCGCGCAGCCCCACGAAAGGAATGCCATTGAGGCGCAGCTTGTCCCACACGGTGGCATAGGCATCCGGCACGATATCAGGACCGATGCCGCCGGAACCAGCACGGCCAGCGGGGCGGGTGGCATTGGAGATGGCCAGGTCAGGTTGCAGGGCGATGATCTCCGCAAAAGCATTGCGGGACCATTCTGCGCAGACTTCTGAGACCGTGTCCAAATCATCCAAAACCAGCGGGCACTCCTGGCGCACGTAAGTGATCACCTTGAACCCACGCTCACGGCCGATCTTGTCCAGTGGAACCACCCACGGTTCCGCATGCGAGCCACCGAAAAGGACCACGGTGACATCAGAATCCGGGTCGCCAAAAACGCAGCCTTCGTGGGGGAGTAAGTCTCCTGGCTGGTCCATGAAGATCATGCAGCCACGGTCAACGGTTGGGGGCCACATGTCCGAGATGAAGTGCGGGTCGGGTGCAGCCAAAGCACGCGGCACATCAGCCCCGAAATGCGCCATGGCGCCGGGATACAGTGCCGGGTCAAGCTCGCCGCTCGCCTGTTCCACTTGCTTGTTGAACATGGGCAAGATAGCAAGCGTGCCGGCGAGGAGCACGGCGATGGCAACGCCGCCGATGGCGCGGGCGCGGCCGAGGAACGTCGATAAGCTAGCAAGCGCATTACGCACTGGCTGATCTGTTGCCTTCGGGCGCTTTCCGTGCTGGCGCAGAGGATCCTCGACGAGCTTGTACGTGATGTGAGCCAACGCGAGTGACGCCGCGATAACGCCGATGCCCAGCAGCACGGAAGGCTCGTCCTTGCTCGTGTACACGGTGAGCAAGATGAGCAAAGGCCAGTGCCACAAGTACAGGGAGTAGGCGACCTTGCCCAGCCAGGTCATCGGGGAGGACGAGAGCAGCTTAGCCACGACGTGCTGCGGGCCGCTGAGTACCACCAGCGCCGCACCGAGCAGAGGAATGAGCGCGGCTGGGCCTGGGAAGGCAAGGGAAGTTGGAATGATGAAGCCGGTGGCTGCGATCATCGTGACACCCAAGCCAGTAGCGGGGGCCTGGAACCTCGCGGGAATAGCCACCTTAGCGGGCAGCATAGCCAGCAAAGCGCCGAAGCTCAGCTCCCATAAACGGGAGGGCAAAGCGTAGTAATTGGCGGGTGTGCCCACGAAACCAAAACGGGATGCATAGGCGAAAGATGCGATGGTGATCAGAGCGAGGATGACCACAATCCAGCGACGCAGACGCTGAACACCCACATGGGCGCGAGTAACCAAAATGGCCACCAGAATGCCAGAGGTAATGGCGAAGAGATAGAACTGCCCCTGCACACTCATGGACCACAAGTGCTGCAGTGGCGAAGTCTGCGAACCGGCTGCTGCGTAGGCAGCATCCTGGCTGCTCAGCTCGTAGTTCTGGTAGTAGAGCACAGACGCCTTGAACTGGCGAGCAATTTCCTGGCTCATGACCTGCGGCGTGAGATATCGGATGCCGGCGTAGACAGCTGCGAGTACCACTGCCAGCGCTGGCAGGAGCCTTCGTGCGGTGCGCCAGAAAGGCCACCACGGGTTCAGCGACGGGTTTGGGCGCATGGCATAACGCAGCTGTGCGCCCATGAAGAAATAACCGGACAACAGTAGGAACACGTCCACGCCGCCAGAGACCCTGCCCACGAAGACGTGGAACACAACCACGAGCATGATGGAAAAACCACGCAAACCATCAAGGTCAAAACGGTACGGTGACGACGACACCGGCTGCTTGACCGTTGGTGTAGAGGTGCGAACTGAGGTTGTCATCGGGCTTGTGTCACAGAAAAATAGGGGATACAGGGAAGTGAAAGTACTAAACCTTCCGGTGACCTTACCCGTGATACGAGGCAGAGCTATAACCCAGCATTGTGCGGCATGCCCATTTTGGTGTGGGTAGCACTTCCCAGGTAGGGTATTGCGGGTTGCTTAGCAACACTCCTGCGTTAGCGCCGGACCCGATGGGAATCATGGATTCCCCTTCGACCGGCCCTAGTCACACGCAGACGAAAACCAAGGGCTGAACCGGCCCGCCAAACACGTGGCGGGTGTCTGAACTGCCCAGTGACCGAAGTAAAGGACTTTTAACCATGGCTGTCAAGATCAAGCTGCAGCGTCTGGGCAAGATCCGTAATGCTCAGTACCGCGTTGTCATCGCTGATGCCCGCACCCGTCGTGACGGTGCTGTCATTGAGAACATTGGTATCTACCACCCGAAGGAAGAGCCGTCGCTGATCAAGATTGACTCTGAGCGCGCTCAGTACTGGCTCGGCGTTGGTGCCCAGCCGACCGAGCCGGTGCTCGCTCTGCTGAAGGTGACCGGCGACTGGCAGAAGCACAAGGGCCTCGACGGTGCTGAGGGCACCCTCAAGGTTGCTGAGGAGAAGCCGTCCAAGCTCGAGCTGTTCAACCAGGCTCTGGAGGAGGCTTCCAACGGCCCGACCGCTGAGGCCATCACCGAGAAGCGCAAGAAGGCTAAGGAAGAGGCAGAGGCTAAGGCTGCTGCTGAAGCCGAGGCTGAGGCTAAGGCTGCTGCACAGGCAGAAGCTGCTGAGGCTGCCGCTGAAGAGGCTGAGGAAGCTCCGGCTGAAGAGGCTGCTGAAGAAGAGAAGGCTGAGGAGTCCGAGGAGAACTAAACTCCCTCAAGCTTTGAAGCGACTGCCCGTGTGCCACTTGGTGCGCGGGCAGTTTTTGCATTGATGGGTGCTGGTAGCCTTAGCTCCCATGAAGTTGCTCATCGGCAAAGTAGTCAAGTCCCACGGTGTCAAAGGGGAGGTCGCCGTGGAGGTGTTGACCGACGAGCCGGACATCCGTTACGCGGTCGGGGAGGTGCTTCACGGGAAGCAGGCGGGGAAGGAACAAGACCTGACCATCGCCTCGGTGCGCCCGCACCAGAAGCGCCTGTTGGTCACGTTTGAAGAGATCCCAGACCGCACCGCCGCGGATTCGCTGCGTGGAATGCAGTTCTTTGCCGAGCCGCTGGAGCGCGATGAGGACTCGGATGAGTTCTATGACCATGAACTCATTGGTCTGAAAGTCGTGCAGGACGGCAAGGAGATTGGGGAGGTCACTGGTGTGATGGATACCCCGAACCGGAAAATCTTGGAAGTCGCGTATCAGGGCAGGGAAGTGCTGGTTCCCTTCGTCATGGACATTGTTCCGGAGGTGGATCTGGAGGAAGGCTTCCTGGAAATCACCCCACCGGAAGGGTTGCTGGATCTATGACGGGTACGCCGGCATTGCGCATTGATGCGATCACGATCTTCCCCGACTATCTCGAGCCAATGCGCCACGCGCTATTGGGCAAGGCGATTGAGCAAGGCATCTTGGCGGTCGGGGTGCATAATCTGCGGGACTGGGCCACGGGCGGGCACAAAGCGGTAGATGATTCGCCGTTGGGTGGCGGTCCGGGCATGGTGATGAAGCCGGATGTGTGGGGCCCAGCACTCGATGAGGTGCACGCAGGTCGCGCTGGGTTTGATCTGGCCACCGCGGCAGCACACCGCAATGACAAGGCACGCCACGATGAAGTGGCAGAGGTTGCCGCGCGCCCGTACACCGTGCCCGCAGATGTGTGCGAAGGGGAGGACCCGGACGCGCCGTTGCTCTTGGTGCCCACGCCAGCCGGCAAGCCTTTTACCCAGGCTGATGCGCAGGCGTGGTCGCGGGAGAACCACATTGTGTTCGCCTGTGGCCGTTATGAGGGTATTGATCAGCGCGTTTTTGAGGACGCAGCGCAGCGGTATCGTGTGCGCGAAGTATCCATCGGTGATTATGTGCTTATCGGTGGGGAAGTGGCGGTGCTCGTCATCGTGGAGGCCGTCACGCGCCTGATCCCCGGCGTGCTGGGTAATACGGAGAGCCACGAGGATGACAGCTTTTCCGACGGCTTGTTGGAAGGTCCGAGCTACACCAAGCCGCGCGTGTGGCGCGGGATCGAAGCCCCGCCGGTGTTGACGTCAGGCGATCACGCCAAGGTGGAGCTGTGGCGCCGTGAGCAGTCCCTCAAACGCACCAGGGAAGTGCGCCCGGAGCTTATCGCCGCCGCGGAACTCACCGAAGAGGATCGCTTCATGTTGGACGCCCGCGATGTGGTGACGGAGCTGGACGTTCTGGGCTGGAAGCCCGGCGCAGAAAAGAACATGCGCACGGCGTTAAAGAAAGCCGGCTACCGCGATGCGCAGATAAGCACAAAAGAGCGCGGGACCGACGTGTGCTTTGGGCCGTCGATGCTGGAGACAGAGTATGAGCGGCGTGAGGGGCGGCCGAGCCCTGATCCGCTGGTGAAGCTGCGCGTCCATGGGCGCACAGCATTGAGCCTTGCCGATGCCACGCAGGCAGTGGTAGCGGCATTGCCCAAGGGTGCGGACTGGTATGGCTCCACCGTGGTGCAGCCCTAAGGAGTCCGCCGACTAGACTTCCCCGAATGACTGTCGCAGAGATTATCGCGAAAGAAATTCACGTCCGCGCCACCCAAGTAGAGGCGGCGCTCACCCTTCTCGCGGAGGGCAATACCGTGCCCTTCATCGCCCGCTATCGCAAGGAAGTTACTGGTGGGCTGGATGATGCGCAGTTGCGGCACATCGAGGAGCGCAACACGTACCTGCTTGAACTCGCGGAGCGTAAGGAAGCAGTGCTGGCCAGCATCGAGGAGCAGGGCAAGCTCACCGACGAGCTCAAGCACGAGATCCTCGCCGCCGACACGAAGGCCCGCGTGGAGGATCTCTACTTGCCGTACAAGAAGCGCCGCAAGACCAAGGCGGATATCGCGCGCGAAGCAGGGCTTGAGGAGCTTGAGCAATTGCTTATCGACGCCCCCAGCACCAACCCCGAAACCACCGCCGAAAAGTTCATCTGCGAGGGCTTCCCGGACACCAAGGCTGTTCTTGATGGTGCGCGCGCAATCCTGATTGACCGTTTTGCCACTGATGCTGATCTGGTTGGCGCCGTACGTGACCGTGTGTATGCAGAGGGCGCGATGCGTTCTGCCGTGGTGGAAGGCAAGGAACAAGAGGGCGCGAAGTTTGCGGATTACTTTGAATTTGCTGAAGACCTGACCAAGCTACCGTCCCACCGCATCCTGGCGCTGTTCCGTGGGGAGGCAGAAGGCGTGCTCACACTGAGTTTTGATCCGGGTGATGAGGCTGTTTATGAAGGCATGATCGCCGAGCGCTTTGATCTGCCGGTGCAGGAGTCGGAGTGGTTGGCCAAGGCAGTGCGCTGGGGCTGGCGGACGAAACTGCAGATCTCCGCGAACGTGGACGCCCGCATGCGCCTGAAAGAGAAGGCGGATGAGGGGGCGCTGGAGGTGTTCAAAACCAACCTGCGCGATGTGCTCTTGGCAGCACCTGCTGGCCAGCGGGCAACCCTGGCGCTTGATCCGGGTTATCGCAACGGCGTGAAATGCGCCGTGGTAGATGGCACCGGCAAGGTCCTGGCCACCAGCATCGTGTATCCGCACCAACCGCAGAACCGGTGGGATGCGGCGCGTGCGGAGCTTGCCGCTTTGGTAGCTGAACATGGAGTGGAGCTCATCGCGGTGGGCAACGGCACAGCCTCGCGCGAATCCGAAAAGCTGGCCGGTGAAGTAGCTGACCTCATCGCGCAGGCGGGTGGCACTCGCCCAACACCGGTGATGGTGAGTGAGTCCGGTGCGTCCATCTACTCGGCTAGCGCAATCGCGGCGGAAGAGTTTCCCGACATGGATGTTTCCCTGCGTTCCGCGGTCTCCATCGCGCGGCGTTTGCAGGACCCGCTGGCGGAGTTGGTCAAGGTGGATCCGAAATCCATCGGCGTGGGCCAGTACCAGCATGACGTGAACCAGGTTGCGCTCGCCCAAACTCTGGATGCGGTGGTGGAGGATGCGGTGAACTCCGTCGGTGTGGATGTGAATACGGCGTCCGCGCCGCTGCTGGAACGTGTTGCGGGGCTGTCCAACACGGTGGCCAAGAACATCGTGGCCTACCGTGATGAGCACGGCAGCTTCACTACCCGCAAGGAACTGGGCAAGGTGCCACGTCTAGGGCCAAAGGCCTTTGAGCAGGCAGCGGGCTTTCTGCGTATTCAGGGTGCCAAGGATCCGTTGGATGCCTCAGCCGTGCACCCGGAGGCGTACCCAGTGGTGGAGCGCATTGCCACCGCGACTGGGATGGACACCACGTCCCTCATTGGTAATACCGCGGTATTGGCCAAGCTTGCGCCGGCCGATTTCGCCGATGAGACCTTCGGCGTGCCCACGGTGACGGACATCATCGCGGAGTTGGACAAGCCCGGCCGTGACCCGCGCCCGGAATTCACCACCGCTACGTTCAAAGAAGGTGTGAATGAGATCAAGGACCTCAAACCCGGCATGATTCTGGAAGGCACGGTGACCAATGTCGCTGCCTTCGGCGCATTCGTCGACGTCGGCGTGCACCAGGATGGTCTCGTGCACGTATCTGCGATGAGCAATAAGTTCGTCTCCGACCCGCATGATGTGGTGCGCTCCGGCCAGGTGGTCAAGGTGAAAGTCATGGACGTCGATGTCGCGCGCAATCGCATCGGGCTGTCGCTGCGGCTTGAGGATGAGCCGGGGAAGCCCAGCAAGCCCAGCAAACTCGCAGGGAGGAAGAATGGGGCGGGGAACGGGGGACGTCGACAAGCGAAAAACGCGAAGCCTGCGCAGGGCTCGATGGCGGATGCTTTGAAGCGAGCAGGATTTGGGAAGTGACCCGGGGCTATGCAAGAATAGTCGGGTCTTGTAGCCGACATGAACCAGTCGAGCGCCCCAGGAGGGGAAGAGCCGCTAGGTTCCTCTGTCCAAATCTGAAAAGGAATTCGTATGTCTAACGGCATCATCGATAAGGTCGACGCAGGCCAGCTGCGCGACGACATCCCGGACTTCCGTCCTGGTGACACCCTGGGTGTTCACGTCAAGGTGATCGAGGGTAGCGTCACCCGTACCCAGCTCTTCGAGGGCTTTGTTGTCCGCCGTCAAGGCTCCGGCATCCGTGAGACCTTCACTGTCCGCAAGATCTCCTTCGGCATCGGTGTGGAGCGTACCTTCCCGGTTCACTCCCCGAACATTGACCGCATTGAGGTTCTGCGTCGTGGCCGTGTCCGCCGTGCGAAGCTGTACTACATGCGCGACCTGCGCGGCAAGGCTGCCCGCATCAAGGAGCGTCGCTAAACTTCAGCGCCTTCACGCCCCCTTCACCCACCGCTTAGTCTCGCGTGGGGAAGGGGGCGTTTTGCGTGCTCAGTGTTAAAGTGGTTCTCCGTGACTGATACCCCCCGCCAGCGTCCTGATAGCACCGAAGAAGACCGCACGATGCCGTGGTATGTGGAGATCCCGATGGTGGTTCTTCTCACCCTCGGCCTCATCTTCTTACTGCAAACATTCGTTGGCCGCGTGTACCTGATTCCATCTGCCTCCATGGAGCCAACGCTTCACGGCTGTGAAGGGTGCAATGGTGACCGCATCTTCGTGCAGAAGGTGTCCTACTACTTCTCCGACCCGGAGCCGGGCGACGTGGTGGTCTTTGAAGGAACCCCATCGTGGAACACGTCCTACCAATCCAACCGGTCGGATAACCCGTTTGTGGCGGGACTGCAGCAACTGGGGTCCTACGTGGGGCTTGTTGCGCCGGATGAGAACAACCTGGTCAAGCGCGTGATTGCTACTGGCGGTCAGACCGTGTCCTGCCAGGCAGGCGACCCGTCAGTGATGGTGGACGGCCAGCCCACGGACCAGACGTTTACCCTTCAGCCACCGGATAATCCGGTGCTGCCGGAAGGCGGTTCTGAGGAGTGCGGTGGCCAGTACTTCGGTCCGCTGACCGTGCCGGAAGGCAATGTCTTTGTCATGGGGGATAACCGCACCAATTCCTTGGATTCGCGCTACCACATGGGAGATGAGTACCAAGGCACCATTCCTGAGGAGAATATCCGCGGCAAAGTCTCCTTCATCGTCTTGCCGTTGACCCGCATTGGGCCGGTGAAAAACGGTGATGTGGAGTTGCTGCAACAGTAAATGCGCAGGCTGAAGCAGCTCCGCACGTACGAGGTGGCGTTGGATAAAGCCGGCCTCGGTCCCGTGGCGGGCATTGATGAAGCGGGTCGTGGTGCGTGCTTTGGCCCCATCACCATCGCCGCGTGCATTCTGCCCTCGCGCCCGCTGCCTGGGCTGGAGGGTCTCACCGACTCCAAGAAGCTGACGCCGAAGAGGCGGGAGCTGCTTTTCGACGAAGTGATCTCGGCCGCCACCGCCTATTCCGTTGTGCACATCAGTGCGGGGGAGATTGATCGCCGCGGCATCCAGAACGCGAACCTCGATGGAGCCCGCCGAGCTATCTCCGAGTTGGCTGTCGCGCCAGGTTTCGTGCTTGTGGACGCCTTCCGGATCCCCGGCCTGACCACCCCCCAACTTCCCATCGTGGGTGGGGATTACACTGCACGCTGCATCGCGGCAGCGAGCATCCTGGCCAAAGTCAGCCGGGACCGCCTGATTACCCAGATGGCGGAAGAGTTTCCGGAGTACGGCTTGGAGGGGCACAAGGGGTATGGCACGCAGGCGCATATGGATGCGGTGCGCCGTCACGGTGGAAGCCCTGAGCATCGCTACACTTATGCCAACGTTGCAGCAGCCCACCAGACGTATATGAGGAGCACCAAGCCATGAGCGCTGAGGAATTGGAGAACTACGAAGCAGAGGTCGAACTTTCTCTGTACCGCGAGTACCGCGACGTGGTCAGCCAGTTTTCCTACGTGGTGGAGACTGACCGCCGCTTCTACTTGGCTAACGGCGTGGAGCTGATCCCGCACACCGAGGGCAAGGATGTGTACTACGAAGTGCGCATGTCTGATGCCTGGGTGTGGGACATGTACCGTGCTGTGCGCTTCGTCCGCTACGTGCGCGTGATCACGTACAAGGACGTCAATATTGAGGAGCTGGATAAGCCGGAGATGGTCATCCCGGAATAGCCCGTCGTGTGCGCGCTCTGTGGATTAACAAGCGTTATCCACAGGGTGTTTTGTTTATTTAGGGCCACTTTTCATTCTGAGGGATCCGTTTGGCCTTTTGTGTCGTCTAAAGCAGTAGACCGCCTTGATGCGCGGTGCACATTGACACAAAAGATCGGAGAACACAATGGTGAAAAGTACGCCTGACGCTGGTGTGGATACGAACCAGTGGGTGCTGGGCACGCTTGGTGAATCACGTACAGCTGCCTGGTACGAGGAGATGGGATATGAGATTGTCCAGCTTGGGTACAGAACTAGGCGGGGCGAAATCGATGTGATTGCCCGCGCGGAGGACGGCACGATTGTTTTCATCGAGGTGAAAACGCGACGTGGCCATAGCTTCGGCGCGGCGGAGGCGGTCACGGCGCGCAAACTTAATCGCATCCGCGCCGCTGCATCTGAGTGGCTGATGGATAAGCCGTATACGCCCGTGCGTTTCGACGTTGTCGAGGTGCTTTATAACGGCCACATGTTCTTCCACCGCATGTACCAGGGGGTTGAAGATGGCGCTTGCTAGTACCTATAGCGCGGCTGTTGAGGGCGTGACCGCCCACTTTGTCACGGTGGAGGCCAACGTGGGTCCGGGTCTGCCGGGAATCCACATCGTGGGTTTAGGGGATAAAGCGGTGGGTGAGTCCCGTGACCGCATCCGTACCGCAGTAGCCAACTCCGTGTTGCCGTGGCCGCGCACGAAGATCATGGTGTCTTTGTCCCCGGCGAATCTGCCCAAGTCTGGTTCCCATTTTGATCTGCCCATTGCGTTGGCGGTGCTGGCCAGCATGGATCCGCGGGCGGAGCGAAAACTTAAGCGTTCACTCATCGTGGGGGAGTTGGCCTTGTCCGGTGAGTTGCGCCGAGTTGATGGCATCTTGCAGATCATCGTGCAGGCACTGAACAGCGACATTGAGCACGTGATCATCCCCGCGAGCAATGCACGGGAGGCAGCGCTCATTGGGCATCCATCAGTGAGGATCGCGAACAGTCTCACCGAAGCGTGGCAGTGGGTGATCGGGGAGCGCGAACTTCCCGGTTTGGAAACCGTGACGCACACCGTAGAACCAGTCCGTGTGCCTGATTTCCGCGATGTGATCGGCCAACCTCATGAGCGCCGCGCCATGGAAATCGCGGCAGCGGGTGCGCACCACATGCTCATGATCGGTTCACCAGGCTCCGGCAAATCCATGCTGGCAGAAAGGCTCCCGTCGATCTTGCCGGACCTCACACCGGAGCAGGTGGTGGAAGCAACCGCGATCCATTCTGTTTCCGGGAATTCCTCCGGGGAGGTGATTATGAGGGCGCCGTTTGTGGCGCCGCATCCGTCGTTAGGCAGAGCTGCCTTGATCGGAGGAGGCTCTGGCATTCCGCGCCCTGGTGCGGTGAGCCATGCACATCACGGGGTGCTTTTTCTTGATGAGGTCAGTGAGATCGACGCCCGCACTCTCGACGCCTTACGTGTGCCCCTGGAGAAGGGTGAGGTGCAGCTGACACGCGCGCGCCGGGTGGTGGTGTATCCGGCGAATTTCCAGCTGATCATGGCCGCCAACCCGTGCCGTTGTGGTGTGGACAATGCGGCGAAATGCACGTGCTCTTCGGGTGAGCGCGCCAAATACCTGCGCAACCTGTCTGGGCCGTTGCGGGACCGCATTGATATCAGCCTGACCACCACCTCGGTGGGCGGTGTGGTCACGGCGGCGGATCAGGAATCCTCTGCTGTCATTGCCGAACGCGTCTTGGCCGCGCGGGACCGATCCCAATGGCGGTGGGCTAAAGCGGGATTACCAGCAACGACGAACGGGCGCGTCCCCGGCGCGGTGTTGCGGCGTGACTTCCCGGCGGCGGAAGACGGCATGGGCGTGATCAGCAGTGCTTTGGCAAGCGGCATGATCACTCAACGCGGGGTGGATCGCCTGCTCCGCCTGTCGTGGACGCTGGCGGATCTTGCCGGGGTGGATCAGCCGCGGCTGTCTGAGGTGATGGACGCGCTGAACCTGCGTGAGATGGAACAGCAGGGGGTGGCAGCATGAGTTCGCTTGAATCTTGGGCATACCTGAACCGCGTGGTGGAAGGCCCAAATCGCCACTTGTTGGCTCTGCTTGATGCGGGCCGTGATGCGGATGAGCTCGCGCACGGTATCCGCACTCGCGCGAGTTGGCTCGGCGACTTGGGCCCGGCGACTGAATCGCGGTACACGTGGGATCAGCCCGCTGAGGATCTCGCGGCGGCAGCACGGGAAGGCTACGCGCTGCTCACTCCCGAATCACCGGAATGGCCACGCGATGAGATCGTGGCGTCCTTTGAGGTAGCCCGTGCAAAAGCTGAGCGCGAAAAAGTAGGTAATAAATCGACACTTCCGCCCGATGCCTATGCGCCGCATGCCTTGTGGGTGCGGGGGAACACGAATCTGGCGCAGCTCTTCGCCAGCTCGGTGGGCATCGTGGGCACGCGTGCGGCCTCCGCGTATGGGCACCATGCCACGACTGATTTGTGCCAGGGACTCGCGCGACACCAGCACACGATTGTCTCCGGCGGGGCGCTGGGCATTGACACGGTGGCGCATTCCACAGCGCTTGATGCCGGCGGGACAACCGTCGTTGTTGCAGCGTGTGGTGCGGGGCAGGTGTATCCGCGACGTAATGAGCAGCTGTTCGCGCGGATTGCTAATGAAGGCGGTGCGATCATCACGGAGTACCCACCCGGGGTGACGCCGGACCGCCACCGCTTTCTCACTCGCAACCGGCTGGTGGCCGCGTTGACGCAAGGCACCATCGTGGTGGAAGCAGCGTTCCGGTCCGGTGCGCTGAACACCCTGAAGTGGGTGGAGGTGTTCAACCGCGTGGGAATGGCGGTGCCAGGGCCGATCCTCGGGCCGGGATCCCTCGGCACGAATCTGGCTATTAGGGATGAGCGCGCAGCGATGGTCTTGAGCGCGGATGATGCCCACGAGCAACTCAGCCCCATCGGCACATCGGATGTGGATGGCCAGTATGAGATCGACTACGCCGCCAACGCCGTCCAGCAGCTCTCCCGCAACGAGCTACGTGTCTATGACTCGCTGCCACTCGCTGACACCGGTGGGCTCGAGGCCGGGGACGTCGCCCAAGCTTGCGGTTTCACCATCGGACTCACAGTTCATCTGCTCATGGCTCTGAATAAGAAGGGCATGGTCGTCCGCAAAGGCCAGCTCTGGGAGAGAGCTGATGGCGTGCCTCTAGACATCTAGACCAGGAGCGGCCATATACTGCCGGGAGATCTAACAACGGCAGGAGGCACGATGACGCAACTCGAAGCAGCCATCGATGACTTCGCCGACCACGCCCTCCTGGTCAAAGGCCGCTCCGAAGCCACCGTCAAGGGCTACCGCAGTGACTTACGGTCACTTGCGGAATTCGCCCCGCTTTTCGACGATTTCACCCTCCCCACCCTCCGTTCCTGGCTCGCCGCTGGCATGCGCGCCGGGCTGGCCCGCTCGACCATGGCACGGCGCACTGCTGCTGCGCGGGCGTTTTCCACCTGGGCTTATGAACATGGCCATCTTGAATCCGATGTGGCTGCCCGCCTGGTCACCCCGAAAGTCAACCGCCACCTGCCTGATGTGGTGAGCCCGAAACGTGCGGGGGAGCTCGTTGAGGCACAGATCAACCCCGACGCCGATGGGCCTGAGTCAGCCCGCGACCGTGCGATGCTCGAACTGCTTTATGCGACGGGGATGCGTGTCTCCGAACTAGCGGGTTTGGATGTGGACGATGTAGACCTCGGCCGGGGCCTTGCAAAAGTGACCGGTAAAGGCAATAAGCAGCGCGTTGTTCCTTTCGGGGACAATGCCTGCGCGGCACTTGATGCGTGGCTGTCGCGCCGGTGCGAGTTGGTGGCTAAGAACAAAGAGGGAACAGCCGGTCACGCGCTGTTCCTCGGGTCCCGAGGCGGACGCATTGATGTGCGCCAGGTGCGCCGTGTTGTCGAACGCGCCGCCCAGCGCACAGGTGATAGTGACCTAAGCCCGCACGCGCTGCGCCACAGTGCGGCCACCCACATGCTGGAAGGTGGGGCGGACCTTCGCGTCGTGCAGGAACTACTCGGGCATTCTTCCTTGCAGACCACGCAGATTTACACCCACGTCAGCGCGCAGCGTCTGAAAGCGGTTTACGACCAGGCCCATCCACGGGCTTAAGACGAATAGTCGGTGCGTCTAGCAACGTCAGTGGATTGATGTAAGAATCCGGGCCGGTTTTGGCGCCCCAGTGCAGCCCATCGTGGTCCCCATTGGGCGAGGCCATCCTCCCAATCGGCTGCCCCTCCCGGACCGCGTCGCCGACGGTCACCGACGGAAAGACCGGCTGGTACGTCGTGCGGATGCCATCGGCGTGGTCGATGGAGATCACCGGCACCCCAACAATCACGCCGACAAATGCCACCACGCCATCCTCGGCTGCCAGGATGTCCTGGCCTGGCCGGGCCGCTAAGTCGACGCCACGATGGCCCGGCATCCAGTTCTTCTCCGGTATGTCAGCGCCACGCGTTACCCGCGTGGCGCTCGGCGCACCAGTCGTCGGATCCACATACGCCCACGCGGGAGAGGCACCTCCGAGGAGTGCAGCTGACACTGTCATGGTTATAAAAATGCGTTGAAAAGGAATCATGGTGTCGATTGTGGGGAAGGGGGCGTCGATAAGCGAAAAGGGCCTGTGGAAAACGAGAAGTTATCCACAGGGGCGTGCCGTAAATTGGCGCATACGCTGGAGCAATGTAGACTTACACGGCAGCAACGCGTCCATTCGGGCGAGTTGACTACGCGCGGTGAAAATGCCTGGTCACAGCCTATCTTTGATAGGGGTAGTGGAGCAGGTGCCGCCACTTGCGCCGGTCCTTCCGTAACTAATCTGCGGGCGGTTCCACGTCCACGGACTATTTTTAGATTCCACGGGAGGTGCGAGTACGGCTCACCGCTAGGGTGTGGGGCAAACCCACACAACAAGACAAGAAACCGAGATATTTACTCCAAAGGAGACATTCCCATGGCAGTCGTAACCATGCGTGAACTCCTCGACGCAGGTGTGCACTTCGGCCACCAGACGCGTCGTTGGAACCCGAAGATGCGTCGCTTCATCTTCACCGACCGCAACGGCATCTACATCATCGACCTGCAGCAGACGCTGACCTACATCGATGAGGCATTCGAATTCGTCAAGGAGACCGTCGCACACGGCGGCACCATCCTGTTCGTGGGCACCAAGAAGCAGGCTCAGGAGCCTGTCCAGGAAGAAGCACAGCGCGTGGGCATGCCGTATGTCAACCACCGCTGGCTCGGCGGCATGCTGACCAACTTCCAGACCGTGTCCAAGCGCCTCGCCCGCATGAAGGAACTGCAGGCCATGGACGCAGCCGAGGACGGCTACGCAGGCCGCGGCAAGAAGGAAATCCTCATGCTCACCCGCGAGCGCACCAAGCTGGAGCGCGTGCTGGGCGGCATCTCTGAGATGACCAAGACCCCGTCCGCACTGTGGATCGTGGACACGAACAAGGAGCACATCGCTGTCTCCGAGGCACAGAAGCTGCGCATCCCGGTCGTGGCAGTCCTGGACACCAACTGTGACCCGGATGTTGTTGATTACCCGATCCCGGGCAACGACGACGCAATCCGCTCCGTCAAGGTTCTCACCCACATCATCGGTGAGGCAGTTGTTGCTGGTAAGCAGCAGCGCGAAGAGCGCGCTCTGGCCAAGGCACGCGAAGCAGCAGGCGACGCACCAGCTGAGGCGGCAGAGCAGGCTCCCGCCGCAGAGCAGGCTGAGGCTGAGGCAGCGCCGGCAGCTGAGGCTACTCCGGAAAACTAAACTGAGGTCATTCCTCACAACAGGTAACCCCCGCGTCCAGCAGTGCCCCGCCCCGCCTCGCACGAGAGCGTGACGGACGCACGGGCACGGGGGTTTCCTCACAACACAGTTGGTTTTAGTGAGCTGGGCATGCCGGCAAGGCATGTGTCCACTACGCTGTCAACTGACCTTTTACAAACTTTGAACAACCACCACGAGGAGGGTCGCCCCACTATGGCGAACTACACCGCTGCAGACGTGAAGAAGCTGCGCGAAACCACCGGCTCCGGCATGCTCGACTGCAAGAAGGCTCTGGAAGAATCCGGCGGCGACTTTGACAAGGCCGTTGAGATCCTGCGCATCAAGGGCGCTAAGGATGTGGGCAAGCGCGCTGAGCGCAACGCTCTTGAGGGCCTGGTGGCTGTCTCCGGCAACACCATCGTTGAGATCAACTCTGAGACTGACTTCGTGGCTAAGAACGACGAGTTCAAGCAGATCGCTCAGCAGATCGCTGACGCTGCAGCCGCTGTGAAAGCTAACTCCGTTGAGGAGCTCGCTGGCGCTGACGTCAACGGCGAGACCGCTGCTGATGTCCTGCAGGCACTGTCCGCAAAGATCGGCGAGAAGCTCGAGCTGCGTCGTGCGGCTACCGTTGAAGGCGAGAACATCGCTAAGTACCTGCACCAGAAGGCTGCAGACCTGCCGCCGGCAGTGGGCGTGCTCGTGTCCTACACCGGCGACAACGCTGAGGCAGCACACCATGTTGCTCTGCAGATCGCTGCTATGAAGGCTCGCTTCCTGGACAAGGACTCCATCCCGGCTGACGTCGTGGAGAAGGAGCGCGCAGTTCAGGAAGAGATCACCCGCAACGAGGGCAAGCCGGAAGCTGCTATCGAGAAGATCGTCGAGGGTCGTCTCGGCGGCTTCTTCAAGGACGTTGCTCTGCTCGAGCAGCCGTCCCTGGCTGACTCCAAGAAGACCGTCCGCCAGTTCACTGAGGAGAACGGCATTGAGGTCAAGGACTTCGTCCGCTTCGAGGTTGGCCAGGCTTAAGCCCTAGCTCACAGCCCTAACGCAGCATGTGCCCCAGGTTCGCCTGGGGCTTTTTGCTTATCGACGTCTCAGCGCCCACACCCCATCCCGCCCCTCAAACACCATCTGCGCATCTGGGTTCAGCGCTAACACTGCCTCGGCGTCGCCTGCACACAAGTCGACCTGGGATCGTTCCAAAGCCACCTTTGACACTTTGCCGTTGGGTTGTTGGACGAGCACCCAATTGGTGGAGTCGTATGAGTCCTCATAGTTGCGAAACACATGACGGCCAAGGAGGTCATTTGCCGCCTGGCCCGCGTACGGGCAAACAAGGAGGACTTGCGTGGCGTTGGGATAAACGTCGCTGACATGCAGCGTGACAGAAGCGTCACCCGCGTGTTCTGACAGTGCGTCCTGCAGCGCGTGTTGGTCAGCATGTGTGCCGCAGGATGTTAGAAGCAAACAGGAGAGGGTGGCAGTGGTGAGTTTGGCGCGCATCTGGGTCCTTCTCCTCCGGCAGCGTAAGATTGTCGCCAAGTGTATCTGACCCCCTTTTCAAAGGAGTTGACAAACGTGACCGAAGCCACGGCACCCATGCGTACAGGCTACAAGCGAGTAATGCTGAAGCTTGGTGGTGAGATGTTTGGTGGCGGCAAGGTCGGCATTGACCCTGATGTGGTTGAAAGTGTGGCCAAGCAGATCGCTGAAGTTGCCCGTGGTGGCACCGAGATCGCCGTAGTGATCGGCGGCGGTAACTTCTTCCGTGGCGCTCAGCTGCAGCAGCGCGGCATGGACCGTGCACGCTCGGACTACATGGGCATGCTGGGCACCGTGATGAACTGCCTGGCGCTGCAGGACTTCCTGCAGCAGGAGGGCGTGGACTGCCGTGTGCAGACCGCGATCAACATGGCGCAGGTGGCTGAGCCGTACCTGCCGCTGCGCGCATCCCGCCACCTGGAGAAGGGCCGCGTGGTCATCTTCGGTGCAGGTATGGGTATGCCATACTTCTCCACCGACACTACGGCAGCACAGCGTGCGCTGGAGATCGGGTGTGACGTTCTGCTGATGGCTAAAGCTGTGGACGGCGTGTACTCCGATGACCCGCGCACGAACCCGGACGCGGAACTGTTCACCGAGATCTCCCCGCGTGAGGCACTGGAGAAGGACCTCAAGGTCGCTGACGCCACCGCGTTCAGCCTCTGCATGGACAACAACATGCCGATCCTGGTGTTCAACCTGCTCAAGGAAGGCAATATTGCGCGGGCGGTTGCGGGGGAGCGCATCGGCACCCTCGTGCAGTAATGCTCATCCTCGCTGCGATGGCGGTGGGGGCGGTCATTCCCGCTCAAACCGCCGTGAATAGTCGGCTGCGCACGAGCGTGGGTGCGCCGCTGCCAACGAGCTTCTACTCCTTCACCGTCGCTTTTCTGTGCGCGGTGTCCTTGGCCGTGGCCACGTCTGGGGTCCGCTGGGATTTTGTAGCCGCTGCTGCGGAACCCTGGTGGGTGTGGATCGGCGGTGTCATGGGCACCGTGTTCCTCACCGGCAACGTTGTGCTGTTTCCGCGACTGGGCAGTGTGGAAACAGTGGTCATACCGATCCTGGGGCAAGTGATCATGGCGTTGGTCATCGACCAGTTTGGCCTCTTCGGTTCCCCACAGACGGAAATCAGCGCGCTGCGTCTTCTCGGTGCGGTGGTGGTATTCGCTGGCATTCTGTGCATTCACGTCCTCCGTCGCAGCAACACAGGAGCCCACGCGGACGGTGGCCTCTTGTGGGGGTGGCGTGCCTTCGGCGTGTTCATGGGTATGTGCTCCGCCACCCAAACCGCGGCCAACGGCTACCTGGGCACTGTCCTGGGCAGCTCCATCCAGGCGGGCGCAGTCAACTTGGCTGTCGGAGCAACGCTGCTCCTGCTTCTCAGCCTGTCCGTCCGCACCTCCCGCCAGGCCCTCCTGTCCAGCATCGAGTCCGGCCCGTGGTGGATGTGGCTCGGTGGCGTGTTCGGCGCGATCTTCGTCGTTGGAATGGCAACCCTGGCACCAATCATCGGCACCGGTGCCACCGTCATTGGTCAGCTCGCCGGCACGATCATCTGCGGCCAGATCATTGAACGCTTCGGCTTCTTCGGCAGCCCACAAACACCCCTGCACGCCAACCGCGTGCTCGGCCTCATCCTGGTCTTCCTGGGCGCGGTCTTAGTGCGCGCGCTTTAACGCCACTGACGCACAACCGGCTCAATGGCCTGCGCCAGCTGGAGTACCGTCGCATCATCCACGGTCAGCCCGCCTAGGTGAACAGGCCCCACTGCAACGGCAGGCCCGCCTGTGAGGTTGAACAAGGAACACCATGGTGTCCATTCGGTTTGCGCTATGAAGCTATCCGCCGGGGACAAACCAGGGAAGTAGTTCACCGCGGGCGGGTCGGTTGCAATCGTGGGAGTCAGCAGCACATCCACGTCCCACTGCGCAGCCACATGCGTGGCCAAGCCCGCTGCTTGCTGTTGAGCCAGGGTGACATCGCCCGGGGTCAAGGCCCGTCCCTCACGGCGCAACCACGCCACATACTCACTGTCCGCCGGGTCCACGTCCACAAATTTATGTGTGATCAACGTACGGAAGTAGCCAAACGCACGCTCAGCGCCAGAGAACGGTTCAAGCACATGCTTTTCGACGCCCACTAGTTCCTCCAACACTTCCCCCGCACGCTCCACCACCGCGATGCGCTTCTCATCCACGGGTGCGCCGGGGGTGAAGAGGGGGGAGGTGCAGATGCCGAGGCGGAGACGTCGAAAAGCATTCTTGCGAAGCCCATGAAGAGTGAGTTGATCTGCGACCGTTTGGGTTAAGAAGCCGTCGACCGTGCCTCTGCCGGAAGGCTTGAAACCCACCACTTCACACGCGGCGGCGGGCACGCGGAGGGAGCCGCCCGCATCGCTGCCATGCGCCGCGCGGTGCAGGCCCTCAGCCACCACAACCGCCGCGCCCGAGGACGACCCACCCGGCGTGGCCCCCGGATAGGCCGGGGACGCGAGCTCCGGCACCCGCTCCGCGTACACCGTGGCACCCATCTCCGCGGTGACGGTCTTGCCGTTGATGGCTGCTCCCTGGCGTTGCAGCCTGCTGAGAAACGGCGACGTCGTGCGCGCTTTGTATTCGCGCGCGGGATTCCCCAGCGTGGTGGGCATCCCCGCGACATCCGAAAGATCCTTCGCAGGGATCACCCAACCAGCCAACCGCCCAGCCGTCTGGGGGCGCACAGAATTGTCGAGGTAGGTGAAAGCAGGATGCATCGTGAAGTTCAGTGTAGAAGCGGCTGCTAAGTTAGTACACGACAACGGCGCGCACAATGCGCGCGATGAAAGGATGAACACCCCCCATGATCGACGACGTACTGCTCGACGCCGAAGACCGCATGACCAACTCCGTGGAACACACCCGCTCCGAGCTGGTGACCATCCGCACCGGCCGCGCGAACCCCGCCATGTTCAACGGTGTCATGGCTGATTTCTACGGCGCACCCACCCCGATCAACCAGATGGCCACCATCTCCGTGCCGGAGCCTCGCATGCTGTTGATCAAGCCGTTCGACCCGTCCACGATGGGTGAGATTGAGAACGCTATCCGCAACTCCGACCTCGGCGTGAACCCGACCGATGACGGCCACGTGATCCGCGTGACCATCCCGCAGCTCACCGAAGAGCGCCGCCGTGACCTGGTCAAGCAGGCCAAGGCCAAGGGTGAGGACGGCAAGATTGCCATCCGCAACGTCCGCCGCTCCGGCATGGAAGCCCTGAAGAAGATTCAGAAGGACGGTGACGCAGGCGAGGACGAAGTCACCGCAGCTGAGAAGGAACTGGACAAGACCACCGCCAAGTACGTGGAGCAAATCGATGACCTAGTGGGCAAGAAGGAAGCAGAGCTCCTCGAGGTCTAAATTCCGTGACGGACAATCCTTCAAACCAACACCAGCGCCGGGTTCACCTGCCAAAGCCGAAAAACTCGGCGGGCCGGAACCTGCCCGTGGCCATTGCCACGAGCGTGGTGCTCATCGCCTTGGTGCTCGTGGCCACCTACGTGGGACCTGTCATGTGGTACCCCGTGGTTAGCGTTGCGGCTGCGCTGGCGATGTGGGAGACATTCACCCGGCTACGTGAACACGGCTTTGGCGTGTACCGGTTTGCCAGCATCGTGCTGGGCATATGCATGATTGTGTCCACGTGGCCTTTCGGCTATACGGGCCTGCTGGCTACGTTCACCGTGAGTGTTCTGGCGCTCATGTTTGCGCGCCTGTTCTTCCACGGCCCGGACACCGCGCCGCGCAATTACGTGCGTGATACAGCGGTGAACATTTTTGTCCTCGTGTGGATCGGCATGTTCGGCGCCTTTGCCGCCATGATTTCCCGCCTGGAGGCGCCGGGGGTCACGGGCGGATTCTTCATCATCACGTTCATCGCATGCGTGGTGGCCTCCGATGTGGGTGGTTATACCGCCGGTGTTCTCTTCGGTTCCCACCCAATGGCGCCGGCGGTGAGCCCGAAGAAATCCTGGGAAGGCTTCGCCGGCTCGGTGCTCTTCGGCGCAGTGACGGGTGTACTCACGGGCATGTACCTGCTGGGCACGCAGTGGTGGGCAGGACTCGTCTTCGGCCTGGGCATCGTCGTGTGCGCCACCTTGGGGGACCTAGTGGAAAGCCAATTCAAACGCGAACTGGGCATCAAGGACATGTCTGCGATCCTGCCCGGACACGGCGGCATGATGGACCGGGTTGACGGCATCCTGCCCGCGGCTGCAGCAACGTGGCTGCTGATGAACGTCGTCGTGCTGTAACAATTGGCTATGACGTAGCAAACCAGGCAGAATGGGCCACGTCATGAGTGATTTTCCAAAGATCCAGTTGCTGGCCCCCAAGCGCGGCATGCCGCCGAAGCACTTCGCGGACCTGACCGTTGAAGAGCGCATCACTGCGTTGGGGGAGCTCGGCCTGCCCAAGTTCCGCGCCGACCAGATCGCGCGCCACTACTACGGCCGCTATGAGGCGGACCCGTCCACGATGACGGACCTGCCCGCTGCCCAACGTGAGACCGTTAAAGAAGCCCTGTTCCCACGCTTGCTCACCCCGGTGCGCACCGTGGAAACGGATAACGGTGACACCACCAAGACGTTGTGGCGTCTTCACGACGGAATCCTGCTGGAGTCCGTCCTCATGCGCTACCCAGGCCGCGCGACCCTGTGCATCTCATCCCAGGCCGGTTGCGGCATGGCGTGCCCGTTTTGCGCCACCGGCCAGGGTGGGTTGGACCGTAATTTGTCCACAGCGGAGATCGTGGACCAGGTGCGCGAAGCAGCCGCCATGATGGCGGCTGAAGGTGGTCGCCTGACCAATGTCGTGTTCATGGGCATGGGGGAGCCGCTGGCCAACTACAACCGCGTGGTGCAAGCGGTGCGCCAGATCATCTCGCCCGCGCCGGAAGGCTTTGGCATTTCGCAGCGCAACGTCACCGTGTCCACAGTGGGGTTGGCGCCCGCGATCCGCAAACTCGCGGACGAAGGCTTCAACGTCACCCTCGCCGTGTCCCTGCACACGCCTGACGACGAACTCCGCGACACCCTCGTCCCCATGAACAACCGTTTCTCCGTTGCCGACGTCTTGGACGCCGCCCGATACTTCGCGGACCAAACCGGCCGTCGCGTGTCCATCGAGTACGCGCTTATCCGCGACATCAATGACCATGACTTCCGCGCGGACATGCTGGGCAAAAAGCTTCACGACGCTTTAGGCCCCCTTGTCCACGTCAACCTCATCCCCCTGAACCCCACCCCGGGCTCGAAGTGGGACGCGTCCCCGCGGGAGCGCCAAGATGAGTTCGTCCGTCGCGTCATCGCCCAAGGTGTGCCGTGCACGGTGCGTGACACCAAGGGCCAGGAAATCGCCGCGGCGTGTGGCCAGCTCGCCGCCGATGAGAAGGCCGAAGCTTAACTTCTTCAGAACAGAACAAACCCCAGCCAGCATCTGCTGACTGGGGCTGAAGCTTTGCCTGAGTGGAGCTAACGGAGAACTAGTTGCTGAGCTCGTGGCGGCCCTGGGATGCGCGGAATGCCTCCGGCTCAATGTTGAGGGCGCGCAGCTGACTGTCGGTGAGCTCAGCGTACGGGCCGGTCATGGTGCGCTGGAGTTCGGTCCAGTCCTTCTCCTGGTAGCCGACCGGCTGGTTGAAGGCGGTGACGGTGCGGACCTGGGACAGCTCCGGGCGGATGGCAAACAGCACGAGGCCGAGAGCGATGAGCACAGCCAGTGCGATGAGCCAGATGGTCTCAACATGGCCCTGGTGGTTGCCGAAGTTGTAGGCAATGAGGAAAGCCACGGACACCCAACCAGCGATCTGGATGGTCTTCGGGGTCAGTTCAGACCAGCCCCACTTGGCGGAAGGCACATCAGCCTCGGAAACACCGTTGTAGACCTGGGGTGCGTCATCCTTAGCGCTCACAGCAAACTCCTTGACACGGGTTAGGGAAAAGAGTCAATGCACCTATTTTGGCATACGTGGTGCTGTGTTTTCGATTCATCCCCCCGAAACACCCCGAACCTCACCGTTAGTATGACCCCACATTCACTGATGCCTGCTCTGTGTGACAATGAAGCGGTGCGCAAAGTTGTGATTTTGGGTTCTACAGGTTCCATCGGTACGCAGGCCCTCGAGGTGATTCGGGACAACCCCGATGCTTTTGAGTTGGTGGGTATTTCTGCTGCCGGATCGGACCCGGCCACCATCGTTGCTCAGGCACGGGAGTGGGGGCTGGGGGCGGGGCAGGTTGGCGTCGCTAAGCAAGAAGCTGCTGATGAGGTGAGCCGTGAGCTCGGCGGCGAGGTCTTGCGTGGCGACGCGGCCGCGGAAACGCTGGTGCGCAACGCGAATGCTGACGTGGTGTTGAACGCGCTGGTGGGGTCGCTGGGCCTGGCTTCGACGCTGGCCACGCTGGACAGCGGTGCGGTGCTGGCGCTGGCGAACAAGGAGTCACTCGTCGCGGGCGGTGACATCGTGATGGCGCGCGGCGGCGAGATCGTCCCCGTTGATTCGGAGCACTCCGCGATGGCGCAATGTTTGCGGGCAGGCAGAGCCCAGGACGTGGAATGCTTCGTGCTCACCGCCTCCGGGGGGCCTTTCCGCGGGCACACCCGCGAGCAGATGTGGGACGCCACCCCCGCGCAGGCCGCCGCGCACCCGACGTGGTCGATGGGGCAGATGAACACCCTGAATTCCGCGACGATGGTGAATAAAGGCCTTGAGCTCATCGAGGCAACACTGCTTTTTGGTGTCTCCCCGGACATCATCGACGTGACCGTGCACCCGCAGTCCATCGTGCACTCCATGGTGACCTTCGTGGACGGTGCGACAATCGCGCAGGCGTCACCGCCATCGATGAAGATGCCCATCGCGCATGCCCTTGCATGGCCGGACCGCGTGGCGGACGTGCAGCCGAAGCTTGACTTCACGCAGGCGATGGATTGGCGCTTCGAGCCACTCGATGAGGAGGCTTTCCCCGCCGTGCGCCTTGCTCGCGATGTCGCGCGCGCCCGAGGCACCTTCCCCGCCGTGTACAACGCCGCCAACGAAGAGGCAGCCGCCGCGTTCCTAGCCGGAAAGATCCGCTTCCCCCAGATCGTGGACACCATCGACTATGTGCTGGATTCGGCGTCGGATTTTGCGGTGGTACCGTCATCCTTCGACGATATCGTGGCCGTGGAAACCGAGGCCCGCGCCCGCGCCATAGAGCGGGTTAAAACCATCAGTGCGTAGCGCCAGACGGAAAGGCAGTTCGTGGGACCATTCATCCTGGGCATTGTTGCCTTCGCGCTGTGTATCGCTGTGTCGATCGCGCTGCATGAGGCCGGCCACATGCTCACAGCGAAAGCCTTTGGCATGCGCGTGCGCCGCTTCTTCGTGGGGTTCGGCCCGAAGCTTGTGTCCGTGAAGAAGGGGGAGACGGAGTACGGCATCGCCGCGCTGCCGTTCGGCGGGTTCTGCGACATCGCCGGCATGACCGCGATGGATCCGCTCACCCCGGAAGAAGAGCCGCACGCGATGTACCGTAAGCCGTGGTGGCAGCGGGTTGCGGTGATGAGCGGTGGCATTGTGATGAACCTGTTTCTCGGGTTCATGGTGCTGTACCTACTGGCAGTCTCGTCCGGCATTCCGAACCCATACGCAGATCGCACCCCGACGGTGGGAGAGGTGTCGTGCACGTCTGACCAGGTGGATGCCAGGACGGTCGCCGACTGCGCGGGCCCTGGTCCGGCCGGTGAAGCGGGAGTGTGCCCCGGCGACAAGATCTTGGCCATCGACGGCCAGGAGATGCGCACCTTCGTGGAGATCCGCGAGTACGTGCTCACACGCCCAGACCAGACGGTCACGCTTGATGTGGAGCGCGCAGGGGAGCGCATGCTTATCGACGTCCCCGTCGCCTCCGTCACCCGCCTCACCCCCGAAGGAACCGCTTTTGAAGCCGGCGCGATCGGCGTGAGCAATGCCCCGGTGGAAGATGCCGTGAAGCGCTTTGGTCCGGTCGAAGCAGTGCCGGCAACCGCGCGTGTATCGGGGGAGATGCTGTCAGCATCCGTGAAGGGGATCATCGCGTTTCCGGGCAAGGTGCCGGGGGTGGCGGCGTCGATCTTCGGTGCGGAGCGGGATATGGAAGGCCCGATCAGTGTCGTGGGGGCCTCGCGGGCTGGTGGCGAGCTCGTGGAGCGGTCCATGTGGGCCGTGTTCTTCTCGCTTTTGGCCTCCTTGAACTTCTTCCTGGCGCTGTTCAACCTGATCCCGCTGCCGCCATTGGATGGAGGGCACATCGCGGTGGTTCTGTACGAGGCAATCCGTGACCGGCTGCGCGCGCTGCGCGGGCTGCCGGCGGGGGAGCCGGTGAACTACCAGAAGTTGGCGCCGATCACGTACGCGATGGCGGCGCTGTTGTTGGGTGTGGGTGTGTTGGTCATTGTCGCCGACGTGGTCAACCCCGTGCGTCTCTTTGGCTGACGGAACCGGTGTTAGTCTTAGGTCTATGAATCTTCCCATCGGTTTGGGCATCCCGGAAGGCCCGCCTCCGACTCTTGCTCCGCGTCGTAAAACCCGCCAGCTGTTCGTGGGTGGGGTAGGTGTTGGATCCGATCACCCGATTAGTGTGCAGTCGATGACGACGACGAAGACGCACGACATTAACGCCACCCTGCAGCAGATTGCACAGCTGACGGCGTCTGGTTGCGACATCGTGCGCGTGGCCTGCCCGAAGACGGTGGACGCGGAGGCGTTGCCGGCGATTGCACAGAAGTCGCCGATCCCGGTTATCGCGGATATTCACTTCCAGCCGAAGTACATCTTCGCGGCCATTGACGCGGGTTGCGCTGCTGTCCGCGTCAACCCGGGCAACATCAAGGAATTCGACGGTCGCGTAAAAGAAGTGGCTAAGGCTGCTGGGGACGCGGGTATCCCGATTCGTATTGGTGTTAACGGCGGCTCTTTGGATAAGCGTCTGCTGGAGAAGTATGGCAAGGCCACGCCGGAGGCTCTCGTGGAGTCCGCGGTGTGGGAGGCGAGCTTGTTCGAGGAGCATGGCTTCGGCGACATTGCTATCTCCGTGAAGCACTCTGACCCGGTGCTCATGGTGGAGGCCTACCGCCAGCTCGCTGCGAAGACGGATTACCCGCTGCACCTCGGTGTCACCGAGGCGGGCCCAAAGTTCATGGGCACCATCAAGTCCTCTGTGGCTTTCGGTGCGCTGCTCGCTGAGGGGATCGGTGACACCATCCGTGTGTCGCTTTCCGCTGACCCGGTGGAGGAGATCAAGGTCGGCGATCAGATCCTGCAGTCGCTGAATCTGCGCCCGCGCAAGCTGGAGATCGTGTCCTGCCCGTCATGTGGCCGCGCCCAGGTGGATGTGTACAAGCTCGCTGAGGAAGTCACTGCTGGCCTTGAGGGCATGGAGTACCCGTTGCGCGTGGCGGTGATGGGCTGTGTGGTTAATGGCCCCGGCGAGGCGCGTGATGCGGACCTCGGTGTCGCTTCCGGTAACGGCAAGGGTCAGATCTTTGTCAAGGGCGAGGTTGTGGAGACGGTGCCGGAATCGAAGATTGTGGAAACGCTGATTGCGCACGCGATGCGCATCGCGGAAGAGGAAGGCCTCGAGGAGATCGCGGGCGCCAAGGCGGAAGTCAAGGTGACGAAGTAGAACGATGAAGTCTCGGGTCCTTGCGCTGCTTGCGGTTCTGGTTGTTGCGTTCGGTGTGACCGCGTGCACGCCGAAGCCGAATCCAGCAAAGCCTGTGGCGGAGGATCTGCTCGATGCATTGCAGGACTTCGATTATGAGGCCCTCGCGCAGCTTGTCGACGTCCCCCAGAACGCCACCTCCTCCGCCTCCGCCACCGTCAGTGGCCTGCAGGCAGAGGCGTTGGATGCGACGCTGAACTACATCGAGCAAAAAGAGAACATCGCTACTGCCCACTACACCTTGGAGTGGGCGTTGCCGCGGGACCGGCACGTGTCTTATGACGCATCGATGACGCTGACGCAGTCTAACGACGAGTGGACTGTGCGCTGGCAACCGTCAGTGTTGCACCCGCGCTTGGGTGCGAACCAGCACCTTGAGCTGCGCACGGTTCCGGCGAAGCAAGCGAGTGTTGTGTCCTCGGATGGTGTGGCGCTGTTGAGTCCGGGGGTGGCGTATCGGTTGCTCGTCGATAAGGGTTCCGTGCGTAGTGTCTCGGAGACCGCGATCTCGATCTCCAATGCTTTGGCCAATGCCCATGCGACGGATAAGGCGGTACCCACGCGCGATGCGGGGGACTTGCAGAAGGAGCTGGAGGCGGCTTCCGGAGCGTACTCCGTGGCGATGATCCCTGCTACCGCCCATGCGGTCGCTGATGCCGCACTGAAGGGCATCCCCGGAGTGCGGCTCAATGAGGAAGCCGCGATGGTCAATGCGAATCCGGGTTTTGCGCCAGACATCATGGCGCGCATCGGGGAAGTTGTGCGCGGGGACTTGGAAGGCGATGCGGGCTGGAAAATTGCCATTGTGAATGAGAACGGCAATGAGCTCGAAGACGTGGAGAAGCACGACGCGAAGCCGTCGCCGTCGATTGGCATCAGCCTCTCGCACAAGGTGCAGGTCGCTGCGGAGAAGGCACTTGAGCCGATCGCCGGGCAGAAGGCGATGATCGTGGCCATTCGCCCGTCGACGGGGGAAATCCTTGCCGTTGCTCAAACGCCTGAGGCGGACAAGGACGGCAACCTTGCCCTCATGGGCCAATACCCACCGGGCTCGACGTTCAAGATCGTCTCCGCTGCTGCTGGCCTGGAAAAGCAGGGACTCAACCCGGACTCTATCGTGCCGTGCCCGGGAACGATGAATATCTACGGGCGTATCGTGACTAACTACGCGGGTTCTGGTGCTGGCGATGTGCCGTTGCAGACTGCGTTCGCGCGTTCATGCAACACCACTTTTGCGGATATTTCGACGAAGTTGGCGCCGGGGGAGCTAAAGGACGTCGGAAAGCAATTTGGCTTGGGCGTTGACTATGACATCACTGGCCTGGATACCTTGACTGGCTCGATCCCCGTTGGTGAGGAGCCGCTCGACCGTACCGAGGCCGGCTATGGGCAGGGCCATGACTTGGCCAGCCCGTTTGGCATGGCGCTCGTGTCCGCAACGGCCGCGCGCGGGGAGGTGCCGACGCCGTACTTGATTAAGGGCAAGGAGACCAAGGCCAGCGAACAGGCGCCGAAGCTTGAGCCGCACGCAGTGGCGGGGCTGCAGGACATGATGAAAGCCGTTGTCAGTCCTGGCGGCACCGCTGGTGGCATGAGTGCTGGCGGCGACATCCGCGGCAAGACCGGCGAGGCTGAGATCAACGGCGGCTCCCACTCCTGGTTCACCGGCTACCGGGATGATGATATTGCCTTTGCCACCCTCATCGTTCTTGGCGGCGGATCTGAGGCTGCGGTTGCTGTCACGGATGCGATGCTGCGCAATATCGATGAGGCGGGCGCCTAGACAGAAACCCGCGGGACTACCATGGCACCCATGAACCCACGCGGAAAACTGACACCTGGAAAACCCACCCCGATCCGCACCGTGCCGGATTCCATTGAGCGTCCGGAATACGTCTGGAAGGACACGGTCGCGGAGAACATTGGCGAGCCGTTTGTGCAGACACCCGAGGTCATTGAGAAGATGCGCGAGGCATCCCGTATCGCAGCCAACGCGCTGGAGGCTGCCGGCGCGGCGGTGGCGCCTGGCGTGACCACCGATGAGATTGACCGTATCGCCCACGAGTACATGCTTGACCACGGCGCGTACCCGTCGACGCTCGGCTACCGCGGTTTTGAAAAGTCTTGCTGCACGTCGCTCAATGAGATCGTGTGCCACGGCATCCCGGACACCACCGTGATCCAGGAAGGCGACATCTGCAATATCGACGTCACTGCCTACAAGAACGGCGTCCACGGCGACACTAACGCTACTTTCCTCGCTGGTGAGGTTGCCGAGGAGCACAAGCTGCTGGTTGAGCGCACACATGAAGCGATGATGCGCGGCATCCGCGCCGCCAAGCCGGGCCGTCAGGTCAACGTGATCGGTCGTGTCATTGAGTCCTACGCCAAGCGCTTCGGCTACAACGTGGTCACCGACTTCACTGGCCACGGCGTGGGCCCCACCTTCCATAATGGGCTGGTGGTGCTCCACTACGACTCTGATGCGTACACGGACGTGTTGGAACCAGGCATGACGCTCACGATCGAGCCCATGATTAACCTCGGCGGGCTCGACTACGAGATCTGGGACGATGGCTGGACCGTCCAGAACACCGACGGCGAGTACACAGCCCAGTTTGAGCACACCATCCTCATCACCGAGGACGGCAACGAGATCCTCACCCTCCCTGATTCCCAGCGCTAACCATTAGACCGCGGTACATCGCGCCGAACCAGGAGGGCAAACAAAAAGAAGACCGCGGGATACGCGGTCTTCTTAAAGTATCTAGCGCGCAGCTTCTAGAACTGCGGGACGCTGAGATTTAGAGCTGCGGCAGCAGGCCCTCGTGCAGAGCCCAGTTGCCCAGGCCGATCAGTGCGCCGAGGCCAGCGAGCAGTGCGAACCAGTCGATAGCGTCGCGCCACATCAGTGCCCACTGCGGGGTTTCGCCGTCCTTCTTTTCCTTGCCGAACAGGAAGGTGAGGAATGCCGGCTTATCTGCGTCGGTAGCGTGACCGAATCCAGAGAAGCCCTTGCCACTGGACATACCATCAAAGCCCTGCTTCAGGACGTCCTTGATCTCAGTGTTGTTCGGGTTCTTGGTGCTGGAGCCGGAGACGAATGCGGACGGAGCGGTCTCCTTGGCCTCCTCAGCGCCAGCGACGGTGACGCCACCGAAAGCGACGGCGGTTGCGGTTGCTGCAGCGAGAGCTGCGTTGCGGAACTTACGCATGTTGTTTCCTTACTTTCTAGAAGTTGAAATGAGTATGGGAGTTCGAACGCAGTTACTTAGCGTGCGGGCCGTACTTGATGAAGTTGTCGATCGGAGCGATGATCATGCCGAGCACAGCTGCCGCACCGAGGATAACGGTCAGGGAGTAGAGGAGCTTCGCGCCAACCGGCTGCTCGGAGAGGCTGCTCTGGGTGCCGAAGATCTCGCGACCCTTCAGGGTGTCAGACTCGGTCTCAGCGCCCTCGATCTTGAAGATTTCCTTGCCGATCTTGTTTGCCAGGCTTCCGCCCTGCTGGGAGCTCTGCTGGGTCTGAGCGTTGGCATCCTCGGCGATTGCGACGGAGGTGCTGCCGAAGGTCAGCGCGACTGCGGTTGCGCCTGCGAGGGCGATGTTGCGAAGGTTACGCATATTTACGATTCCTTTTCTAGTCCAATATGGAGAACGGGTGCGCGGTGGCACTCGGTTCGCTTCCAGGGAACGTTGAACAGGCTAGCGCATTCATGCTGGTAGACGCAAAAGTTGGCGGGTTTTAACTGTGAAAAACTTAGGAGCATGCTCAGGTTGATTACTGAACGGTGAAAGTTTTTGGCTTAGACCTCGGGAAAAGTGAAATCGAGGCCTAAGATGGCGTTCTCAGTTACCTCACCTAATGCGGGGTGAATCCAATATTGGTGGCGGGCAACGTCGCGCAGATCAAGGTCGAAAGCCATCACCGTGATCATTTGCTGGATGAGGGTCGATGCCTGCGGCCCCATGTAGTGTGCGCCGAGGAGGCGGGCGGTGCTCCGGTCGGCGACAAGTTTCACAATTGAGGTGGTGTCCTCCATCGCCCAGCCGTAGGCGACGTCGCCGTAGTTCTGGATCTTGCAGGTGACGTCGTAGCCTGCCTCGATAGCCTGTTGTTCCGTGAGACCAACGGTAGCGATCTGCGGGGAGGTGAACACCGCGGATGGCACGTGGTCATGGGGCATGGGCACCATGCCGGATTCATCGCCGGCAGCAACGCGCAGGATGTTGTGGCGTACCGCGCGTAGTTCCGCGTTGGCCACGTGCTTGAGCATGAAGGGCGAGGAGACATCGCCCAGCGCCCACACGCCATCAGCGGTGGTGCGACCGAACTCATCAACTTTCACGCGGCCATCCTCATGCAGTTCCACACCGCCAGCAGCCGCGCCGAGGCGGTCGCCGTTGGGCACACGGCCAGTGGCGACGAGGAGGGCGGAGGAGGTGACGGCGGTGCCGTCGTCAAGCATGAGCGTGACGCCGTGGTCATCGTGGGACGCGGAGGCAACGGTGCGGCCAAGGTGCGTTTCGTAGCGGTCCGTAGCCAGCGTATTAAAGCGTGCAGCCAGGTCACGGTCTAGATGGCGCATCAAAGGCGAACGGTTCACAATGCGCACGTGGGTGCCCAGGGATTGGAAGATGTGCGCGAATTCCATCGCGATATACCCGCCACCGAGGATGGTCAGGGACTCGGGCTGCGCGGGCAGGCGCATGACGGATTCGTTGGTCAGGTACGGCACGCCGGATTCAGCGATGACATCCGGGATGAAAGAACGGGACCCAGCTGCCAGGACGATCGTGTCGGCGGTGATCTCCGCAGGCTCACCATCGCGGGAGGTGCGAATGGTCTTCGGGCCGATGAACTCAGCATGCCCGTCGTAGATGTCGATGTTCGGGCACTCATCGCCGCGCCGGTACTCCTCACCACCGCGCGAGATCGCGTCGATGCGGTTGGTGAACACGCGGTCCACGATCGCCGGCCAGTCCGCCCCCTCGAAGGAGGTACGGATGTTGAGGCGCGCCGATTCCGCCGCTGATTCCGCGGTATCCGCCGCGACAACGAACATCTTCGTGGGGATGCAGCCGTGGTTGAGGCAGGTGCCGCCGAAGCGCGGGGCTTCGTCGATAAGCGCGATGCTCTTGCCGTCGAACTCGGGTGTGGGAAAAGAATTGCCGGAGCCGGAGCCCAGCACAATGTAGTCATAATGCGTCATTATTGAGCCTTTCGCTTTTCGACGAGCCCCTCCAGCCACCCATCCAACTCCCGGAACGCATTCTGGCGGGCGAGTGGGGCGGAGAGGAAAACATCATGAAGAGCGCCGTCAATGACGGCAGTGGTGGAACCAGGTGCGCTGGAGACATGCGGTGCCCAGTGCTGAATCTGCTTCACATCGAGCACTGTGTCCGCCGTATCGGCCGCCGCTGAATACGGTTTGCTCAGGTACGAATGCGAGGAACACAGCGTGAGAGTGGGCACGCCGGAGTCCACTGCGCCTTCGTGGATGTCCTTCTGGGCGACCATGACCGCGCGGAACCAGCCGAGAAACTTCTTGTGGCCGCCCATGGCTTTCTTTTCCGTGTCATAGTCCCAGCGACCATGCGCACCCTTATAAATAGATTCTCCGTAGGTTCCCTCACCGATCGAGGGGAGCGGGAACAAAGGGAAGCGCTTGCCCGCGGCATTCACAAGGGGAGTTGCTACCGCTACCACCCAGGAAGGGAACTGCATATCCAGCCACGGGCTGTTGAGCACCTGTCCGGCAACGAGCGCGTGCGTTGTCGGGTCATGCCGGCGCAGATGATCCAGCCACAGCGGGGTGATGAGGCCACCGGTGGAATGCGCCAGGGGAATGACGCTGCCGTGTTTCTCGGCGATGCGCTTGGTTGCCTCCGTCAGCTCGTCGAAGTAGTAGCGCATGTCCGTGGTGTAGTGCCAGCGCTGACCGCTGCGGTGGGCACGGCCGCATTTGCGCAGATCCAGCGCGTAGAAGGGGTAGCCGAGCTCCTTGTAGTGCTGTGCCACATGGTCCTGGAAGAAGTAGTCCGACATGCCATGCACCCACAGCAGAGCCGGCTTGCCCGTCACCTCATCCGGGAGCGCCTGCACCAGAACCGCAGACACGTCCCCCGCGTCATCCGGATCAGGTCCAAGGGGCAACGTGGCGCTCCGGTAATTACTGCCGAGTTCGTCCGTGGTCCAACTCAAGGAATCGAGATTCATGTCACACATCATAGGGGGCTGGATTTTAGTTTGATGCGGACATTTGATTTGGGTCCGATACCGCGTTTCGGGTGGAATGATGGGGAGGGGTAGTATTCACGTAAAGCAAACACGGCGACAAGATCGAAGAGGTCAAAAGGTGTCAACGAAGCAGTCCCAAACAGCGAACAACCACTCGACAGGGGACGAGGTTGATGTCCTCCTAGTTGGTGCGGGTGTCATGAGCGCGACACTGGGGGCAATGCTCCGCCAGCTCGAGCCATCCTGGTCTCAGCTCATTTACGAGCGCCTTGATGGCGCAGCGCAGGAGTCTTCCTTCCCCTGGAACAACGCGGGTACCGGCCACTCCGCACTGTGCGAGCTCAACTACACGCCGGAGAAGAACGGCCGCATTGATGTGACCAAGGCTGTGGCAATCAATGAGAAGTTCCAGGTCTCCCGCCAGTTCTGGACCCATCAGCTCAATGAGGGCGTGCTGTCTGACCCGACCGAGTTCATCAACCCTGTCCCGCACGTGTCCTTCGCGCAGGGCCACGATCAGATTGAGTACCTGAAGCACCGCTACGAGGCGCTGTCCGAGAACTACATGTTCCCGGACATGCAGTTCACCGATGACCGGGAGAAGTTCGCTGAGAAGCTGCCTCTCATGGCTGAGCAGCGCGATTTTGACGCTGAGCCTGTGGCCATCTCCTGGGTTGACGCTGGTACGGACGTCAACTTCGGTGCACTGACCAAGCAATTCATCGATCACTCCCAGACCCAGGGCACCGAGGTCCGCTACGGCCATGAGGTTGTGGACATCAAACGTGAAGGCAGCTTCTGGAAGGTCACCGCCAAGAACCTGCACACCGGTGCCAAGGAAACCACCAAGGCTCGCTTCGTCTTCGTCGGTGCTGGCGGCTACGCCCTCGACCTGCTGCGCAAGGCCAAGGTGCCTGAGGTTCGCGGCTACGCAGGTTTCCCCATCTCGGGTGCATGGCTGCGCACCACCAACCCGGAACTCGTGGCTAAGCACCAGGCCAAGGTGTACGGCAAGGCAAAGGTGGGTGCCCCGCCGATGTCCGTCCCGCACCTGGACCTGCGCGTTATCGACGGCAAGCAGTCTCTTCTCTTCGGCCCGTTCGGTGGTTGGACGCCGAAGTTCCTGAAGGAAGGCTCCTACCTCGACCTGTTCAAGTCCATCCGCGTGGACAACATCCCGTCCTACCTGGGTGTTGCTGCATGGAACTTCGGCCTAGTCAAGTACCTGGTGGAGGAAGTGTTCAAGTCCTTCGACGGCCGCGTGCACGACTTGCACGAGTACATGCCGTCCGCTGACGGCAAGGATTGGGAGGCTGTCATTGCTGGCCAGCGCGTCCAGATCATTAAGCCAGCAACCCCGCCACACTTCGGCTCCCTGGAGTTCGGTACCGCCCTGGTCAACAACCAGGATGGCACCATCGCTGGCATCCTCGGTGCTTCCCCGGGTGCGTCGATCGCTCCGGCTGCGATGCTCGAGCTGCTTGAGCGTTGCTTCGGTGAGCGCATGATCGAGTGGAGCCCGAAGCTCTACGAGATGATTCCTACCTACGGCAAGACCCTCATGCGTGAGCGTGACCTGTACGAGAAGCAGTGGGCAGAGACCCAAGAGGCACTGAAGCTCAACCGCTAAGTGCTTAAGTACCGCAGAAGGTGATGAACGGTTCGCCGTCATCCCCCTCGGGCTCGGCCATCCAGGCCGGGCCCGCTTCTGCGTTATAGGGGTCCGTTACGGCGGTGAGCAGCTCAATGAACGGCTGCAAGTCGCCATCGCGTTCAGCACTGCTGATGGCACGATCAAGCATTCGGTTACGCGGGATGAACAGCGGACCGCCGTGGTGTTCGTGGTTGTACGTGGTGATGTCATCCGCTTGGGCCAGCGCCTGCGGGGCAGGCACGTGTTTCTCCCACGCGCGGTGCCAGGTGGGTTCCATGTCTGCGAGGACTTCCTGCATTGCGTCGGTGTTGCTCACTGGTAATAAAGCCTCCGCCAGGCGCGTGAGGTTCCATGCCATGATGTCCGGCTGATTCCCAAATGCGTAGCGGCCCTGCGCATCGATGGAGGAAAACACAGCCGCCGGCCGAAACTTCTCAGTGAAGGCGCACGGGCCATAGTCAATCGTCTCGCCGGACAAGGCAACGTTGTCGGTGTTCAACACCCCATGGACAAAGCCGATGCGCATCCACTGCGCAACCAGGTCGAGCTGGCGTGCCATGACGGTGGCAAGGAGATCTTCCGGCGCGTCGAATCCGGCGGCGTCGATAAGCTTTTCTGCGAGCTCCGGGGACCGTGAGGCTGCATACTGAACCGATCCGATACGCAGGTGGCTACGCGCCACTCGTACCACGATCCCGCCCGGCACATAACCCTGCTGCCGTAGTACCGTCTCCCCGGTGGTCAACACCGCTAAAGAGCGGGTCGTGGGAACACCCACCGCGTGCATGAACTCGCTCACCAGATACTCCCGCAGCATTGGTCCGAGTGCCCCGCGACCATCCGAACCCGGGCGGGAGAAAGGTGTCGGGCCGGAGCCTTTGAGCTGAATTTCTATGCGGCCGTCCGCGGTGGGGAGGTCGCCGAGGAGGAGGGCGCGGCCATCGCCAAGCAATGGCACAAACTGCCCGAACTGGTGCCCGGCGTACGCGGTGGCGTGCCCGCCGTCGGCCCCCGATATCCACCGGAGACCGTCGTCGCTGTGCAGCCACGTGGGGTCTAGCCCGAGGTCCCGCGCCAGCGCTTCATTGAGCACCACGATTTGAGGGGCCGGGAAGTCCGCGCCGCGTGCTTCGACCGCCATGGAGGGCAGTGCGTCGGCGAAAGAGTGTTTCAGGGCGAGCATATGGCCAGCGTAGACAGGCTGACCGTGTGGTACGGTAAAGCGGTACAACTAAGGAGGGGTCATGGCACTAAGCGCTAGTGAAGCACGGCGGACGCTGTTCCCACTCATTGAGCGTGTTAACAACGATCGCTCTGTCGTGGAAATAACGTCCCGTTCCGGCAACGCGGTCCTCATGTCGGCGGATGATTACGCCGCCTGGGAGGAGACTGCTCATATCTTCCGTTCCCCCGCGAATGCACGTCGAGTTCTCGATGCTTACGAAGCTGCGCGTGCGGGTGAGTTTGTAGAGCACGCGATCGAGAACTAATGCGTCTGGTGTGGGTCGCCCACGCGTGGGAGGACTATCAGTATTGGCAGCGTGAGGACCGTAAGACGCTGAAGCGCATCAACCAGTTGATCCGAGACACGATGCGTGACCCGTTCGAAGGGATCGGGAAACCGGAGCCCCTCAAATATGGTGCGGAAGGGGCCTGGTCGCGGCGGATCACGCAGGAACACCGGCTCATTTATTTGGTGGACGGTGATGATCTGATCATCCTGCAGGCCCGCTACCACTACTGATGTGCCCCACCCTAGACTTGGGTGCCATGAACGGAACCGCCACGATGCGCACGCTCGATCGCCTCATCATCGACGAAGCGCCGATCCGCGCCACCGCCACCACTCTCATTTGCCACGACCCCACCTTGGACCTCACCCGCGCGGCGCTGGCGGAAGGTGGCCCTGTGGTGTTCCTGGACTCGGATTACGCGCGCAGCCAGGAGGCCGCGTCGCTTGGTGTCGTGGTTGCCGGTGATGTGCGGCTGGACGAGTTCCTGGCCGGTGCGAGCAGATCCGCCGTGGCAATAGGGGAGATGCCCAAGTCCCTAGCGCGGCTGGACTACCTCGCGCGTTCTATCGCTGGTGCTGGCTACGAAGACGTCCGCGTGGTGCTCGGCGGGAATAACAAGCACCTCTCGCGCGGCATGAACGCGACGCTCGCGGAATCTTTCAGCGATGTCAGTGCCTCTCGCGGTCGCGGGAAATTCCGCTGCCTCGTTGCCACCGGCCCGCGCTCCGTGACCTACGAGCCGGTGCGTGGGGACGGCCTCGTTGCCTACGGCGGCGTCTTCTCCGGTGCGAAACCGGACCGCGGTGGGGAGCTGCTGCGCTCCTGCCTGCCCGCTGAGCCGGGCAGGCTGCTTGATCTCGGCTGCGGCAACGGTTCCGTTACTCGTGCCCTTGATTCGCAGGCGACAGACTCCGATGCTGACGCTGTCCTCTCCGCCCGCGCCATCGGCCTGGATGCCACGTGGGATGATGCTGGCTCACGGTTCCCGGATGCATCCTTTGACACCGTCGCCCTGAACCCACCGTTCCACGACGGTACTGCCGTCGACGCCACCTTGGTGCAGAAGCTTCTCGACGCCGCCGTGCGCCTCCTCACCCCCAACGGCGAGCTCTACCTGGTGCATAACTCCCACTTGCGCTACCGCGGGGAAGTGGAGCGCCGCTTCACATCGGTGAAACAGGTGGCGCGTGACAAAACCTTCACCGTCTTGCGCGCAACGCAGTGACCTCAGCCTAGAACGTCAAAAACGGCGCCACTGTCACAATCACGATCAGCACCACGAGCGTGAGGACGTACCGCTTCACCGGTGCGTGAGCCCAGTTCAGATCCACCTTGCTTTGGTTGAAGGGGGAGACCCAGGCGACCATCGGGTCGTTGGATTTGTTGTAGAAGCCCATGCCGCCACCGAAGCCGAAGTACTTCTGGCGGGTGCGCTCCTCATCGTCGGTGGGCATGGCTGCCAACTGGTCCTGCCAGCGGGAGATCTGAACAAACGTGTAGCCCAGTGCGGCGATGATGCTGACTATCAGCAGGATGATGGTGGCGATGAGGTAATCCCCATAGGAGGGGAAGGTGAGAGTGAACTGCATGAGGCACATCGGCACGACGGTGGCCAACGCCAGCCATGCGAGTGAGCGCTGGGTGATGCTGAGTAGGGTGGCAGCCTTATCGGCGGCGGTGTTGGAGAAGGGGATAGCGGGTTCCTCGGCAGTAACAGGGAATCGCATCTGAGCCATGGCTGGCCGTGGCGCTGCGAAAGCCACGAGCACGAGGAGCAGCACGGAGTACCACACGCCGAAGGTAGCGGAGGGGATGGACTTCGGCTGGGTCCGGTCGACCTCACCACCTGGGCCCACGTGCACAGGAATATTGTCCGGCGCGGCATCAATATTCAGCACGATCAACGCGAAGCTGAACAGCGCAAAAGCTACTGCGACACCATAAATAGTTCGGGAGGACATAGAACAACTTTAGCCACGGAGGGAACCAAATCGGGGTCTAGGGCAGTCCAAGTAAATGAGAACAACAATTCACTAAAGGGGGACATATGGACGTGGGGAGAGAGCTGGGGTTGGTGGCGGGGCTCGTCGATAAGCGAAAAAGCGATGGGCTAATGGTGGCAGTGAGCGCATCACGTGCGATGTGTGCAGAAATGTACGCAACGCTGAGCTCTCATGAGAGGCGCTGGCTGCGCGCGGCGGCTGTGGCGCAAAGTCACCCAAAGGCTGTGGTGACGGGGCGTGCGGCCGCGCGGTTGACCAACATGTGGGTTGTTGCAACCAGCGAAGAGACGGTCGAACTCATGCTGCCCAGCGGTGGTGTGCCGCAACGATCGCGGTGGGCGGAAGGGGTGAGCTACCACCGTGGTGCCCTCGCTCCACATGAGATTGGGTATATCGAGGCCTACGGAGGGTTCGCAGTGACCACGCCGATCCGCACCGCGATCGATATTGTTACCCGTCACGGATTCGCCGAAGGGATCGTGGCCTTCGACTGGCTGCTCGCATCGCGTAAGGTGACCCGCGATGAGCTCCGCGCCACCGTTGATGCCATGCGCGGTAAGAAAGGAGTCGCGGTTGTGCGGAAAGTTCTCGCACATGCGGTGGCCAACTCCCAATCACCGTATGAAAGCTATGCGCGAGCATTGCTGATTTGCGCGGGGCTTTTTCCCACGACCCAAGCACCCATCGGGCCGTACCTAGTCGACCTGCTCATTGGCTTAGTTGTCATCGAGATCGACGGGAAAGTGAAGTACGACGGCACCACCTACCGGCCAGTTGCTGAGACTCTCCTCCGCGAACGTGAGCGAGAGGTGCAGATCCAGAACAGTGGCTATGTGGTGCGCCGGGTGAAACCGGCAGACCTGCTACGGGACCCGGAGGGGTTCGTCGCGGGGATCATGACGGCGTAGGCCGCTGCCGGGTCGGTTTGACGATGGCAAGTGGCGAAACCTAAAACACCAGGTCAGTTTTGGCCTTCAGTCGCCATAGTCAAACCGTTCAACAGCTAGACGACGAGCGTCAGCCGGTTCCCATCCACTTCCACCGTCATCCCGGCAGCCTCAGCGATGGCTGCGACACCCTCGATATCAGTGACCGAGTCCGCATCGGGAGCGGTGGCCAGCACGCGGGCGAGCTCGCCTTTGTAGTGCTTGTTGAAGTGGCTGACCACCTTGCGTGTGCCATCCTCCTGCAACGACTCGACGCGGACGGTGATCGCGTCGGGCACAGGGCCGAGTTGCTGGTAAGCGCCGGAGCGCATGTCCACGATCAGATCATCCACCGCGAGCAGAGCGTCGGTGATGGCGGTGCCCCAGCGGGCTTTCATGGTGGGGGTACTGCGCTGAGACGGAAGTTTCGAGCCACCGGAGAGCCGGTAGCGGGGGATCATGTCGCCGGCGCGGACAACGCCGAAGAGGGCGGAGCCGATGGCCAGGCGCGCCAGGGCGGGGTCGGGGAGGGTGTCGGCAGACAATGCGTCATAAAGCACTCCCGTATACCGGTAGATGGCGGGCATGACGGGCGCTGAGCGCAGCGAGAGGTTCTCCGCGGCTTCCTCGCGCTTGGTCGGAGGGAGTTTGAGCGCGGACATCATCTCGTCGAGCTCGAGTGCGGCAAGGTCATCCATGATCTCATTGCGGATCGAATCGAGGGATGGGAAAGAGACGTCGATGCCATCCATTTCGCCGCCGGGAGCTTTGGTTTCAGAAGGCGGAAGCACAATCAGCATGCCGTCCAAACTACATGTCCACGGGCAGGGTTAAGATGACGGGCATGATCACACGTTTGTCCACGCTGTTCCTGCGCACGCTGCGCGAAGACCCTGCTGATGCTGAGGTGCCCAGCCACAAGCTGCTGGTGCGCGCCGGGTATATCCGCCGTGCGGCGCCGGGCGTGTATTCGTGGTTGCCGCTCGGTTTGCGGGCTGTGCGCAACATCGAGGAGATTGTGCGCGAGGAGATGAACGCGATCGGTGCACAGGAGCTCCTGTTCCCGGCGCTTTTGCCGCGTGAGCCGTATGAGGCGACGAACCGTTGGACAGAGTACGGCGATGATCTGTTCCGTCTGAAGGACCGCAAGGGCACGGACATGCTGCTGGGCCCGACGCATGAGGAGATGTTCACGCTCGCCGTGAAGGACTTGTACTCGTCGTACAAGGATTTCCCGGTGACGCTGTACCAGATTCAGACGAAGTACCGCGATGAGGCGCGTCCGCGCGCGGGCATTCTGCGTGGCCGTGAGTTCGTGATGAAGGACTCTTACTCCTTCGACATGTCCGATGAGGGCCTGGATGAGTCCTACACGAAGCACCGTGGCGCGTACGAGCGGATCTTTGACCGCGTGGGCCTGAAGTATGAGATTTGCCAGGCCACGTCAGGTGCGATGGGTGGTTCCGCCTCCGAAGAATTCCTCGCATACTCGGACAACGGCGAGGACACATTTGTTGTCTCCACCGCGGGGGATTTCGCGGCGAACGTAGAGGCTGTGGTGACGGTTCCTCCGGCGGAGCAGCCGATCGAGGGCCAGCCGGAAGCGGTCGTGCATGACACGCCGAAGTCGGAGACGATTGAGACGCTCGTCGAGTGGGCAAACAGCGTGGGCGTGCTTATCGACGGCCGCCCGGTCGAAGCCGCTGACACCCTCAAGTGCATGGTTGTGAAGGTCAACGATCCGCGCCAGGTGGACGAGGATGGCAAGCCGGTCGGCCCGCAGCTGACTGGTGTGCTCATCCCGGGTGACCGCGAGCTGGATGAAAAGCGCCTCGAGGCGTCCCTCGAACCGGCCACCTTTGAGCTGGCCAGCGAAGAGGACTTCAAGAACAATTCCTTCCTGGTCAAGGGCTACGTCGGCCCGAAGGCACTGAACGCCAACGGTGTGAAGGTCTACGCCGATCCGCGCGTGGTTGCTGGTTCCTCCTGGATCACCGGTGCGGATGCGCCGCAGAAGCACGTTGTTGGCCTGGTGGCTGGCCGCGATTTCGAGGTCGATGAGTTCATCGAGGCAGCGGAGATCAAGGAGGGTGACCCGTCGCCAAGCGGCAACGGCACTGTGAAGCTGGCGCGCGGCATTGAGCTGGGCCACATCTTCCAGCTTGGCCGTAAGTACACCGAGGCGATGGATGTGCAGATCCTCGACGAGAACGGCAAGCGTGCTGTTCCGACAATGGGGTCTTACGGCATCGGCGTGACCCGCATGCTCGCCGTGATCGCGGAGCAGACCCACGATGAGAAGGGCCTGGTCTGGCCGAAGGAGATCGCGCCGTACCAGGTGCACCTCGCCGTGGCTAACAAGGATGAGGCCGCGCTCAAAGAGGGTGAGCGCCTGGTGGGCGAGTTTGAAAAGGCCGGCATCGATGTGCTTTTCGACGATCGCCCGAAGGTCTCCCCAGGCGTCAAGTTCAAGGATGCTGAACTTCTGGGTATGCCGTTCATTGTGATCCTCGGTCGTTCCTTCGCCGACGGAATCATTGAGCTGCGTATCCGCGGTGGTGAAACGCTGGAGGTTCCGGCGGATCAGATCGTGGACAAGGTGCGCGAACTGGTCAACGGCTAGCGCTAACGGCTAGTTCTGGCTGGCTGCGCTTTGGGCGTGGCCGGCTAACAGGATGGCCAGTTCACGCCATTCGGGGGAATCAGCATTGGCGGCTGCGGCGCGCCAATGCTCAACCAGGTTGTTTTCTAGCGCGTCGACGAACGCCGTGGCTTCAGCCGGGTTTGTCGGTGCGCCGTCGGGGATCTCATAGCCGGCTTCGCGGGCGGGAAGCTCCGCAGTGGGGAAGGTGTGGTGGAGGGTGGCCACGCGGGCGTCATGAAGCAGCCGCAGATCGTTGATGCGGCTGTGGAGTTGCTCGTCGGCGTAGGCGCTGGCGATGTCCAGGCCGAATTCCACGGCGTACTCGGCGCTGACGAGCTCCTTGGCGGCATTGAGGGGCTCAAGCCCCTCAATGGGGGGCTTAAAGCCATCAATCGGGAGCTTCGCGGCGGCAGCAGCGTCGATCGCTTGAGCAATCACGAGATCGCGGGATTCGGCGGGGACTTTATCGGCGGCTGTGGCGGTGCGGGTAACAAGGTCCTCCGCGGTACCGCTGGCGGGAAGGTCGGTGTCGCCGTACGTGACGTTGCAGGAGGTGGGCACATCGCCGTGTTCATTGGTTCCACACAGGCGCCGTGCTTCCTCTTGAAGTTGGTCAGCGTGGGTGGCGCGGAGTTCGTTCCACTCGTTGTTGCCACCGAATTGATCGGCGGAGGCCTGCTTGGCTAGCTCCATGATGGTGCCGTTGGCGCGCGGGCCAAAGAGATCGGCGGGGGAGCAGGCGGTTAGTGGCAAGACTGCGACGATGCATAGGGCAGCGAAATGGCGGGGGGACTTCACGTGGTCGACCCTACCGGCAGGGCAGTACAGTGGCCTGCATGGCATTCCCGCAAGTTGAAGAACTCACTGCTCTGATCCGCCCAGTTACTGATGCGCGGGGCTTTGACATCGAAACCGTGAAAACGGTCAAAGCTGGCAAAAAGTCCCAGGTCGTTGTCGCTGTGTCGGGTGATGACGCGCCGACGCTGGACCAGTTGGAAGAGGTGTCCAATGAGCTTTCTGAGCTTTTCGACGCTGCCGAGGACCGCGGCGACGTCAACTTCGGCGCCGGCTACACCTTGGAGGTGACCACCCCTGGCATTGATCTGCCACTGACGGAGCTCCGCCACTGGCGCCGTAATCGGGGGCGACTGGTGAAGCTGAGCGGGGAGGTCTTCCGTATTGGCGCCGTGGATGAGGCAACCGAGCAGGTGGTGCTCATCGTGCCGGTGAAGAAGGGGGAGCCTGGTGTGCGCGTGGTTCCTATTTCGGATGTGTCGGGTGCAGTGGTAGAAATTGAGTTCAACGCTCCGCCACAAACAGAGATCGACGTGGCGGAAACACCCTTCGGCGAGATCGCTGAGATCGCCGAGGAAAGCACCACCGGGAAGGACGACAAGTGAATATTGACATCGCAGCACTAAAAAACATTGAAAAGGAAGCCGGCATTCCGGTTGAGGACCTTCTGGGCACTATTGCTGCTGCACTGCTGCACGCCTACCGCGAGCACAAGAACGATGGGATGACTCCAACGGCTCCTACTGAAGGTTCCAAGGCGCGGGTGGACATTGATACCGAGACTGGTGATGTTGAGGTCATTGTCAGCGAACTGGATGAAGAAGGCAACGCCGTCTCCGAATTCGATGACACCCCGGTGAACTTCTCTCGCGTGGGTGCTTTGGCTGTGCGCGACGCGATTCTGAAGCGTCTGCGTCAGGCTGAGGCGCAGCGTGCATTCGGTGAATACTCCGAGCTCGAAGGCAAGGTTGTCTCTGGTGTTGTGCAGCGTGATGCGAATGCGAACGCGCGCGGCATCGTCGTGGTGCAGTTGGGTACCGAGTCTGACCCGCAGGACGGTATCTTGCTTCCCGCCGAGCAGATCCCGGGTGAGAAGCTCGAGCATGGTGACCGCGTGAAGGCCTACGTGGTGGGTGTTTCCGGTGGTGAGCGAGGCACGACGGTGAACCTGTCGCGCACGCACCCGGAACTCGTCCGTGGTCTGTTTGCGCTCGAGGTGCCAGAGGTTGCTGATGGGGCAGTGGAGCTGGTGTCCATTGCGCGTGAGGCTGGCCACCGTTCCAAGGTCTCCGTCAAGGGTGTAGCTAAGGGCATTAACGCTAAGGGGGCCTGCATTGGCCCGCGTGGTGCGCGCGTGACCAACATTATGGAGGAACTTGGCGGCGAGAAGATCGACATCGTTGACTACTCCGATGACCCAGCCGTGTACGTGGGCAATGCGCTGGCACCGTCCAAGGTTGTCCGCGTGGAAGTTCTCGATCATGATGCCCAGACTGCCCGAGTGACCGTGCCGGACTACCAGCTGTCCTTGGCCATTGGCCGTGAAGGTCAAAATGCTCGTCTGGCAGCGCGCCTCACCGGCTGGAAAATCGACATCCACTCCGATTCCGGTGTGGGGACGACAGATCAGACCGACCAAGCGGAGTAACAGTTCGCGCCAAAGTGGCGTAAGGTGGTTCAGTGGCTTCAATCTGGCAGAACTGCTGGGGTAGGGGTCGTCGATAAGCGAAAATGAGCAAGAAACATGAACCAGTCCGCATGTGCATAGCCACACGCCAACTGCAACCAGCAACAAAGCTCCTCCGCATCGTCGTCGACCCGGCTGATCCAACACGGATCATCCCCGACCCCAAGCGGATCTTGCCGGGACGCGGAGCGTGGATCACACCCACGCTCGCTGCGTGTGAGCAGGCGGAATCACGCCGCGCCTTCGGGCGGGCCCTCCGCGTGTCTGCGAAAGTGGACACTAGCCATGTGCGCAAGTACATCGCCGACGTGGAAACCACCACGCCGGCGGGCAAAACAGTAAGTGAAAAGGACTAAAGAACTGATGAGTCTTCAACCATGAAGCAGAAAATGCATCAGCGATGAACGTCATGACCATCGTCTAGAGGTCGCCCGCGTAGCTCCGCGAGCTGCCGTGCCACCTCTAGCCTGACCAAGAGGAGACACGTGCCCGGAAAGCTACGCGTTCACGAACTGGCAAAACAGCTCGGCGTAACAAGTAAGGAACTACTCGCCACCCTGAAAGAGGAAGGCGAGTTTGTAAAGACTGCTTCTTCCACCATCGAACCCCCGGTGGTGAAGAAAATGATTGCGCTCTACGAAGAGCGCGGTGGCGGTGCTGCCGACGCGAAGGATGCGAAGGCCGCAGAAGCACCGAAGAAGCCGGCGGCGAAAACCGCTGCAAAGCCGGCTGCTAAGCCTGCCGCAAAGCCGGCACCGAAGTCTGCTGCTGCGAAGCCTGCTACGCCAGGTCCGAAGCCGGCTGCGCCGAAACCAGCTGAGGCTGCAAAGCCGGCTGCGCCCAAGCCTGCTGCGCCAGGACCGAAGCCGGCAGCTCCGAAGCCGGCCGCTAAGCCAGGGGATGCGGCATCTGCAATGCCACGCCCGATGCCGAAGCCGGGTGGTCGCCCACGCGTGGCTAACAACCCGTTCTCGTCCAACACTGGTGGCCCACGCCCACAGCCGCGTCCTGGTGGCAACCGTGGCGGCGGTGCAGGTGCTGGCGGGGGTCAGCGTCGTTCTGGTGGCGGCCAGGGCCAGCGTGGTTCCGGCGCACCGCGTCAAGGTGCACCGAGCCCAGCGGATATGGCTAATGCGCCAAGCCCGGGCCAGATGCCGTCGCGCGCCGCTACCCGCGGTGGTGGTCGTGGCCGTGGTCAGGGTGGCCCCGGTGGTGGTCGTGGCCGTGGACACGGCGGACCGGGCGGTCCCGGTGGCTTTGGCGGACCCGGTGGCGGGTTCCGCGGCCGTGGCGGTCGCCGTGGTGGTACCGCCGGTGCTTTCGGTCGCCCAGGTGGCGCACCTGGCCGTGGACGCAAGTCCAAGCGCCAGAAGCGTAATGAGTACGAGGAGATGCACGCACCGAACGTCGTTGGTGGCGTTCGCCTGCCGGATGGCGGCGGTAAGACCGTTCGCCTGCGCCAGGGTGCGACCCTGTCTGACTTGGCAGAAAAGATTGGTACTGAGGCATCGAGCCTCGTCCAGGCTCTGTTCAACCTCGGCGAGATGGTGACGGCGACGCAGTCTGTCTCCGAAGACACCCTGCAGCTGCTGGGTGCGGAGATTAACTACGAAGTCCAGATTGTCTCCCCAGAGGATGAGGACCGTGAGCTGCTCGAGTCCTTCGACTTGCAGTTCGGTGAGGACGAAGGCGGTGAAGAGGCGCTCGAGCAGCGTCCACCGGTTGTGTCCGTCATGGGTCACGTTGACCACGGTAAGACTCGCTTGTTGGACTCCATCCGCAACGCCAACGTTGGTCGTGGTGAGGCTGGCGGTATTACCCAGGGCATTGGTGCGTACCAGACTGAGGTCACGCTTGATGGTGAACCCCGCAAGATCACCTTCCTGGACACCCCGGGCCACGAGGCGTTTACCGCCATGCGTGCCCGTGGTGCGAAGTCCACGGACTTGGCCATCCTCGTGGTCGCTGCAGATGACGGCGTGATGCCGCAGACCGTGGAAGCCATTAACCACGCGAAGGCAGCTGATCTGCCGATCGTGGTTGCTGTGAACAAGGTGGATAAGCCTGAAGCACAGCCGGACAAGATTCGTGGCCAGCTCACTGAGTACGAGCTGGTGCCGGAGGAGTACGGCGGCGACACGATGTTCATTGACATCTCCGCGAAGAATGGCACCGGCATCGATGAGTTGCTGGAAGCTGTTCTGCTCACCGCCGATGCATCGCTGGAGCTCACCGCTAACCCGGACATGGATGCGCAGGGTCTGTCCATTGAGGCGCACCTGGACCGTGGCCGTGGTCCGGTGTCCACCGTGATCGTTCAGCGCGGTACCCTCCGCGTTGGCGATTCCATCGTTGTGGGCGGCAACTTCGGTCGCGTTCGCCGCATGATTGATGAGTGGGGCAATGACGTGGAAGAAGCAGGCCCGTCCTGCCCGGTCCAGGTCCAAGGCCTCAACGGTGTTCCGGGTCCTGGTGATAACTTGCTCGTGGTCGAAGATGACCGCGTTGCGCGCCAGATCGCTGCACAGCGTGATGCCCGCCAGCGTGCTGCTATGCAGGCCCGCAAGAAGAAGCGCGTCTCCCTGGAGAACCTGGATCAGGCACTCAAGGAGACGAACACGCTCAACCTCATTCTCAAGGGCGACAACGCCGGTTCGGTGGAAGCCCTGGAGGAGGCGCTGCTCAAGATCGAGGTCGACGACGAGGTGGATGTGAACATCATCGACCGCGGTGTCGGTGCGGTCACGCAGACCAACGTCTCTCTCGCTGCGGCGTCGGATGCTGTCATCGTGGCCTTCAACGTTCGCTCCGAGGGCAAGGCCACGGAAGAGGCCAATGAGGAAGGTGTGGAGATCCGCTACTACTCGGTGATCTACCAGGTCATCGAGGATGTGGAGGCTGCTCTCAAGGGCATGCTCAAGCCGGTCTACGAGGAGCGGGACCTGGGTACCGCGGAGATCCGCCAGATCTTCAAGGCATCCGCTGTGGGTCTCATCGCTGGTTGTATGGTCACCACTGGCAGTGTCAAGCGTGGTGCGAAGCTGCGCCTCGTGCGCGATGGCAACGTGATCACACCGGACGCAACCATCACCTCCCTGCGCCGGGAGAAGGACGACGTCACCGAAGTGGCCAAGGGCTACGAGTGCGGTATGGTCCTGTCCTACCCGGATATCCAGGTGGGCGATGAAATCCAGGCCTACGAGATGGTCGAGGTACCAAGGACGTAGGTGGGGGATGAGAGAGGTCGTCGATAAGCACATGCTTATCGACGACTTTCTTTAGCCCTGTAGACTTAAACCCTATTCTGCTGCTGACATCAAAGGAGTGACGTATGGTTGACAACACGCGCGCACAACGCCTGGCAAAGAGAATCCAGACGATCGTGGCTAGCGCTATCGAGCGCCAGATCAAGGACCGCCGCTTGGAATTGGTCACCGTCACTGATGTCCGCGTGACCGGCGATTTGCATGACGCGACTGTGTACTACACGGTGCGCGGCGCGAATATTGATGATGAGCCGGATTATGAGCAGGCGGCGGAAGCCCTCCACCGTGCTCGTGGTCAGCTGCGCAAGATCGTCGGCGATGAGCTGGGCGTGCGCTTCACTCCAACGCTGGCTTTTGAGCTGGACACCGTGCCGGAGGCATCCGCCCGCATGGAGGAGCTTCTCGCTCGTGCGCGTGCCCGCGATGAGGAGCTGGCTGAGCTGAAGAAGAATGCCACCCCGGCGGGTGATGCGGACCCGTACAAGACGAGGGACGAATAAATGGCCGGTGACATTCAGGCCGAATATCGGGCCTTGTTTGGCCCCGGTGAAGGTGACTTCGCCGGTGTGGCCGCGAAGCTGCGCGCGGCGGATGAGGTGCACATTGTCACCCACATCCGGCCGGATGCGGACGCGGTGGGATCTGCTCTCGGTCTGAAGTATGCGCTTGATGCGCTGGGTGTGCCGTCATCGGTGTACATCGGGCAGAAAGAGGAGCTCCCAGAAAACATCCGCACCGTGCCTGGTGTGGGAACGGTAGCGTTGGGGAAGCCGCTGCCATCTACCGGCCTGGTGGTGACCACGGATTGTGCGTCGTTAGATCGCACTGGCATGTACCACGACGAGCTGGCAAGCCACCCGGAGCGTGTTGTGGTGATTGACCACCATGCTTCGAATCCCGGTTATGGGGCGCTGAACTTGGTGCTGCCGTCTGAATCGACGACGGTGATTATCCGTGAACTGCTGTCCCATATGGGTGTTGAACTCACCCCTGATATTGCGTACTGCCTGTACGCGGGCCTGGTAACAGACACCGGGAGTTTCCGGTGGGGCACCGCCCGCATGCACATCCTCGCCGCTGAGCTGATGGAACATGGTGTGGACACCCGCGCCGCAGCGATGGACCTCATGGACGCGGTGTCTGCTGATGATTTGAAGCTCATGGGCGATGTCATGGCGGGTATGGAAACCCGCGTGGCGGGCCGCTACACCATCTCTGTACTGGCGATTGATGATGCGCATTTGCGTCACATGAACCAAACCGCGATCGAAGCCATCATTGAGTACTCGCGTGCGTTGACCGGCAGTGATATCGGTGTGGTGTTCAAGGAAATCCACCCGGGCTATTGGTCTGTGTCCCTGCGTTCGAGCGTGGTCAACGTTGCGGACGTGGCTGCCATGCACGGTGGCGGTGGACACGTACCGGCTGCGGGATACTCTGTGGCGGGGGCTGTGGACGCTGCTATCGACGCGCTGCAGCAGTCTGTTTCGGAGCTTCCGTGACGGATGTGACCGCCCGGCGGGTGCTTGCACTCGCCCTTCCTGCCCTTGGTGTGCTCGCGGCGAATCCGCTGTATCTGCTGCTGGACACCGCAGTGATTGGTCGCCTTGGCGCGGTGGAGTTGGCGGCGCTTGCAGCGGGTGCCACTGTGCAATCCACGGTGACCACGCAGTTGACGTTTTTGTCCTACGGGACGACAGCACGCTCAGCCCGTTTCTATGGGGCGGGTAATAAAGACCAAGCGATTGCTGAGGGTGTGCAGGCCACATGGGTCGCCCTAGGCGTGGGTGCGTTGCTGGCCACGCTGGTGTGGATCTTCGCCCAGCCGATCGCGCTGTTTCTTACCAATGATCCCGCGACAGCTGGCCAGGCAGTGTGGTGGATGCGCACCGCTGCTTTTGCTATTCCGTTGACGCTGATCATCATGGCGGGCAATGGCTGGCTGCGTGGCATTCAGAACACCCGGCTGCCGTTCGTGTTCACGTTGTGTGGCCTGATACCGGGTGCCATCGCGTTGCCCTTCCTTGTAGCCCACTTCGGACTCGTGGGGTCAGCGGTGGCCAACATCATCGGGATGGGGCTCACCGCAACGGGTTTCATCGTGGCGTTGACCCGTGCGCACAACGGGCCGTGGAAGCCGGATTGGCGTGTGATCAAGCAGCAGCTGGTCCTGGGGCGTGATCTCATCGTGCGCTCGCTGTCCTTCCAGGTGGCGTTTGTCTCCGCGGCGGCGGTGGCAGGCCGCGTTGGTGTGGCAGCACTCGCCGCGCACCAGATCATGCTGCAGCTGTGGAATTTCCTCACGTTGGTGCTCGACTCTTTGGCTATTGCCGCGCAGACTCTCACCGGTGCTGCGTTGGGCACCGGCAGGGTTGATACCGCACGCGATGTGGGGCGCCAGGTGGTGCGTCTCTCCGCGGGCTTCGCGCTGATCTTGGCGGCGATCTTCGCGGTCGGTGGTCCGGTTATCCGTCGTATCTTCACCTCCGAGCAGATGGTGTTGGATGCCATGGTGGTGCCATGGTGGGTGCTCATCGCCATGGTCGTGGCCGGGGGAGTGCTCTTTGCTCTCGACGGCGTGTTGTTGGGTGCCAGCGACGCTGCGTTCTTACGCACGCTCACAGTGGCCTCGGTGGTCTTCGGTTTCCTGCCAGGTATTGCCGTTGCCTACTGGGCTGGTACAGGTCTGACGGGTATCTGGTGTGGTTTGGCCGCGATGATCGCGCTGCGATTGGTTGGTGTGATCTGGCGGTTTAAATCCATGCGCTGGGCACTCACAGTGGTAGGAACATAAGTACGATGACTGAGCAGCCAAGAGACAAGCGGACCACCACCTTGTGGGCGGTCTCTGATTTGCATGCGGCGGTGAAGGCGAACCAGCCGCGGTTGGAGGAGATCCAGCCGAATGATCCCTCCGACTGGCTCATTGTCGCTGGTGATGTTGCAGAACGCACCGAGCTGGTGGTCCAGGTGATGCAACAGTTGGTGGAGCGTTTCCACACCGTCATTTGGGTGCCGGGAAACCACGAACTGTTTTGTCGTGGGATGGACCGGTACAAGGGGCGCGAGAAGTATGAGCACTTGGTGGAGAAACTGCGCGCCATCGGGGTGATCACCCCGGAAGACCCGTACCCAGTGTTCGCGGGTGTGACCATCGCGCCACTGTTCACCTTGTATGACTACTCTTTCCGCGGCCCCATGATGAGCGTGGAAGAAGCACTCGCGTCCGCACGGGCGCGCGAGATCGTGCTCACGGATGAGGTGGCCATCGCCCCCTTCGTGGATATTCGCGCGTGGTGCTGGGACCGGTTGGCGTACACGACCAGGAGGCTTTCCCGGGTCGAGGGGGAGACCATCTTGGTCAATCACTGGCCACTCATCCAAGAGCCAACGGACAAGATGCTGTGGCGTGAGATCGCCCTGTGGTGTGGCACCCGGCATACCCGGGGGTGGGCGAAGCGCTATAACGCCCGCGCGGTCATTTACGGCCACCTGCACATGCCTGGGGTGGAAACGTATGAGGGCGTGGACCACATTGAGGTCTCCTTGGGCTACCCGGATGAGTGGCGCCGGCGCGGGGATGTGCCACAGTGGCCGTACCCGGTGATGGAGGTGGAGCAGTGATTGATCGCGATCTGTTCCCCGCACCCGCTCGTGTGGTGTACATGTTCACCGACCAGGCCAATGGTGACACGGATTTAAGCAACTACAACGAGTTGCATCCCGAAGAGCGCATCGTGGTCAGCCGTGCTGTGGATTCCCGGAAGGGGGAATTCGGTGACGCACGCTGGTGCGCGCATGAGGCGCTGCGCGAGCTCGGTGTGGATTCAGTCCACGCGATTTTGCGTGGGGAGAAAGGAATGCCGTTGTGGCCGGAGGGCTACACCGGTTCCCTGACTCATACGGAGGGACTGCGCATCGCGGTGGCAGCGCCAACAAAGGAGTTGAGGACCGTGGGTATTGATGCGGAACCAGCCGAACCGCTGCCGGACGGTGTGCTGGAGGAGATCGCCCGGCCACAGGAGCGTCAGTGGGTAGATGCCCAAAAGGCTGCGGGCCACGACTGGGCGGACCGCCTGTTGTTCTGCGCGAAGGAAGCCACCTACAAGGCATGGTTCCCCATGACGTTGCGCTGGCTCGGCTTCGAGGACGCGGAGATTGATATCCGTGAGGATGGCACGTTCATCGCCTACATTCTGAAACGCCCAACGCCGGTGCCGTTCATCGAGGGCCGGTGGGTTGTCTGCGGCGGCTATGTGTGCGCCAGCACCTTCGTGGTGCGGTAGCGCCCTAGAGGGTGGACGGGCGAGCGACGAAGATCGTCGCTAAGCGTGAGCCTTTTTCTTTGACCAGCGCGACCGCGCGACCGTCCGGACCGACTGCGGCGTGCACGCCGTTGAGTCCGCGTGGCTCGAGCCATTTGCCCATTGCGAGCGCCGCGTACTCGTCGGCGGTGACCTCAAGGACAGGCCACGCGGTGGTCAGCGCCTCATCCAGCGACAAGGACAGCTGCGCTGATTCCTCCAGATCCTCCAGCGTGCGCGCATGCGCGAGGGTGAAAGGCCCCGATGCTTCACGACGCAACGCGGTCAAGTGCCCGCCCACCCCAAGTGCCTCACCCATATCGCGGGCAAGCGAACGGATGTAAGTGCCGGAAGAGCAATGCACGCGGGCGTCCACGTCCAGGAAAGAGCCCTCGTGGCGGATCTTGGAAACATCGAAGGAAAACACCGTTACCGGCCGCGCCGGGATGATCACTTCTTTGCCTTCGCGCACGAGTTCGTGGGCGCGCTTGCCGTCGATTTTGATGGCGGAGACCTTGGAGGGAACCTGCATGATATCCCCGGTCAATGCGGCGACTTGGGCCAGGATCGCCTCATCGGTGAGCGCGGAGGCATCTGTCTGCGAGACGATTTCGCCTTCCGCATCATCGGTTGTCGTAGCGGCGCCGAGGCGGATGGTCGTGGAGTACACCTTCTCATCGGCCACGAGGTGTGCCAGCAGCTTCGTGCCCCGTTCAATACCGGCGACAAGAACGCCGGTGGCCATCGGATCAAGCGTGCCAGCGTGCCCCACTTTGCGGGTGCCAAAGAAGCGTCGCAGTCGCGCGACAACATCATGGCTGGTCATGCCAGCTGGTTTGTCCACAACGACGATGCCGGATGTGGACAGGGGGTCAGGGTTTTGGCCAAGGTTCATGGGTCTAACCCTATGCACTACGCTAGCGCGAGTGGATATTTTGTCAGGGCTCGCTGAGGTTCCCGCCGGTCTGAATGGCCCGGTGGTCACCATTGGGGTCTTCGACGGGGTGCACCGTGGCCACCAAAAGCTCATCGGGCATGCGGTGGACCGCGCCCGTGAAGCCGGTGTGCCTAGCGTGTTGATGACCTTCGACCCGCACCCAGTTGCCGTGTTCGCGCCGGAGTACACCCCGGACGTGCTCATGCCGCTGGAAGAGCGCGCCCGCCTCATTGAGGAGCTCGGCGTTGACTACATGCTGGTCATCGACTTCACCAAAGAACTCGCGGGGGAGAGCCCGGAGGATTACTTCGTACAGGTGATCGTGGATAAGCTCCATGCTTCCCGCGTCGTCGTGGGGGAGAACTTCACCTTCGGTGCGGGAGGGCTGGGCACGGCGCGCACGATGCAGGAGCTCGGTGAAAAATATAGCGTGGATGTGGACATTGTTTCTTTGCTTTTCGACGGCTCCTCCCGCGTCTGCTCCACCTCCATCCGCCACGCGCTGTCCGAGGGTAATGTGGGCCAAGCGTCTGAATTCCTTGGCCGTGCTTTCTCCGTAACAGCGCGTGTGGAGCGCGGCGCCGGACGCGGTGGACGTGAACTGGGCTACCCAACGGCGAATCAGTACGTCTGCGATAACGAGGCCGTGCCAGGTGATGGCGTGTATGCCGGCTGGTTCACCGTGCTGCCTGAAGAAGGCACTGGCCCGATTGACGGGGACATGGAGCTTGGGGTCCGCTACCCGGCGGCGATCTCCGTGGGCACGAACCCCACGTTTGGGGATGCGCGCCGCAGCGTTGAGTCCTTCGTACTGGACCGTGACGCGGACCTGTATGGGCGACTGGCGCGCGTGGAATTCGTGGCGAAGGTGCGCGACATGGTGAAGTTTGATTCCGTCGACGAGCTGTTGGACAACATGGCGCGCGACGTAGCAAACGTACGCACCCTGCTTGAGCACGCTTAAGTGCTTACCGGTTAGGCTTGGGCGCCATGACCCGCAAAATGATTCTGGATCTTGATACCGGCATCGATGATGCCCTCGCTCTCGCCTACGCACTGGGCTCTGAAGAAGTGGACCTCATCGGTGTGACCGGCACCTACGGCAACGTTCTTGTTGAAACCGGTGTGCGCAACACCCTGGCCATTCTCGAGCTCTTCGGTCGCACCGATGTCCCAGTGTTCGCCGGCCCGGGACACGCTAGCGCGAAGGAGTCCTTCGAGGTGCTAGAGATCTCCGAGTTCATCCACGGCAAGAACGGCATCGGCGAAGCCGAGCTGCCGGAGCCCACGCGCCGGGTGGAGCCGAAGTCTGCGGTGGACTTCCTCGTGGAGTCAGTGGAGAAGTACGGCGATGAACTCGTGATCGTCCCCACTGGTCCGTCTACCACGATCGCTGCGGCGGCGAAGGTGAGCAAGACGTTTGCGGAAAAAGCCCACATCGTCATGATGGGTGGCGCGCTCACCGTCCCAGGCAACGTGTCCCCGTGGGCGGAGGCCAACGTCAACCAGGACCCAGAGGCAACGGACGCGATTTTCCGCAGCATGAAAGACATCACCATGATCGGCCTGGATGTCACGCTGCAGACCCTGCTCACCACCGCCGAGACCGCACAGTGGGAAGCACTGGGAACCCCGGGCGGGGACTTCCTAGCCGCTGCCACGAATTACTACATTGGCGCCTACGACACCACCGCACCGCACCTGGGTGGCTGTGGCTTGCACGACCCGCTGGCCGTCGGTGTTGCCATTGACCCAACGCTGGTGACCACCCTGGACATCAACCTCAAGGTCGACACCGAAGGGGCAACCCGCGGACGCACCATTGGTGATGAAACTCGCCTCAATGATGAGACGAAAACCGCCAAGGTTGCCGTGTCTGTAGACAAGCAGCGCTTCCTCGAAGAGTTCATGCGTCGCCTCACTGGCTTGGCGGAGAAGAACTAACACATAGAAACACATAGCGCGGAATTAACAGTTTCCGCTCATAGTGCGGTACTCTTTCCTCTTCGGTAGCGGCTCGCGTGACTGTGGTTCGCAGCAGTCCCCGCCACTGAATTCCGATGAATGCGAACTGAAATAACCAAGGAGAACAATTCCCATGGCTTTGACCACTGAGAAGAAGGCCGAAATCCTCAAGGAGTACGGCGTACACGAGACCGACACCGGTTCCCCGGAGGCTCAGGTTGCACTGCTCACCGAGCGCATCAACAACCTCACCGAGCACCTCAAGGACCACAAGCACGATCACCACTCCCGTCGTGGTCTGCTGCTGCTCGTTGGTCGTCGTCGCGGTCTGCTGAAGTACCTGCGCGAGAACAACGTTGAGCGTTACCGTGACCTCATCGCCCGCCTGGGTCTGCGTCGATAAGCAAAAAGCTTTTCTTCCAGAACGAGCAACGGCCGTCATTTTTGGCGGCCGTTTTTCGCGTGCATACGGTGTTTTGGGTGGCCAGCTGGTAGTGTGCCTGGGTGTAAAAAAGATTCATCTCGGCGGCACCGACGACCGCCACGAACCCATGAAAGGGATCTGTTGAGCAAGAACACAAAACACACCCCGGATAACTCTGTTGAATTCCACATTGATGAGGAATTCGGTGTGACCGAAGCAACCGCCATCCTGGACAACGGTGACTTTGGTACCCGCACTGTCCGGTTTGAAACCGGCCAGCTGGCACGCCAGGCTGATGGCTCGGTGACCACCTACCTCGACGACGACACGATGCTGCTGGCCACCACCACCGCATCCAACCAGCCGCGCGAAGGCTTTGACTTCTTCCCGCTCACCGTTGACGTGGAAGAGCGTATGTACGCCGCTGGCAAGATTCCGGGCTCGTTCTTCCGCCGTGAAGGTCGCCCGTCCACACAGGCAATCCTGGCGTGCCGTCTCATTGACCGTCCGCTGCGCCCGACCTTTGTGAAGGGTCTGCGCAATGAGGTCCAGGTTGTTATCACCGTGATGAGCTGGGACCCGGAGGAGTACTACGACGTCGTGGCTATTAACGGCGCGTCCGCCGCAACGCAGCTGTCGGGGCTGCCGGTCTCCGGCGCTGTTGGTGGTGTGCGCATGGCGCTCATCGCTGATGAGAAGCACCCGAAGGGCCAGTGGGTTGCGTTCCCGAACCACGAGCAGCACGAGCAGGCTGTCTTTGAAATGGTCGTGGCTGGCCGCATCGTTGAGAAGAAGAAGGGCCGCCGCAAGGTCCAGGACGTTGCCATCATGATGGTGGAAGCGGGCGCTGGCGTGAATGTGATGAAGCTGGTGGCTGACGGTGCACCGGCACCGACGGAATCCACCGTCGCTGAAGGCCTTGAGGTTGCGAAGCCATACATCAAGACCCTGTGCGAGGCGCAGAATGTTCTGGCGGAGAAGACCGCGAAGGAAGCGCAGGAGTTCCCGCTCTTCCCGGCATACAGCGACGAGGTCTTTGACGCTGTGGAGAAGAAGGCTTCCAAGAAGCTGGCCAAGCTGCTCACCATCGCGGGCAAGGCTGAGCGCGATGATGCGACCAACGAGTACATGGAGGAGATCGAGGAGAGCCTGCTGTCCTCCTTCACTGCTGAGGACGCATCCAAGGAAATCCGCGCTGCTTACAACGCGCTGATGAAGCAGATTGTGCGCGAGAAGATCCTCACCGAGGGCTTCCGTATCGACGGCCGTGGTGTCACCGACATCCGCGACCTTGGCGTCGAAGTTGAACTGATCCCGCGTGCCCACGGCTCCGCACTGTTCGAACGTGGTGAGACCCAGATTCTCGGCGTGACCACCTTGGACATGCTGAAGATGGAGCAGCAGCTGGATTCCCTCCACCCGGAGACCTCCAAGCACTACATCCACCACTACAACTTCCCGCCGTACTCCACGGGTGAGACCGGCCGCGTCGGTTCCCCGAAGCGCCGCGAGATCGGCCACGGTGCCCTTGCTGAGCGTGCCCTCGTACCGGTGATCCCGTCCAAGGAGGACTTCCCGTACACGATCCGCCAGGTCTCTGAGGCTCTGGGCTCCAACGGCTCTACCTCCATGGGTTCCGTGTGTGCATCGACCCTGTCCTTGTACAACGCTGGCGTGCCGCTGGCTGCACCGGTCGCCGGTATCGCCATGGGTCTTGTCTCTGGCGAGGTTGATGGTGAGACCAAGTACGTCGCCCTGACCGACATCCTCGGTGCCGAGGATGCCTTCGGCGATATGGACTTCAAGGTTGCCGGTACCCCGGACTTCATCACCGCCCTGCAGCTGGACACCAAGCTCGACGGCATCCCGTCGGACGTTCTGGCCAACGCTCTGAATCAGGCCAAGGACGCTCGCGTGACCATCCTGGACACGATGGCTGAGATCATCGAGGGTCCGGATGAGATGAGTCCGCTGGCACCGAAGATCACCACGGTGCACGTGCCCGTGTCCAAGATCGGTGAGGTCATCGGCCCGAAGGGTAAGACCATCAACCAGATCACCGAGGAGACCGGCGCTGACATCTCCATCGAGGATGACGGCACCATCTACGTTGCTGCTGCTACCGGTGAAAGCGCGGATGCTGCGATCGAGCAGATCAACGCGATTGCGAACCCGCAGCAGCCGAAGGTGGGGGAGCGTTACCTGGGCACCGTTGTGAAGACGGTTGCTTTCGGGGCGTTCGTGTCCCTCACACCGGGCCGTGATGGTCTGGTGCACATCTCCAAGCTCGGCGGCAACAAGCGCATCGAGAACGTAGAGGACGTGGTCAATGTCGGCGACAAGATTGAGGTGGAGATCGCGGACATCGATAACCGCGGCAAGATCTCGCTTGTTCCAGTCGAAGACTAAGCACGTGCTTATCCCCGTAGCCCCCGGCCAGTTCTGAAACGGAACCAGCCGGGGGCTTCGTCATGCGCTTATTTTTGGACGTCCACGACTACGCGTGTCGGGTTCTCAATCACTTCGATCTTGAAGGGGCGCTTCTTGTCCACACCGATGTACCAGGTGGAGTCGCCTTCGTCCCAGCCGGAGTAGAGACAACGTCGGTGATGCTGGGGGCGTGCCCATCTGAGCCTTGTGGGGCTTCATAAGGGTCGCTCACACCGCGTACGAGAACACGGAGTGCGGCGCCACCGTTGACGGGGACATCAAAGCCGGACCCGGGTTGGCTGGGCTGATCGTCGTACTCCGCCATGATCCACGGCGTGCCAGTGCCGCCGATATCGAAGACGAGGCGATCAAATGTGTCATGCGCACCAATGCGTACACCGGTGACCTTGTACGAGCCGTCCAGGTGGTCCTTGATCTCCACGCGGTCCGTGGCAAAACCCTCCGCGGCAGCTGGTTCTGGGGCGGCTTCCTCCGTGGTCTCCATCGTTGTGGTGATGGTGTTCGGGGGAGCTGATTCACGCAGTGTCATCACCGCTTCGTCAGGTTCTTGCAGTTGAGAACAGGCGCTAAGCGATATGGCGGCGAAGAACACGCTGCACACTGCGCCTACGCGACGGGCAGGGAGCATTACCGTGTGCCTACTTCTGAACGTCCACCACGACACGCGTCGGGTTTTCCAACACTGTCACCTTGTACGGGCGCTGTTTGTCCAGCCCGATGAAGTACTGGGAGACAGCCTCGAAGGTGCCACTGTTGGTCACGTCCTTGATATTGCCGGAGGCAAGCCCAAGGGTGGTCTTGCCGGCGTACTTGGCGTCCGGGGTTTGATCGAGGGAGGTGCCATGAATGGTGATCTCGAGGGCCGCCTCACCCGGGACGTCCACCGGCAGACCGGAAGCCTGCTGGAGAGGTTCATCGGAGTAGCCAGCCAGGAACTCTGGTGTGCCATTGCCCTCGAATTCGAAGACGACGCGGTCGTAACCCTCGTGCGAACCCGAGCGGATGTCAGCGGTGCGCAGCTCGGACTTCATCTCACCAGTGAAGGTTCCCGTGGATTCCGTCGAGTACTCCCCAGGAACATCCTGGTTGTCGATCGTGGAGGCCATGACCGTCTTCGTGTCCGTTGTAGTGGAGGTGGACGGGCTGCCGTTCGGCTCTGAAATGCTCTCCGAAGGAGAGCAGGCCGCCAAACCCAAGGCGCTGGTTGCGAGAAGAGCGATTGTTAACGCGTGTGACTGGTGTTTCATATGTTGTAGTTTATCCGACAATCGCTTGGCTCGTTGGAGGCAAGGCGGAGCGATCGCTTGGCGGTGCAGGGGATAGAGTGGGGCGGAGTAGAAAACAAAGAGTCACAAGATTTCAAGGGGTTGACAGCCATGACCATCAAAGTGGGAGTTCTTGGAGCGAAAGGGCGTGTGGGGTCCGCGGTCGTGGCGGGCGTCAACGCCGCCACCGATCTGGAATTGGTTGCGGAGGTGGATGCAGGTGATTCCCTCGATGTTCTCGTGGGAAGCGGTGCGCAGGTCATCGTTGACTTCACTACCCCGAACGCTGTGATGGGCAACCTGGAGTTCTGCATTAATAACGGTATCCACGCCGTGGTGGGCACAACTGGCTTTGACGAGGAGCGCTACCAGCAGGTACGCGACTGGTGTGCAGCCAACGAGGGCGTGGGTGTTCTCATCGCCCCGAACTTTGCTATTTCCGCGGTGCTGGCCATGGCCTTTGCCCGACAGGCTGCCCCGTTCTTCGACTCCGCTGAGGTTGTTGAGTATCACCACCCGAACAAACTCGATGCACCTTCGGGCACGGCGCTGAAGACGGCGCAGGGGATTGCGGCGGCGCGCGCTGAAGCCAACATGGGCGCCATGCCTGATGCGACCGAACAAGCCCTCGATGGCTCCCGCGGCGCTGACGTTGACGGCGTGAAGGTTCACGCCGTACGCATGCAGGGCATGGTTGCGCATGAGGACATCATCTTCGGCACCACCGACCAAACGCTCACCATCCGCCAGGATTCCTACGGCCGCGATTCGTTTGTGCCCGGCGTGCTTACTGGTGTGCGTGGCGTGGCAGATCACCCGGGCCTCACCATCGGTCTCGACTCCTACCTGGGCCTGTAAATGTCGCAGAGCAAAACCCTTAACGTCCAACTCCTCGCCGCCACCTCTTTCGCGGCGCCCGCCGACGTGGACTGGGAGCAAGACCCGGATGCCACTGACGCGGAGGCGCTCGTCGAATTTGCAGGCCGGGCGTGCTACGAAACCTTTGACAAGCCCAACCCGCATACCGCGGCTAACGGGGCGTACCTGCGGCACATTCTTGAGGTCGGGCACGATGCACTGCTGGAGCATGCCACCGCAACGCTGTACATCCGCGGCCTCTCCCGTGCTGCCGGAAACGAACTGCTGCGGCACCGACACTTGTCGTTTTCACAGCTCTCCCAACGCTTCGTGCCGTCGAGTGAATCCGCCGTGGTCATTCCCGATGCGATTGCGGCCGACGAGGATCTGCGTCGTATTTTCCTCGCCGCCGTCGATGAGACGCGCTTCGTCTACGAGGAACTCCTCGGCGCGCTGGAAGGCAACCTCGAGGACGAACCTAATGCGCTGTTGCGTAAGAAGAAGGCGCGCCAAGCCGCCCGCGCCATCTTGCCCAACGCCACCGAAACACGCTTTGTGGTCACCGGCAACTACCGTGCATGGCGCGATTTCATCGCTGCGCGTGCCAGTGAACACGCGGATGTAGAGATCCGTGAACTTGCCGTGGCCATCCTTGAGGTGTTGAAGAAACAAGCACCGTCGCTTTTTAGCGACTTCCTCATCAGCACCCTCACCGACGGTACCGTTATGGCCACAAGCCCATACGTCGGCTAGCTTCGTTGAGCCCCGCCGGTCACTGATTGGCGGGGCAAAGAATGTACCCTAGGTAGCCATGGGCATTTCAACGAAAGCACAAACTGGTGCAGATGAGTTCGGAACCATCGGCGTTGCCATGGTCACCCCGTTCGACACACGCGGCGAGTTGGATCTCGCCGCTGCACGAAAGTTGGCTGTCCACCTCGTAGACAACGGCATCGATTCCCTCATCCTCGGCGGAACCACGGGTGAATCCCCAACGACCAGCCCCGAGGAAAAAATCGAACTGATCAAGGCGGTGCGCTCCGAACTGGGGGACCGCGTCAAGATCATGGCGGGGGCAGGAACGAATGACACGCGGACGTCCATAGCTTTGGCGCAAGCTTCTCGTGATGCTGGCGCTGACTCTCTCCTCGTGGTCACCCCGTACTACTCCAAGCCCTCCCAGGCGGGGCTGCTAGCGCACTTCACTGCTGTCGCCCAGGCCACCGACCTGCCGGTCTGCCTCTACGACATTCCTGGACGCTCTGCTATTCCCATCGCCGGCGCAACAATTCGTGCCCTGGCGGATCTGCCCACCGTCAAAGCCGTCAAAGACGCCAAAGGTGACTTGCTAGAAGCCACCACGATTATCAATGACACCGGGTTGGCCTGGTACTCTGGCGACGACGTTCTCAACCTGCCGTGGTTCTCCGTCGGCGCAACCGGAGTCATCTCCGTGATCGGCCACGCAGCCCCAGGTCTTATGAGAGAAATGGTTACAAGCTTCGAGGAAGGCGACCTCGCCCGCGCGCGGGAAATCAACGCCACCACCATGTGCGTGCTCGCTCAGCAGCAAGCCGTGCTCGGTGGAGTGACATTTGCAAAAGCCGCCCTGCGCCTGCAGGGCATTGAGGTTGGAGATCCCCGCCTGCCCATCGTCGCACCCGACGAAACGCAGCTGGAGGCTCTCCGCCATGACATGGAAAAGGCTGGAGTCCTTTAAGTATGAACGAAACCCGCAACCGCTCGCGCAAGGTGACCCGCAAGGCGGGCCCGCCGGAGACGAGCGATCAGCAGCCGGTGTTCCAAACCGCTGACACCCAACCGCAGGAAAACCGTGGCAACGGTAACGGCGGCAACGGCAATAACGGCAATAACAACCGTGGTAACGCCGGTAATAACCACGGTGGTGGCAACCGTAATCGTGGTCGCGGCCGGGGCCGTGGTCGCGGGCGCGGTGGTGACAACCGCCGTAACCCCGTCAAGGGCATGCAGGGTGCAGACCTGACGAAGCGTCTGCCGGAACCGCAGAAGCCCGCGAATGGCTCGCTGCGTATTTACGCGCTCGGTGGCATCTCTGAGATTGGCCGCAACATGACCGTGTTTGAGTACAACGGTCGTCTTCTCATCGTGGACTGTGGTGTTCTGTTCCCGTCCTCTGATGAGCCGGGTGTGGACCTCATCCTGCCGGACTTCGGTCCGATTGAAAATAAGCTGGATAAGGTGGACGGGCTCGTGGTTACACACGGGCACGAAGACCACATCGGCGCGATCCCGTGGCTGCTCAAGCTGCGCCCAGATATCCCGATTTATTCGGCGAAGTTCACTAACGCGCTCATTGCGGCAAAGACCAAGGAGCACCGCCAGCGTCCGAAGTTGCACGAGGTCAACGAGAAGTCGGAGATCACCGTCGGCCCGTACAACGTGCGCTTCTTCCACGTTGGTCACTCCATCCCGGACTGCTTGGGTGTTGTGATTAAGACTGGTGCAGGCACTGTCTGCATGACCGGTGACGTCAAGGTCGACATGACCCCGTACGACAACAAGCCCACCGACCTGCCGGCGCTTGCTCGCTATGGCGATGAGGGCATTGACCTGTTCTTGTGTGACTCCACCAACGCCACCATCCCAGGCATTTCCGCCTCGGAGGCTGGTATTGAGGAGAACCTCATTCGCATCGTGCAGGCCGCGAAGCAGCGTGTTGTTCTCGCATCCTTCGCGTCCAACGTCTCGCGTGTGCAGATGGCCGTCAACGCGGCTGTGGCTTCCGGCCGCAAGGTTGCTTTCAACGGTCGCTCCATGATTCGCAACATGGAGATCGCGGAGAAGATGAGCATGCTGCGTGCCCCGAAGGGCACCATCATCCCCATCGAAGAGGCTGCGAAGATGGCGCCACACCGCGTCATGCTCATCACCACTGGTACTCAGGGTGAGCCGATGGCTGCGCTGTCGCGCATGTCCCGCCGTGAACACCGTCAGATTACGGTGCGTGACGGTGACACGATCATCCTGTCCTCTTCGCTCATCCCGGGCAATGAGGAAGCAGTGTTCGCCGTGATCAACAACCTTGCCCAGATTGGTGCGAATGTGATCACCAACGACGATGCGCATGTCCACGCCTCCGGCCACGGTTACGCCGGCGAGCTGCTGTTCCTTTACAACATGGCTCGTCCGCGCAACGCTATGCCGGTGCACGGCGAGTGGCGTCATCTGCGTGCGAACAAGGAGCTGGCTATCGCTACCGGTGTGAAGCCGGAGAACACGGTGCTGGCGCAGAATGGCGTTGTCGTGGATATGGTCAACGGCAAGGTCAAGGTCGCAGGCCAGTACCAGGTGGGCAACCTCTACGTCGATGGCACCACGATGGGTGACGTTGACCCAGACGTGCTGGCGGACCGCACCAATCTGGCTGCCGGTGGCGTTATTTCCATCACGTGTGTGATTGATGACCGTACGGGGCGCCTCATTGAGAAGCCGACCGTGTCCACTACGGGCCTCATCGATGATGACCGTGAGGTTAAACCTGTCATCGTCGAACTCGTGGAGAACACCATGTTCGACCTCGCTGCTGAGGGTGAGAATGACCCGTACCGCATGGTTCAGCAGCTCCGTCGCCGCATTTCTCGCACGATCGAGCAGAAGTACAAGCGTGAGCCTGTCATTCTGCCGACGGTTGTACCGATGAATGCCGACGACGTTACGCCGGTGTCCACTGAAGACATCGAAGCATCGCGCGAATCGCTGTAGCTTTTCGCTTGTCGACGACTCTTCCTGAGGCCCCGTTCCTACCTTATGGAGCGGGGCTTCGGTCTATTCTGGGCAGCATGTCGTTTCAACAGTCTGAACGCTCAAAGCTTGCCCAGTTGCTCCTAGAGGTGGGTCCCGATGCGCCAACGTTGTGTGCTGGGTGGACCACCCAGGACCTGGTGACACACATGTACATCCGGGAGAACCAGCCCCACCGGGCGGTGGGCTATTTGATGCCGGCGCTGAAGTCGGTGACCGCGTCTGCTGAGGAATCAGTGAAGCAGCGCAACTATGAGGACGTGGTGCGCGCGTGGGCAGCGGGGCCACCGGCGTTTGTGAAGCCACTTGATTCGCTGATAAACGTGTCCGAGAACTTCATCCACCACGAGGATGTGCGTCGTGGTGGGGACCGCCCGATGGAGCCACGTGAGTTTTCTGGGGCGGTGGAGAAGAAGCTCATGTCCGCGGCGGCGATGATGGGCAAGCTGGCTCTCTCGAGTGGGAACGTGCCCGTGATTCTTACCCCGCCGAACCTTCCCGCAGTGACGCTCGGCGGTAAGCGGGGTGTGGCAGTGGATGGTTCCCGCGTCGTCCGCGTGAAGGGTGAGCCGGGGGAGTTGCTGTTGTGGGTGACCGGCCGCGACAAAGTCAAGGTGGAGATTAGCGGCGAAGCAGAGGATATCGCGGCAGTCAAGCGTCGTATCTAGACCCACTATGGCCGGTGTGGCGTATGTGATTTGAGGGACGCAAGGTATTACAGTGGTCCCCATGTCTGCCACCAGTACCTCACGCCGAAATAAAGGCCGCTCACAGACGGGCCCCAAGGGCCGCGCTAAGCGATCAACCGGTAGCTACGGCTACCGCTCGTCTTCGGGCGCTGCCGATGCCTCCGATGAGAGGGTTGGTTCTGCCGTGGGTGCTGTTGGCCGCGGTGTGGGAAACGCCGCACGCGACATTACGGGTGCCTTCAAGGTTGTGGGTGGCCGGGGGCGCCGGCGCCGTGAAGAAATTCAGGATGACTACGACGCCACAGAAGCCGCCCCCTACGAAGAAATGGACGAGGACGTGAACTCCCGTCGCGCCCCTAGCGCCGATGCGATCGGCCTCATTCTCATTGGGCTTGCGGCCGTCCTTGGTGCCTCGGTGTGGATGGACGTTGCCGGCCCCGTCGGCGCGTTGATCGCTAGCGGCACATCGTGGGTCATTGGGGCCGGTGCATTGGTGTTGCCGGTGGTGCTCGTTGGTATCGCTATCGCATTGATGCTGAACCTTGGGGACTCTGCTTCGGAACGGGCACACAGTGGAGTTGGCCTGACGATCATTGCCGTGTGCATGCTCGGATTGATCCACATTTTTGCTGGTTCGCCGGGGGATTGGGAGAGCCGCCGTATAGCGGGCGGTGCTGTTGGTGCGTTCATCGGCGGGCCACTGAGTGCCGGGTTTACGCCATTCGTTGCAGTTCCACTGTTGGGCCTGGTCATCGTGTACGCGGCCCTGTTGGCTACCGGTATTACGGTGCGTGAGTCTTTCGACTATATTCGTGGCTTGTTCAGCTCCATTGCAAGCAGTGCTCATACCCCAGATCCCGAGGATGAGGACCTTTACGCGGACGCAGACGATGACATTGATGCCATCGCGGAGGAACGCCCCCGTGCTCGTCGTCGCACGCCGATGGACAACTACCCAGTCGATGAGCCCACGCTTTTCGACGGGGACAGTACCGCCCCCGCTCCCGAGGAGCCCAAGAAGAAACGCTCCACACGCAAGAAAGTGGGAGTGGCACCATCCATCGTTGATGAGCCAGACAACGAGACCAAGATTCTCGAACGCCCGGCTCCTGCAGCGGAGACTACAACCGATGCGGTCTCCGCCTCGCGGGAAGAGATGCGTAAGGCAATCATCGCTCGTTCTGGAATTGATGCGGCGGGGAAGGCTGGGGGAGATGCAGAAAAGCCTTCTCCTCGCGTCCCCGAGACGACGACGGACTACAAGATTCCGTCTACCAGCCTGCTCATTGCGGGTAAGACCCCGAAGACGCGCACTGAGGCCAATGACCGCATGATCGAGGCGATCACTGAGGTCTTTGAAGAATTCAACGTTGATGCCCAGGTGACTGGGTTCTCCCGCGGCCCGACAGTGACGCGCTACGAGGTTGAGCTCGGGCCCGGCGTGAAGGTGTCCAAGATCACCAACTTGCAGTCCAACCTGGCCTACGCCGTGGCTACGGACAACGTCCGCCTGCTCACCCCGATCCCCGGTAAGTCTGCCGTGGGTATTGAGGTCCCCAACGCCGACCGTGAAATGGTTCGTCTGCGTGACGTGCTTGATGCGCCGACTGTGCGTGGTGATCACGATCCGATGCTTATCGGTCTGGGCAAAAACATTGAAGGCGACTTCGTCTCTGCATCCGTGCAGAAAATGCCGCACCTGCTCGTGGCGGGTTCCACGGGTTCTGGTAAGTCCGCGTTTGTGAACTCGATGCTCGTGTCGCTGCTTACCCGTGCGACGCCGGAAGAGGTCCGGCTCATCCTCGTTGACCCGAAGATGGTGGAGCTCACGCCGTACGAGGGCATTCCACACCTGATCACCCCGATCATCACCCAGCCAAAAAAGGCAGCTGCTGCCTTGCAGTGGCTCGTGGAGGAGATGGAGCAGCGCTACATGGACATGAAGTCCGCGCGCGTGCGCCACATTAAGGACTACAACGCGAAGGTTCGCGCGGGCGAATACACCGCGCCACTCGGCTCGGAGCGTGAGGTGCGCCCTTACCCGCTCATCATTTGTGTGGTGGACGAGCTCGCCGACCTCATGATGACGGCGCCGAAGGAGATCGAGGACTCCATCGTCCGCATCACTCAGAAGGCGCGTGCCGCTGGTATCCACCTGGTGTTGGCAACGCAGCGTCCGTCTGTGGACGTTGTCACCGGCTTGATCAAGACGAACGTGCCGTCGCGCCTGGCGTTTGCCACGTCCTCGCTCACTGACTCCCGTGTCATCTTGGACCAGGCGGGTGCAGAGAAACTCATCGGTATGGGTGACGCGCTGTTCATCCCGCAGGGCGCCGGCAAGCCACAGCGTCTGCAGGGCGCGTTCGTCTCTGATGAGGAGATCCAGGCCGTCGTTGAAGCTGTCAAGGAACAGGGCGAGCCACACTACACCGAGGGGGTCACCGAGGAGAAGGCGCCGGAGAAGAAGGACATCGACGAAGAGATCGGCAAGGACATGGACGATCTGCTCGAGGCTGTCGAGCTCGTTGTCACGTCCCAGCTCGGGTCGACCTCGATGCTGCAGCGCAAACTGCGCATCGGTTTTGCCAAGGCTGGTCGCCTCATGGACCTCATGGAGTCCCGTGGCGTTGTCGGCCCCTCCGAAGGCTCGAAGGCCCGCGAGGTGCTGGTCAAGCCGGAGGAGCTGGACACCATCATCTGGATGATCAAGGGTGCAGATCCCGCTGAGGCCCCCAAGGAGGTGCTCGAGGAACAGGAGCTTGACGACGAGACCTCCGACGCACCCGACGCCCCCGACACGCCCAACACGGTGACCGCCACATACAACCCCACAGGCGGCGCGTTCTAGCGCCAATGCTCACTGCTCCGGCGGGGCGGTGAGGCGCAGATGGCCAAAACCGTGTAGTGTTGCCCCTCGTTGGAGGGGAGTACCCCGGAAGCGGTGGCGATCGTCAACACGGAAGTGGAATGTTTCCCGGTCGGGCCGGCCAGTCGTCGATAAGCATGGCGGGTGGGGGAGACCTCCGGTTGTTACTCATATCTAACCGGAGGTTGCGTACATGCATGTGCCCCTTTCTATTTGGCTGATCACCTCGGCGGTGATCCTCGGCTTCTTCGTCTTTGACTTCGTGTCCCACGTGCGTACGCCGCACGAACCGTCCATGAAAGAATCAGGCGGCTGGGCAGCGTTCTATATGACGATGGCCTGCATCTTCGGCGGCATCGTGTGGTGGCTGTGGGATGCCGAACACGGCGTGCAGTTCTTCACCGGTTACATCACTGAGCTGTCACTCAGTGTGGACAACCTGTTTGTGTTCGCACTCATTATGGGTGCGTTTAAGATCCCGCGCGCATATCAGCAGAAGGTGCTGCTCATCGGCATTGTGATCGCGCTGATCTGCCGTTTGGCCTTCATTCTGCTCGGCGCAGTGATCATTGAGGCGTGGTCCGACGTCTTCTACATTTTCGCCGCATTCCTGTTGTACACCGCGATCAAGCTTGTTTATGACGAAGCCACTGACCAGGAAGACCCAGACCCGAACGACATGTTCGTGGTCAAGACCCTGCGCAAGGTCATCCCGGTGACGAAGTCGTACCACAGTGACCGTCTGTTCTCCGTCACAGAAGCGGGCAAGAAGGCAGTGACCCCGCTGTTCGTGGCGCTTCTGTCCATTGGCTTTGTTGACGTCATGTTTGCCTTCGACTCCATCCCGGCGATCTACGGCATTACCCAGGAAGCATTCCTGGTGTTCACCGCTAACGCGTTTGCGCTGTTGGGTCTGCGTCAGCTCTACTTCCTGCTCAACGGTCTGCTGGATAAGCTTGTGTACTTGCCGTACGGCCTAGCGGTGGTGCTTGGATTCATCGGTGTGAAGCTGCTGCTGCACGCGCTGCACGAGAACAACCTGTCCTTCATCAACGGTGGTGAAAACGTCAACGTGCCGGAAGTCAGCACGGTGCTGTCGCTCGTGATCATCGTGGGAGTGCTCATCGTGACGGCTGTAGCGTCGATCATCAAGGAGCGTTCAGACATCAAGGCGGGCCTGCTGGAACGCGACGCGATGAAGTACCACGTGGACTATGATGACCACGGGAACCGCCGCAAGGTGGATGCCCACGGTAACCACATCGAGTGGATCGATGATCCGGCAACCTCGGGCAAGGGGGACCACACCGCCACCGGATCGCGGGAAACCTCGCACCTGGATGTCAAGCGTGGCGGTGCCCGCTAGATCGCAGAAACTACTCCCACACGTTGATGACGGGGCTCCACTCGCGGAAGTCCCGGTCCGCCAGAGCGCCTGCTGTCAAGTACGGGTCCTCCGCCAACAGTTCGGCGGCAGCCCCTAACGAGGACCCGTCGCGCATGCGCAGGATGATCACGGACTGGTTCCCATCCCCGTACGGCCCGGCGGCAATGACATACCCCTGATCTTTTAGTCGGGCGATGAAAGAGCGGTGGGCGGGACGGGTCTCGTGGATAAGAGAATGCTCCCCGTACGTGTAGGTAACAATAAAGTGGGTCATGGACGCGGATTCTAATAGGGTTGGGGGTGTGAAACAGTCCAATTGGAATCTTCCGAACGTTCTGACATCTTTGCGCATCATTTTCACGCCGGTGTTCGCGTGGCTTGCGCTGAGTGAGCGCTGGTGGTGGGCGTTTGGTCTGTTCGTGGCGTTGATGATCACGGACAAACTTGATGGTGATATTGCGCGCGCACGTGGTCTGATCACTGACTTTGGCAAGATCGCGGACCCGATTGCGGATAAAGCGTTGATGATTACGGCGCTGGTGACACTGAATATTGCCAGCTCGCTGCCGATCTGGATCACCGTGGTCATTGTGGTGCGTGAGCTGGGTATCACGGTGTGGCGCATGTGGATGTTGCGTCAGGGCAAGGTGGTGCCGGCGTCGAAGGGTGGCAAGCTCAAGACTGTGCTGCAGACGCTCGGCGTGGCGCTGTACCTGTGCCCGCTACCAAGCTGGATGGATGTGCCCACGCTTGTTGTCATGCTCATTGCCGTTGTGGTCACGGTGGTTACGGGCGGGCAGTATCTCGTCGACGGCGCCCGCGCGAATAGGAAGGCAGCATGAGTCTCGCGAGCTCGCTTATTCGCGTCCTCCAGGCCCACTCCCACACCCTTTCCTTCTGCGAATCCCTCACCGCAGGCTTGGCGTGCGCGACGGTAGCGAACGTGTCGGGCGCGTCGGCTGTGCTGCGTGGTGGGCTGGTGACGTATGCCACGGACCTTAAGGGGAGTTTGGCGGGCGTGCCCGCGGATGTTTTGGTCGAGCATGGGCCTGTGTCGCCTGTGACTGCAGAACACATGGCGCGCGGTGCACAGCGCGTGTGTGGCTCCGATTGGGCAGTTGCTCTCACGGGCGTTGCGGGGCCGACCCCTCAAGACGGGCACCCGGTGGGCGAAGTGTACGTTGCTGTGGCAGGGCCCATGCGCACCATCGCGGAGCGCGCGCCGCAGTTTGCCGGAGACCGGCAAACCATCCGGGAGGCCGCAGTGACAGCAAGTTTGGAGATGCTGGAACGTGAAATTCGGGAATGGGAACAAAAAGAAGGGATGGTTCGTTAGAACACGTGATGGCAACAACAACGACTCTTAAGTACCAGCCCGCACCGGAGGTTATTACCCGCGAGAAGGTGCGTGAACCGCTGCTGCGGGAAGCCCTTGGCATGTCCCTGCGCGCATTCCGTGCGGATAAAGGTGTGACGCTGCGTGAACTGGCATCCCAGGCACGTGTTTCACCCGGCTACCTGTCCGAACTGGAACGAGGCCGCAAAGAAGTGTCCTCTGAACTGCTTGCTTCCGTGTGTGTTGCACTGGACACCACGGTGTCTGAACTGCTGATGGAAGCTGCGGCGAACCTCTCGCTCCAAGCCATGGCAGACGAGCTGGCACACACACCTCCTGCCGCCGCAGAGGTTTAGTGCGGTCTCGAGTGACGCGCGCGCGGGCGCGCTCCGCTACCATATAGACGAACATTTCTTAACAACAATCTTCTGCTGCAGTTCTGCACACGAAAGAAAGGCAAATGCACCGTGGCTAATCCTTTTGTTAAAGCTTGGAAGTACCTGATGGCGCTTTTCGACAACAAGATCGAAGAGCATGCTGACCCCAAGGTTCAGATCGAGCAGGCTATCGGCGAGGCGCAGCGCCAGCACCAGGCTCTGTCCCAGCAGGCAGCAGCAGTGATTGGTAATCAGCGTCAGCTGGAGATGCAGCTCAACCGTCGTCTGGCGGATGTGGAGAAGCTCCAGTCCAACACCCGTCAGGCTCTGCAGCTGGCCGATAAGGCACGTGCTGATGGTGATAACCAGAAGGCTACCGAGTACGAGAACGCCGCTGAGGCTTTCGCTGCTCAGCTGGTCACCGCCGAGCAGGGCGTTGAGGATACCAAGCAGCTCCACGACCAGGCTCTGCAGCAGGCACAGCAGGCTAAGCAGGCCGTTGAGCGCAACGCGATGCAGCTGCAGCAGCAGGTCGCTGAGCGCTCCAAGCTGCTCTCCCAGCTGGAGCAGGCCAAGATGCAGGAGAAGGTCGCCGAGTCCCTGCAGTCCATGAATGCCATCACTGGAGGTAACCAGCCGAACTTGGACCAGGTGCGTGAGAAGATCGAGCGCCGCTACTCCAAGGCCCTCGGCCAGGCTGAGCTTGCACAGGGCTCTGTCCAGGGCCGCATGGCTGAAGTCGAGCAGGCTGGCATCCAGATGGCTGGCCACTCTCGCCTCGAGCAGATCCGCGCTGAGATGGGCCAGCTTGAGTCCGGCAAGGGACAGCAGGCCATCGAGGGTGGAGACACTGGCGCTGCTGACTCCACGGACACCACGGGCGTGTCTGACGATGCAGTGGCTGAGCGCATGCGTGAGCTGCGCGGCGAGAGCTAAACCACTTTCAACGTCTAACCCCGGCATGTGGATGCACTCCACGGCCGGGGTTTTGCGTTGCCTAATCGACGGCGCCACGCGCCATGAGTGCTTCACCCGTCATCTCGGCTCTGCGGATGCTGCGGATCACCAGGGGAGTGCCGAAGGCCAAGAGGGAGAAGCGCGCACCGCGAGCTTTGCGGGCCTCGAGGGATTCGTTCGCGGTGTTCAGGATGATGGGGATCTGACGGATAGTCAGGGCAATGGCGAGTGAAATGGTGTCTACAGGGACGCCAATGCGCGTGAGCGGTGCCATGTTTGATTCCAAAGCGGCAAGAAGTTCCTCAACGGTTGTGGTGAGGGTAAGCAGCGTCGCCGCGAGGAAAGAAGCGATAAGCCCGATGGTGACGGTGATCATCCTTTCGAAACCGTTTTGCCACCACATGAACGCCGCGAGGAACGCCATGAAAGGCAGGACGGGAGCGATCTGGCGCCAGGTGGTGCGCACGGGGATGCGGGCTACTGCGTAGAGGAAAAGGACCCCACCCAGCACAGCAGCTGTGTGCCAAGGACGAGTGGGCAGCCATGTGGTCAAGATGATCAGCACCACGATGGCCAGAAATTTCAGCGTGGGTGAAGCCCGGTGCACCAGGGTGGTGCCGGGGACGTAGACGCCGAGGGGGAGCTCACGGATCATGGGGAGGTGCGCTCCATGAGGTCGGTGTAGAAGGAGATGGCATCGCGAGGGGTGCCGTCGTAAGCAATGGCCCCGTCGTTAAGACAGATGACCCGGTCAAAGTTGTGGAGCATGTCAAGGTCATGGGTGACGACGATGACTTGCTGCTCCAACCCCTCCAGCTCCCGAATGATCCGTTTGCGGTTGTGTAGATCAAGCAGGGTGGTGGGCTCATCCGCAATGATTGTCTCCGGCTCGATGACCAAAACGGCGGCAAGCGCCAGCATCTGTTTCTCGCCCCCGGACAACGTGTGCGGAGAGTTTTCTGCCAAAGCAGTGAGCCCGAACCTCTCCATCATGGCGTCGACGCGACGGTTGACTTCAGCTTTGGGGAGTTTGAAACGTCGCACGGAAAAGGCGATGTCCTCACGGACACGCGGCATGACAATCTGGGCCTCCGCGTCGGAGAAGATGAAGCCCACCCGGCGACGGATGTGTTTGCCGTGCGTGGTGGTGGGGGAGGCGTCGAAAAGCACACGGCCTTGAGTGGGTTCAATGAGGCCGTTGATCAAACGCACGAGCGTCGATTTGCCGGACCCATTTGAGCCGATGATTCCGATGCGCTGCTCGGTAAGAGTTAGCGACACGGGCTCAAGGATCGTTGTTCCTTCGTAGACGACTCCTGCGCCGTCGAACGTGATAGTGGGCACGGGGCAAGCTTATCGACGACGCAGTTGCGGGAACGCCGCATGGACAGCGAGAGCGATCAAAACCATGACCGTAAGCTTGGCCAGGTCGGGAAGGATGAACGCTCCCTGGGCAGCGACCGCGGTACCAAGGGTCATGTCCGCGCGCCACATCATGCCGAACGCACCGAAGAAATATTGCAGGAAGACAGCGGCGAGGCCAGCAATGGCGAACAACGCGGCCATGGCCGTCTTATTGTCTCGTGGTGCGCGGTAGGCAATGTAGCCAGCTGCAGCGGCGCCAAGGAGGTAGCCGAGCAAGTAGCCGATACTGGGGCCCGCGAAAGCTTGAATGAGCGTGCGGCCGCCGGCGAGGACTGGGAATACGAGGCTGATGAGCAGGAACAGGCCGGTGGCTAGGAAACCACGGCGACCACCGAGCACGAGGCCTGCGAGGATGGTGGCCACATTCTGCAGCACGATGGGCACGCCAGCCGCGCCGACTGGGATGGAGACGAACCCAAGTACGCAAATGAGCGCGGTGAACATGGTGATGAGCGCAAGATCTTTCGCCACGTTGGCGTTAGAGGGCGAAGAAGATGTAGAGACAGTGTTAGACATGCCGGATACTTTAATGCACAAACTTGAACACTGTTCAATAGGTCCCTTTGAGTGAGGGTTGTATGGTGGTGGCCATGCGCTTGACGGAGTTCCAGCAACGCGTTACCGACGAGTTTGGTGACGCAAAAGGTCAATGGGTCGTCTCTTCCCACGTCTTTCCGGGGGAGGGGAAGACGGCTGCGGAACTGATCGAAAGCGGAGTCGATCCCCGGGTTGTTTGGGATGGCCTGTGTGAGGCCTTTGACGTGCCGGAAGAGCGACGCCTCGGTATTGACCGTCCTGGAAAATAAACTCCAGAAAATTTTCTTTCGAACATCCGTGCGTGTATGTTCGGGGGTGGTGTCCGATATCGCATTAATGTAATTCGCAGCAACGGGGAACCGGATGCGGGGTTAGAGCGGTCTAAGTAAGTGCACCACTTATTTAACTTGAACTGCCCCGCACGGGGAGACGGTGAACAACGAAAGGACAAAGAGACACCCATGGCAACGAAGAAGAAGGCTGGTTCAGCAGCCAACGATCGCCAGAATGCGCTTGATGCCGCAATGGCGATGATTGAGAAGGACTTTGGCAAGGGCGCCATCATGCGCTTGGGCGATGAGAAGCGCCCGCCGATTCAATCCATCTCTTCCGGCAACACGGCGATTGATGTGGCGCTGGGTATCGGAGGGTGGCCACGTGGCCGCGTTGTGGAGATCTACGGACCGGAGTCTTCCGGTAAGACCACGGTGGCGCTACACGCCATCGCTGAAGCACAGCGCGCCGGCGGCATTGCTGCGTTCATTGACGCGGAGCACGCTCTTGATCCGGATTACGCCCGGAAACTCGGCGTGGACACCGATAATTTGCTGGTTTCGCAGCCGGACACCGGTGAGCAAGCGCTGGAAATTGCGGACATGCTGGTGCGCTCTGGCGCGATTGACATCATCGTCATTGACTCGGTGGCAGCGTTGACGCCGAAGGCCGAGATTGAGGGCGAGATGGGTGACAGTCACGTTGGCTTGCAGGCTCGCCTTATGTCCCAGGCGCTGCGCAAGATGACGGGTGCGCTGTACAACTCCGGTACCACCGCGATCTTTATTAACCAGCTGCGTGAGAAGATCGGCGTCATGTTCGGGTCCCCGGAGACCACCACGGGCGGTAAGGCCCTGAAGTTCTACGCTTCCGTGCGCTGCGATGTCCGCCGAATTCAGACGCTGAAGGATGGGCAGGATTCCATTGGTAACCGCACGCGCCTCAAGGTGGTGAAGAACAAGGTCTCACCACCGTTCAAGATCGCCGAGTTCGACATCATGTACGGCGAAGGCATTTCGCGTGAGTCCTCCATCATTGACATGGGCGTGGACAACGGGATCATCAAGAAGTCCGGTTCCTGGTTCACCTATGAGGGCGACCAGCTGGGGCAGGGCAAGGAGAAAGCCCGCACTTTCCTCAAGGAGAACCCGGACCTGGCCGATGAGCTGGAGCGCAAGATCTTTGAGAAGCTCGGTGTCGGTGAGTTCGCTGGCCAGGATGAACTGACGGATGACCCCGTGGACATGGTCCCCAACATCGACTTCGACGATGAGGAAGCTGCTCCAGCTGGAGAATAATCCGTGAGGGAAAGACAACAGCCGGACCCGGAGAAAATCCGCGCATTACAAAAGGCGCTCGAGGAATACTCCGGGCAGGAACCGCTTATCGACGAAACGCGGGAGAAAGCCCTCTCCCGCATCCGCGAACGTGCCCTCCTTCTCCTGGATTCACGGTCGCGGTCCCGCCAGGAGCTGCGCGATCGGCTGGTGAAAGCTGAGTTTGAGCCAGAACTTGTTGATGAGGTGTTGGATTCCTTCCAGCGCAACGGCTTGGTCGACGATCTGGCTTTCGCGCGCGAGTGGGTGCGTCAGCGTTTTGAGCGGCGCGGTAAGTCCGCCGCCATGCTGGACGTGGAGCTGCAACGCAAAGGCGTGGGGGACGCCGACCGGGCAGAGGCACTCAGCGTCATCGAACGCGAAGACGAGCGTGAAGTGGCGCGTGGCCAAGCGGTGAAGAAGGCGCGGCAGGTCAAACGTGTGCCTGAAGATCGGCAGCAGCGGGACAAAGAGTTGCGTCGTATCGTCGGGGTGCTCGCACGGAGGGGATTCAACTCCGGTATGTCGCTTCAGATCGCGCGGGAGGCCTTGGCAGAGCGTTGTGCAGAGTTGGAATCGGAGTCGGTGGAGGATTAGCCACGACTCGTGGTGACAGTTAGGAGAGTTCACCGCGCGGGAATAGACTGTCCCACCGTGACAACCGCAACACAACCTTCCCTGACACAGCCCCGCACGTACGAGGTACGCACCTTCGGCTGCCAAATGAACGTGCACGATTCCGAACGCCTGTCTGGCCTGCTTGAAGAAGCGGGGTACACGGCGGCACAGGAGAATGAGGAAGCTGACCTCATCGTGTTCAACACGTGCGCCGTGCGTGAGAACGCGGACAAGCGACTCTACGGCACGCTTGGGCAGCTGCGTGAGGTGAGGCGCAATCACCCAGGCATGCAGATCGCCGTTGGTGGCTGCCTCGCGCAGAAGGACCGAGACGTGGTGGTGAAGAAGGCGCCGTGGGTAGATGCCGTGTTTGGTACTCACAACATGGCGGCGCTTCCGGCGTTGCTTGACCGTGCGCGGGTAAGTGAGGAAGCCCAGGTTGAAATCGTTGAGGCCTTGGAGCACTTCCCGTCGGTTCTACCGGCGAAGCGGGAATCGTCCTATGCAGGTTGGGTGTCTGTGTCCGTGGGCTGCAACAACACGTGCACGTTCTGCATCGTGCCATCCTTGCGTGGCAAGGAGCAGGACCGTAGGCCGGGCGACATTCTCGCCGAGGTCAAAGCGCTCGTGGACCAAGGCGTGAGCGAGGTGACACTGCTCGGCCAAAACGTCAACGCATATGGCGTGAACTTTGTGGATCCGGAGTTGGACCGCGACCGTTCTGCTTTCTCGAAGCTGCTGCGCGCCTGTGGTGAGATCGAGGGCCTTGAGCGCGTCCGCTTCACCTCCCCGCACCCGGCGGAGTTCACCTCCGATGTCATTGATGCGATGGTGGACACCCCGAACGTGTGCCCGCAGCTGCACATGCCGTTGCAGTCAGGTTCGGACAAGGTGCTCAAGGACATGCGCCGTTCATACCGTTCGAAGAAGTTCCTGGCCATTTTGGATGAGGTGCGGGAGAAACTGCCGTACGCCTCAATCACCACAGACATCATCGTGGGGTTCCCAGGTGAGACGGAAGAGGACTTCCAGGCTACCCTCGACGTGGTGGAAAAGGCCCGGTTTACCTCCGCGTTTACGTTTCAGTACTCGCCGCGCCCCAGTACCCCGGCGGCGGAAATGCCTGACCAGATCCCTAAAGAGGTCGTGCAGGAGCGCTTCGAGCGTCTGCTGGCGCTGCAGGAGCGCATCAGTGAGGAAGAGAACATCAAGCTCATTGGCACAGAGCAGGAGCTTCTCGTCCAGGAGAGCAACGATAAGAAAGAGACTGGTCGCATGTCCGGCCGTGCGCGTGATGGACGACTCGTGCACTTCACGGTGTCCGGCAACATCGATGACACCGTGCGTCCGGGTGACATCGTTCATGTGACGGTTACGGAAGCCCGCCCGCACTATCTCATTGCGGATTCAGGCATTCACTCGCATCGCCGCACGCTCGCTGGCGATAATGCTGAGGCGGGCCAGGTGCCCACCACAGCACCTGTCGGCGTTGGCCTCGGTTTGCCTAAGATTGGGGCACCAAGCCCATCACCCGCCGCGTCCGCGTGCGGTTCATGCGGATAAGGAGAGCAGATTGCTTAACGACGTCACCCCAACCCCCGAAAAACCCCTCGCCACCCGCCTCGACCTCGGGTGGCGTAAGTGGGTCCTCGTGGCGGTGATTGCCGTCTATGTGATGACTCTCTTCCTGCCATACGCCGCCGGTACTCCGGGATGGCAGGTGCTCTCGTTTACAGAGCCGGCTGATACCCACATTGCATTGGCAGAGCGCGTATTCACGCTGGTGTCCTTCGCATCACTGGTTGTGTTCAGCGTGCTTGCCCTCGCGCTTCGGGACACATCCCCGGCGATGGTGGCGTGGTTGACGGCCTGCATCGGCCTTGCCACAGCTCTGTTGGGAACATGGATGCGCCAGACCGGTACAGCCGGTGGCTCCACCGGTGCCGGCATGTACCTTGCCATCGTGTGCCTGGTTGTGGCCGTGCCGATTCTCACATCAGCATGGCTACGCCGCGATGAGGAGCAGACCCGCTACGAGGAGACCCGTCGCGCCAACCCCGAAGCTAACCCGGTTGCGGACGTCCAGTCCGCTGCCACCCAAGCCCACTCACACGCCGACTCCGCGCAGGATGTCCCCGCACACCTCGTCGACGATCGCCGCGCCCAGGCCCGCGAGCGCCACCAAAATTCCAAGAGTGAGTGATCCTGAAGGATCCTCTCTGCGACGTCCTACTGGAGATAGGATAAGCACTTATCCTATCCTCTAATCATGTCTTGGCCTAGGTTCCGTACTGAAACTTTGCCGTGGGTGCCCCGCGGTGAGATGTCGCGTCGCGCCCGAACGAAGGCGCCGACCACGTACGAGAGTGTGCTTGTTCCCGCGATAGCACGGGAGGTTTTGGATCTTTCGGCTGATCTTCAGGCGGAAGTTGAGCGGGCGACGATTGCTGTCGCGCGTTTTGACGCCACGGTGGCACACCGTCTCATTCCGTTTACGCCACTGCTGCTGCGGACTGAGTCGGTGGCGTCGAGCAAGATTGAGAATCTCTCGTCCTCAGCGCGCAGTGTGTTGGAAGCCGAGTTGACGGGCAGTAGACGTGGCAATGCCGGGCTGATTGCGAGCAATGTCCATCAGATGGAGGCAGCGAAAGATCACGACGTTGAACAGCTCGCTGATCTTCTAGAGCTTCATCGAATTCTGCTCGCTGACAGCGCGCCCACTATTGCTGGTGTGTTGCGGAATGAACCCGTGTGGATTGGGGGCGCGGACCAGTACCCGTTGGATGCCTACTTTGTTGCGCCACATCAGTGTCACCTTTCAGAAGCGTTGGAAGACTTTCTGGAATTCTTCGCACGTGACGATCTTCCCGCCTTGGCCCATGCAGCGGTGGCGCATGCGCATTTTGAGAGCATCCACCCGTTTGCCGATGGCAACGGGAGAACAGGCCGTGCGCTGATTCACGTTCTGTTGCGTCAGCGCGGGCTGACCAGGCAGACCTCGTTGCCTATCTCAGCGTCGCTTTTGGCAGATGTGGATAGGTACTTTGCAGCGTTGGATGCCTATCGCGACGGCGATGTCACATCGATCATCAGCTTGTTCGCGCACGCTGCTTATGAGGCGATGAGGCGGGGTGAATGGTTTGTTGCTGAGCTCGATGGCGTGCGCGAAGAGTGGGAAGGATTAGTCACCGCGCGTAAAGACGCGACTGACTGGAGGGCACTGGATGTCCTCATTTGCCAACCCGTTATCACCGTGGCCGCTTTGACGGAGGAACTAGGTATCACCCCGGCGGCGGCGCGTGCGACGCTCGTCCGTCTTGAGGAAAATGGGATTCTCATTGGTGCGCAGATGTCGAATAAAGTGCGCGCGTGGCGCGCTCAGGATGTGCTTGATCTTCTGGATGAGTTTGGAGATGGTATGCGGCGCAGTATTGCATCAACCTGAGCGCTTCTGCCAGGCAGTAGAGCTGGAAATGATCTTGGCGTTGGCGGCGCGGAGCAGGCACGTGACAGGTTCGCTGCCAGCGGGGGCGGATACGTAGCAGGTTTCCACCTTGGGCCATTCGGTACGCGCAGCGGCGAGAACGCTGGAGAGAAGTTGTTTGGCGGAGCCTTGACCGCGTGCATCGGGGAGGACGTAGACGAGGCCGAGTTCCATGAGGGTGTCATCGTCGACGTCGTAGTGGACGGCCTCGGCCAGCCCAATGAAACGGTCGCCAGACCGCAGAAGTGCGGTGAGTTGGTTGCCGCCGCGGTCGCGGAGGCGGGCGCTGGCATCGCGGACGCGCTGTTCGGTCCAGTCGACTATGTCGAGTGTGAGCTCGCCACGTGGGTAGTCCCGGGAAGCAGCGCTAATGAGCGTTCGGAATCCGGAGAGATCTTCGGGCGAGAAGTCCATGTTGTGGACGATGGTGCAGGTGGGGGACTCAGGCAAGCCAAGGCCATCAAGCACAAAGGTCGCCTGGGTTTCCCGGTATGCCTGGGTGTAGCCTGCGTCGGCGAGGAGCGCCGCCGCAGGAGAGCTGGCACCCGGGGCGTGGGTGTCCCAAAGATGGTGGATGGGGCGGTGGGTGGTGGTGGAGAGGGCGTCGATAAGCAATAAAGCTTCTCCCCACGGCTCAGGCGGCACGGGTTCGCCGGGCAGTGGTGCGATGGCGGCGTCGAGCGTGACGGTGGCTTCGATGATGCTGGTGTCTTCGAGCAATGGCAATGAGACGAAGACCCAGGCAGAGATGTCCGCGAGGTCAGATGCATGGAGCTCCGGATAGCCGTGTGCACCGAGTGGGCGGGGTGCCGCAACATCGGTGAGTGCGAAGAGGAGCGCCTGGGATTCGGCAGACCCTTCAAGCCGTTTAGCCAGGTGGGTGGCGGTGACGCCGGAGTGGGCATCGCCGGTGATGTCCTGGATGGCCAGTGTGGCGGAAAAAGCGTAGGCGCCGACAACCTCATCGGCGTCGACGCTACGTGGATTGAGCAGAAGGGCGTGCAAGGCTAGCTATCGATGGCCTTGGCGGCAACGTCAGCGAATTCCTGCCACTGCTCCGCCTGGGCGCGCAGCTCAGCAGCAGCCTTGGCATCGCCCTTGGCTTCGGCGGCTTCAGCCTTGGCGCGGAAGTCATCGGCCTTGACCTGGAACTGGTTGGCCTTATCCTGCTGGACCGGGTTGGACTTGCGCCACTGCTTCTCTTCGGCGGCGGCAACGCGCTGTTCGATCTCGCCAATCTTGTCTTCGTACTCGCGGACCTTGTTGCGCGGGACGTAGCCGATTTCATCCCACTTGTCCTGCAGTTCACGCAGCTTGGCCTTGGCTGTGCCGAGCCCCTTCTCTGGGTCGATCAGCGGGCCGTACTCTGCGATGAGTTCATCCTTGGCCTTTGCGTTGGCCTCGAACTCACGGTCGCGTTCGTCGTTGACGGCGTTGCGTGCAGCGAAGAAGTGGTCTTGGGCGGCGCGGAAGCGCTTCCACAGTTTGTCATCCACATCGCGCGGGGCGCGGCCGGCGGCCTTCCACTCCGTCATGAGGTCGCGGAACGCGCGGGCGGTGTCACCCCAGTCGGTGGAGTCCTTGATCTTCTCGGCGCGTTCGATGATGTCTTCCTTGGTGGCCTTCGCGGCGGCACGGCCACGGTCTAGCTCAGCGAAGTGGGCACCGCGACGGCGGTTGAAGGAATCGCGTGCCTTGGAGTAGCGCTTCCACAACGCGTCATCGGTCTTACGGTCAATGCCACGGATGGTCTTCCACTCGTCAAGGATGGCGCGGATGCGGTCACCGGCGGCCTTCCACTCGGTGGAGTTCGCCGCCAAATCTTCAGCTTCAGCAGCTAGGGCTTCCTTGCGGGAGATTGCTTCGGCGCGGCGGGTTTCCTTTGCTTCCTTGGCCTTTTCACCAGCCACATCAGCGTGCTCTAGCACTGCCTTGAGCTGGGTTTCCAGGGAGTCCAGGTCACCGACAACAGCCTGTTCGTCCAGGGAATCAATGAGTTGCTGGGCCTGTGTGCGCACAGACGAAGCGTCTTCCGGGCGGGTTGCCAGGCGATTGTCCAAGAGAGCAACCTCAGTGGACAAGTCCACGAAGCGCTGGGCGTAGTGCTCAAGGCCTTCCTCCGGGGTGCCGGCCTGCCAGGAGCCGACAGCGCGCTCGACGCCACCGCGGGTGACGTACACGGTGCCTTCAGCATCAACGCGACCAAACTTCGCAGCCTCGGAAGCATCCACCGACGGTGTAGTCGGTGCGACGGGGGCTGGTGCTGGGGTGGCGGCGACACCAGCGCCAGGGCGTGGGCCCGGCTTGGGGGTCCGGGAGGGCATGGCGCCGGGGTTGGGAGTCGGGGTCTTGCCTTCAATGGGTGGCTGCGTCATGGTGAGGCATCCTTTCGCTTTCATTTGTGTGCCGCGCGACACGGCTGCCGTAATGGTTTGCAACTTTACCGTCACCGGTGCTGCGGTGTCAGACGTTGCCCACGGATGGATAGGCTACTAGGCGTGAATCAGTTCAATGTGCTCATCATTCCGGGGTCTCCGGCGCTTGTTGTGGAGCTTGCACCCCGTGATGGTGCTGGCCGGGAGCTCACAGCCGCGATCCGCACGTTGATCGCCCACGACACCCGCCCCATTCACATCGTGGGCTCGCGCGATGAGCGGTGGTACACGCGTCACACTGGGTCGTTCGCGGCGTGGGGTGCTCCGCAGGTGAACGTGGGCGGCGGTAATTACGCCGCGGAGCTCGTTGCACGGTATTGCCTTGGGCCCGCATCGGCGCGCGTGACGGATTCGCGTGGGACTCTGCAGTCACTTGACCCAGACGTGCTCACCGTTGTCGTCCTCGACGGTTCAGCGGGTCTCACCCCGCGCGCGCCACTCGCGCTCATCGAAGGGGCAGAAGCCACGCATGAGCAGATGGCACGGTTCTTGGATGGCACAGCAACGTTGCCGCAGGACCTCGCGGAGTACGGCGTGATCGAACCTGCGCTGTGGGAACAGCTTGCTGCCCAGCCCGCGAGGAACAAGCAGCTCATTGCCACGGATTCCTCGTTGGGGGTGGGCAGGTTTGTTGCCACATGGGAGGTTGATCATGGATAAGACACCCATTGCAGTGGTGGGGCCGACGGCGTCGGGGAAGTCGCTCTTAAGCATTGCTCTGGCACACGAGCTTGATGGTGAAGTGGTCAATATCGACTCGATGCAGCTCTACCGCGGCATGGATATCGGCACCGCGAAGCTCACACCCGCCGAACGCGAGGGCGTGCCACATCATTTGCTGGATATCTGGGATGTCACGCGCACAGCGTCCGTCGCTGAGTATCAGGCGCGCGCGATTGAGACAGTCGAGGACATCGCCGCGCGCGGCAAGGTTCCCATCCTCGTCGGCGGATCCATGATGTACGTGCAATCGCTTATCGACGCCTGGCAGTTCCCACCCACCGACCCCTTTGTTCGCGCTAAGTACGAACAACGACTAGAGGAGATCGGTGTGCAGGCCCTCCATGCGGAACTGGCCGAGATTGATCCACAGGCCGCGAGCATCATTGAGGACAATGATCCGCGCCGTACTGTGCGTGCGCTCGAAGTCATTGAACTGACCGGCAAACCCTTCCAGGCATCCCAACCGCCGAAGGACGCCCCACCGCGGTGGGGAACGCAGATCCTGGGTCTGCGCACGACAGCGGAGTGGCTCAACCCACGCATTGAACTACGCACACACCAGATGTTCGAGCGTGGCTTTGTTGAGGAGGTTCAAAGCCTGGTTGCGGATGGCCTTGTTGCGGATTCCACTGCGGGGCGTGCCATTGGTTATGCCCAGGTGCTCGCCTACATGGCGGGGGAGTGCACCCTTGATGAAGCGATTGAATCGACCATCATGGGCACCCGCCGCTACGTGCGCCGCCAACGCTCCTGGTTCAACCGGGACAAGCGCATCAGCTGGCTCGATGCCACTCTGGCGGATGGAGAGCCGGAAGCGCTGCTTCAAGCAGCACTAGAATCGCTCAGGTGAGTAATAACACCGAGCATGCCGCCACCCTTGCCTTCATCAAAGCGCACGGGACCGAGAACGACTTCGTCGTTGTCATTGATGTGGATGACGAACTTGAAAAGCATGGCGTGCTCACAGCCGACCTTGTTGCGGCATTGTGCGATCGGCGCACCGGAATCGGTGCGGATGGTTTCCTGCGTGTTGTTCGTGCGGAGAATGGCTGGTTCATGGACTACCGCAACGCGGACGGCTCCATTGCCGAAATGTGCGGCAACGGCATCCGCGTCTTTGCCCACGTGCTAGCTGCACTCGGCTTGGAGGAGCGCGCACACTTTGACGTGGATACTCGCGCCGGGATCAAGCACGTCGCCGTCCACGAGATCAGTCCGACGCATGCTGTCATCGAAGTGGACATGGGGCGCGTTGCGGTCACCGGTGTTTCCACGGCAGGCATGGGGGAGTTCTCCTTCGCTGGCCTGGGCGTGGACGTGGGGAACCCGCATCTGGCATGTGTCATTCCGGGAATGACATCGAAACAGCTCGCTGGTATGGACTTCACACAGCCGATGTATGACACCGAATTTTTCCCTGACGGCGTCAACGTGGAGATCCTCACGGAAATGCACGACGGTGAGGTGTCCATGCGGGTGTGGGAACGCGGTGTAGGGGAGACACGCTCCTGTGGTACGGGCACCGTGGCTGCTGCCCGCGCAGCACTGGCAGACGCGGGAATTGAAAACGGGACTGTCACAGTGAACGTGCCGGGCGGGGCAGTCACTGTTGCGCTCACCGATGACAACGCCACAATGACGGGTCCGTCCGTCATCGTCGCCCGCGGGGAGGCTGAATTAATCGGCGTTGCGGGCGGCGCGCCGGGCATCAGACCAGGAACACGCTAACTCACTAGCGCGCTGATCGGCGATGGTAATGAGCTTTTCTAGTTCGTGGCGGGAGAGGTCGCTTTGCAGCAAGTGCGTATCCACGCGGGCGAGGAAGCGACGGGATGAGTCCAGACGCAGCTGAAAATCCTCTACCTCCGGGATGTCGCTGTTGGGCACCGCGAGTGCGCGGTAAGTGAGGGTTCGTTGCGTGAGGGCTTCGAGGTCAGTGCCTGAGGTGAAATCGTCGTACCAGTCGATGATCTCCGCGATGTCATCGCGCGCAACACGCAGGGAAGCTTTGAGGGCTTCAATCTCCGGGTCGACGGTGGAATTACGGAATCCGACGAATGCGATCGCGGCGAGCCCAATACCCAGGACCAGGCCCAGGAACCCCAGACGGGCCACCAGCAAAATGGCAACCACCATCGCGAGAGTCAGCCAAATAGCTGCCTCTCGGTTGCGGTTGCTCCTAGGCATGGGGTGCTCCTAGTGGTTCTAGTGGCCACCACAGCCACAGCTGCCGCCACCGCCACCGCAGCCGCCACCGCCGCCGCAGCCAGCTGCCATCATCACCGATGCGGCAAGGACCGCAGTGCCAGCGACAACGGAGTTACGCTCCGGCAGCTCGCCACCAAAGGCATCAGCGGGCACGACAACGTCGAAGGGGAAGGCACCATCGACAGACAGGTGGATGAAATGCTCACCCGTCAACGCATTGGTGCGGTGCTCCGCTTCCAGCACGCGGGCAGAGAAACGCGCTGCAGCATCCGGAGTGGCGGGCTTGCCACCGGAGACGATCTCGGCACCCTCGGACACGATCGTGCCGAGTGTCTCACCGGTAGCGGAAAGGTAATCGTCCACGCTTGCGTAGTGCTGCACATCAACGCCGAGGGCGGTGAAGCCCATTTCTTGCCATTGGAGCGTGGATTCGTCGACAAGCAGGGGGCCCTGCGCGATGTTCGCGGTGACTGACGTGATCACATTGCCCATTGGATCGACGATCTCGCAGAACCCGACAACATCATTGACCATGCTCACGTGCGCATACGAGCGTGTAGTGGAGGCAAAGCCAGCGAAAGTGGCAAAAGGTTCCACAGCCAGGATGTTCAGCTGTGCGCCCGAAGGATCGGCGAACTGAATCAACTGTCCGCCCCGGACCTCACCCGTCACTTCAAGCTGGTTTGACGCAATCGCGGCCTCCACCGCGTCCTGCCAACGCGTGAAGTTCATGCCAATGCTGGAAAGATCTTTCGTGATCGTGTCGCTCATACGCCCGACTTTAGCGTCGCGGTGGGGTTGGGGAACAATCCGGTGACACGTTTGGTTGCCTGTGACCACCATGAAACAATAAGGACTCAATGACACAACCTTTTTCTTCTTCGAACTCCTCTTCCTCTTCCGCTTCCTCATCTGCTGAGGGGCAGCAGACGAGCCATGATGATTTGTTGGCGGAGGCGTTTCGCGACACCACGCCCTCTACGCGTAATGCGGAGGCGGATGCTCTTATCGACGAAGCTTTCGGCACCCCCACCGTCGGCTCGCTCGATTTGGCTGAACGTAACTCTTTCCGTCGCGTTATCCGGGACACGGAGATCCGCTCGGAGGACCACGAGGACATCTACGAGGTTGAGTACCGCAAGCTCCGGCTGGAGCAGGTCATCCTGGTAGGCATGTGGACGGAGGGGACCACAGCTGAGGTTGAAGCGAACATGAATGAATTGGCCGCACTCGCTGAAACAGCAGGTGCGGAGGTTGTGGAGATGCTTTACCAGAAGCGCGACAAACCGGATCCGGGCACATACATCGGCTCGGGCAAGGTGAGCGAGCTGCGCGATATCGTGCATGCGACCGGCGCGGACACCGTTGTGTGTGATGGTGAACTTTCCCCAGGTCAGATGGTGGCGCTGGAGGAAGCGCTCAAGGTCAAGGTGATTGACCGGACCATGCTCATCCTGGATATTTTCGCGCAGCACGCGAAGTCGAAGGAAGGTAAGGCGCAGGTCAGCCTCGCCCAGATGGAGTACCTATACACCCGCACCCGTGGTTGGGGTGGCAACCTGTCACGCCAGGCTGGTGGCCGTGCGGGCTCCAATGGTGGTGTGGGTCTGCGTGGTCCGGGTGAGACCCGGATTGAGGCGGATCGTCGTCGCCTGCGCACGGAGATGGCGAAGCTGCGCCGGGAGCTCGCGGGAATGAAAACGGCCCGCGACGTGAAACGTGCGCAACGGCAGCGGTCGACGATTCCCAAGATTGCTATTGCCGGTTACACCAACGCCGGTAAGTCCTCCTTGATCAACGCAATGACGAATGCGGGTGTGCTGGTGGAAGACGCCTTGTTTGCCACCCTGGATCCGTCCACCCGTCGTTCGGAACTTGCGGATGGTCGCACAGTGGTGCTCACTGACACGGTGGGCTTCGTGCGTCACCTGCCTACGCAGTTGGTTGAGGCGTTCAAGTCCACGCTTGAGGAAGTTGCCGGTGCGGACCTGATGCTGCACGTGGTCGACGGTTCTGACCCCTTCCCGTTGAAACAGATCAAGGCTGTCAATGAGGTGCTCGCGGAGATCACCCGGGAAACAGGGGAGGACATCCCGCCAGAAATCATTGTGGTGAACAAGATTGATCAGGCGGATCCGGTGATTTTGGCTGAGCTACGCCATGCTTTTGCGGATTCGAAGCACCAGGTCGTGTTTGTGTCTGCGCACACCGGTGAAGGGATCAGTGAGCTTGAGGGCCGCATTGAGATGTTCCTCAACACTCTTGACGCGCACGTGAAGCTGCTCGTCCCGTACACACGCGGTGACATCGTGTCGCGGGTGCATGAGGAGGGCACGGTGCTCTCCGAAGAATATGAAGAGCAGGGCACGCTTATCGACGTCCGCTTGCCCCGCATCCTCGCCCAGCAGTACGCCGAATTCGCTGTGGACAGCACCGGTGCTAGTTTCTAGCGAGTGAGCTCATTTCTGAAAAGTGTGTCGTGGTCCCTCCACGGCGACGGTAAACACATTAAGCCGGGTGGCGTTGTGGCCCCCGATGAGCGACTGAGTTGGTCGCGCACTGTTGGTATTGGCATGCAGCATGTGGTGGCCATGTTTGGTGCCACCTTGCTGGTCCCCACGTTGACAGGTTTCCCGGTGAACACGACCCTGCTGTTTTCGGGTCTGGGCACCATCATCTTCTTGCTTCTCACGCGGAATCGTCTGCCTAGCTACCTCGGTTCCTCCTTTGCGTTCATCGCGCCGTTGACTGCTTCGCAGCAGCACGGCATCGGTGCGCAGCTCGGTGGCATCTTTGTTACTGGTCTCGCGCTGGTGGCTGTGGGTGTGATTGTCTCCTGGGCAGGCAAGCGCGTCATCGATGCTGTCATGCCACCGGTAGTCACCGGTGCAATCGTGGCCTTAATCGGCCTCAACCTGGCGCCCACCGCGGTGGCGAATACCCAGACCCAACCGGTAGTTGGTTTGGTTACGTTGTTTGCCATTCTGATAGCAACCGCCTGCTTCCGTGGCATGGCTGCGCGTTTGTCCATCCTCTTTGGTGTTGTTACCGGCTGGGTTTTTGCTGCTGTAACCGGCAATCTCGCAGAGGACGCCGGTGCGACCATCGCTGCTGCACCTTGGATTGGCCTACCGCAGTTCCACACCCCGGAATTCCACCTGTCCGCCATTTTGGTCACCCTGCCGGTGCTGGTTGTACTCATCGCTGAGAACGTGGGCCACGTGAAGGCGGTTGCGGAGATGACCCAGCGTGATCTCGACGACCTTGCCGGCCCCGCCTTGATCGGTGACGGCCTGGCCACCACCCTGGCTGGTGGATTCGGTGGTTCTGGTACCACCACCTATGCGGAGAACATCGGTGTGATGGCCGCTACCCGCGTGTACTCCACCGCCGCCTACTGGGTTGCTGCTGGCTTTGCCATCCTGCTCGCGTTCATCCCGAAATTCGGTGCGCTCATCTTCACCATTCCCGCCGGTGTCCTGGGCGGCGCCTGCCTGGTGCTGTATGGACTCATCGGCATGCTTGGCGTGCGTATCTGGCAGGACAACAAGGTTGACTTCTCCAACCCGATCAACCTCACCACAGCTGCAGTGGCGCTCATCGTGGGTATTGGCAACCTCACCTTCGAGGTGGGCAACGTCACCCTCGAAGGCATTGCGCTGGGCTCCATTGGCATCATCGTGCTCTACCCAGTCATGCAGTGGGCCTACCGCACCTTCGGTGAAGGCCACCTGCTGCCGGAGGAAGAACCACAGGAGCTTGAGGTTCCGCGCACCTAGGCCCCTGCAGGTCGCTTAGGTAGGAAACTGTGGTGCGCCTAGTCCTCGTCAAGATTTGAGGCGATCAGCACGGCGATCTGTTCCATGGCTGCCGCATTATCGGATGTGACCGTGACATCATCGCCGTGTTCGGCTCCCATGGCCATGATCATGAGGGCGGATGCCGCATCGGTTTCATCCCCTTCATCCCCACCCACCAAAGTGAGAATGATCTCCTCCTCATACCCGCCAGCTGCTTCGGCAATCAAGGTTGCGGGGCGAGCATGCAGGCCAACTGTGGAACCAACAGTCACGGTTTTGGATGCCATGTGGTTGTCCTTTCGAAGATGAGGTAGGGGTTCAGTTTCCCCATCGTAGAGAAACTTTGGGTTCAGGCAGCTGGTTTTCTGTGCCACAGCCCTTTTGTGGCGAGCACCGCGACGGCACCCACAGCAACGCCCACGGCAAGCGCGATGAACATGCCCCACCACGGCTCATAAGCGAAGATGACAAAAATGCCGCCGTGTGGTGCACGCGCACCAACACCGAGCGCCATGGAAGTGGCTCCTGCGGCAGCACCGCCGAGCATCATCGACGGAATCACGCGCAACGGATCTGCAGCGGCAAAAGGAATCGCACCTTCCGACACAAAGGACAGCCCTAGAAGCCATGCAGATTTGCCTGTTTGTTGTTCTGCTGAAGTGAAGAGCTGGGCACGCAGGAACGTCGCAACAGATAGAGCGATCGGTGGCACCATCCCGGAGATCATCACCGCGGCCATGATTTCAAAGGCGGCATCTGTGCCCGCGGAGAGGCCAGCGGTGCCAAAGAGATACGCTGCCTTGTTTACTGGACCACCGAGGTCGAAGCACATCATGAGACCGATGATGATGCCCAGCAAAATCGCGGATGATCCCGTCATGGAATTCAGCCAGCCTTGCAAAGCTGCCATGATGTCGCCCAAAGGGCGGCCGAGGAGCAGGAACATCACCAAGCCAACACCAAGGGAAGCCAGCAGCGGAATGACTGCCACCGGCATGAGTGATGCGAGCCAGCGAGGTACTGTCCATGAGCCGATCCAGTGAGCAAGAGCACCAGCTAAGACACCAGTGACCAACCCGCCGATGAAGCCAGCACCCAGCATGATGGAGATCGCCCCGCCGATAAAACCGGGTGCGATACCGGGGCGGCCCGCGAGCCCGTAAGCGATGTAGCCGGATAAAGCAGCCACGACGAATTGCATGCCCATTTGTCCAATGGCGAAGAAAATCGCGCCGAGGTAGAGGGCCCAGCCGGAGTGGGTGAAGGCGGTGAGGTTGCCGTCGATAAGCACTTCATGGCCCGGCAAGTTTGTGGGTGAGTAAGTGACCGGAATGACGTGCCAGCCGTGGGCTACATCGTAGCCACCGATGAGGAAGCCGAGTGCGAGTAAGAGACCTCCGGCCGCAACGAAGGGCACCATGTAGGAAACACCAGTCAGGATGGCTTGCTGGATGAGTTTGAGCCAACCCGTTCCGGCTGGTGCAGTGTGAGTGTTGGTAGCTGACACTCGAGGTGCATGTGGGTTACTTGCCGCCGCGATTGCCTCATCGATCAAGGCGTTCGGGTCATTGATACCGCGCTTGACTGAGACATTGACTAGTGGTTTTTCGGCGAAGCGTTCGGGCTCGTGGATGGCAACATCGTGGGCAAAAATCACGGCGTCCGCATTGGCAATGTACTCTGGGGTGACAGGTCTCCTGCCCGAAGACCCTTGTGCTTCAACGCGCAGCTCCACATCATCGCGGCCACGTGCAGCGTGTTCGAGTGCATCCGCCGCCATGTACGTGTGCGCAATGCCTGTCGCGCACGAGGTCACAGCAACGATGCGCTTTCTAGGTTTAGCAGCAGCTCCGCGCATCCCTGCCTTCTTCACCTCTGCGCTGAGTACCTCATCGACAACGTTTACAACGTCCTCGCGGGTTTGCGCATGACGGAGTGTTTCAGTGAACTCCCCACGAACAAGTGCCCGAGCTAGCTTGGACAGAATCTGCAGGTGAGCTTTGTTACCGCCTTCTGGGGCGACAATGAGAAAGACGAGGTCCGCGTCACCGTCAGGCCCAGCGAAGTCCACGGGGTGCGAAAGACGGGCAAAGACGAGTGTAGGTTCCGTGACAGCAGCAGTGCGGCAATGGGGAATAGCTACTCGGCCGTTTACACCGGTGCCCGCTCGTGTTTCGCGGGTGATGGCGGCATTGGCCAAAACGTCCGGTTTATCGGTGCGGCCGGCAGTGGCAACGATCTCGGTTAGGTGACCAATAACGTCCGCCGGTGTGCTGCCGAAATCCGCATCCAGCGCCACCAGTTCAGTCGAGATAGTAGAGCTGCTCATCGTGGATTACTTCCCATCGTGGCTGGGGAAGACTGACACAACAGTTCGTGCCAGATCCAAGTCATCCGGGGTGGGGATGGCAGTGCCTGGGTTAGAGGCAGCAGCGGTGCCATAAGCCACGGAATGGCGGAGTGCTTCCGGATAATCTTGCCCGCGCATCCGTGCAAGAACGTAGCCAGCCAACGCGCTATCACCCGCGCCCACCGTGGAACGAACGTGTGCTGGCGGGGGAGTGGCAACCCACGCGCCACGAGAGGTGACCAAGCATGCACCCGCACCACCAAAGGTGACGAGGAGTTCGGGCACGCCACGGGACACGACGGACTGGGCGACCTCCACGACGGCGGCTAGATCCCCTCGCGCCGCTGCGTCTTCGAGTGTTTGCCCATCAACACCTGCGAGCTGCCCCAACTCGTAACCGTTTGGCTTAATAATGTCCGGCGTGGAGTCCTCCAGACCTTCACCCAATGCAATCAATGGTTCATCCGAGGTATCCACCGCGATGAGCGCATCCGGATTAGCTCTGCGCACGATAGCTACCAACGTGGAGTACCAATCGCGAGGAGCGCCTGGCGGTAAAGAACCAGCGAGGACGACCGCGTTTGCCTTAGGTGCATGGGTTGCTACCGCTTCTTCGAGAGCAGCGATGGTTGCCGGTGTTAAGCGTGCGCCTTGTTCATTGAGCTTGGTGGTTACCCCAGCAGCGTCAGTAATCGTCGAGTTTGCGCGCACATGTCCCTCCACCGCAATGGTGTGAAGAGGGATCGCTGCCTTATGGGCAAGGGCAACAAAAGGATCAGTTTCATGTGCTGGAGCCAATGCCAGCGTGGATTCTCCAGCTTTTAGAACCGTGTGGGCAACATTGATTCCTTTGCCACCGGGTTCACGGGAACGGGCGCGCACGCGGATGACTTCACCGGCGGTGAAGTTGTCCACGGTGAAGGTGACATCAACGCTTGGATTCGGCGTGAAAGTAAAAATCACGGGCGGCTGGCCCCTCAAAGTCGTAGGTGGGGTGGAGCGAGAAAACTCCTCTGCCCGAGTATGCCCGATGCCGTATCTACGGCGTGCTAGAACCGGGGTTAAACCCATGCGACGGACGGGCTAGTTGTTTCTGGTCCGCCTTAACCTGCTTGGATGACGTTGATGCCACGTTCTGTTAGCTCATCCACGTAGGACGCCGGTGCATCAGAGTCGGTGATCACCACATCGATGGAATCAAGGGGCGCGAAGCTCACAAGGTAATCCGTGCCCAGCTTTGAGGAGTCGCACAACACCACGACCTTACGGGTGTTAGTGACCATCGCGGATTTCACCGCCGCTTCTTGTGCGTCCGCGGTGGAAAGGCCGTGGTCTACCGTTAACGCATTAGTACCAATGAAAGCTACGTCCGCGCGCAAAAGAGCCAAAGTGCGCAAAGCAGTATCACCGACGACAGCCTGTGTAATCGTACGAACAGTCCCGCCAAGCAGTTGGACATCAAGGGTGCCCAGGCTCGACAGGTCGAGAGCGATCGGCAGTGAGTTGGTAACGAATGACAAAGAAGGTGCTTCAGGCCGGTCCTTGATCAACCCGGCAAGTGTGTTAATCGTCGTGCCAGAGTCAAGGAAAACAGAACCGCCAGGCGCGGGCAGAAAATCTAATGCGGCCCGAGCGATGGCGGATTTAGCTGTGGCTGCCGTACGATAGCGGGTTTGAAGGGGGAACTCGGCAGTGAGGTAGGACTGGTTCGACACGGCACCACCGTGGACACGCTGCACCACACCGTCGCGGTCAAGGGCCGCGAGGTCCCGGCGGATAGTTTCAGCAGTGACATCAAAACGCTCAGACAATTCCGTGACGTTCACGCGGCCTTCAACTGCGGTCATTGATGCGATCTGGCGGCGACGCTCCTCGGCGTACATGGGACTTCCTTGAATGCGGGGGATGCTAACAAATCCTCATTATGTACGCGTGAAGTGAAAACGGGGCCCGGTTAGTTCTGCCTGAGCCCGTTTCACCCCCGTGAGGGTGGGTTAGAGCTTGCGGAAAACAGAGACGACCAAGCCCATGATTTCTGCTTCGTCGCCCTTGATGGGTGAAAAAGCATCATTGTGGGGAAGCAGCCACACGCCGGTGGAGTCCTTGTGGAACTCCTTCACCGTTGCCTCACCGTCGATGAGTGCAGCGACGAATTGGCCTTCCTCCGCGACTGGCTGAGTGCGCACTGCAACCCAATCTCCATCCAAGATGCCGGCGTCACGCATGGACTCGCCTACGACTTGAAGCAGGTACAGGTCGCCGTCGCCGACGAGTTCTGATGGGAGAGGGAAGTACTCTGTGACATTCTCTTCCGCCAGGATCGGATTGCCAGCGGCGATCTGGCCAACCACGGGGATGTATCGCGGTGCGGCTGCCTCTTCCGGAACGTTTGTATCCTTCTTGTTTGGTTTCCGCCCGGTGTGGGGGAGGTGGCGCAGGTCCACTGCGCGAGGCTTGTTCGGGTCACGCCGTAAAAAGCCTTTCTTCTCAAGCTCTTTGAGCTGGTAGGCCACAGACGATGTGGACTGAAGTCCTGCAGCGTCGCCGATTTCTCGGATGCTTGGCGGATAGCCACGCAACACCACAGCGTCCTGGATAACTTCCAGGATGCGGCGCTGGCGGTCAGTCAAAGTTTTAACGTCTGGCTTCTTGTCTTCTTTCTTGGCCATGTCTTGTTGTCCTTCCTTGATGGGTGCCTTTGCAAGAGTCTTGTTTGTTTCTAATGAGTTCCCTCACTTCTCGTTTCTACCACGAGTAAGCAAATTTGTTCGATATTTTTCCGCTACGTCTGGACAAAGTTTTCTCTAGTTGCTATAAATCGAACATAGAAGCTATCGAACATTCAAGCGAAGCAGTTAATCGAACATGTCTCACCGGTTCGTAGAATCGTAGGCAGAACAGAAAGGAACCATCATGACAATCTCTATTGCGCGACCTCACAGCGCTGATATTGTACGCAACGATCTTCGCCGCACCGTCCAGCCGGCGGATGTATGGGACATCAACTCCACCCGGACTCGGCGCCCACATGTTGCCAATGTTCGAACGTTGGGAGAGTCTGATCGAAAGGAAAGTCTAACCCGCTACCGGGCTGCTGCTCACACTGCGGGGGCTTTCGAAAACATTGAAGATCGCCGTGAAAAGCGTGGCACTATTGCCATGGGCATTCTGTTGGGCCTTAGCCTTTTCATTGGCTCTGCACTCGGTGGTGCTTTCTCCGGTGGGGAGATCGATCCGGCTGCTACGGCAACGAATGATGTGGTTGCCAGCATAAGTGCCCGCTAGGCCGGTGCAGCTGCGTAGCAGCTAGATATGACGTGCACGGAGAGAGTAGAATCCTCTCCTGTGCATTGCCCTTTCTGCCATAACGATCATTCCCGTGTCTCGGACTCACGTCTCGTAGACGCGGGTTCTGCTATTCGTCGTCGACGTGAGTGCACCGCGTGTGGGGGCCGGTTCACCACGGTTGAAAAAGCCATCCTCACTGTGGTCAAACGAAATGGTGTCAGTGAGCCCTTTGATAGAGACAAGCTGATTGTTGGTGTGCGTCGCGCGTGCCAGGGCCGTGATGTTTCAGATGATGCCCTGAAACGTCTTGCCCAAGAGGTGGAAGAGATTGTGCGTGCACAAGGCAGCTCACAAGTTCTTTCCAATGACATTGGTCTTGCCATCCTGGAGCCCCTGCGGGCGCTCGATGAGGTGGCTTACCTGCGCTTCGCGTCGGTATACAAGTCTTTCGAAAGTGCCGATGATTTCGAATCGGAGATCCGGCTGATGCGTCGCCGCGATCGCGGCATTGATGAGCTTTAGAGCTTATCTACCATCTTTTCAATCCTCCGTGGGCTCACCGGTTTGGATGTGCCCAGACGCTGCGCGAAAAGACTGACGCGTAGTTCCTCGATGCGCCAGAGAATCTCTTTGACTGGCTTTGATCTTTCTGCCCCCTTGGGTAGGCGAGCGAGCTTGGCATCAAGATACGCCTTGACGTCATCGATCACGGCTTGGCGGTCCGCATCCTTGTCAGGATCGTGGTTCATCTCATCCAGGCGCATCTGTACTGCGGACAAATAGCGCGGCAGGTGCTGCAGATGTTCCATGCCGTGGATGGTGATGGCGTTTTTTGGTAACAGGAAGGCCATTTGAGCCTTAATGTCATCAATGGCTGGGCCACTCCAGTTGTTCAGTTCAGCTGCGATGTTGATGTATTCGGCGACACCGCCTGCGATGCCGACGACAGCACGCCGCACGGCACCAGGAACCTCGGGTTTCACCTTGTTAAGTAAGGCATCGAATTCCTCAGGTGTGCGCACCGGTCCGCCGTGGGTAAACATCAGATCACGGATGGCGGCGATGCGTGCATCTTCGACGAGCCCAGTGGCACCACCGTGGGGATATTTATCCACGGCAACGCGTTGGCGTAGTGGAAGGCCTTTGGTCATCTGCGTTGGGGATACGGAGATCTGGCGCATGAGCATGGCCAGTGTGGCCGTGACCATCGAGGCATCGGCAGCAGCTTTAGTGGGGAATACCTTGACGCGCACGCCGTCCTTGGTTGCTTCCAAGGCAGGGAAAGCATCAACGTTATTGCCTTCAATGTCCGTGGTCACAGTTTCGGGCACCGCGCCGAGGGTGTCGGCTGTCCACTCTTTGGCGGCATCCGTTTCCGCTTTCTTTGTCGCCTTTGCCACCGACGAAGTGATTTGGCCCGAGCGACGTTTCTTGAGTTCCGCCAGGCTCTTGTCGTGGTCGGTGATCGTGCCACGTCGATCGACAGAAGCAAAAGTCATCTTCAAATGCGCTGGCAACGCTTCGGGGTGGAAGTCGGTTGCGTTGATGCCGTGGCCGCCGAACGAGCGCAGGATTTCCGCGAGCTGCTCCGTCAATGGCGCCTCAAACGGGATGAGCTTCTCCATTGCGCGTGCAGCGAATTCGGGCGCTGGGACCACCGTCTTACGCAACGCCTTGGGCAGGGAGCGGATGAGCTCAGTCACAAGTTCTGCGCGCAGGCCAGGAACGAGCCAATCAAAATCCGTGTCTTCCAGTCCGGCCAACAGGGGGACAGGAACAAGTACGGTGACTCCGTCGAATGGATCACCAGGCTCAAACTTGTACTGGAGCTCATAGTTAATGCTGCCCTGGCGCCATTTGTCGGGGAAGGCGGCTTCGGAGGAATCGGCCGCAGCATCGTCGATAAGCTTTGACGGATCGAAATCGAGGAAATCTGGTGATTGGTAGCGCTTCTTCTTCCACCAGGCGTCGAAATGACGCCCGGTGCCAATGTTGTCGGGAATGCGGGCATCATAAAAATCGAACAGTGCGTCTTCGTCGACAACGAGGCCACGACGGCGCACCTTTTCCTCGATGGCGCTAGCCTCTTCCAACAGTTGAGCGTTGTGCTTAAGAAAAGCGTGGTGTGCGTTCCATTCACCCTCGATGAGGGCATGGCGGATGAACATGGTGCGAGCGGCGTCCATGTCCACGTGGTGGTAGGGCACACGCCGGTCCGCAACCACGGTGACGCCGTAGAGCATTGACTTCTGGTGCACCATGGGTGCTGCACGCTTGGTGGACCAGAAGGGCTCTGAATAGGAGTGCTTGAGCAGGTTCGCGGCTACCTTTTCCACCCAAGCTGGGTCGATCGCAGCGACATCACGTGCCCACAGGCGTGAGGTTTCCACTAGTTCCGCAGCCATGATGAACTCCGGTGGCTTCTTGGCCAACACGGAACCAGGGAACACCATGAAACGGGTGCCGCGGGCGCCCTTGAATTCCTTGGAATGACCGTCGCGCGCACCAATGTTGGACAGCAAGCCGGTGAGGAGCGACTGGTGGACAGCCATCGGATCCCGCTCGCCGGCCTCAGCGTGGCGTAGTTTGTTCCAGCCGAGCTGCTTCTGAGCCTCCCGCAGCTGGCCAACAAGATCGAACCATTCGCGAATACGCATGTAGTGGAGGTATTCCTTCTTCATGCGTTTGCGGAAGGCATTGCCGGACAACTCATCGCGGGCATCTTTGATGTAATCCCACAAATTCAAAGAGGCGAGGAAGTCTGAAGTTTTGTCCTTGAAGCGGGCATGCGCTTGATCCGCTTGGGCCTGGAATTCGAGAGGACGCTCGCGGACGTCCTGGATGGTCATGGCGGCCACAATGACGGTGACGTCGGCGAGCACACCCAGACGGTTGGCTTCAACCAGCATGCGGGCCATGCGTGGGTCTACCGGGATCCGCGCAATCTCACGCCCGATGGAGGTGAGCGCCGGTAGGTCATGGTCCTCCTTGTCCGTGATGGCGCCGAGTTCGTGCAGCAACATGAGGCCATCACGAATGGCTTTCTGCTCTGGGGGTTGGACAAAGGGGAACTCAGAAATATCACCGAGGCGGAGGTTGATCATCTGCAAGATGACGCTGGCCAAGTTAGTGCGCAGAATCTCCGGGTCAGTGAACTCAGGGCGTGAGTTGAAGTTCTCTTCGGAGTAAAGGCGGATGGCAATGCCATCGGCGATGCGGCCCGAGCGTCCGGAACGTTGGTTGGCGCTAGCCTGTGAGACCTCCTCAATGGGCAGACGCTGGACCTTCGTGCGGGTGGAGTAGCGGGAAATACGCGCTAACCCGGTGTCTACCACGTAGTGGATCCCCGGAACTGTCAGGGAGGTTTCTGCGATGTTGGTGGCCAGGACGATGCGGCGACCAGAGTGCGGGCTGAAAACACGGTGTTGTTCCGCGTTGGACAGGCGGCCGAATAGGGGAGTGACTTCGACGTTGCGCCAATGCTGTTTCTCAATGACTTCCATGGCGTCGCGGATATCGCGCTCGGACGCGAAGAAGCACAGGATGTCCCCGTCGCCCTCTGCCATGAGCTCCTTAAGAGCAGCAATGAGCCCGTCGAGCATGTCGATGTCCACGACTCTTGTTTCGCCCTTTTTGTTGGTCACCTCAGTTTCCAGTGGGCGATAGCGGATCTCTACCGGATAGGTGCGGCCGGAGACCTCAATGATGGGAGCAGGTGTACCGTCCTTGTCCGCGAAGTGTGCGGCGAAGCGCTCTGGGTCGATTGTCGCGGATGTGATGATCACCTTCAGGTCAGGCCTGTGGGGCAATAATTTCTTCAGGTAGCCCAGCAGAAAATCAATGTTGAGGGAACGCTCGTGGGCCTCATCGATGATGATCGTGTCGTAGGCATTCAAGTATCGGTCGCGCTGCATTTCAGCGAGGAGAATGCCGTCTGTCATGAGTTTGACGGCGGTGGTGGCGGATACGCGATCATCAAAGCGAATGGCGTAACCCACGGATTCACCGATGTTCTGGCCAAGCTCGTCTGCAATACGTTCGGCCACCGTGCGTGCAGCGATACGGCGCGGTTGAGTGTGCCCAATCAGTCCACGGCGTCCCCGTCCCAGTTCAAGCAGCATTTTGGGGATCTGGGTGGTTTTACCGGAGCCGGTCTCGCCCGCGATGATGACCACCTGGTTATCGCGGACAAGGTCCATGATCTTTTCGCGCTGCAGGGAAACCGGGAGGTTATCCGGATAGGTGATCTCGGGGACATGTTCATTGATCGCGGAGACTTTGAGCGCTGCAGCGTCCATGTCTTTGCTTATCGACGCCAAAGCCTCCGCCGACCGTGCCCTCTTCAGCCGACGATGAAAGCGGCGAACAGCGGCGATAGGGAGCTCATCAAGCCGGGAATAGAGGTCGCCGCGGGTGAGGGCTTGTGGGGGTTGTGAGTTCGTCATATTCACCGCGGAAGTCTACCGGCAGCGGTGTATTTACTCGATTCGCAGGCCCAATGGCTCCGCCGCAGCAAGGGTCTTTTCGTACGACTCCTTGACCGCCTCACCGAGAGCAGCGAATTCCTCTGCTCGGGCAGAGGATTTTCTGAACACAATCCCAACGTGCCGTTCAGCGGGGACAGAAGGATCAAACTGCGCGAAGGAAATACCTTTCCGCGTGCATTCAGCTGCGACCGCTGAGGCTGGCAACAACGTGCATCCCTGACCTGCTGCGATGAGCTGGATGATGGTGGTGAGCGACGCTGCGCGGCTGACGGAATCTCTGCCATATCCAGCGTCGACTTGGGCGAGGCGGCAGAGGTCCATGACGTGTTCGTGCATACAGTGCCCGTCATTTAGCAATAGAAGACTGACGTCATCGAGGCTTTCCAAGGTCAAATCCTTGCGCCCTTCGAAGGGATGGCCTTGCGGCAACGCGACGATGAAGCGTTCTGTGTACAGCTCAATTTCTGTGAAACCTTGTTCCTTCGACGGAAAAGCGATGAGGGCGAGATCGATCTTCCCATCGCGCAAGGAGTCCATGAGGACAGGCGTTGTTTCCTCAATGATCGTCGGTTCAAGGTTGGGGAATTTCTCCTGGATGATCGATAGGAATTCAGGGAGAAGATACGGCGCGATTGTGGGGATGACACCGATGGAGAGCTGCCCAGTGAGAAATTCGCGGCCACCGTAGATCTGCCCCTTGAGAACATCAACCGCTTCGAGTACGGCGCGGGCGTACGGTACGAGCTTCTGGCCGATAGGAGTGACGATGACTTTGCGGGTGGAACGCTCAATGAGCTGAAGCTCTAGCCCTTTCTCCAGGGTGGAGAGACCCTGAGAGAGGGAAGGCTGAGTGATGGAAAGTTTCTCTGCTGCCGTACCAAAGTGACGGTTTTCTGCCAGTGTGACAAACATGCGCAATTGGGCCAGCGTAGGCAGGAAATCTTTATCGGACATGCCTATGACCATAGATCGAGTCATAGGTTTTTGGGCAAAAATAGTTCTTTAATTTCACAATGCGATGATCGTGATGCCCTAGTGGACTACCTAGACGTGGCGCATGACCAATGAACTCAGTCGCACTTCACCTGCAGCATCAGACGCATCCAAGTCCACCGTGCCATGTAACTGGAACGCATTATCGCCTGCTGGATCTTTGATGATTTGGGTGACGGTCCAAGCACGCGTCTGAGTCTCTGTGAGAGAGAAGTACTCAGGCCCGCGTGCATCACCGTCTAGTTCAACATCGTCGTATTCGTCGAAGTAATCATCCATGAGTGCCGGCCAATCTGGCTGGTCTGCCACATCCATGTAGTCCAGCATCTCCGCCAGTTCCTTCTCCTTTTCGTAGGCAAACAGCTCCACGAGGCGGAAGAAGTAATTGCGCACCATGATGGTGAAAGCGCGACGATTCGCCGTGAGTGCCGTGGGATCTTCCACTCCAAAAGCGAGCTCGCGTTCCAGATCATCGCGGCTGATCGGGGTGGATTCGTCGCTCATGTGGGCCCATTCGTCGATAAGCGAAGAATCGACCTGGCGGATGAGCTCCCCGAGCCACACGATGATGTCATCGAGCCGCTCCGTCATATACGCGTCCGGAATGGAGTGTGACAGTGTCCGCCAGGCATCTGTGAGGTAGCGCAGGACAACGCCTTCGCTGCGTGCGAGACCATAGGTGGCAATGACATCGGAGAAGGTCATCGCGTGCTCGATCATGTCACGCACAACGGACTTGGGGGACAGTTCGAATTCTTTCGCCCACGGGTTGCCCTGCGCAAACGTCTCGTATGCTTGCTCCAGCTCCTCCTTGAGTGGCTGCGGATACGTCACGTCCTCAATGAGCACCATGCGCTTGGTGTAGTCCACGCCCTCGGCCTTGAGAGCCGCAATCTCCTCACCACGCTCCTTCGTCTGCTGCGCCTGCAGCAACTGGCGCGGATCATCCAAGATGGCCTCAAACGCAGAGATGACATCTAGATCGTATGTATCGGACGCCGGATCCAGCAGAGTCAAAAACGCCAATGCGAAAGGGGACAACGGCTGGTTCAGCGCGAAATCCCGATCAAGTTCCGCCGTGAGCGTGTACGGGCGAAACGCCGGTGAATCAGGGGTTCGTTCCACCACTCCAGCAGCGATCAAGCCGCGGAAAAGATCAAGAGCGGTGAGGATGTCCTGGTTCTGCTTTGCCCGTGTGTCATGGTTGCCACGCAGCAGGTTCTTCATATGCTCGTAGCCATCACCCGGACGCGCAATCACGTTGAGCAGCATCGAATTGGATACCTGGAATTGGCTGGTCAGCTCCTCTGGTTCAGCCTGGGTGAGACGCTGGAAGGTGTTCTCCGACCAAGAAATCTCCCCATCACGGGCGGATTTTTTGCGGATCTTCTTCAGCTTCTTCGGGTCATCCCCGGCCTTGCGGCGCAGCTTCACGTTCTCAATCTCGTGCTCCGGCGCTTCGACGATGACCGTGCCCTCGGTGTCAAAGCCCGCACGGCCGGCACGGCCAGCAATCTGGTGGAACTCACGGGATTTCACAATGCGCTGGCGGGTGCCGTCATACTTAGCCAGACCCGTCATCAACACCGTGCGAATCGGAACATTAATGCCCACACCAAGAGTGTCCGTACCGCAAATGACTTTGAGCAGACCCGCTTGCGCCAGGCGCTCAACCAAGCGGCGGTACTTGGGCAGCATGCCCGCGTGGTGGATACCAATGCCACGACGCAGCAGTTTTGACAGTGTCTTGCCGAAGGTGGTGGTGAAGCGGAAATCCCCGAGCGCTTCCCGGATTGCTTCTTTCTCCTCGGGGGAGACCATCGGAATCGACGTCAACGCTTGGGCGCGTTCCGTTGCTTCACGTTGGGAGAAGTGCACGACGTAAATGGGAGCCTTGCCGTCTTTGAGCAGCTCCTCAATCGTCTCGTGCACCGGTGTGAATACGTAGTGGAAATCTAGTGGCACTGGACGCTCAGAACCACCGACGAATGTGGTTTCCCGGCCCGTCCGGCGAGTGAGATCCTCCTCTAACCAGGCCGTATCACCAAGAGTGGCGGACATGAGCAGAAACTGCGCCTGCGGCAGTTCCAATAGTGGCACCTGCCATGCCCAGCCACGCTCCGGGTCGGAATAATAGTGGAACTCATCCATGACCACCTGGCGGATGTCGGAGTTCTTGCCCTCACGCAGCGCGATATTGGCCACGATTTCTGCCGTTGCCGCGATGATGGGTGCGTGCCCATTGACGGTGGCATCACCCGTCATCATGCCCACGTTCTCTGGGCCGAAAATCTCACACAATGCGAAGAATTTCTCACTCACCAAGGCTTTGATGGGGGCAGTGTAAAAAGTGCGCTGGCCACGCGCCATGGCAATGAAGTGAGCAGCATTAGCCACCATGGACTTACCAGAGCCCGTCGGCGTGGCCAGAATGACATTGTCACCAGCCAAGACAGCCAGGGATGCTTCCTCCTGGGCAGGGTAGAGGGTAATACCGCGCGATTGGGTCCAGCGGATGAAGGTGTCCCACACCGCATCGTCGAAAAGCGATGCGGGAACATCCTCCAGATCACTCAGCGCGTCACCGAGTGTGAGCGGGGTACCAGCTGCTCCTGTTGATTCCATGTGCCTGCCTACTCGCCGTCATCCGTCGACGAGTCATAGTTATCAGGGCTATCAGGCGTGGAATCCGCGTCATCCTCGGAGGAACCAAGATCCATCTGCGGGTCATGCTCCCACATCAGGTCCTCTGCAGCCGGACCCAAACCACGCGTGCGGTCCCGGTCATCGATCGCCGCGAGGAAGTTCTCAAACGCCTCCCCAATCTCCTCCCCACTAGGCACCTGAGCTTCCCCCGGCATCATCTTCTGCGGATTCTTCTTCCGGTATGACTCCATCTCGCGGTCATAGTGCTGCTCAAGCTGGTGCACGACCTGCGAGATCTCCTCAGAATCATTGGTCTGCTGCGCAAGCTGAAGATTCACGCGCTCAATATCCTGCTCAATGGCACGCAGCGGGAACTGCAGCTGCGAGGTGTCGGACACGGACTGCAGCAGCTGGAACACCGCATGCGGGTAGGGCGATGCGGACACATAATGCGGAACATGCGCGGTGTAACCGGCAACGCGGCGCCCGCGGGCATGAAGCTCACGCTCAATCATCACCGAGGCAGCACCAGGCATAGACACCATGCCGTCATACGTGAACATTGTGCCCACTAATTCACGGTCATTCCCATGAGCAGACACCACCAAAGGGCGCGTGTGGGGGGCACCCATCGGGGCGGCGTACAGGCAGATGGTTTTATCCACATTGAAGTGGTCCACCAGATCAGCCACCGACTTAGAAAACGCCTCCCAGCGCAGATCCGGTTCCGGGCCGGACAGGAGCAGGAACGATGTGCCCTTGGAATCGCGCAGAACACGCATGTCCAACTCGATGGACTCCATGTCCGTGATCTCGTGCTCGCTCATGGTTACCATCGGGCGGCGCGAGCGGTAATCAATCAACTCATCGTTATTGAAAGTGGCCACCGTGCGTGAATCCAATGCGGCCTTCAGGTGCCCAGCGGCTCCTTCCACGGCATGGCCCGCATCCGCGTAGCCCTGCATTGCGATGATCAAGGTGGGGCCGGAGGACGCGCCGCCGTCGACGGCAGGGGCCGGGTATTCCAGCTCATACATGTGACGCTTGTCATCTGACGCCATTGAAAACATCCTCCTTCTCACGTTCTACCGGTGAACGCACACATCCTCTACAACGATGCCTGCGCATATTTTCATTCCCACCATACGGACCCACCGCGACATGGTGTGCGACATCCCTTGGAATGGCACCTAAAAGAGAGGGTTCTACGGTGCGCCTGTGGAATTTTGCTGAGATTCCACAGGCGCAGAACACAAAAATTGGCCAGTTTTTGAAATGAAGGGAACCGTTTGGGGGTGTGAAGCAGTCAAAGAAGATATGACACATTCACACAACCCGCAGAGGGAAAACAATTCATCCGATCCGTTCTTCGACCCATGGCTGTCCGACATCCCGTTGGTGGACAGTCCATCCAACATCATTGCCACGATTCCGGGCACGTTGGGCTATTACCCCCAAGAATCCGTTATTGTCATTGGTCTTGTGCCCGATGACGAGGACCCGCATAGGCCCGTCCTGGGGCCCGTTCTGCGCGCTGACATCGTTCATGCTCATCACGTCCGCAAGGCAATAGCCACGCACCTCAACGGTGCTTGCTTGACGTACTTCGCACTGATTGTCACCCGCATTCCGGACTCAGACAGTGCACGCTCCGCCATCGCAGAGCTAGAAAGCATTCAATGTGGCGGAGGACACCCGCTCATCGGGTTCTGCTGGGCTGTCAGCGAAATCGCCCAAGGCACCCCGTACCAAATGGTCTTCGGCCCAGAGGTCGCCCCAGACTGCATCGAATGGGAGCGCGGCATCATTGGATCAGTCATTGCTTCCCCAGCGATGCAGGCCATGCGTGACAACGGCACTTTGCCAGCGCTGACGCGTGAAGACACCTTTGCCTTCTTTGACTGCGTGCAGGAGTGCTGTACGAACAAGAAGGTTGCCAAAACAGCTCAGGCTTTGACCGTCGCTGCAAGGAAAGAAAGTGATGAGCTCTGCCGCAAGCTGGATTGTGGTGAGTCTGGTGCTGCAGAGGTCGTGCGCGCCGCGGGACAGGCTTTGCGGAGCGTGCAACCACTGCCACTCGTGGGGGATGATGCGCACCCCACGCTCGAACAGCTCTTTAAAGATGAAGATGAGCTCCGCGCGCTCGTTGTATCCCTCATGCGGGCACCACTGCGAGACTGCCTCATCGGGCAAGCAATTGATCACCCTGAAACAGCAGCCACAGCTTTGATTACAGTTGCCCGGAACTTCCGTGGCGTCATCCGCGCCAATGCGTTGAGCTTGTGGGCACTCGTGGCTATCAGCCGGGGACTATCTTCGTGGGCATCAACCGCACTCGCCTGCGCACAGGAGGAAATGCCACAGCATTCCATGTCGGCGATTTGCTTGCAGGTCATGGCAACAGGGCAGCAACAACAGTTGGTCACCACCATTCTTGAGGGCTGTGAGGTCGCGTGTGCTGCGTTGCTGGCACGAGAGAGCGGTGGGGAAGAAGCAGCTTAGCCGCGAGCTTGGGTGTACTCCCACGCATCGGCCACGATGGTGTCCAGATCAGTGCGTGTGGGGGACCACCCAAGCTCTTCTTTCGCGCGCTCGGAAGAAGCGATGAGGGTGGCCGGGTCACCGGCACGACGCGGTGCAACCTCAGCGGGAATGGGGTGTCCCGTGACGCGACGGCACGCCTCAATGACTTCCTTCACTGAGTAGCCATCACCAGATCCAAGGTTGAAAATCCGGTGGGTGCCAGGAGAGTTCGTCTCCAACGCGAGCATGTGTGCATCGGCGAGGTCCCGAATATGGATGTAGTCGCGCACGCATGTGCCATCCGTCGTAGGCCAATCATCGCCGTAGATGAGGATCTTCTCGCGCTTGCCCTGCGCCACCTGGAGAACCAGTGGGATCAGGTGCGTCTCCGTGGCATGGTTTTCGCCGTAGCCGCCGTAAGCACCTGCAACGTTGAAGTACCGCAAGCTGGTGGCCCCCAAACCGTAGGCGGCAGCATACGACGTAATGGCGTAGTCAATAGCAAGCTTCGTCGCACCATACGGATTCGTGGGAGCAGTGGGCATATCTTCGGTGATGGGCACACGCTCTGGTTCGCCATAGGTGGCAGCAGTGGAGGAAAACACAAGCGAGTTCACTCCGTGCTCACGCATCGAGTTGAGCAGCTTCAGAGACGTTTCAAAATTGTCACACCAGTACTCATCTGGCTTCTCCACGGATTCACCAACAAGGGAACGGGCCGCGAAATGGAGCACACCGTCGACGTTGCCACCGGAGAGGACATCATCGATCACATCGTTGATGGCGCCCTCCACCAGATTCACGCCGGGCACAACCGCATCGCGGTTACCCGTGGAGAAGTTGTCTACAACCGTGACATCGTGGCCTGCGTCCAAGAGCACCTTGGTGCACACGCTTCCTACATATCCGGCACCACCAGTGACAACGAGTTGAGCCACGGTTTAACCCTCCAGCTTCTTCACGCGTAGCGCGTGAACCAGGTCCGGTGTCAGCTCAATCTCCGAGCCATTCTCCGTTGTGACAGTCACAGCACCATGCGGTTTGCCTGTGAGCGTCACCTTGGTGCCACGATTGATACCAAAGCGGCAAATAGAGGAGTATTGCTCCGAATCAAGCTGAAGAATCTCATTGATCTGCACGACCTCAGCTTTGACTGGTTCGTTGAGGTTCAACTCATTCACCCGCACGCCCAGGTCGAACTCCTTGTCCGCCGCGTATCCCAATTCACTCAGTGCTGGGATGGGGTTGCCAAAGGGGGAGCGGGTGGGATCCTCCAACACGTCAATCAGCTTGCGCTCTACCTCTTCACTCATCACATGCTCCCAACGGCATGCCTCGGCGTGAACCTTGCTCAGGTCCAATCCCAACACGTCTGTGAGGAGGCGTTCCGCCAAGCGGTGCTTACGCATCACAGAGGTTGCAAGCTCACGGCCACGCGGGGTGAGGGACAAAGAGCGGTCATGCTCCACAATGATGAGACCGTCACGCTCCATGCGTGCCACCGTCTGAGACACCGTGGGGCCCGACTGGTCTAGGCGTTCGGCGATACGCGCGCGCAGCGGAACGATGCCTTCTTCCTCCAGCTCGTAGACCGTACGCAGGTACATCTCGGTGGTGTCAACCAGATCTCTCACAGTAGATATCCTTTTGGACTCATCGCAGGACAAACTCTGGCCAATGGTAGCCGAGAATAGTGGCCGCGGGGCGTATGACAGGCAAACACCCGGTCCACTCAAGGCAAAGAGTGGAAGCCGGGTGAGGTGAAAAAACTTGTATTTTAGAAGGCGTAGTCGCGCAGGCGATCCGCGCGTTCACCAGCACGAAGTTTGCTCATCACTTCGCGCTCGATTTGGCGCACACGTTCGCGTGATAGCCCGAACTTGCGGCCAATCTGATCGAGTGTGCGAGGCACACCGTCATCGAGGCCGTAGCGTAAACGAATCACATCTTGCTCGCGCTGCTCGAGGCCACCGATGATGTCATTGATGTCATCGTGCCGCAGCACAGAGACTACAGCGTCCTCAGCGTCCGCCGCTTCTGCATCCTCAATGAAATCGCCCAACGGTGCTTCTTCGTCCGCGCCCACCGGCATGTCCAGACTCACCGGATCGCGCGACTGGCGCAGGAGCATCTCAATCTTGGCTTCCTCAATGCCGGATTCCTCCGAGAGCTCCTCATTCGTGGGTTCACGGCCGAGGGACTGGTACATCTCACGGCGAATGCGGGAGAGCTTATTTACCTGCTCTACCAAGTGGACTGGGAGGCGAATCGTGCGGGACTGGTCGGCCATGCCACGAGTGATAGCTTGGCGGATCCACCACGTTGCGTAGGTGGAGAACTTAAAGCCCTTTGCGTAGTCGAACTTCTCCATCGCACGGATGAGGCCAAGGTTGCCCTCCTGGATGAGATCCAAAAGCGGCATGCCACGGCCGGTGTAGCGCTTAGCCAAGGAGACGACCAGGCGGAGGTTTGCTTCCAGCAGGTGGGAGCGGGCCTTGCGGCCTTGCTTTGCCAAAATCTTCAGATCGCGGGTCTTCGCGCGGGTGAGCTTCACCTCAGGATCATCGAGGAGATGCTGGGCGTACAGGCCGACCTCAATCTGCTGTGCGAGCTCCACTTCCTCCTCGGCGTTGAGTAGAGCAGTCTTGCCAATGCCGTTGAGGTACACGCGGACAAGGTCCGCCGACGGGTTGTCATTCGTCTGATTACGTCGGCTCCCGCGATCAACCTTTTCCTCGTTGTTGTCGACACGATCCACATTGGGTTGGGTCATGGTGATCGGGCTCCTTTAAGTCTCGCGAATCTAACCTATTAACGCCGGACCAGGCAGCTTTGTTCCCAGAATTGAAGAACGTCTGTTTTTGCTGCTCACATTGGGTTCAATGTGGGCCCGATGTAGGAGCAAACGAGTTTAAAACCTACCTGTTGGACTTTATCAGCAAACGCTCAACATTCAACAAGAACGGTGAAAGGACCTGAGTTCACGGAAGCAACATCCATCATTGCTCCGAAGCGGCCCTGTTCGACGTGGATGCCACGCTCCGTTAAAGCTCGTGCAATCTTTCCGATGACGGGCTCTGCAACATCACCTGGTGCCGCCTCAGACCAAGAAGGACGGCGTCCTTTCTTTGTCTGCCCCATGAGAGTGAACTGGCTGACCAAGAGCACCGGTGCGCCAGTATCTTCTACGGAGACCTCACCTTCAAGAATGCGAAGCTCCGCAATCTTTCGGGCCATCACTTCCCACGCGTCATCGCTGTCATTGCGGCCGATACCCACCAAGGCGAGGATGCCACCGGTGTCGGGGCAGTCAATCGCGCCGACGACCTCTCCGTCAACGGTGACGGAGGCTTGGGTAACGCGAGTCAGAATAGCTTTCATGTGGGTATAGCTCCTTCTAAGCGCTGTGGCGGCGGATCAGGTCAGCGGGCAGGACGAAACCATGCCGGATCAAATCCACGACGATGCCGGTGGCCTCCACAGCCAGTGCCTCTTCTTGTGCATCATCGAGGCCCTGCGCTGCCGCCCACAACGCCACGATCTCACTCAACGGTAAGCCATCAGGATTCAGTCCAGAGACAATGGATGCCACAGCATCATCGATATCGTGAGTGAAGCGTGGCCCATCCGTGCGGGTCAAGCGCTTCACCTTCGGCTCAAAGCCCATACCGTTATGCGCATCCGCCACGCTCACATCTTCTAGCGCAACACCAGGTCGCACAGCATAACGCGACTGCAAAATGTCCTCTTGGGACGAGCTGCGCAGCCACTCCATTCGCATGAAGTATTCCTCCACCTCGGGGCCGAGGGGATCAGTCAATGGCTGGTCCAATGTTTCAAAGGTGAGTTCACTCGGCGCATCCCCAATATCCCGAATGAAGATCCAGCCAAAGCCCACCGCACGCACACCGGCATCGCGGAAGTGTTGCAGCCATGCACGAGTACGTTCAATCCCGTCCTTGGAACGCGGATCTACAGATTCATCCTTAAGCCAGGTGGATACATACAAAGCTGGGTCCACGATGTCGCGTTGGCACACCCAGGCCGACACTCCTGTTTGTGGGAACCAGGACGCCACACGACGATCCCACGGCTCATCATCAGCATGAATCCATGCGCCCAGAATGAACGCGGTGCCATTTTCTGCAAGATGCTGTGGCACCGTATGCACCACCAACTCGCTGGCGCCATCGAGATTCAAACCGGAATCCCGGTACACGTGGCCTACCTCCGGAAGGCCCACCACGAACGGGGGATTGGCAACGATACGGTCGAATTTCTCCCCGATAACAGGTTCAAACCAGGAGCCTTCGCGGATGTCCACGTTGGTCACACCGGCACCGGCCATCGTGGCACGAGCAAAATCCAGTGCACGTGCATGCAGATCTGTGGCCACCACGCGCTGCGCACACCCAGACTGAGCCAAAGCCTGAACGCCCGAACCAGTGCCAAGATCCAACACGGAATCCACAGGAGTCAGCGGGGTAGCGGACAACAAGGACAAACTCGCCGCACCCACACCCAGAACATGATCAGGCCCCGGAACGTGTTGCGTCACCGAAGCATCACAATCAGAAAAGACAAATCTGTCCTCACCGGCGATGACGTGCGGGCGCACATCAACTGCGACAGTCACGTCACCGGAGGGGGTTGTGGTGGCCCATCCATCGTCGATAAGCGCTAAAGCAAGACGCGGTGAGAGTATGTCCGCAAGCTCCGTGGGCGTGAACGGCTGGCGCAAGAGAAAGAACCGAATCAAATCAGACAGGCGCGACCCATCGCATGCAGCTAGCACCGCGCCGGGCTCACCCCGGTAAAGCGCATCCGTGGCATCTGGGCCCAGGTGCGCGGCGATGGAATCTGCGGTGAGGCCTGCCTCACGCAATTCGCGGGTTAACTCCCGTGCAATATCTGCCGAAAAAGCTGCGGACACGATGTCGCCTTTCTACGTATGCCTAGATGTGGTCGATTGTGCCTGGATTCTCATCGTGCTCGCCACTGTCCGCGCGCCCAGAGGACAATTGCGCCTGTTGGTGGGCAACAAGCATCTGGTGGCGTGCAGCGGCCGGCTTGTACACATTCTGTGTCCGCTTGTCCCGCACCTCATTGCTGTCATTCGCAATGACCACGGAGATCCATGGCAAGGGGATGGAGATGCAGAAGAAGATGAGTGCGAGCCACCAGTTGTGCCACCACAACACTGCTGCGATGGATAGCAGTACGAAGGGGATACGCAGGCCCTGCAGAATCAAGTACTTGGTTTCGCGGGAGCGACGATTCTCTGAAGGGGAGCGACGGGCGCTGGTGATCAACTGCGCGCGACGGTGCAGAAGTTTCCTGTGTGGCTTGGACGTCGCTGATGGCTGCGCCTGCGTGGAATCCGTTACGGCAGCATCGACGATGATGTTGTCGTCATTGTCGCCGTGGGCAGTGCTCATAGGCACCAAGGGTAGACCGGTGCCCACGGCTTATGCGACTTACCGTGGGAATGAGGCATGATGGTGTCTGTGACTCAGACAACCACCAAAACGATCGAACGGCCCGATGTCCGCGAAGACACCTCGCAGGACAACGACACTCCGAAGTTTTTCCACTACGTAAAGAAAGACCAGATCGTCAACTCCGCTGTCTCCGGCGCCATGGTTGTCGCCCTGTGCGGGGAGACGTTCCCTGTGCGTAAGCAGGCGAAGCCAGGTTCGCCCGTCTGTCCGGACTGTGAGCGGATTTTCAAGGGGCTGCGCAGGAAGTGACCCACGCCGCCGCGGGGCCGACTCTTCGTCTCTGGCAGCAGGAGGCCCTTGATCAATTCTTTGCGCACAAGCCCAAGGATTTCCTTGCCGTGGCTACGCCCGGTGCCGGAAAGACCACCTTTGCGTTGACGCTCGCCAGCATGCTGCACGCGGAGAAAACCGTGGAGCGCATCATCGTGGTGGTGCCCACGGAACACCTCAAGGTGCAGTGGTCCCAGGCGGCAGCGCGGTTCGGTTTGTCGCTTGATCCGGCGTTTACTAACTCGTCGGCGGTGAACCCGGCCTATGACGGCGTCGTGGTCACCTATGCCCAGGTGGGCATGCACCCGTTCAAGCACCACGCGGTAGCAAGTGCTCGTCGCACTCTCGTGATTTTGGATGAGATCCACCATGCCGGCGATGCGAAGAGCTGGGGTGACGGTGTGCGCGAGGCATACAATGACGTGGAGCACCGTCTAGCGCTCACCGGTACGCCGTTCCGGTCTGATGATTCGCAGATCCCCTTTGTTACCTACACCGAAGATGGGGAAGGGCATCTTGTCTCCCGCGCGGATTACACCTACGGCTACGCAGAAGCGCTCAAAGATGGCGTTGTGCGCCCCGTAGTCTTTCTGGCCTACAGCGGTGAAGCCCAGTGGCGAGATTCCGCCGGCGAAGAATATTCAGCTCGGCTGGGGGAGCCACTCGATGCGGCACAAACTGCACGCGCGTGGAAGACAGCCCTTGACCCGAAGGGGGATTGGATCGCTGCGGTGCTCCAGGCAGCGCATACTCGTCTGCTGAAAATCCGTGCGAACATGCCGGATGCGGGTGGGCTCGTGATCGCCACCGATACAACCACCGCGCGTGCGTACGCGAAGATCTTGCAAAAGATCAGCTCTACGCCCGTCACCGTGGTGCTTTCCGACGAACCCGGGTCTTCCAAACGCATCGACGAATTCTCTGCCTCCCAAGACGAGTGGATGGTGGCAGTGCGCATGGTGTCCGAGGGAGTGGACGTTCCCCGCCTGGCGGTTGGTGTATACGCCACATCAGCATCCACACCGCTATTTTTCGCCCAGGCTATTGGCCGGTTTGTGCGTTCCCGCATGCCGGGTGAGTCCGCATCCATCTTCCTGCCTTCCGTTCCGGTGCTTCTGCGCTTGGCGGAGGACATGGAAGTCTCCCGTGATCACGTCTTGGGCAAGCCTCACCGCGAACAGGGTTGGTCCGATGAATTGCTGGAGCAGGCCAACCGCCAGCAAACCGAACCAGATGAGGGACCGAGCTACGAGTCCATCGGTGCTTCCGCTGAGCTCGATTCCCTGATCTTTGATGGCTCCACCTATGGCACGCCCACCCTCGCAGGCACGGAAGAGGAACAAGACTTCCTCGGCCTCCCAGGGCTGCTGGATGCAGAACAAGTGAAAACCCTTCTGCGTAAGCGCCAAGCCGATCAGCTTGATGCCCGTGAAGCAGAGGAGAAAGCCCAACAAAAGCAAAAGGCAGCGCAAGAGGCTGCGGAGAAAAGTGGGTTGGGGCTTGGGGGAACGCGCATAACCGAAAGGCCCTCGAGCGGCGTCGCATCGGAAGACATCCCGGCGTTGAGGCAAGAGCTCAACACACGCGTATCAATTGTTGCATCACGCACGGGGCGCCCACATGGCGCGATCCACACGGAAGTGCGTAAAGCATGTGGTGGTCCGCCCACCGCACTGTGCACAGCGGAACAACTGCGTGAGCGCATCGCATACCTGCGAGATTGGTAACTCCCCGGGCTGAAATGAACAGCACCGGGGAGTGGGGGAGTACGGAAGACGGATCTAGTCCAAGTAATCGCGCAGCACCTGCGAACGTGACGGGTGGCGCAGCTTCGACATCGTCTTCGACTCGATCTGACGGATACGTTCACGCGTCACGCCGTAAACCTGACCGATCTCGTCGAGCGTGCGTGGCATACCGTCCGTAAGCCCGAAGCGCAGACGCACAACGCCAGCTTCACGCTCAGACAGCGTGTGCAGCACGTCCTGGAGCTGATCCTGCAGCAAGGTGAAGGACACGGCGTCAACGGCAACGACTGCCTCGGAATCCTCAATGAAGTCACCGAGCTGACTATCGCCCTCGTCACCAATGGTCTGGTCCAAGGAGATGGGCTCACGAGCGTACTGCTGGATCTCCAGCACCTTTTCCTCAGTGATGTCCATTTCCTTCGCCAGCTCCTGCGGGGTCGGCTCACGCCCAAGGTCCTGCAGCAGCTCACGCTGAATGCGGCCAAGTTTGTTGATGACCTCGACCATGTGCACCGGAATACGAATGGTGCGTGCCTGGTCAGCCATGGCGCGGGTAATGGCCTGGCGGATCCACCACGTTGCATACGTGGAGAACTTGTAGCCCTTGGAGTAGTCAAACTTCTCCACCGCGCGGATGAGGCCCAGGTTGCCTTCCTGAATGAGGTCCAGGAAAGCCATACCGCGGCCGGTGTAGCGCTTAGCCAAAGAGACCACTAGGCGCAGGTTTGCCTCCAGCAGGTGATTCTTTGCTTTACGTCCATCACGTGCCACGGCGCGCAGGTCACGCTTCACGGCAGGGGTGAGCTTGGCATCCTTGTCGCCCTCATCGGCGGCACGCTGCATTTCATCCAGGCGGTACTGGGCGTAAAGCCCAGCCTCGATCCGCTTAGCCAGGGAGACCTCCTGCTCAGCGTCCAGCAGGGCAACCTTGCCAATCTGCTTCAGGTACGCACGAACCGAGTCAGCGGAAGCGGTGAGCTGTGCATCCTTACGCGCCTGGCGCAGTGCAGCGGACTCCTCGATGTCCCAGACAGACGGTGCCGAGTTACCAGCATCATCCTCATCCTCATCCGCGGATCCAGCCGGTGCGGACTCACCGGCCTCGCTTTCCTGGCCGAGCTCAGGAACGAATTCAGAGTCATCCTCTTCTTCGTCCTCATCGTCGACGACCTCGTCCTCATCATCGAGGTCCTCATCCTCAGCGAGCTCCGGATCATAATCATCATCCAGCTCATCGCCGTCCATGTCATCGTCGATCAGTGCATCATCCACATCATCCGCGGCATCTGCCTCATCGGCATCGAGCTCGTCCTCCAGCTCGTCTGCCTTCGTGGCCTGCGCTGCAGCAGTCTTCTTCACTGTCTTCTTCGCAGCCGTTTTACGCACGGTCTTCTTAGCCGTGGTCTTCCGGGCTGTTTTCTTAGCGGTTTTCTTTGCTGTCTTTTTAACAGTCTTCTTTACCGTCTTCTTCGCCACCTTTTTCGCCGGCGCGGCCGTCGTAGACTCTTCAGTGGCTGCCACATCCGCATTGTCAGCAGCAGCAGTGGTCGAGGCGGCAGCCTTGGCAGTGGTCTTCTTCGCCGCGGTCTTCCGTGCCGTCTTTTTCACAGTCTTTTTCGCCGTCTTTGGTGCGGCTTTCTTCACTGCCTTCTTGGTGGTTTTCTTTGCGGTCTTTTTTGCAGTCTTCTTGGCGGTTGCGCGCGCAGGAGAAGCCGCCCCGGTGTCACCGGGTGCCTGGGTTGCCGCGTCGGCGGTTTCAGGGCTCTTCTTGCTGGAAGGGGTGCTAGCTGCCACGTACGACCTTTCGTGCACTCATCACTGCTAATGGATGTTGTCCGCCCCACGGTACGCGCATTTGCGTTGACGGGGGTCAAGCCCCGCGGGGTGAATCCAACAACCTCACATGCTGAAGTCTATTTTGCCATCCCATGGAGATAGGCAAGACGACCAGTGGTTAAAGGACAACCGTACAGCATACGCACGCACAGCTGAGCTTCGCCACTGTTTTGTGGTTTTTCTTTCAGGGGTTTATCCGCTACGGTGCGACATCTTTGGTCACGGCCATTGCTGCACCGACAATACCTGCGCGGTTGCGGAGCTGGGCGGGGACAACCGGTGTGTCAACGGTGAGGTAGGGCACCCATTTATCGGCCTTGCGGGAGATACCACCGCCAACAACAAAAGCGTTGGGGTTAAACAGCCGCTCGTATTCTTTGAGCACTTTATCCACGCGCTTTGCCCACTGTTTGTAGCTGAGTTCTTCGCGGTCCCGTACAGCGGATGACGCCTGGTGCTCTGCTTCCTTTTTGCCCACCATCATGTGACCAATTTCGGTGTTGGGGAACAGTGTGCCATCCACCAGGAAAGCGGAACCAATGCCAGTGCCGAAGGTGAGGAAGAGAACAGCACCAGACCGGGCAAGCTCATCGCCGAAGGCAACTTCGGCGAGGCCTGCCGCATCCGCGTCATTAAGCACTGCAATGCTGCGGCCAGGCAGGTGCTCCTCGAAGAGGTCGTGGACGTTGGTGCCAATCCATGAGGAATCAATATTCGCGGCGAGGCGCGCAACCTGATCCTTCACCACTGTTGGCATGCAGATGCCCACCGGGCCGTCCCACTTCAGCTTGTCGACGATCTCCGCGACCGTCCTTGCAACCGCCTCAGGAGTGGCTGGTTGCGGAGTTTCAATCTTGATGCGCTCCGTAACAAACTCACCGGTGTCCATGTTGACCAAAGCGCCCTTGACGCCGGAGCCACCAATATCGATGCCGCAACAGTAGTTCCCACCTGCGGGGAGATTCCCGTTATTCATACCGGCCGAGTTTACCTATCAATCTCACCTAAGGTTGGGCACGATGACTGGCACAGAAAATCACATGGACTATGACACGACTGAACTGCTAGCCGTGGCCTTGGAAGCAGCGCTTGGTGCAGCGAAACTCGTGCGCACCCGCCGCGAGGAACTCGTCACATCGGGCGCGTTGGCACGCACAACCGAAACAAAATCCTCCGACGTTGACCCAGTGACGGTGGTGGATAAAGAGTCGGAGGCGTACATCACGCACACTCTCACGGAGCTGCGGCCTGATGATGGCATCGTCGGGGAGGAAGGCACATCTCTTGATTCCCACTCCGGTGTCCGCTGGATCGTGGATCCCATCGATGGCACCGTGAATTTCCTCTACGGAATCCCGCAGTACGCGATTTCTATTGCTGCAGCTGCCGGTGATGACCTGCTTGCTGCTGTGGTGATCAACGTGGCTACTGGGCGCACATTCATCGCGCGCAAAGGGGAGGGGGCCTTCGTGGAGAGTGATGAAGAATGGCACCAACTCACCTGTGCGCCCCAGCAGCCCGACAGCGTCAGCCATGCGCTCGTTGCCACTGGTTTTTCCTACACCCCCGAATGGCGTGCGCAGCAGGCCACGATCATCACTGAACTTCTCCCACAGGTACGCGACATTCGGCGTATGGGGTCGGCTGCGCTTGACTTGTGTGCATTAGCGGAAGGCACCGTCAACGCCTACTACGAGCACGGAATCCACCCGTGGGATTACGCCGCTGGGGCGCTCATCGCTGCGGAAGCCGGTGCGTACGTGCAGCACCCAGGGCTAAGCGCGTCCGGTAAAGACGGCGAACTAACCGCAGCCGCCGCGCCGGGTGTGTGGGAGGAATTCCGTGAGGCGCTGGCTTCGGCGGGGGCGTTTGAGCCTCTGCGTTAGTGTGCCGATTGGAACAGTATGAGTCAGGATGAACAGCACATGTTGGCAGCTCAGTCTAGAGCGGATGATTTCAGGCCCGTGGAGGTCATTCTGCCACGGGATGTGCCGCTCGGTGGTCCACGTGGAATGAAGGTGCACCGTACGATTCCGCATCGACAGCGACCGATGATTGGCGCGTGGTGCTTTGTCGACCATTACGGCCCCGATGGCGTTGCAGTTACTGGTGGGATGGATGTCGCCCCACATCCACACTGCGGGTTGCAGACGGTGTCCTGGTTGTTTCAGGGGAAGATCGCACACATTGATTCCGGTGGTGGGCGCGGTGTGGTGCATCCCGGTGAAGTGAATCTCATGACGGCGGGCGAGGGGATTTGCCACTCCGAAACTTCAACCGCGGACACATCCGTCCTCCATGGTGTGCAGTTGTGGATCGCGCTGCCGGAAGATGCCCGGCGTACCGCTCCACGAGCATTTGAACATTACGTGCCACCGGAGGTCACGCTTGGTCCCGCAGCCCAGCCAACGGGAGTGATGCGGGTGTTCTTGGGGGAATTCGGGGGTGAGCGAAGCCCCGTCGATACGCATAGCCCTCTTCTTGGGGTTGAACTTCGCATTGCGCCAGGTGCTGAGGTTGAACTGGCGCTCAATCCTGACTTTGAGCATGGATTGCTTGTCGACGTCCCTGGGATCCACCTGGAAAACATTCCCCTCCCAGCGCGCGCAATTGGCTACATGGGCGTGGGGGAGACAGCGATGCGTATTCACAACACCACGGATGAGTGGGTTTATGCCGTACTCATTGGTGGTACGCCCTTTGAGGAAGAGATTGTGATGTGGTGGAACTTCATCGGCCGTGACTATGAAGAGATCAAAACAGCACGCGCCCAGTGGCAGGACAGGTCAGAGCGATTCGGTGAAGTTGAGGGGTACGTAGGCCTTGGTGGCCCCGGTAAAAATGGTGACGGAATGAGTTGGTTGCCGGCGCCGAAGCTCCCCAATGCCACGTTGAAACCGCGCCGGAACCCGGGGCCCACGGCGCGGGTCCAGCATTAGCTTTCGGCGAGCATGTCGCGCACGAGTGGAATGACCTTGGTGCCGTAAAGCTCCACGGAGCGCATTCGGGCGGAATGCGGAATGTGTCCAACGGTGGAGTAGACCATGTCGTAGCGCCCAAGATCGAGGGTGCGAACGGTGTTGGCGATCTTCTTTGCCACGGTCTCGGGGGATCCCACGGTGAGTGCGCCATGGTTGATTTCCGCCTCAAACCGGTCACGGGTTAGTGGCGGCCACCCACGAGTGACACCGATGCGGTGCTGGGCGGCGGCGTACTCCTCGAAGATGATCTCCTTGGCTTCCTCATCAGTATCCGCAACAAAGCCGGGGGAGTGCACGCCCACGGGATGAGCGGCGGTACCAAGTTGCTCGGTGGCCTGCTTGTACAGGTCTACGTAGGGTTTGAAACGCACAGGTGCCCCGCCGATGATCGCTAGCATGAGGCGGAAACCATAACGTGCAGTGCGCACCACAGATTCCGGTGAACCACCAACACCAATCCACGTGGTCAGGCTACGTTCCGTCTTCGGGTACAAGTCCGCGTTCTCCAGTGCGGGACGCGTGTGCCCGGACCAGGTAACTGGCTCCTCCTTAACAATCTCCGCCCACAGATTGAGCTTTTCCTCAAACAGGCGGTTGTAGTCCTCCAGCTTGTAGCCGAACAGAGGAAACGATTCCGTGAAGGAGCCACGCCCAAGAATGACCTCCGCGCGACCATTGGACAATGCGTCAAGGGTGGCAAACTGCTCAAACACGCGTACCGGATCATCGGAGGAGAGCACAGTCACGCCTGAAGCCAATTTCATGCGCTTCGTGACAGTAGCAATTCCGGCCAACATCGTTGGTGGGGAAGAGATGGCGTAATCCGGCCGGTGGTGCTCACCAACGGTGAAGGTGTCCACCCCAATGGAATCCGCAAGCACGGCTTCCTCCAACGTTGCGCGGATAGCCTTCGCGTGCGTGAACAGGGAGCCATCCGCCTCACGCGGTAGGTCTCCGAACGTATCTAGGCCGAACTCAATAGCTGTGGGATCTAACGTGGTCATGGCATCTCCTTCTCATGGTCAATCAACAGTGTGCGCAGTGTTAGTGCGTCCACATTCGCGCCGAACGCTGGATAGCCGGGCTGTAAAGCGATGCCAGCGTCGAGGGAATCTAGCGACAATGGCTCAAAACCGAAGTCGCGAACGAGCGTGCCCACGAGGGCGACGTCCTCTGCGCTGTCACCCGCGACAGCGATGGCTTTGCCAGTGCCAGGGCCCTCATCGAGGTCGTGGTAACCCATGTGGTTGAAAGCCTTGACCACGCGGGAATCCTTCAGATGTTCTTGCACCAGCCGTGAAGAATGTGCCTCGGCCAGTTCGGGGTCATGGCCGTCCGTTTCCCACCAGTAATTCATGGCATCAATTACGAGCTTTCCGGCTAGTGCATGTGCGGGTAACTGGCGGAAGTTGCGGAGGGGAAGCGCGAGGATCACAACATCGGCAGTATCCGCGACCTCTCGGACCGTAGCGGTACGCGCGCCGGGCACGAGGGCGCTGACGATGAGCTCGATTGCTGCTGGATCACCGGAGCTGGCCAACGTTGTGTCATGCCCTGCTGCGACGGCGAGTCTGCCTAGGACGGTGCCAAGTTTGCCCGCGCCCAGGATTCCAATGCGCATCCTCAATCCCTCCCTTTATGTGACGTGTCACCAACACTAGCATTATGGCGCGCAAGATCTCTAGTGAGGGGAGTCTTTTGACCAGCACGGAAGCGCGTGAAGAGCTATCTGGAATGCCACATTCACTCCCGTGTGGCGACACGCCGAAACTACCCTCCGCGGGGGAAACATGACATCTAGGCAATCGTGATTTAGTATCGCGTCGAAAGTACGCAATAAAGGTCATTGCATCGACTGCTTCCGCGCAGCGGAACACGGTCATGCAGGGCACAGAAAGTATCAGAAGGAGACCCCTTAGTGGCCACTGATTATGATGCTCCCCGCCGGCGCCTCGATGACGAGATTGAGACGGACTCGCTCGAAGGCCTGAAGGCGGCCGAAGCTGCTGGCAGCAGCATGGATGATGACGGGGAAGTCGTGGACGCATTTGATCCGCCAACGGTGGATCTCACCGGCGAGGAACTCAACGTGTCCGTTGTGCCGAAGCAGGACAATGAGTTCACCTGTGCCTCTTGCTTCCTTGTGCAGAAGAACAACCGCCTCGGCCACACGGACGACAACGGCGCCAAGATCTGCCTCGACTGCGAGTAATTCCCCGGAGGGGAGGCAGTAGGGGGTTACCGGCTGAGCGGCTCCACCGCCGCATCGGCTTGGTCAGGCACGAATGCGCGCAGGAGTGCTTCGGGGTTCTTTGTGGAGATGAGCCAGTACGGCGTGGGGTCCTCTGGGTCATCTAGGACGAGTAGTGCCAGCTCCTTCACCCATGCATGGTGGACTAAGTAAGCGGCGGGGTCGAGCTGCCGGCCGAGCGCATTTTGCTTCGCAGTCTTAGGAACGGCGAGGGAGCGGGAGACAACCGTGTTGGGCAAATTCGCATCGCCGACCACGAGCCATCGTGTTCCATCGGAGTCTTGCTCCACCTTCAACACGGTTGAGGACAAGTAGGTGAGGTACCACGCCAAGAGTGCGCCCACGATGAGGAATGTGGCGATCAAGTACACCAATGAGCGGTTGTGTCCGACCTGCGCTCCCATGAGTCCAGCAAAAGCAGCGGCCAATACCCACCACCACACGGGCACCCATTGGCGTTCGGAATAGAGCACGGTGCTCGTGGCCGGGTTCACAGTCGGTGCAGTGGTTGCGTTGGCTGACTCGTTGTTCTCACTCACGGCTCCTATGTTAGGCATCCTTCTCATGCTTGAACATTCTGTACCCGCGTTGCCCATGTGATCCCCGGCGCACTCGCGCGCAGAAGGTAGCGGGTGACGTAGTGTGGGGCGCGTGACAGATACGACGAATATTTCTGGACTTAGCAGTATCGGCCCGATTCCGCTGAAGCGGCTTGACCCTGATTTGCCGTTGCCACAGCGCGCGCATCGTGGTGATGCTGGGGTTGATCTTCATGCAACGGAAGACCTGACCCTTGCCCCGGGAGAGCGCAAGCTCGTGGGTACGGGTATTGCATTGGCTTTGCCGCTGGGCACTGTCGGTTTGGTTCATCCGCGTTCCGGTTTGGCTGCAAAGCATGGCGTGACCATTGTGAACACTCCTGGCACGATTGATGCGGATTATCGTGGTGAGATCAAGGTCTGCCTGCTGAACACGGACAGGGACACACCTTTTGAGGTAACGCGTGGCATGCGCATCGCCCAGCTGGTTGTTCAGCGCGTGGAATTGCCGGACTTCGTCGAGGTGGAGGACTTGGATGAGACGGAACGCGGTGCGGGCGGCTACGGCTCCACTGGTGTTCACTCTTTTTCCTAAGAGATCCCCATCCCTACACCCTTTCAACAACGACTAAAGCGAGGAAGATCATGGCACTGTGGCCATTTGGGAAGAAGAAGCAAGCAGAAGTATCCAATGAGGATCAGGCAGAAGCCAAGGAGCTTATCGACGTCGCACAGGAGTCCACCGACGCCCTAGACACCACTGACACTGAACCTTCTGTTGGTGTTGCTGATTCGAGTACGGATCCGGTGTCCATCCCACACGACGCGATTGGCGGGGAGTCCGGCCCATTTGATGGGGACAACGTGGATATCAATGACTTCGATTTCAGCGATGTCTCTGATGGTGTGTTGAACTTGGGCTCCATTGCGCTGCCGTTGCCAAAGAACTCCCAGGTGCAGGTGGAAATGGGGGAGAACGGCCCACGCATGTTGCATGTGGTGACGGAGTTTGGCCGGATGACTCCAGTGGCGTTCGCCGCACCGAACTCTGGCGGGATGTGGGAGGAGTCCTCCGACGAGATTGCCGAGGGGATGCGCGGTGAAGGCATGCCCGCCGAATTTGAAACCGGTCCGTGGGGCCGTGAGGTTGTTGGCAGTGGGGACAACGGCGTTATCCGCATCATCGGTGTGGAAGGCCCGCGTTGGCTCTACCGCATGACGCTGGCTGCCCCGCACGGCAAGGAAGACGATCTGGCAGAGTTGGCGCGCGGTGTTATCGCCCGCTCGTTCATTTACCGTGGCACCACCCCGGTTCTGGCGGGAAATTCTCTGCCGGTGGAAATCCCCGCCCCGTTGGCAGCGCAGTTGCAGCAGGCAATGGCGCAGCAGGCCCAGCAGGCACAACACCCGGAGAATGAGAACTAATGTCTGACCCTTCAGGGGACCTCACTCGTGGTGCCACGCTGACGTTGCGACCCCATGCGATGGCTCATGGCGGCGAGGCGGTTGCGTACGCACCTGATGGTCGCGTCGTCTTTATTGGTGGGGCCATTCCGGGTGACACTGTGAGCGTCACGCTTGATCGGGTGAAAAAGCGTTGGGCGCGGGCTGATGTAGTGGAGGTTCTTGAACCTTCCCCAGACCGTGTGGAGCATGCCTGCCCAGCTGCCGCTGCGGACGCGGGCTGCTGCGATTACTCGCACATCGCGCCGGCGGCACAACAGCGCTTCAAACGTGAGGTTCTCATCGGGCAGCTGGTTCACCATACCGAGTCCAGCCTGGTGCTTCGGGGCTTTGATCTTGCCATTGATCTTGAGGAAGAAACGCTTGAACCAACACTCGGTTGGCGCACGCGCACTCGCTTGGGGGTAGGCCAGGATGGTCGCGCCGGGGTACGCAAAGCCCGTAGCAATGACATCGTTGCGGATGTCGCGTGCACGCAGGTGGTCCCGGGAGCTTTGGATGGAATCGTCGGGCCAGGCGCGCGCACCTTCACGCCGGGAGCAGAACTTGTCGTGGTGATGGATTCCCACGGTCAGCGCCATGTTGTTGAAACCGCCAAGGCTCAGCGCGGGCGACGCATTGAGTGGATGGAAACGGTTATTGAAGGTGATATGGCCGTCACAGAAGTAGTGCCCGTGGAAGCCGGGGGACAGGTAGAAGACTTTGAATTTGTCTTCCCGCCAACCGCATTCTGGCAGGCACACAGTGCCGCGCCGGCAACGTACTCCCGTTACATCACCGATTGGGCAGCCGATGATTATGAGCGGCCAATTGGGTGGGATTTGTATGGCGGGGTGGGGGTGTTTGTGCCGTCGATAAGCAAAGCGATGGGTGGCCACCCACATATTGACAGTGTTGATTACTCGGTTGCCGCAACCCAAGAAAAGCAACAGTGCCTGTCAGGCTTTGATGTTACGGTGCATAGCCACCCAGTTGAAACAGGACTTATTGGTTTCGCGGATCCAGGCCTTGTCGTCCTCGACCCTCCCAGAACGGGTGCAGGTGCGCACGTTGTTGAAGATATTGCGCAGTACAACCCGCAGCGCGTAATTCATATTGGATGCGATCCAGCTACCTTTGCGCGAGACCTTGCTAGCTGGGGAAACAATGGGTATGTGGTTGAGCGGATGGCACTGGTGGATGCTTTCCCGATGACCCATCATTTTGAAGTTGTGTGCAGCCTGGTGCCCGCATAGGTTTGGCTGCAAAAACTTCCAAGGGTTCCGCCGAGGCAAACTCGGTGGCGTGTAAAGTTGTGCAGAACAAGCGGTGGCCGTAACAGCCTGCCGCTAAAGCAGAAACCAAGCGATGTGAAGGAGCAGCGAGGATACGTGAAAAAGCTTGAAGATCTATCGCTTCCCGCTGACGTGAAAGACATGTCAGTGGAGGAGCTCGAGCTTCTGGCTGATGACATCCGCGAGTTCCTCATCCAGAAAGTCTCAGCCACCGGCGGACACCTTGGGCCGAACCTCGGAGTGGTTGAGCTGACGCTTGCTCTGCATGCGGTGTTTGATTCGCCGAAAGATCCGATCATCTTCGATACATCGCATCAGTCGTATGTACACAAGATCCTCACTGGACGCGCAGATCAGTTTGACACCCTGCGTAAGAAAGATGGCCTCTCGGGCTACACCAGCCGGGCGGAATCAGAACATGATTGGACGGAATCCTCCCACGCGTCCGCAGCACTGTCTTATGCGGATGGCTTGTCCAAAGCGAAGGTGCTGCACGGTGAGGCTGATAGCCGCGTCGTCGCCGTTGTCGGCGATGGCGCCTTGACCGGTGGCATGTGCTGGGAAGCCCTGAACAACATTGCTGAAAGTGAACGCAATGTTGTCATCGTGGTCAATGACAACGGCCGTTCCTACTCCAAGACCATCGGTGGTTTTGCCCGTAACCTGGACAATATCCGCTCCCAGATTGCCTCCATCCGCATTCAGCCCGGTTATGACGAAGTGATGGAACAGGGCAAGCGCACCTTGAAGTCCATGGGCTGGGTTGGGGAGCGTGCTTTTGGTGCTTTCAAGGCCGTCAAGGACGGTATCAAGCACCAGGTTGTACCAACACAGATGTTCCAGGACTTGGGCCTAAAGTATGTTGGCCCGATTAATGGGCACGATATTGGTGCGCTGCTTGGTGCTTTCCGTTATGCCCAGCAACATGACGGTCCGCTGCTGCTTCACGTGGCTACGGAGAAGGGACATGGTTTTGCCCCGGCAGTTAATGACATTGCGGATCAGATGCACTCCACCGGTGTGATTGACCCGGTGACAGGCGAAGCGCTGGGTAAGTCACGTCCCGGTTGGACCGGTGTGTTTTCCGAAGAGCTTCTTCGTGCTGCCCATGAGCGCGCAGACATTGTTGCCTTGACCGCGGCGATGGCCGGCCCGACGGGTCTTGCCCCGTTTGCGGAGAAGTTCCCTTCCCGCTTCTTCGATGTGGGTATCGCAGAGCAGCATGCGGTGACCTCCGCGGCTGGTATGGCCCTCGGAGGACTGCACCCGGTGGTGGCTGTGTACTCCACTTTCTTGAACCGGGCCTTTGATCAGCTGCTCATGGATGTTGCGCTGATCAACCAGCCTGTCACCCTCGTGTTGGACCGCGCGGGTGTCACTGGCAGTGATGGTGCGAGCCACAACGGCGTGTGGGACATGGCGTTGACCTCCATTGTTCCGGGAATCCAGGTCGCTGCGCCGCGTGACGCTGATCGGTTGCGTGAGGAATTCCGCGAAGCCATTGCTGTGGACACCGGCCCAACGGTTGTGCGTTTCCCGAAGGGCGATGTCGGCCCGGGCATTGAAGCGGTGCGTCGCACGGCAGGAGGCATGGATATCCTCGTTGAGCCGACGGCCGACGCTGAGACTGATGCCACTGGTGAGGATGCTTCCGTGGATATCCTGCTGGTTGCTATTGGTGAATTCGCCGGCCGTGCCGTGGAGGCAGCAGAAGCCCTTAACGCGGACGGCTACAACATCACCGTCGTGGACCCTCGATGGATCATCCCCGTGAACCCGGAACTGGTGGACATGGCTGCGGAAGCAGACCTGGTGGTGGTCTATGAAGACGGCATCATCCGTGGCGGCGTCGGCTCGGCGCTGGGTGAGGTGCTGTCCACTGCTGAGGTGGACACCCCGTTGCGTCACCTCGCGTTCCCGGATGTATTCCCGGGACACGCGACACGTGATGAGCTGCTTGAGGATGTCGGCTTGGACGCTGCCTCCGCCCGTGAATCCATCCGTAGCTGGGTTCAGGGGCTCGCCGACCGGGACTAATCCGTTGTGGCGTTTACTGTGCTGTCGAGGTCCACGTTCGCATTGAACAAAGCAGCCGTGTGCTCAATCTGCCACGGACGCGCACCCAGATCAGCCAGGAGCGTAGCCACTGAATGAGTCTGGTTCACCACGTCACCTTCAGTGAGGGCCCACACGGCTTCCCGCAGGATGGCCGGGGTGAGGAGGACCTCCGGGGCGATGCTCATTTCAGCGGCGGTTTCTGCGATTGCCGCACGCATCGTCTGCAACGCTTCCCAGGACTCGGGATGATGGCGCTGCCACGTTGATTTTCCGGGGGAGCCACCCGTCGCACGTTGCTTCTGGGGCCAGGTGGCAGGGTCGGATGCGTAGGCTTCCTCCACCACGGTGAACCATTTACGGGTGGCGCCGCGGCGGCGACGCGGAAAGCCGTCGATACGCCCTAACTCACTTGGATGTGAGGGCTGCTCCTTCGCAATCGCAATGATGACTTTGTTAGGCAGAATCATCGTGGGGGAGACATCGCGGCGGGAGGCTTCTTCATCGCGTGCAGTCCACACTGCTTGCGCCACCGCGCGTGAACGTGGGCTGCGCAGTGCTGATGTGCCTTTGAGCATGGTCCACGTCCGCTCCTCCGCTGACCAGTGCGCAAACTCATCAACGATGTGGGAAAACTCCTGCTCCGCGGCATCTATCTTGCCTTGGAGCCCCAACAGTTCTGCTTGTGCATCTGCCAGATCTCCAAGGTAGTTCACGTCATCGGCGGCATAATCGAGCCAATCTTCAGGCAGCGGAACAGCAGACCAATTCTCGCGACCATGGCCCTTCTCAAGCTCGACACCACAAAATTCCAGGACCATGGCGCCGAGGTTTGGCTTGCTGTAGCCAGCAATACGTCCGGCCAGCGCCGTATCAAAAAGTCGTCCGGGGTGGAGGCCCAATTCAGCCAGGCTGGGCAGATCTTCGGGTGCAGCATGCACGATCCACTCAGCACCATTAACCACGGGGGCGAGTGCGCGCGTGAGTTCGGGGCGGTGTCCTTCCGGAGCGAACAAATAAGTGCCAGCACCACGACGATGGATTTGAACCAAAAACGCACGGTCGTCATAGCGATACGCAGAGGCACGCTCCGTATCGATAGCAAAAGGGCCACGCCCCGCCAAGAGGGCACTCGCCGCGCGTTCAAAGCCGTTTGGCGTATCGACGAGTTCGTAGCGGGCACACATACCCAACAGGATAGTTACCCCTGACTGCAGCGCGTTGTTGACCTAGCGGCGGTCGAGGCCAGCAACGCCTTCCGGCGGGAGACCTGCCACGTGAGCCAAAACCTTAGAAAAGGCCTCAACGTGGTGGGATAGGTCAGTGGTGGCGGCAGTCCAGGAGGCACGCATCTCAATCTGGTACGCGCGTGGTGGGCCACCAATGTCCCCGAAACGAACGGAAGCCGTGGACGTCACTGTGCCACCGAGGTCGGTGTACTCCGCGTTGGTTTCTTCCAGAGATTCACCCAGCCACTGCCATGCCACGTCCGGCAGGAGGGGATCGGAGGCAACGTCATCGTCCATGTCGGCCTGGATGTAGGCGACCAAACGCATGGAGCCTTCCCAGGTCTCCTCGCTGGAGGGGGAGTACAGCAGGATCAGACGGCCGAAGGCATCCCCCTGTGAATCGGTGGGGATGGGGCCACTCTCATCCATGCCAGCTACCTCAAGGCCAATGGCATGGCTGTACGGTGCTGGGCGCTGGGGCGGGCGGATTGTTCCCAGGCTAATTTCCGGTCGCAGTTGTGCGCGATGCATGGATTCGACTGCCTCGGTAAACTCCGCAGGAATTTTTGCGGATTCTTGGGAGGTTTGTGGCTCAGGAGCCGCGGCGAGCGTGGGTTGGTCCGAATGTGTCACGGGTTCCAAGCTATCCAGTGACTGCCAAAAATCTGTGGAGGCGCGCCGTTAGTCCTCGTATCGTGCTAGACATGAGAGGGATAGAACTTTCGATGGATAATCCCGTGAGGTAAGGAAGGATGCACCCCATGACACAGCCAGACCTTGAAAAACTCAACAGCACCCAGCGGTATGCCCAATGGGCGACTTTCCGCGTGATACCGGGGGCTCTAGGCGCTGATCGTGCAGAGGCTATCGCGGAGGCAAAGGCCTTCTTCGCTGATCTTGAGGCCGAAGGCAAAGTCGTTGTTCGCGGTATCTATGACATCTCCGGGATGCGCGCCGAAGCAGATGTGATGATCTGGTGGCACGCCGAGGAGTTCACGGACTTGCAGAAGGCCTACAACGAGTTCCGCCGCACCACGGCGTTCGGTGAGTGCTTGGAGGTGTTCTGGGTTGGTGTTGGCTTGCACCGCCCCGCGGAGTTCAACCGTGGTCACTTGCCAGCCTTCATTATGGGTGAGAAGCCGCAGGCTTGGATCACGGTCTACCCGTTCACCCGTTCCTACGACTGGTACATCATGGATCCAGACAAGCGCCGCCAGCTGCTCATTGAGCACGGCCGTGCCGCGGCTGGTTTTGAAGATGTTCGGGCGAACACGATGTCTGCTTTCGCGCTTGGTGATTATGAGTGGATGCTCGCCTTTGAAGCACCCACGCTGGAACGTATTTCCGATCTCATGCACAAGATGCGCTACACCGAAGCGCGTCTGCACGTGCGTGAGGAGCTGCCGTTCTTCTCCGGCCGACGAGTGGCAGACATTGCGGAGATCATCGAGGTCTTGCCTTAAATGTCAAGCCGAAGGTCTACTGCACCGGCTTTTCTTCCAGCGTCATGGCAATCGAGTTGATGCAGTAGCGCAGATCCGTTGGGGTGTTGTAGCCCTCGCCGGCAAAGACATGGCCCAAGTGGGAACCACACGTGGCACACAACACCTCAGTGCGCACCATGCCGTGGGAGGTGTCTTCGCGTTCGATGACCTTGTCACTGTCCGCAGGCGAGAAGAAGGACGGCCAGCCACAGTGTGATGGGAACTTCTCAGTGGAGCGGAACAGCTCCTCACCGCATGCACGGCAGTGGTATACGCCCTCGGTGGTGGTGTCGGTGTATTCGCCCACCCCTGGAGGTTCGGTGCCTGCTTGGCGCAGCACATGGAATTCCTCCGGGGTGAGCCGCTCACGCCACTGCTGTTCAGTCCAGTCGCTGTAGTTGTGCTGCGTCATGGAGTGGTGTCCTTCCGTCTTCTTTATCATCCGTGTTGTCCGAACCACCCGTTACTCGGTGCAGTGCCAAAGTAGCTGCCCACACTGCAGTGGCGATGATGAAGATCGCCCACCCGGCCGTAGGTAGGAACGTATTTGTCCAGCGACCGGCAACAGGATTGTCGTATACCACCCAACTCAACGGGGAGAGACACAAAATGATTCCCACCCAGGCGGTGGGGGTGTGGAAGACACTGGCAGCACGCGCCACCGTGAACACAGCAGGGAACAACATCATGGAGTAATACGCCTGTCCCAGGGAGGATAGAAGGCAGACTCCTGCCAGCAGCACAGCTGAGGTTGTGGCTGCCCACATCCATTCGTCGCTCCAGCGCCAGCGCGCCAAACCGATAACGGCCACGAGCACAGCCGCGGCAAAGAACAAGAACAGTGCGCCGTGGAGCCATGCCGGCATGCCAAAGTACACAGCCGCACCGGCCAGCGACGAGTTGGCGTAGTCCCTCGTGATGCCCAGGTAGGGGATCACCACATCGATGTAGTCGCGGGCACCGGGGGTCAATGGCCAAGCAATGGCGTTGAAGAGCACCGGCACCACACCCGCCGTGATCACCGCACCCCAGTTCATGCGCAGAAGTGGCAGGAGGATCAGTGGCGCGAACATCGGCTTGATCAGGATGCACAAGCCCAGCACCACACCAGCGGCCAGCGATGGACCACGCAGGAGGAAAGCCAGAAAAGCGACGAGCCCCAAAAGCAAGATGCCATTGATGTTGGAGAAGGTGAGAGTGTTGGTTACAGCTTCCGTGGCAAAGCCAAGTGCAATGGCGCCGGGGAAAATCGGGTGCTTCAATGTGAAACCGGACAAGCGGGTGAGCCACGCCAGAGCCACGAGGATCGCCAGCGCATTCGCCAGAATGAACAGCGGGCGGATAGTCTCCGTCGAACTGAACAATCCCAATGGCGACAACAACAAGGTCGCGCCAGGGTTGTACAGGTAGTGCGGGTCAACGGTGGCGTAGTTCTCGGAGTAGACCGGCACGCGCTCTACGAACCGGCGGGCTGCGGCCCACACGGTGGTGAAGTCGTCGGTGATGGTGCCGGGAAGCGCTAAAGCCACGATGCGGTGGATGAACAGGAACATGGCTACGGGCCACAAGGCGGCGTTAGCCACCACTTCCCACCTCGGGCCCCGGTTAAGGGCCGGTGCGGTCCATACAGTTCTCAGGGCATCAACGCGGGTACTCACCCCATTAACGTACTAAACGCCGCCTACGAGGTCTTCCGAACCCGCCGGTAACGCGTGAAAAGATAGTCCCCATCGGCCACGGCATCTTCCAAGGCGAAGCGTTCATCAATGTCGCCTGCCAGCCCAGCGGGCTCTCCGTTGGCGTGGGGGTCGAGGGTGAGATGGAGGACGTCGATAAGCGAATGCTTGAACATCTCCGCGTACAACGTCGGCCCGCCTTCGCACACGATGCGACCGAAGCCCCTTGCGCGAAGCTTATCGACGACTTCCGGCACCTCACCGCCTACCACCAACTCACATCCAGCAGTTTCTAGTGCTTTCCGGCGTGATGCGAGCGCCGGATCAACCAGCGACTCCTGTGGCGTCACGATGATCGGGGGAGTGCCACTGAACAACTTCGTGGTGGTGTCGAAGTTGAGGGAGCGCGACACCACCGCCATTCGTGTATCTGCTGGGCCGTAATCCTCCGCCTTGACGGTGCCGGAACCCACGAGGATCACATCGGCCCATTCGCGTAACCCCTGGAGCACCGCCGAATCCGTCTCGTTGCCCAACTCGCCTGACGTGCCACCGGTGGTGAAGGAGCCGAACAACGTCGTAATCGCAACCGCCCGGATCTCCTCTTGGGCGGATGTTGGACCGATGATCGTGTTGACCGTGTCCACGTGGTTCATTGGACCTCCATGGAGAGCTTCGTGCTATCTAGATCCGGAAAGGCTACAGGAATTACCTAAAACGCGGTGCGGACATTCTGTCACCGATCTGGGTCGCGACAGCTGATAGGAAAATCCCCCGGGCTGTCTTGGTGGCAGACAATCCCGGGGGAGAAGTGGAGCGGATGACGAGACTCGAACTCGCGACCCTCACCTTGGCAAGGTGATGCGCTACCAACTGCGCTACATCCGCATGCGAGCACTTAATGCTCGCATGGAAAGATCACTTTGTTGATCAATCCGTGGATCCGTGACGGATCCTTGTGCGCGATACTGGGATCGAACCAGTGACCCCTACCGTGTCGAGGTAGTGCTCTACCGCTGAGCTAATCGCGCGAACTATTCAGTTAAGAATATGGAGGTGGAAACGGGAATCGAACCCGTGTACAAGGTTTTGCAGACCTTTGCCTCACCACTCGGCCATTCCACCGCGGGCGATTGCCGCCTCTTTGACAGTACCAATGAGGTACTTGGAGCGGATGACGAGACTCGAACTCGCGACCCTCACCTTGGCAAGGTGATGCGCTACCAACTGCGCTACATCCGCA
>NZ_JASPJK010000001.1:447618-468851 GCF_030232265.1 Corynebacterium sp. MSK041
TGGAGCGGATGACGAGACTCGAACTCGCGACCCTCACCTTGGCAAGGTGATGCGCTACCAACTGCGCTACATCCGCACACACTCACTTCAAAAGTGTTGCTCTTTGTGAAGTTGTGCGGTTCAAGACTTTAATCTGTCCGCTACCCCAAGGACAAATCGCCCCCTTGTAACTCACATTCTTCGTGGTCACTGGATTGTAGGAGTGCTGTTCATTGGTCCTCATGGCTATTCACGCCACCCCGATTATGGCCTTTTGGCAACCTGGTGTTAATGTATCCCTCGCGTTTAAAACGCAATGGTCCTATGGCTCAGTGGAAGAGCGTTCCGTTCACACCGGAAAGGTCGCTGGTTCGATCCCAGCTAGGACCACAAATCAAAGTCCGCCGTATGTTCGGCGGACTTTTCGTGTTGATCCACCCCGGGTTTGGCCGTCTGGAGTGTCTTTGGTCGCCTACCTTCAATGGGCGGGTGTGAAAAATTACATGGCGAAAAATCGCCTCAGGTAAAGACCCTGGCAGAAGGTTTCTATCCGCTGGTAGTTGTAGCTGAAATGTAATATTTTGCACCGCGGGAAGGCGCCTTCCGGCTGCAAGGGGCTAAGAGTTCAACGCGGATTTCGGGTTTCCGCGGAAGCACCATGCGGTAATGCCGCAGAGGACGGCAGCGGCAAGGGCCTGGAAGGCGACGACGGCTTCGTGGGCGCGTGCGTAGGCGGGAGCGGCGGCGTCACGGGTGGCGGGGTTGAATACGGCGTCCATGCCTAGGTGGGCGATGTCCTCAGGGAGGAAGGCGAGGAGGAGGGAGGTCAGCATTGTGCCGGAGACGGCAACGGTGATGAGGGTGCCGAATTCGTAGGAAACTTCTTCCACGCTAGCTGCCATACCGGAGCGTTCGGCGGGGGCAGCGCCGATGATGGCGATGGAGGAGACAGACATGGCGAAGTTGGCGCCGGCGCCAAGGATCATGAAACCAGCGAGGAAGATAGGAAAGCTGTCCAGGTTCGAGCCCCACCAGGACACGAGTGCGCCGACGACGCAGGCGGCGAAGCCGCTGCAGACGATGGTGCGGAAGCCAACGCGGTGCAAGATAGCACCACCGGCGATGGAGAGGGGCAGGGCAACCACACCGACGACGCCGATGGTGAGGCCGGCGTGGAAGGGGGTGAAGCCGTCCACAAGCTGAAGGCGCTGAGTGGTGGTCATCTCTAGGCCGATGACCACGAACATGGCACCAACTGCTGTGATTGCGCCACCAGCGAAGATGGGGTTTTTAAAGATGTCGAAGGTGAGAAGCGGTTCCGGCAGCTTCTTCTGTCGGCGAGCGAACATGAAGGCGCCGAACAGCATGACGGCGACAGCGATGGCCAGGATGGTCACGTTGGTGTCCAGGCGTGCTGTTTCCTTGATCACCATGGTGAGGCCGGACAGTGCGAACAGGGCGTAGATGGAGGAGAAAACGTCCCATTTCTTCGCCGGATTCGGCTTGTTTTTCGGTCCGATGAGGATGGTGAGGAGGAAGGTGAGGATGACAACGGGGACGTTGATGAGGAAGACGGAACCCCACCAGAAGAACTCCAGAAGAAGACCACCGACCACGGGGCCAAGTGCGGCGCCTAGAACTGCGGCGGAAACCCAGATACTCATAGCCACGTTGCGTTCCCGTTCTTCAGGAAAGATTTGGTTCACTAGGGCGAGGGTGGCGGGCAGCATTGTGGCGGCGCCGGCGCCCAAGAAGGCACGGGCAATGATGAGGGCCAGCGGGGTGGGGGAGAACGCCGCGGCAAGGGAAGCAAAGCCGAAGATGACCAGGCCGATCATGAACATCAGCCGGTGGCCAATCCGGTCGCCCAGGGTGCCGGTGCCCAGGAGTAGGCCGGTGATCACCAGCGGGTAAGCGTTGATGATCCACAGGGATTCGGTAGCGGAGGCCCCCAACTGCTCATCAAGTGCGGGTAGAGCCGTGTACAGGATCGAGTTATCCAGGGCGACCATAAGCAGGCCCAGTGATACAACGGCGAAAAAGGGCCAGCGGTTTGCGCTGGCGGGGGTGTTGCTTGACGGATTTTTAGGGGAATTCACGCGGTCAACCTACCCTCTTGAGCAGACATTTGTCACACCAAGAGGTGCAATCGCGGTGGCGGGGAGGCTAGCGTGGTGGCAAGTGAGACGTCGATAAGCGAAAGAGAGCTGGACCACAGTGAAGAAGAAACTCGCCGCAGCGATGGCGGCAGCGATCCTTTCCGTGGCTGGCGCGCCGGCTGCACTGGCGCATGACTCCGTGATCGATGCTGATCCGGGAGTTGACGCAATAGTGACGGAGTTTCCCACCGAACTCGTGCTGGTTTTCTCCGGCATCCCGCGAGACGGCTTCAACACCATCGCCCTGTCCCGCATGGACACGAATGAAGTGCTGTTCAGTGGGGAACCCACAGTGGACCGGCAAAACGTGAGCATTGACGTGCCGGAAGGGCTCGACCCGGAGCCCGGCCAGTACCGCATCGGCTTTCAAATCACGTCGTCTGATGGACACGCAACCAAGGGCATGACGCAATTTACTTACCAGCCCCCCGGGACGACTGTGGAAGCTGAAGCCAGTGATGAGGGCGAAGGGAAGCCGGATAAGGCGCAGCAGAATGCCGACGAGCCCCAAGACATCATTGGCGGCTACATCTGGGTGTGGATTCTCTTCGGTGTCGTGCTTGTCGGCGGAGCCGTCATTGCGCTGCTGGGGCAACGTCAGCGCAATGGTCAGGGCAAGACCAACCGTGACTGACAACTAAGGGGATAACCGGAGTAAGATCACCCGCAGTGCCCGTGCCGGGCTCATGTGGCGCGCGCGGAGCAACACCCAGAACAAACCAGCGGGCGCGGCCAGGTATGCCGCCCACGCGTGAGCGCAAAAGGAGCGCTGAATAGCTTATGTCCACCGGGATTGCCCCAACTGCACTGATCCACGACCCGTTTGAGGTCCCGGCAGGCACGCCTGTTGGCGCGGCGATGAGGGAACTGGAGTTGCCTAACAAGGGCGATGAGGCCATCGTTTGCGTCCAGGATGCTGAAGGTAATTTGAAGGACCTCTCGCACGTGCCGGAGTCAACCGCCAGCTTCACTCCGGTGGCAGCGAACACGGAGCTGGGGCGCAGCGTCATCCGCCACTCCTGCGCGCACGTGTTGGCGCAGGCAGTGCAGGAAGAGTTCCCGGATGCGAAGTTGGGCATCGGTCCGGCCATCAATGATGGGTTCTACTACGACTTCGACGTCAAGGAGCCGTTCACCCCTGAGGATCTGAAGTCGCTAGAGCGGCGGATGAAGAAGATCATCAAACAGGGCCAGAAGTTCGTCCGCGGTGTGTATAGCTCGGCGGAAGAGGCGGCTGAGGATCTAAAGGATGAGCCGTACAAGCTTGAGCTGATCCAGGACAAGGGCTCCGTGGACCCCAACTCGGATGAGGCGACGGAGGTGGGCGCCGGCGATCTGACGCACTATGACAACGTCAACCCGCGCACCAATGAGGTTGTGTGGCACGACCTGTGCCGTGGCCCGCACGTGCCTACCACCAAGTACATTCCGGCTTTCGCCCTGACGCGTTCGTCTGCCGCGTACTGGCGCGGCGACCAGTCCAACGCTGGCCTGCAGCGCATCTACGGCACCGCATGGGAGTCCAAGGAGAAGCTCGACGAGTACCAGCACATGCTGGCGGAGGCGGAGAAGCGTGACCACCGCCGCCTGGGTACGGAGATGGACTTGTTCTCCTTCCCAGACCAGGTTGGTTCCGGCCTACCTGTCTTCCACCCGGACGGTGGCATCGTGCGCATGGAAATGGAGAACCATTCCCGCAAACGCCACTTGGAGGCGGGCTACTCGTTTGTGAACACCCCGCACGTGACCAAGGGGGACCTGTTCCAGCAGTCTGGCCACCTGGATTGGTACGCCGACGGCATGTTCCCGCCCATGCAGCTCGACGGTGAATGGGATGAGGAAGGCAACTGCACGAAGCAGCCGGTGGATTACTACACCAAGCCGATGAACTGCCCGATGCACAACCTCATCTTCGATTCCCGTGGCCGTTCTTACCGTGAGCTGCCACTGCGCCTGTTCGAGTTCGGCACCGTGTACCGCTACGAGAAGTCCGGCGTGGTTCACGGCCTGACCCGTGCGCGCGGTTTCACGCAGGATGACGCGCACATTTACTGCACCGAGGAGCAGCTTGAGCAGGAGCTGACGGACGTGCTGGAGTTCATCATCTCCCTCCTGCAGGACTACGGCCTGGATGATTTTTACCTGGAGCTGTCCACCAAGGACCCGGAGAAGTACATCGGTGATGATGAGATCTGGGAGCGTTCCACCAACATCCTGGAATCCGTGGCCACCAAGTCTGGCCTGGAGCTTGTTCCGGACCCGGCGGGTGCTGCCTTCTACGGCCCGAAGATTTCGGTGCAGGCGCGCGATGCGATTGGCCGTACCTGGCAGATGTCCACGGTGCAGCTTGATTTCAACCTGCCGGAGCGCTTCAACCTGGAGTACACCTCCCCGGATGGTTCGAAGAAGCGTCCAGTGATGATCCACCGTGCTCTGTTCGGATCTATTGAGCGTTTCTTCGGTGTGCTTCTGGAGCACTATGCTGGTGCGTTCCCGACGTGGTTGGCGCCGCACCAGGTGGTGGGCATTCCTGTCGCTGATGAGTTTGCTGGCCACCTGGATGAGGTTGTCGCCCAGCTGCGTGCACGCGGGCTGCGCGCAGAGGTGGATCACTCTGATGACCGTATGCAGAAGAAGATTCGCACCCACACCACCGGCAAGGTTCCGTTCATGCTTCTGGCCGGTGCGCGAGATGTTGAGGCCAATGCGGTGAGCTTCCGCTTCCTCGATGGCACCCAGGTCAATGGTGTGCCTGTGGATGAGGCAATCAACCTGATTACCGCCTGGGTGGAGGAGCATATCAATGAACAGCCGAGCGAGGAAGCCATTGCAGCCCGGCGCGGATAACGCCTCCCAGGGCACGAACGGGCAGGACTACGTTGATCAAGGCGTGGGCGAGCCCGATCGTCTTGTGCGCTTGTGGGCGCCGTACCGGTCGAACTACATTTCGGCGACACCGGAGGAGCGGGCCAACAAGGATCCATTCCTCGCGGCACCACAGCTCTCGGACGAGGATGGGCTGATTATCTCCCGCGGCAAAACGGTCTACGCGCTGCTCAATTTGTACCCCTACAACGCTGGCCATCTCATGGTCGTGCCCTACCGCAAGGTCGCAGAGCTTGAATTGCTTGACGACGAAGAGACGGCCGAACTCATGGCCTTTGCCAAACTCGCTGTGCGCACTTTAAAGCGCGTGTCCCGGCCGGAGGCCATCAACGTTGGGTTGAATCTGGGAAAGGCTTCGGGCGGGTCTGTTGGGGACCATCTGCATCTGCATGTGGTTCCGCGGTGGGCGGGGGATTCCAATTTCATGACCGTGATTGGGGGAACGAAGGTGCTGCCACAGCTACTGAGGGACACGCGCGCATTGTTGGCACAGGCGTGGGCTGAGATTGTCGAGGGGGAGGCGAATGTTTAGCGCGCGGGCTCGCCGCCCCATCGCGGTGGTGGTGGATTCGGTGGCGAGAGCACTGCTCCGGATTGGTTTGACACCGAACATGGTGACGGTGGCCGGCACAGTGGCCACGATGACGGCCCTGGTTCTGCTTATTCCTAGTGACCACTTGATCTGGGCGACGGCGCTCACCGCGCTGTTTGCTGCCATGGACCTCATCGATGGGACGATGGCGCGGATGCGCGGGGGTGGTACTGCTTTTGGCGCGACCTTGGATGCCAGCTGTGATCGGTTGACCGATGGTGCGCTGTTCGGGGCAATTGCCGTGTGGTTGATCTACACCGAGCAGGCACATCCTTCAGCGGTGGTTGTGTGTCTCATTGTCCTGGTGCTGTCGCAGGTGATCAGTTACATCAAGGCACGTGCGGAGGCAGGTGGGCTGACGGTTAATGGTGGGCTCATCGAGCGCGCCGAACGGATCATTATCGCCTTGGTGGGTTTGTTCCTGCAGGGGGTGGGTGTGCCCAATGCGGTAGTTGTTGCGCTGTGGGTACTGGCAGTGGGGTCTGCCGTGACTGTGGTGCAGCGTCTCGTCCTTGCCTCCCGCGACCCGAAGGCATCCACGCGGATTGCGCCACCTAAGGGCGCGCCGGATCCCGCAAATGCAGGCGAGTAAAGCCGTGAAGGAATCCCTAGTCGCCGCCGGTTACATGGCGGGGTGGAAACTCGTGCGTCACATGCCTTATGGCATGGCAGCAGCCCTGTTCAATACGGGGGCTGATATCGCCTCCGACCGTGGGCGCGGTGCGGACATGCTTCGGCGGAATCTCACCCACGTCGTGGGTGCGGAGAATGTCACTCAGGAGTTAGTGCGTGCCTCCATGCGCTCCTATGCCCGTTACTGGTTGGAGGCTTTCCGGCTGCCAGCTATCGCTGGCAAGCCAGAACTCATGGCCACGTTGGATGATGCTCTCATCGGACGCGAACACGTGGATGCCGCGGTGAACAGTGGCAAAGGCATGGTGATCACCCTGCCGCACTCGGGTAACTGGGACATGGCGGGAATGTGGCTTGTGGGCAGGTATGGCGGATTCGCCACTGTCGCGGAACGCCTCAAGCCGGAGGTGCTTTTCAATGCCTTCGTGGACTACCGCGAATCCCTTGGCTTTGAAGTTCTCGCAACAACGGGTGAGGAGACACCGCCGTTCCAGCGCCTCAAAAAAGTCGTGCAAGCAGGGGGTGTCGTATGCCTCATGGGAGAACGCGACATGACACCACGCGGGGTACCCGTCACCTTCTTCGGGGAACCCACAACCTTTCCCGCAGGGCCGGCGAAGCTGGCCATGGAAACAGGCGCAAGCCTCCACGTCGCCCACTCCTGGTTCACCGGAACCACCCGCGCGCCGGGGTGGGGATTGAGCTGCTCCGGGCCGCTCGAAGTCACGGACCTCGAGCAGACAACGCAACGGGTGGCAGATCTCTTTGCCGCTAACATCGCAGCACACCCGGCGGATTGGCATGCGCTCCAACCAGTGTGGCCGCATCAGCGGCGGGGCAGGTGATTCCGCGATGCGTATTGGCATGGTGTGCCCGTATTCCTTTGATTATCCCGGCGGCGTCCAAGCACACATCTTGGATCTTGCCCGCGTTTTTACTGAAGCCGGGCATCGCGTTGAAGTTCTCGGCCCAGGGACGCAGCTAGCGCGCGAGCAAGATTTGCCCAGCTACGTCACCTTGTCTGGCCCAGCAGTAGCGCTGAGCTACAACGGATCCACCGCCCGTCTGTCCTTCGGGCCACGCGCTTTCCGTGCCGTGCGGGATTTCCTGCAGCGTGGCCAATTCGATGTGGTGCACATCCATGAACCCAACGCGCCGAGCCTGTCGCTCATCACGCTCATGCTTGCCCGCGAACCGGTGGTGGCCACTTACCACGCCTCAGCATCGAAATCGCTGGCACTCACCATCGCCCGTCCGTTCCTCCGGCCCCTGCTGGAAAGAATTCAGGCTGGTATCTCCGTCAGTGAGATGTCGCGCCGCTGGCAGGTGGAACAGCTCGGCGGCGACCCGGTGCTCATTCCCAACGGGGTGGATACGGCAAGGATGAAGGTTGGGGGCCGGAGGGGCGTCGATAAGCATTCGCACATCGTTTTTCTGGGGCGTATCGACGAACCCCGCAAAGGCCTTCCCACCCTTCTTTCTGCGCTGGAGATGATGGAGACCTCGCCGCGCGTGACCGTGATCGGCGGGGGCGAGCATACGGACACGCCTGGTGTCGATTTTGTGGGGCGCGTGAGCGATGAGGACAAAGCGGCGATTCTGAACAGCGCGGATATATATGTTGCGCCGAACACGGGCGGTGAATCTTTCGGCATTGTCCTCGTGGAGGCAATGGCGGCGGGCTGTGCTGTGGTGGCCAGTGACCTGGAAGCTTTTGCAGCTGTCTGTGATGCGGAGGCAGAGCAACCAGCAGGCATGCTCTTCCCCGTGGGGGATGCCCGCGCCCTCGCTGAGGTTCTGGATCGTCTCGTGCGTGACCGGAAGGCCCGTTCTGCGCTCGTCGCTGCGGGAATGAAACGCGCCGAGCTGTATGACTGGGAGCACGTATCCGCTGAGGTCATGGACGTATACATCACAGCGATGGGCGGTGAGAGCCAATGAGTGCGCCGATAGTGATCTCGATTGTGCTTCTTCTCCTCGCGGCCCTAGGTCTGTGGGCAATGTTTACCGCTCAGCGGCTTGATCGCCTTCATATCCGCGTGGATCGCGCCCGCCGCGCGCTCGATGAAGTGCTCATCAGCGCACCCTCGAGAAGCCAGCGCCGCCACGACCTGGCCGTGCGGTTTTACAACAATGCGGTGGCTGACACGCGCCGGCTGAGGCTTCGGCCGATCATTCGGATGCTGCGTCTGGCCGGTACGGCGCCACTGCCGGAGTTCTATCCATTTGCCTAAGGTCGCCCAGATTCATTGGCCTCGCGCTATGGTTATGTTTCATGGATTTTGATGTACCCAAGATCGATGAACTTTTGAACCTGGAGCAGCTAGACACCAATATCTTCCGCGGTAAAGGTGTATTTAGTGGGCTCCAGCGCACCTATGGTGGCCAGGTGGCAGCGCAAAGTCTGTCCGCAGCAACGAAGACGGTGGATGCGGACAAGGTTGTCCACTCGTTGCACAGTTACTTCATTCGGCCAGGTAAATCCGACCAGGACACCATTTTTATGGTGGACCGCGTGCGCGATGGCCGTAGTTTTGCCACCCGTCTTGTGCACGCGATCCAGGATGGGGAGACGATTTTCTCCCTCGAAGCCAGCTTCCATATCACCAACGATGTGGGCATTGAACACTCCGACAAGATGCGTGAAGTGCCGCCACCAGAAGATGTCATCCCGCTTGAGCAAACCGGTGGCCCTTTGAAGTTCTTCTCCATGTGGGCCAAAGACTGGGACGTGCGCATTGTGCCGGACAATGATTTTGCCCACAACCCGTACACGCCTAGCCAGCAGGTAGTGTGGTTTAAGTCCCGCAATGAACTGCCGGATGATCAGACCTTCCACATCTGCACACTGGCGTACATGTCTGACCTGACGCTGCTGCACTCAGCGCTGGTTCCGCACCGTGACCACAAGGTGCAAATGGCCTCCCTTGACCACGCGATGTGGTTCCTGCGCCCATTCCGTGCGGATGAGTGGATGCTCTATGACCAGGTATCCCCATCAGCCCACGGTGGTCGCGCACTGACCCAGGGCCGCATTTTTGACTCCCACGGTAACCTGGTTGCGATGGTGGTGCAGGAAGGCCTCACCCGCACGTTGGCTGAGGGCAAAGTCGCCTTTGAGTAGTGGCGCAAAAACCGGCTGAGAGGGTCGGCGTATACTAGGCAGCCGACACTTTAGCCAGAGGAAAGGGGAGATGGCGCATGGCAGGCCACTCAAAATGGGCTACTACCAAGCACAAGAAAGCTGCGAATGACGCGAAGCGCTCCAAGTTGTGGGCGAAGCTGATTAAGGACATCGAGGTCGCGGCTCGTACTGGCGGTGGTGACCCGGCGGGCAACCCAACTCTCGATGACATGATCCGCAAGGCCCAGAAAGCTTCTGTGCCGAAGGACAACATCGAGCGTGCCCGTAAGCGTGGCTCCGGCGAGGAAGCTGGCGGTTCCGACTGGGAGGACATCACGTATGAGGGCTACGGCCCGAACGGTGTTGCCATGCTCATTCAGTGCCTGACGGATAACCGTAACCGTGCTGCCACTGAGGTCCGTACCGCGATGACGAAGAACGGTGGCAACTTGGGCGAGTCAGGTTCCGTTGGCTACATGTTCAGCCGTAAGGGTGTGAACACCGTGGTCAAGGGTGACCTGACTGAGGACGATGTGCTCATGGCTGTGCTTGAGGCCGGCGCCGAGGAGGTTAATGACCTGGGTGAGCACTTTGAGGTCGTCTCCGAAGCAACGGATCTTCACGCTGTGCGTGACGCGCTCAAGGAAGCAGGCATCGAGGTTGAGGAGACGGACCAGGACTTCCGCGCCTCCGTTGAGGTTGATCTGGATCTAGACGGTGCGAGGAAGCTTGAGAAGCTTATCGACGCATTGGAGGACGCCGACGATGTCCAGAACGTGTACACCAACATGACGATGTCGGATGAGGTGGCTGAGGCGTTGGCTAACGAGTAGCCCATTGCCGTATGCAGATACCCGGTCTTCCGCGTGGGAGGCCGGGTGTTCGTGTTCTTGTGGTAGAACAAATGTGTGACTCCGAAGGTCGGGGTAGCAAAGGGGAACCATGAACCTTGAGGGCCTGCGCGTGATGGGCATTGACCCGGGCTTGACCCGGTGTGGCCTGTCTGTGATTCAGGCCGGCAAGGGACGACAGGTTATCCCGGTGGCGGTGGGTGTTGTGCGCACACCGTCGGATGCGGAGCTAGCTCATCGTTTGTTGCGTCTTTCTCATGCTGTTGCCGAATGGATGGATGACTACAAGCCGGACGTGGTGGCGATGGAACGCATCTTTGAGCGCGGCAATGTGTCCACCGTGATGCAGACTGCCCATGCTGTCGGCGTGATGGTGCTCGCTGCTGCGGAACGCGATATCCCGGTGTATATGTACACCCCGTCTGAGGTGAAGAAGGCTATCTCCGGCAACGGCCGCGCGGACAAGAAACAGATGACGGCGATGATCACGCGCATCCTGGGCCTGTCCGCACCACCCAAACCAGCAGACGCGGCTGATGCTTTGGCGATTGCCGTGTGCCACTGCTGGCGTGCGCCCTTGCTCGCCCGTGGTGCTGCCGCAGCTGCTCTTGCCCCCCAGGGCGCGGCATCATCTCTGCGCAACCCCGTGAATGGAAAGGCTTAAGTGAAACCATGATTAATTCTCTCAACGGTGAAGTGATCTCCATTGGGCTCGACCATGCGGTGATTGAGTGCTCCGGGGTGGGGTACCGCTTCCTGGCTACTCCGCCGACCCTGGGTCGGCTGGTGCGTGGGGAGAACGCGCGTGTGCTGACTTCGATGGTGGTCAAAGAGGACAGCATGACTCTGTATGGGTTCACTGATGATGATGGGCGCAGCATGTTCCACCGGCTGACCACCGTGACGGGTCTTGGCCCGAAGCTGGCCATGGCGTCGCTCTCCGTCTTCGAACCAGCCGAACTGGCCGGCCACATCACCGCGGGTGATTCGAAGGCAATCCAGGCAATTCCCGGTGTGGGCAAGAAGATGGCGGATCGTTTGATCCTTGAACTCAAGGACAAGCTGAAGGGCGTCTATGCCACGCCGGAGGCAACTGGTGTCGCGAGTACCGATGCAGCACCAGCCACCGCGAGCGGTTCCTTTGCTACGGAGCAGGTGGTGGAAGCACTCGTTGGCCTCGGCTTCCCAGAGAAGGGCGCACGCACCGCAGTTGGAGCTGTGATCGAGGAAGACCCAGAGGCGGATTCCTCTACTTTGCTGCGCGCGGCGCTGAACCGTTTGGGGAAGAAATAGAAGAGGAGGTGCAGTGACTGATGTCTGATGTGGAAAAGACAGAGTTTGAGTTGCCGCCAGAATTGGCGCGACAAGTGAATTCGCCGATTGATGCGAATGAGCAGACAGAAGAACGCGACTACGAGAAGTCACTGCGCCCGAAATCTATTGATGAGTTCATTGGTCAGCCAAAGGTTCGGCAGCAGCTCGGCCTAGTGCTGGAAGGGGCGAAGAAGCGCAGTGTGACGCCGGATCACATTCTGTTGTCCGGCCCACCGGGTTTGGGTAAAACGACGATGGCGATGATCGTGGCCCAGGAGTTGGGCACCTCACTGCGCATGACTTCGGGCCCGGCCCTTGAGCGTGCAGGGGACTTGGCAGCAATGCTGTCCAACTTGATGGAAGGCGATGTGCTTTTTATCGACGAGATCCACCGCATCGCACGCCCTGCCGAAGAAATGCTCTACATGGCCATGGAGGATTTCCGGATTGATGTGATCGTGGGCAAGGGCCCCGGAGCAACGTCTATTCCGCTGGAGATCCCACCGTTTACTCTCGTCGGTGCAACAACGCGGGCCGGTATGCTCACCGGCCCGCTGCGTGACCGCTTCGGCTTCACAGCACAGATGGAGTTCTATGACGTCGATGATCTCACCCGCGTGATCACCCGTGCGGCATCCATCTTGGGCGTGGAAATTGACCATGATGCGGCGGTGGAGATCGGCTCCCGTTCCCGTGGCACACCGCGTATTGCGAACCGTTTGTTGCGCCGCGTGCGCGACTGGGCAGAAGTCAATGGTGACGGGCGCGTCACAGTACAAGCGGCAAGTGAGGCGTTAGAAGTCTTTGACGTCGATGAGCTTGGCCTTGATCGACTAGACCGAGCCGTCCTGGAAACGCTGATCAAATCCCACGGTGGTGGCCCCGTTGGAGTGAGCACGTTGGCCATCGCGGTAGGGGAGGAACCGTCCACTGTGGAGGAAGTGTGTGAACCTTACTTGGTGCGTGCAGGGCTGATGGCGCGTACCGGCAGGGGGCGCGTTGCCACAGCTGCAGCCTGGCATCACTTGGGTATGACACCCCCGCCAGAGGCGCCGGGACAGCTGCACCTGCTGTAGTTACCGTTGTATGTAAGAATTGTGTCTATGGAAATTCTTCTTCTCCTCTTTATTTTTGCTCTTTTCGCCCTGCCGACGTTGATCATGTCGCGCTCTCACCGCAAGCGCGTGGAAGAGGCGAAGCAGCTGCAGTCCTCCATCGTGCCGGGAGACAAAATCATCAGCGTTTCCGGCTTTCATGGCACGGTTATGGCGGGCGATGAGGAAACCGTGGACCTGGAGATCGCCCCTGGTGTGGTGGTGACCATGGAGCGCGTCGGTGTGTACAAGCTCATCAGAAAGCGGGTTGAGCCGACGATCGAAGACCTGCAAGAGCAGAAGGACGACGAATAATCATCGAGCTCTGACTTATTCCAGTTAGTTCCAACCTGCTGAGAAAAGCAGGTTGGGCTTAATTATTTCCGGGTGCATGACGTACCATCATTTTTTGGACCTTGTGCCCTCGTGTTGGGCATAAGTGAATAAACACCATTTGAATTCATCGCTGTTGAGTCAATGGCTGGTAAAGCCAGGTGGACGCAGCAGGTTATCAGGAGATCTTGTACGTGACTTCGAAGAAAACATCGAAGCGGACTTCGCGCGAAGGCGCATCGAAGAAGGAGTGGCCGGCACGGGCACTTGCGCTTTTCGCGCTTGTCCTCATTGCTACTTACGCTCTCGTCTTTTTTACGGGCGATAGGCAGGCGAGCCCCAAGTTGGGTATTGACCTTCAGGGCGGTACCCGTGTGACCCTCGTCCCGCAGGGTGAGGAGCCCACAACGGACCAGTTGAACCAAGCCCGCACCATTCTGGAAAACCGTGTGAACGGCATGGGCGTCTCGGGTGCCTCCGTGGTCGTTGACGGCAACACATTGGTGATCACGGTGGCTGGTGAGGATACGTCTGAGGTGCGCAACATCGGGCAGACCTCCCAGTTGCTGTTCCGCCCAGTGTCTCAGTCTGCTGGTCAGGTTGACCAGGAAGCCTTCCCGAAGGTGCTGGGGGAGATGGCTAACCGTTGGGTTGAGTACCGCATTATCTCTCCGGAGGAAGCAAAGACTGCTGTGACCACGTTTGCGGATGGTTTCAACCAGCAGATTGATGCCCAGAAGGACGCTGTAGAGGACGGCGAAGACGCTCAGGCAGTCCAGCTGCCGGGGAAGATTACTACCCCGGAGATCACAGCACAGCCGAAGGCTGAGCCGGAGAACTCGCTGGAGGCCGCGGACTTCCGCCAGGAAGCCACCGCGATGCTGCGTGATGACCGTCAGTCTGAGGACCCAACTGCGCTTCAGGCTGCTGCGTTTTTGATGAAGTGCCAGCCGGCCACGCCGGAGGCACCAGCGCCGGCTGATCCGTTGGCTGGTACGGATGATCCGGCAAAGCCGCTCGTTGCGTGTGATTCCAACACAGGTTCACCGATGTTGCTCGACCCTGTGCCACTGCTGCAGGGCGTGGAAGATCCGAACGGTCCGCGATTGACGGGTAGTGAGATTGATACGGACCGTCCGATCACCGGCGGTTTCAACTCGCAGACGAGCCAGATGGAGATCAGCTTCGCCTTCAGCCAGGCCGGTGAGCACAACGGCTCCTCCACGTGGGCGGCGCTGACATCCGCGATGGTGGGCCAGCAGATTGCCATCACGTTGGACTCCCAGGTGATCTCGGCGCCGCAGATTCAGTCGCCGACTCCGGTGGGCTCTGCAACGTCGATCACAGGTCAGTTCACTCAGGAAGAGGCAGAGAACCTGGCTAACAACCTGCGTTACGGTGCACTGCCACTGTCCTTCGCCGGTGAGAACGGTGAGCCGGGTGGCACCGCAACGACGGTTCCGCCGTCACTGGGTATCGCCTCGCTCAAGGCAGGCATCATCGCTGGCCTGGTGGGCTTGGCGCTCGTGGCAGCATTCGTGTTCTTCTACTACCGCCTGTACGGCCTGATCTCGCTCTTTACGCTGCTGTGTGCTGGCCTGCTGGTCTACGGTGCGCTTGTGCTGCTGGGCCGCTGGATTGGGTACACGCTGGATCTGTCCGGTGTGGCTGGTCTGATCATCGGTATCGGTACTACTGCAGACTCCTTCGTCGTTCTGTACGAGCGCGTGAAAGATGAGGTGCGTCGTGGCAGAACATTCCGCTCGGCCACCCTCAACGGTTGGGAGCGCGCGAAGGACACGATTATCACCGGTAACTTTGTCACCTTGATCGGTGCTGTGGTGATTTACTTCCTCGCCGTCGGTGAGGTCAAGGGCTTCGCCTTCACCATGGGCCTGACAACGATCTTCGACCTGCTGGTCACCTTCCTGGTCACCGCACCGATCATGATTCTGGCTTCCCGTAAGAAATTCTGGAGCAAGCCAGCTGTCAACGGCATGGCTAAGGCATTCGAGGCGGGACGGCTGAACCCGGAGGCGGTGGGGCGGACGCGGAGTCGTCGTCACGCTGCTAAGGCCGATGAACCTGCAACCGCAACCGAGACGAAGGAGAACTAACTGTGAGTACCTCCATGAACTCCAAACAATCGGACCCGGTTGGTGCAGACACAGCCGCGGGCAACATCAACGCTGAGGAGCACCGCGCGACTGGTATTGAGCGCCTGTACGAAGGCAAGGGTGCGATTGACTTCATTGGTCGCTCCAAGCTGTGGTACACCATCTCCGTTGTGTTGTTGGTGATTTCTATCGCGGCGATTGCGCTGCGCGGATTCAACCTGGGCATTGATTTTGAGGGCGGCACGAAGATGAGCATGCCCGCCGGTGACCTTGTGGTTGAGCAAGTTGAGGACACCTTTGTTGAAGCCACTGGTGTGACTCCGGAGCTGACGCAAATCGTCGGTGCCGGTGATTCGCGCACGTTGGAGATCAACTCTGAGCTGTTGACCCAAGAGCAGATCGACACCGCCCGTGAGGCCATCTACAAGGCCCACGAGCCTAAGGACGCTGACGGAAATGCCACCCCGGATGCGATTGGTGATTCGACGGTGTCTGAGTCGTGGGGTTCCACGATTACAGAGCGCATGATCCTGTCCATGGTTATCTTCCTCATCGCCGCGGCCGTGTATGTTGCCGTGCGCTTGCAGCGCAACATGGCTATCGCCGCGATGGTCGCATTGCTTTTCGACGGTGTAGTGATCCTAGGCATTTACGCCCTCTTCGGCCTTGAAGTCACCCCGGCAATGATCATTGGTCTGCTGACGGTGCTGACCTTCTCCCTGTACGACACGGTGATTGTGTTTGACAAGGTGAAGGAAAACACAGAAGGCGTGCTTGATTCGCGGCGCTCCACGTATGCGGAGGAAGCGAACCTGGCTGTCAATGAGACTCTGATGCGTTCTATTTCCACTTCGGTTATTTCTGCTCTGCCGATTATCGCGCTGATGATCGTGGCAGTGTGGCTGCTGGGTGTGGGTACGCTGCAGGATCTGGCGATGATTCAGCTCATCGGCGTTGTGGAAGGCGTGATCTCCTCTCTGTTCCTGGCTACCTCTTTGTTGGTCACGCTGACCAACATGCAAAAGCCATACAAGAAGCACAACCAGGAAGTGGCTGACTTCCGGGCCGGTATCTCCAGCGATGATGAGGCTTCCGGCACGAAGGATGTCAAGCGCACCGTCTCCGTTCCAGCTGGAACTGCTGAGGTTGAGACGAATGATGAGGACGCGGCCTCAGAATCCTCCGTGACCACTACTTGGCGTCCAACCCGAGGCTAAGAGCCGGAGCCAGAAGTCTAGGTGTGGGGAAGGATCGACCGTGTGGAAACAACGAAAAACCAGGCGTACTAACCGTCTGAGCTTCAAGCGCATCAACGCGGTGGCAGCCATGACTGTGGCCACTGCGCTGGTGCTCGCTGGCTGCTCCTCGGGCAGGGATGGTGCATCTGCATCAGGTGCTTTGGATTCCTTCGGCTACCAGCTGCCGGTGCCGCTGGTGACCACGAATGCTGCAACGAATCTGGGCGATTCGATGAAGATGCAGCGACTGTCCGGTCGTATCTTCCCCGGTGCCTTCATTCCGGGGCCGTCTGGCCAGCGGATTCCTAACACCGATTTGGTGCACACCCAGGTTCTGCCGGGGCCCCAACGCCAAATTATTTACACGCTCACTGATGAGGCCGTGTTCTCCGACGGCGTGCCGGTGACGTGTGATGACTACAAGTTGGCTTTCGTGGCTGGTTCGAACCCGCGCATCTTCTCCTCGCACCTCCCACAGATGCAGCAGGTGGCTCGTGTGGACTGTGCACCCGGCGCCAAGGAATTCACCGTGGTGTTTGAGGAAGGCAAGGGCGGCCGTTGGCGTGAGCTCTTCGGTGCGGGCACTGTGCTGCCGGCGCATGCCGTGGCAAAGAAGCTGGGGATGGAAACATCCCAGTTGACACAGGCGCTTGAGACCTCCGATCCGGATGTGCTGGCGCGTGCCGCACAAGTATGGCGCTACGGCTTTAGTTTGGCGGAGTTTGATCCGGAACTGCAGGTCTCCTTCGGCCCCTACAAGATCGACTCGGTGGGGGAGGAAGGGGAAGTCACCCTCATTGCCAATGAGACGTACTACGGGGATGCGCCCGGGGTGGAGAGGATCGTCGTGTGGCCTTCCTCCAAGGACACCGCAGAACTCCAGGCAGCGGGCGCGCTCATGGTAGGAGACCTGGACGATCACAACCCCGAGTGGTACAACGCCGCACCTGACCCAGATGAAGGCGGAAACGCCGATGACGCTGTAGCAGGCGACTCCACTGCGGACGCCTCCGACGGAAAGTCCACGGGCAGCGCTAAGGAGTCCGTTGACCCGTCTGCGCCAGAAGCACACCAAGAACTGCAAACCGTGATCGGGGAGATGACGGACACGCTCATCTTTGCTGATTCTGGTCCATGGGCGATGAAAGAGAACCGCCAGGCGTTGTCGAAGTGTGTGGATAATCAGGGGGTGGCGGAGGCGTCGTCAAGCATTGCAGGCATCGAGCTTCCAGCATCTCCTGTCCACGTGCTGAACCACAATGACCCGATGACGCGCCACCTCGGCGATATTGCGCAGCCGCATCTCACGGTGGACATTGAGGGTGCGAAGGCCGCTGCGGGCCTGGAGTTGCGCATTGGCTACCTTGCGCCCAGCAAGCGCTACGCCGCGATGGTGGAAGCCATCCGGAAATCCTGCGAACCAGCAGGAATCACAGTGATTGATGCCACCGGCAACGGCAAGACCCGCGGTGACCTGCTCACCGAGGAGCACCCTGTGAATGAGCACAACCCCAACAAAGAGATGGTGGACGCATATCTCGGTGCCGTTGACCCGATGGTGGAGTATGAGACCTCCGTGTCCCGTTCCGAAGAGCTGCAGTCCCTGCGCTCAGAGGAACAACGCCTGTGGGATGAGCTGCCTTCCATCCCACTATCTGCTCAACCACGCACCTTCATTGTGGATAAGAACATTCAAAATGTCGTCGTTTACACTGGCCCCGTAGGAATTGGCTGGAACATGGACCGTTGGCAGGTTCCTCGGGCCACCACTCGCAACAAGAAAGTCGGCTCTTAGAACCGTGACACACCCCGACCAGCTCTCAAGCAACAACGCAACCTTCCGTACCGCGCGTGAGGCTCTTGCCGCGAAGACGCGCTATGTCCAGGACTTTCCAGAGAAGGGCGTGCTCTTTGAGGATCTCACCCCAGTGCTCGCGGACAAGGATGCGCTTAACGTTGTGATTAGTGAATTATCCGCCGCATGCCGGGAACTCGGCGCTGACATGATTGGTGGCCTAGACGCGCGAGGTTTCTTGCTGGGCTCCGCGGTGGCCTTTGATATGGGCGTGGGCATTTTGGCTATCCGCAAGAAGGGCAAGCTTCCGCCACCCGTCATCCGTGAGGAGTACTCGCTGGAGTACGGCGAAGCCGCGTTGGAGATCCCAGCCGAGGGCATGCAGCTCGAAGGTAAGCGTGTCGTGCTTGTCGACGATGTCTTGGCCACCGGGGGCACCCTCATGGCCGCCCGTGACCTTATCCACCGTGCTGGCGGAACCGTCTGCGGTTGCGTAGTCGTACTTGAGGTGGAGGGCCTGGGTGGCCGGGAGCGCCTTGCTGATCTGCCTTTGGTAGTGCTGAACAAAGGGGAGTAGAAACCCGTTCATATTCGGAGGGGCCTGAGTACACTAATCGGAAGTGTTCGCCCCTGGAACTTGGAGGAGCTGTAAGTGACGTCCCACGATAGGCCGCAACGTCGTTCCGGGACGTCCGTGCGCAGTGTTTCCGCCCGCCTCGCGCGGTCCCTCACCGGTGGTCGACCGCGGTCCAATCCGGTTTTGGAGCCGTTGCTGTCTATCCACCGCAAATACCACCCGCGTAGTGGCGTGGAAGATATTTCCCGTGCGTATGACACGGCTGAGCGCCTGCACGAGGGAGTGAGCCGCAAGTCCGGGGACCCGTACATCACGCACCCTTTGGCAGTGGCCACCATCTGCGCTGAAATCGGCATGGATACCACCACCGTCATCGCCGCGTTGCTGCATGACACGGTGGAGGACACCGACTACTCCCTGGATGACCTCACTGCCGATTTTGGGCCGGAGGTGGCCCGTCTTGTGGACGGTGTGACCAAACTGGACAAGGTCGCCTTTGGCACTGCTGCCGAGGCAGAAACGATCCGCAAAATGGTCGTGGCCATGGCACAGGACCCGCGCGTGCTGGTGATCAAGGTTGCGGATCGCCTGCACAACATGCGCACCATGCGCTTCCTGCCACCAGAGAAGCAGGAGAAAAAGGCGCGCGAAACGCTTGAGGTGATCGCGCCACTGGCACACCGCCTGGGCATGGCCACGGTGAAGTGGGAACTCGAAGATTTGGCCTTTGCCATCCTGTATCCGAAGAAGTACGAGGAGATCGTCCGCCTTGTCGCGGAGCGTGCTCCCTCACGTGATCGGGCGCTCAAGGAGATCACCACTGAGATCCACAACGAGCTCAAAGCCAATGGCATCAAAGCGGACGTCATGGGCCGCCCGAAACACTACTGGTCGATCTACCAGAAGATGGCGGTGCGCGGACGTGACTTTGCGGAGATCTTTGACCTTGTAGGCATCCGCGTTCTGGTGGACACCGTCAGCGACTGCTATGCCGCGATCGGCGTAGTCCACTCGATGTACTACGCGATGCCGGGACGGTTCAAGGACTACATTTCCAACCCCCGCTTCGGCGTGTACCAGTCACTGCACACCACGGTGATGAACCACTCTGGCCGCCCGCTGGAAATCCAGGTGCGCACACACGAGATGCACTACAATGCCGAATTCGGTGTTGCTGCGCACTGGCGGTACAAGGAAACCAAGGGGTCCCACAAGGGCGACCAGGCTGAGATTGACCAGATGACGTGGATGCGTCAGCTACTTGACTGGCAGAAGGAAGCAGCGGACCCCAACGAGTTCCTCGACTCACTGCGCTATGACCTGACATCGGCTCAGATCTTCTGTTTCACCCCGAAGGGTGACGTGATCAACCTTCCTGCTGGCTCCACTCCAGTGGACTTTGCCTACGCCGTGCACACGGAGGTCGGCCACCGCTGCATCGGCGCGAAGGTCAACGGCAAACTCGTCGCACTGGAGTCCACGCTGAAGTCGGGCGACAGGGTAGAGGTCTTCACATCCAAGGACAGCAACGCCGGCCCGTCCCGCGATTGGCAGGAGTTCGTTGTCTCACCCCGCGCGCGGACGAAGATCCGCCAGTGGTTTGCTAAAGAGCGCCGCGAAGAGCACTTGGAAGCCGGCCGTGACGCCCTGGCTGCGGAGGTGCAGCGTGGTGGCCTGCCATTGCACCGCCTCTTCACCGCCGAATCCATGAACAAGGTGGCTACCCAGCTCGGCTATGAGGGCGTTGATGGGCTGTACACCGCCATCGGCGCTGGCAATGTCTCCGCGAAGCATGTTGTCAGCATGCTCATGGACATGTTCGGCGATGAGGATGACGCCGTTGATGCCTTGACCTCCCGCGCACCATTCTCCGAAATGGTGAAAACGCCCACGCGCACGGACGGACCGGGCATCCTCGTCGAAGGCTCTCCGGACGTCATGGCCAAGCTTGCACGCTGCTGCCTCCCCGTTCCCGGCGATGACATCTTTGGTTTTGTCACCCGTGGCGGGGGCGTCTCCGTCCACCGCTCCGACTGCACCAACGCCGACAAGCTCCGCCAAGAATCTGCCCGGCTTATCGACGTCTCCTGGGACCGCGGCTCCCACCACGGCGCCTCCATGGCCACCATGCAACTCGAGGCCTTGGACAAGCAAGGCCTGCTGGCGGAACTCACCCGCGTGCTCAATGACCAGAAGCTGCCCGTCGTTGCCTTCAACCACCACTGCGGCGACGACCACATTGCCACCGTCCGCTTCACCTTCCAAGTCTCTGACACCAAGCAACTTGGCACACTGATGAACCAGATCCGCAACATCGAGGGTGTTTTCGACGTCTACCGCGTCACGGCCTAGCTGGCCTCCCTCGCTCGCACTATCCCAGTCGCGCGCGTTCCGCACCTGTTGCCACACGCGCACCAGCCATGACAGCTGTACCTCTGTCCCCTATTTCACCGTGCTCCCTAATTGTTTAGAAGACTGAAATGGTAGCGGTGTGGTGAGTATCTGGTAGCGCCTGAGTGAGTATCCGGTAGCGGAGGCTCG
>NZ_JASPJK010000020.1 GCF_030232265.1 Corynebacterium sp. MSK041
ATCATGTACGCGATAACAGCGTCGAGTTCGAGGTGGTGGACCCACGCTGCGAACCGCTCGCGGCTCTCGGTGAGCTTCTCCACTGCTTCGTCCAGGTCGAACCGTGCGACCGGGCCGAGGCGGACGGTGTCGACGCCCTCGTCGTCGACGAAGAACGCGAGGATCAGCGAGTTGTTCGGGTAAAACCCGAGGATGCCGGGGAGGTTCGCGAGAACCTCGCCGTGGGATGCAAGCGTGTGAGAATGGGTGGACATGGCAGTGCTCCTTTGCACGAATACGGGGTGTATGTGGTCAATCCCGTATTCGGCCCGGCTCTGCCGGTCGCAGGCGTATCCCAGCAGTGCAGCACTCATGTGTGCCGAGCGTCGCTAGCGCAGCCTGATGCCTTCTCGCCGGGTGCGAGCGCTAGCGACGCAGCCTGTGCCTAAGCGTCGGCTTCGATGCGCTTGAGAGCGCGATAGATCGTCAGCCGCGAGACGTTAAAGGTGCGCGCTACAGCGCTGACGGACTTGCCGCCGTCGATAAGCTCCTTGGCCATCTGCGCCTGCTCAGCGCTGAGCTTCGGCTTGGGGCCGGCGACCCTGCCCTGTGCGCGGGCGTGCGCCACGCCCTCACGGGTGCGCTGGACAAGCAGGTCACGCTCCCACTCGGCAAGACTTGCCATGACGTTGATAACCACCTTGTCGGTGGGCTTCGACGTGTCCAGCGCTGGCTCCAACACCTTGACGTTGATGTCACGCTCGGCGAGGTCAGCGATGGTGTTCACGGTGTCCGCGAGGCTGCGGCCGAGCCTGTCCAAGCGCGTGACAACGAGCGTGTCGTCGGGGCGCATGTACGCCAGCGCGTCATCAAGACCAGGCCGTTGCCAGTTGGTGCCGGAGATGGTGTCTGAGTAGATGTGGTCCGGGTCGCAGCCAGAGCCTGAACGCTCAGATGACTTCGAGCCTGACTTCTAGCCTGGAACCGCTGGTAGAAGTAGCTGTATCTGAGGCAATGTCGAAAGAGCCTAAGAGCCTGCACGAGGCAGCAGAAGCCTCTAAGAAGGCTCGCAGCGCTCTGCTCCAGGAGAAGGAGTCCAACGAAAAGCTGCTGGAGGAGATACGCGCAGAACGCAAGCAGTATAACGACGATATGGAAAAGTCGAACACGAACTTTATTAAGGCCTGCATGTCTGCCTCGTGGATTGCAGCCAGTGTTCTCTTCGTTGCTATTGCACTCGTTGCTGTCGGAGCCTTGGGGAAGGGGCTGCTAAGTATGCTCGGCATACCCGACGGCGTGTCTGCCTTGTGGGGTCACGTCCAGGAGGCCAACGGCATCGGCCCAACACTGGGCTGGTTGGCGTTAACACTTATCGTCATAGGGGTTCTTATAGCGCTTATGACCTGGATGTTGTCCCAGGCTGCGCCGGGTATTGCTCACTTAGTCGAGGAATACCGTCGCAATCACCCGAGGAAAGAAACGAACCACTAACTAGAACACGTGCACCGTAAAAAGTAAAAATCCCCACAACACAGCGTAGCGGTTAACCGCTACGCTTCTTTTATGCTCTTCCTATGCCCCAACTTTGCAACAGCACCAATAAACTGGCGCCCCGGTTATAAGTTGGGGCGCCAAGTCGATGTGCTCGAGTCGGGGGATGTTAGTGGCCGGTGCCAAGCCGGCCAGACAGGCGGTTCAGCCGGTCCTGACTGGGACCGTCGAGCCCGATAATGGACACGGTTTTGCCTCTGTCCTGGAACTTCTGCGTAATCGCGTCAAAGGTCGCGACCGTGGAGGCATCCCAGATCTCCGCCTCAGTGAGATCAATAGTGATATGACGGGCAGAATCGGTGTAATCAAAGCGATAAACCAGGTCATTGCTTGATGCCCAAAACAACTGGCCATGCACCCGGTAGGTACGAGTATCAATCTCGCCATCGCCGTCGCCGTCGATCTCGGAGACCTTTTCAATGGAAGCGATATGTGCCATCCGACGGGCGAACATGATCATCGCGGTGACCACACCCAACACCACACCAATGGCCAGGTTGCTGGTGGCTAGGGTGGCAATAATCGTCACGGCCATAACAATGGTCTCAGAGACCGGCATGAGTTTAAGGGTGCGTGGATGCACCGAGTGCCAGTCGATGGTGCCGACCGAGACCATGATCATGATTGCCACCAGCGCAGCCATCGGGATCATGCCAACGATGTCGCCCAGTGCCAGGACCAGGACCAGCAGGAACACACCGGCTAACAGGGTGGATAGGCGGGTACGTGCCCCGGATTCGCGGACGTTGATCATGGTTTGACCGATCATCGCGCAGCCACCCATGCCGCCGAAGAAACCGGAGGCAATATTAGCCACCCCCTGTCCCCAGGATTCACGAGTTTTATCGGAATGAGTGTCGGTGATGTCATCGACGAGCTTGGCGGTCATCAACGATTCCATGAGACCGACCACGGCCATGGCCAGGGCATAAGGCGCGATGATCTGCAGGGTCTCCAACGTCCACGGCACGTTCGGAATAAACAGGGACGGTAAGGTCTCCGGCATCTTGCCCATGTCCGAGACCGTCGGGACAGTCAAACCGGCGGCAATGACCAAACCGGTGAGCACGATAATCGTGACCAGCGGGGCGGGGATCACACTGGTGAGCTTGGGGAAGAAAATCATGATCACCACACCCAAGCCGACGAGTGGGTAGACTATCCAAGGCACATCAATGAGGTGTTCGAGTTGGGCGGTGAAAATCATAATGCCCAGTGCATTGACGAAACCCAGCATCACCGATCGGGGGATAAAACGCTGAAGTTTCGCCACACCGAGGGCGCCAAGCACGATTTGTAGGACACCGCCCAACAGGACGGTGGCGATGAAATAATCCATCCCGTAACCACGCGCCACAGGAGCAATGACTAGGGCAATAGCCCCGGTGGCGCCGGTGATCATTGCCGGGCGGCCACCGGTAAAGGCGATCGCAATGGCCATGACTACCGAGGAAAACAGACCCATGGCTGGGTCAACACCGGCAAGGATGGAAAAGGCAATGGCCTCAGGGATCAGCGCCAGGGATACCGCCAGTCCGGCCAGAATCTCTATACGGATACGGGCGGGGGAAGAAAATGCGTAACGGAAGGATGCGATGATCCCGGTAGGGGCATCAGCGCCGTCTGGACTCAGGAGGGGGCGGGGGGCCGCCGTGCTAGTTTCAGTCATAGATGTCCAATCTTTGAGGGGATAGGTAACTGGGCGAACGCCCGAAAGGAATCCAACCCTCTAGTAACTTTAGGTTTGGTGATGGTGGTCATGGTAGCGGGAGTTTTACTCAACCGCCAACCCAGGCACAGGAACCCGTGGGCAACATCACCGTGAAGGAGAACAGGCAATGCAAAACAGTAATTTCAAGATCGGCGAGGTCGTTGACCAGACGGGGTTGTCGATTCCCACCTTGCGTTATTATGACAACGTCGGCCTGATTACCCCATCGGGGCGTAGCCCTGGTGGGTTCAGGCTTTATAGTGAGGCTGATGTACGTCGTGTTTTGCTGGTGCGACGGATGAAACCGCTGGGGTTTACTCTGGATCAGATGCGGGAATTCCTGGAAGCTGCGGAGATTCTTCATAGTTCAGATGGCGGGCAGGACAGTGATACCGCACAGCAGGCACGGAGTAATGCCAAGGCCACCCTTGCCGACATTCGTGAGGAGACGCGCACCCGCTACGAAAAGCTACGCAAGCAAATTGCCTACGCTGAGGAATTCCTCGATCTGGTCAACACCCTGGTACCCTAAACTGCCCCCATCCTTCGCAGGGAGAAAAAGACCATCGTATTGAATGCGCTCTGTCGAATCGCGTTCCAGATGAAGTGGACGAACGCCCGCGGCCTCTCCGGAGTGGATGGCGATAGTACAGAGGACTTCTGAAATCCGTGCAGACGACTCCTCAAAACGACACAGTCATCCAAGGTCACAAAATCGAAAATTGTCACTTAACCCCATCACTTCCAAACCGGCTTAAGTGACAAAATGCCATCGCTAAAGTCCCGATTTGAGTCCCAGGACGTGCGCCTTAAGAGAAATAACTAAAGCCCCTACCAGTGTTTCTCCTGGTAGGGGCTTGGAAGTTGGTAGCGGGGGCAGGATTCGAACCTACGACCTCTGGGGTAACAAGAGCCGTGTCATACTTCCTGCGAACGCCACGGTTGAGCAGTGTCGCCCCCGATACACGAAGGCAGATCTCCCCCGAACTGCCGGCTCCCGTGGCGTTCCTTCGTAAGAGCTTTGCGCGCCGCAGCGCATGCGCGCGATTGTTGACGTGTCACACACTGCAACCTAGTTCCACACGATCTGCACCGATTCAGGGTTAAAGGTCTTGGTGCCGCGCACGCCACGGCGCAGGCGCACCTGGCACAGGGTATTGATGACTCGGCGCTGCACGGCAAGCTCTGCGTTGTCGAAGGCATCCACGGGCGAGGCGTAGCCGGTTGTGTCGAGCAGCGCCGATGCGCCAGCAAGACGGGCACGGCGCGTTTCGAGTTTCTCGATCTGCGGCTCATAACGGTTTCGCGCGCGCTTGAGGTCACGGGCCTCGATAAGCTCCTCATCGTAGTCAGCCTGGACGCGGGCGAGCTTTGCGCGAAGCTCAGCGAGTTCGTCGTCGATGGCGTTGACCTCGTCGTCGTCCACAGTCGGCAGCAGGTCCGCCAGGTCGTCACGGCCAAGGCGGGCGCGGATCACGGCGAGCACAAAATCATCGACGCTATGTGTGCGCACTAATCCACAGGCGGCGCAGCGGTAGCGGTCGGCATGCGTGCGCACAGGGTTGCCGCACTCGTCGCAGACATACAGACCCGAGCCGAGATGGCGGCGAGTGTTCCGGCGCTCCTTGTTGGTCAGCCGGTCGGGATCATCGAGCACGTTCTGCACACGCCACCACAAATCGGGTGTGACGATCGGCTCCCACTGCCCTTTCACAGGCTCGCCGGTATCGGGGTCGCGGACGATATGCGTGACACGGCGGTATTTGTTCTTCACGCCTTTGCGCTTGGCCTTCTTATATGTGGAGTAGCCGGCATACACGGGGTTGCGCAGGATCGAGTGCAACGATGTGTAGGCCCACGGCTGCTCGTCGGGAACCGACTTTTCTTCCTGGCCAGCAGCGCGGCGGCGTGCGTTGCGCTCCTTAACCACGGTGTGCATATGGCGCGGCGTGGTCGGGATATCCGGCAAGCCTGGCTGATCGACCCCAGATAAGGCGCGTGCGATGTCGCGCATGGAGTTGCCCCGCTCGACAGCGCGGAACATACCGAGCACGGCGGCGGCTTCGGATGGGATGATCTCGCCGGTGGAGGTGTAGCCGATAGGGCGGACACGCCGGAGTACCAGCGGCCCTGCTCGGCGCGCTGCTGTTGCGCACGGGATTGGCGCATGCTCTTCCGCTCGATCTCGCCGCGTGCCACGGCTGCTTTGATGCGCGCGTACATTCTGCCGCCGTCGGTGGCAAGGTCAGCATCACCGTTCGCAGTGACGAGTTTCAGCCCCTGCTCCTCTGCCCTGTCGATCCACTCTTCGAGCTGCCAGGGCTGCCGTGTGAGGCGGTCGAGGTCCCAGCAAATGATCGCGTCGATCTCGCCGCGCTCAAAGGACGCCACCATCGCGTCGTAGTCGGGGCGGTCCACGTCCTTCTTCGACGCGGAGATCGACTGATCGACGTAGGTATGCACGACGTCCCAGCCGCGTTGCTCGGCAAGGGCTTCGCAGTCCTGGCGCTGCCGGTCGATGGCGAGGCCGTCCATGGCAGCATCGAGCGAGATACGGAGGTAAATAGCAGCACGTGTTGTCATGCCGCTAACACTAGCGCGCCTCAGGTTACATTGAAACGAAACTCCACACCAACGCCGTGTCCACTACTCGGGGGACACCCCCAACAATCAATGCTGCCCTGCCGGCAGACCAGGGCGGCCGTGTGAGTATCGGACAATAATGCGTAGTCCTCCAAGGGTCTGGACACAGGAGCTTTCCCTTCCTCAGTGGTGCGACCAGAGGGAGAGAAACATCCACCCCGGTGCACCCGCTGCGGTGACAACGACCCATCGCCCACAGCAGGTGGCAATCGTCACGGTTATCCCTCTTTTTCAGATGCCTGTCCTCGGGATCAGAAGAAGACGGGGACCTGTCATAGGGCGGTGAGCATCTGCTGCATCTGGGCGATCTCGGCCTCCTGGTCGTTGATAATTTGTTCGGCCAGGGTGATCGCATGGGGATTCTGACCATCAGCAACCTCGTCACGGGCCATGTCGACCGCACCTTCGTGGTGGGCGGTCATCTGCTCCAGGTATAGACGGGCAGCCTCGGTGCCCTGGGCCTCCTCAAGGGCTGTCATGTCCTCCTGGCTCATCATCCCGCTCATGCCACCCATCTCGCTGTGATCCATTCCACCCATCTCGTCCATGGTGCCCATGCCCCCAGAGTCGGTGACCGGCTGCTGGCCCCAGGCCTCGAGCATGGCGTTCATCCGGTCAATCTCCGGTCCCTGGGCGTCAATAACCCCCTGGGCAAACTCCACGACCTGGGCGGGGATACCCTCCTTGGCCAGGAGCATCTCACTCATCTCCACGGCCTGCTGGTGATGGGGGATCATCATCTGGGCAAACATGATGTCGGCGTCGTTGTGATCGGCGGAGATCTCCCCGTCCGCCTCAGTCGTCGCCGTGGTGGTCTCGGTCGTCTCAGCGGTAGTCGTCGCAGTGCTGGTGGTCGAGGTGGTGGCGTCGGTGTTGCCTGACTCGGTGGCCTCACCGCAGGCGGCCAGCGCCAGGGTGGAGGCCACGGCGATAGCGGAAAGAACAAGGGTGCGCTTCATGGTCGAGCCTTTCAGGGTCATATGGGGGCAGTGGAGAGAAGTGGTGGATCAGTGGACAGCGGTGGATGCCGGAGTAGGCGTGGTGTGTTCAGCCTTCGACTCGGCCGGAGCCAGGTGAGCCGGATCCAGATCAATGCGGCGCAACAGCTGGGCGTTCAGGGCCACCACGATGGTCGAAACAGACATCAAGATCGCGCCCACGGCCGGGGACAGCACGAACCCGATCGGGGCGAGCACGCCGGCGGCCAGCGGCACGGCGAGGATGTTGTAGCCAGAGGCCCAGACCAGGTTCTGGATCATCTTGCGGTAGCTGGCCTGGGACAGCTCAATCATCGACAGCACTGCCCGCGGGTCATCACTGGCTAGGACCACCCCGGCAGATTCCATGGCCACATCCGTGCCGGCACCGATGGCGATACCGACCTCCGCGCGGGTCAGAGCAGGGGCGTCGTTGACACCGTCGCCGACCATGGCCACGCTCAGGCCACGCTCCTGTAACTGGGTGACCTTGGTGTCCTTGTCCTGGGGCAGGACCTCGGCGAAGACCTCATCGATCCCCAGGTCCTGGCCAACTGCCTGGGCCACCTGCTGCGCGTCACCGGTGATCATCGCGACCTTCACCCCGCGGTCCTGCAGGGCTTTCACGGCGGCGCGGGATTCGGGGCGGATCTTGTCCTCGACGGCCACCGCACCGATGATCTGACCGTCGCGGACAATATGGAGCACACCGGCCCCACGCCCAGTCCAGGCGCTGGTGGTGTCGGTGAGCTCGGCCGGGGTGGTGAGGTTGAACTCGCGCAGCATGTTCGGCCCGCCCACGAGGATCTCAGCGCCATCGACAGTGGCCCGGACTCCCCTGCCGGAGGCGGCGCTGAAACCAGTTGCACGGATTTGCCGACGGGAGGCCTCGGGATGGGCGGCCGCGGCCGCCACGATGGCGCGGGCCACGGGGTGCTCGCTGTCGGCCTCCGCGGCGGCAGCCAGGGCCAGCAGCTCGCCCTCGGTGACGCCGACAGCTGCCGCGACATCGGTGACCGCGTGCGCACCCTCGGTCAGGGTGCCGGTTTTGTCGAAGAGCACCACGTCGATGGTGCGCATCCGCTCGAGCGCCATCCGGTCCTTGATGAGCACCCCGGATTTCGCGGCCCGCTCGGTGGAGATCGCAATGACCAGCGGAATCGCCAGGCCCAGGGCGTGCGGGCAGGCGATGACCAGCACCGTGACCGTGCGCACCACGGCATCGTCCGGGCTGCCGATGATGGTCCACACCACCGCGGTGATCAGAGCGGAGATCAGCGCGAACCAGAACAACAACGCCGCCGCCCGATCCGCCAGGGCCTGGGCCCGGGAGGAGGACTCCTGAGCGTCGGCAACCAAGCGTTGGATCCCGGCCAGGGCGGTGTCCCCGCCGGTAGCCTCCACCCGGATGCGGACGGTGTTGTCGGTGGCCACGGTACCGGCGACCACCTTGTCACCAGTGTCGCGGAAGACGGGACGGGATTCGCCGGTGATCATCGCCTCATCGAATTCGGCGGCTCCGTCGAGGATGGTACCGTCGGCCGGCACCCGGGCACCGGCCCTCACCAGCACGACGTCGTCGACGACCAGCTCGGAGATGGCCACGGTGCGGGTGGTCCCGTCAATGACTTTCTCGGCCTCATCCGGCAGCAGGGCAGCCAGCGCGTCAAGCGCAGAGGACGCGGCCCCGAGAGCGCGCATCTCCAGCCAGTGGCCCAGCAGCATGATGGTCACCAGCAGAGCCAGCTCCCACCAGAAGTCCAGCTCAAAACCGCCCAGCCCCAGAGTGGTGACCCAGGAGGCGACAAACGCCACGGTGATGGCCATGGCGATCAGGAGCATCATCCCGGGTTGGCGGGATTTCAGTTCTTTCCATCCGCCCTTGAGGAAAGGCGTTCCGCCGTAGACGAAGATGATCGTGCCCAGCACCGGGGGGATCCAGGTGGATCCGGGGAATGCCGGGAGGTGGTAGCCGAGCAGCTGGGCGACCATGGGGCTGAAAATAATGACGGGAATGGACAGAATCAGCGACCACCAGAAGCGGTCCCGAAACATTGCGGTGCTGTGTCCGGCGTGTTCGCCGTGACTATGAACTTGGTGGTCTTCGTCCAGGGCGGAGTGCGGGTGATCGTGGGGCATCGCCTGGCCGTGGGTGTCGGCATCTGCGTGGTGTTCGTGGCTGGCATGATCCGGGTGGTGGGTGTGGCCTGTTTCCGGAGCGGGGTGATCACCATGGTGCTTGCTGGAATGGTGGGGAGTGCTCATGACGTTCCTTTCGCTCAACCCGGTCGGGGTCGAGATGATGGGTAAAACTGATCAGGATAAGACGGTGTAGCCGGCCTCCTCGATGGCCCGGCGAACCATCTCCGGAGGTACGACACCGGTGACCGTGACGGTGGAAACACCACCAGCAGCGAGATCAACCTGGACGTCGTCGACCTGGGGGAGTGCCTGAAGGGCCTGGGTCACGCTTTTCACGCAGTGCCCGCAGGTCAGACCGGTGACCTGGTAGCTAGGGGAGGCCCCTCCTGCTGACGAGTCGCTGGCGGCAGGGATGGAGGCGGTGTCGGCACGTGAGGCAGGTCCGCAACAGCTGCAGCCGTGGGAGGCCATCGGCAAGAGGCGGGGCGGGGAGGTGATCATGAGAAAGCTCCTACGGGTCGGTGGGATTCGGCGATGCTATCTGGGGTATATCTTCAAGGGGTGGAGGGCGCGGCCCTCGCGCGGGGCAGGGTGTGATCACCGGGCAGCCTCCTCACTGTCGGGAGGGGACAGCGGAAGGCGGAGGGCAAACACCGCTCCGCGACCGGGCCCGGGGGAGGTGGCGGTGAGAGTGCCGCCGTGGGCCTCGATCAATGCCTTGGAGATGGTCAGACCGATACCGGCCCCGCCGTTGTCCCGGCTGCGGGCGGCATCCCCCCGGTAGAAGCGTTCGAAGATATGTCCGAGCTGGCCAGGTGGGATGCCCTCGCCGTCATCGGCGACATGGATGAGCGCGGTGGACGCCCCCTGTCGGTAGACGCTGATCCGGACCTGCCCGCCGGCCGGGGTGTGCCGTAGCGCGTTCGACAGGAGATTGCTCATCACCTGGCCGAAGCGTTGCCGGTCCACGAGCACCCGGGCGGTGTCCGTAATGGTCTCGACTTGTAAATCGACGCCTTTGTCAGCATAAGCTTCCCCCGCGGCAGCAGCAACGGTATGGAGCAGATCCCCGAGCCCTTCCTCCGCCAGGTCCAAATCGATCCGATGTTCCTGGGCCCGGGAGACATCGTCAATGTCTTCCATCAACCGGGTCAGGCGGGTGAGTTGGTCAGCCATGATCGTGTGGTTGGCATCATTCCAGTCCACGACCCCGTCCTGGAGACCATCGAGGTAGGCCGTGAGCACCGATAAGGGGGTGCCCATTTCGTGGGCCAGATCAGAGAGCATCTGGCGGCGGACCTGTTCGGTGTGTTCCAGCCTGTCGGCCATGGTGTTGAAGGCATGCGCCAGGGTGGCGACCTCGGGGCCTGCTTCTCCGGCGGGCACGCGGATACGGGAATTACCGGCCGCCAGGTTGGTAGCGGCGCGGGTGAGATCCTGCAGGGAGGCGCGCAGACGACGCGATAACCACAGACTGGCCAGTAGGGCGCTGATCAAGGCAGTGGGCAGGGCGACGGCCAGGGTGATCAGGTTGGCGTCCCGGTAGGCCTGCTCGGCATGGAACAGCTCCAGCGAGGGGTCCTCCCGGCCGGCCATCAACATATGATCATGGAACAGGGGCGGGCCCACCGTCGTGGCCACGGCCGCGGCCACCAGCAGGCTAATCACCACGACCAACACCTGGGCGGCCAGGAAGCGGAAGGTCAGGCCGGGTCCGTGATTCATGGCTGCCCCACCCGGTAGCCCACGCCACGCACGGTGTCGATAAACCCCCGGCCCCGGGTGTCGGTGCCGAGCTTGCGACGCAAGTTGCCGATGTGGACATCGACGATGCGTTCATCACCGACCCAGGTGGTGTCCCAGACCTCGGTGACCAGGTCGTGGCGGGTCAGCGCCTGGCCGGGGCGCAGGGCCAGGGCAACCAGCAGCTCGAACTCCGTGCGGGTGAGCTCCACGGTCGTCTCCCCCACCCGCACCTGATGGGCGACGGGGTCAAGGACGAGGTCACCAACGCTCAAGGGGGTGGTCACCTGCGGTGGGGTGGTGCTGGTGCGCGGGCGGCGCAGCACCGCATGCACCCGGGTCACTAGTTCCCGGATGCTAAAAGGTTTGGTGATGTAGTCATCCGCCCCCAGGGTCAAACCGCTGATCTTGTCGTCCTCGCTGCCACGCGCGGTGAGCATGAGGATGTAGCAGTCCGAGAAGGTGCGGATCCGTCGGCATACCTCCAGGCCGTCGAGTTCGGGCAGCCCCAGATCCAGCACCACAACATCGGGGGAAAAGCGACGAGCCTCGTCCACGGCCTGGGTGCCGGTGTGCGCCTGGCGGGTATCGAAGCCTGCCCGGATGAGGTAGGAGGACACCATCTGAGCCAGGGGTTGTTCATCATCGACGACCAGCACCCGCCCCGAGGGCGTGGCGGTGGTCGGTGTGTGGTCGGCCATAGACCCCAGTATCGCGCCGGCCAGGGGGGAATACCACCCTCACCCAGTGCCCGGCGGGGAATCTTCATCAAATCTTCAAACATCACCCTTCGATCGCCGTCACCCCTGTGCCCCACCCCGGGCCGGCGGCATCGCCTCCCCTGGTCGGTTCAGCAGGCGCCACCAGGGATTTCACTGCCTGCACCGCATACCCGGGGCGGGTAGAAGAACATCGCCCACGGCTGTGGGGTGGTGTCCCGGTGGTGACCCAGCCCACTGAATTCACCCCCCTTTTCGCCCTGTTATAAGGCTGTGAGCAGGGTTTTTTATTTCTACTCCGTCAGGCACCCGTGCAAGATAACGGTATGGCACCGACCTTGAGGCGGTGTCTTCTCACAGTGTTACCACGATCCAAGGAGATTGACGTGAAACGAGCAGCGATCGCAGCCGCCGCCCTTGCTCTCGCCCTCACGGGGTGTTCGACCGCCGACCCGGAACCCACGGCCACGAGGACGGTGTCCCAAGATACATTCCTGACTACTCATGGCCTGGCCGACATGGACGCGGTGGAGATCATTGATCACCTCGACCGGCAGAAGGTCACTGAGCGCCCCACGGATCTGATCGCCTCAGTGCGTGCCGATGAACTACTGCTCTCGAGCGGTGACCAGGAAGTCGTGGTCGATCTTCCCGACAATCAGACGTATGTCTCGATCGCACCCTATCTCAACTCCACCCACGACTGCTTCTACCACAGCCTCACGACCTGCGTGGGGGAACTCAGCAATGAGGATATCCAGGTCACGATCACCGATGAGGCGACCGGTGAGATGCTGGTGGACGAGGCGACAACCACCTTCGACAACGGGTTTATTGGCTTCTGGCTTCCCGATGATGTCACCGGCCTGATTGAGGTCAGCTACCAGGGGCGTACCGGCACCACGGAGTTTTCCACCACCGACGACGGTGCCACCTGTGTCACAGACCTGCGCCTGACGTGATGGCTCAGCAGGGTCCTCACCTGCGCCTGTCTCCCGTGTCACTGAATTCTTACACCAGGAAGGTTAAATTATGACGAACGCGTTTTCCCGACGACAGTTTCTGCTCGGCGGGCTCGTCCTCGCCGGCACCGGGGCCGTGGCCGCCTGCACCAGCGACCCTGGACCCGCTGCCTCGGCACCAGGTCCCTCCCTTCGCCCCACTCCCACTCCCACTGCACTCGGTGAGCCGACGGTGCGGCGGACACTGACCGCCCGGCCCCTCTCCCTGGATATCGGAGGCATCGAAGCCAAGACGTGGGGATACGTCTCTGACACCGGGGATGCGGCCATTGAGGCCACCGCCGGCGACGTTCTCCAGGTCGATATCACCAATGAACTGCCTGAGAGCACCTCCATCCACTGGCATGGCATTGCACTCCACAACGCAGCCGACGGTGTGCCCGGCATGACCCAGGACCCCATTGAACCTGGCGAGTCTTTCTCCTATGTTTTTGAAGTCCCCCACGGTGGCACCTACTTCTACCATTCCCACACCGGCCTGCAGCTTGATCGTGGCCTCCACGCCCCACTGATCATCCGTGACCCGCAGGACGCTGAGGACCAGGACGTCGAGTGGACCATCGTGCTCGAAGACTGGGTCGATGGTATTCAGGGCACTCCCGACGATGAGCTCGATAAGCTCACCGGAATGGGTTCAGGCGACCATAACGGGAAGAAGGGAATGGGAGGTCACGGCCACATGATGCACGGCACCCCGGACCTGGTTCTGGGCGGGGATGCCGGCGATGTGATGTATCCGCACTACCTCATCAACGGACGTATCCCCCGTGCTCACCGGACCTTCGAGGCTCGCCCGGGCGACAAGGCCCGCCTGCGGTTTATCAACGCCGGCGGTGACACCATCTTCAAAGTAGCCCTCGGTGGCCACCGCATGACCGTCACCCACACCGACGGCTTCCCCGTCCAGCCCAAGGAGACCGAATCGATCTACCTATCGATGGGCGAGCGTGTCGACGTCGAGGTCATCCTCGACGACGGCGTCTTCCCGCTCACGGCTTTGGCGGTGGGGTAAGGACGACCGCGCCTTCGCCGTCATCCGCACCGCCGGCGGCCAGGCCCCACGCCCCGATGACGACTTCCCCGAGTTGTCGTCCACCGGACTGCTTCTGTCCTCCCTGAAGCCAGCAAACCGTGTACTCCTGCCCGAGGGCACACCAGACCGAGAAGTCAGCATCGACCTGGGCGGGCAGATGATGCCGTATGAATGGAGCATTCTCACCGACGGCCAATCCTCCCCCGCGACCGTGCAGGATGGCCAGCGCCTGCGGATGGTCATGCGCAACAGGACCATGATGCCCCATCCCATGCACATTCACGGCCACACATGGGCGCTGCCCGGCAGCGGCGGGCTACGCAAGGACACCGTCCTTCTCCGCCACGGTGAAACCATGATCGCCGACCTGATCGCTGACAACCCCGGTGAGTGGGCATTTCACTGCCATAACGCCTATCACATGGAAACCGGGATGCTCAGCTCGCTTCGCTACGAGTAACGCCCACAGCAGGGTATCGAGCGAGATGCGAAGGTAAATGGCAGCACGTGTTGTCACACAACTAGCACTAGCTCGCCTTAGGTTACGTTGAACTTGAACTCCACGGTATGTAGTTGCAAAGTTACTTTCTCGAGAACCGCGCCGCCCACGTCGCTCCCGCGTTGGGTGGCAGCCGAACCACAAAGGATCAGTCATCTGCTATCCCATCGACTAATTCTTGCAGGTCGCAGGACCTTCGCGTAACTGTCAGTTCAGCGCATTTTGAATAGTTCAGCACACGATGTATTGTTCAGCACATGCTGACCATTGCTTCACGCCTCGACGTCATGAACCGGCTCGGCCGGGCCATGGCGGATCCGACGCGCTCCAGAATCCTGATGACACTACTCGACGGCCCGAGCTACCCGGCCGTGCTTTCGCGCGACCTGGACCTGACCCGCTCGAACGTCTCGAACCACCTGACCTGCCTGCGCGACTGCGGCATCGTCGTCGCCGAGCCGGAGGGCCGCAAGACACGCTACGAAATCGCCGATCCGCACCTCGCGGCAGCGCTCAACGCGCTGGTGAACGCGACGTTGGCTGTCGACGAAAACGCCCCGTGCATCGACCCTGAATGCTCGGTGCCCGGCTGCGGCGAGAAGGGAGCGGACGCATGAGCTCGGCGTGTGGATGCGCACACGAACCCGCCACAGAGATCGAAGAACTCGATCGGCCATGGTGGAAGGACCCCGAGTTGCTACTGCCGATCTTCTCCGGCGTAGCCCTCGGCATAGGCCTGGCGCTGGACTGGTCCGGCGTAGAGACACCCGCGACAGTACTGTTCTGGGTCGGCCTGCTGCTAGGGGCGTATACGTTCGCGCCCGGCGCTATCCGAAACCTTGTCACGAAGCGCAAGCTCGGCATTGGTTTGCTGATGACGATCAGCGCGGTCGGCGCGGTAATCCTCGGTTACGTCGGAGAGGCCGCGGCGCTAGCGTTCCTGTACTCGATCGCCGAGGCGCTGGAAGACAAGGCAATGGACCGGGCACAGGGCGGACTGCGGGCACTGTTGAAGTTGGTACCGCAGACCGCGACGGTGCTGCGCGACGGCACGTCGGTCAAGGTCGCAGCGAAGGACCTCGTGGCTGGCGAACTGATGCTCGTGCGCCCCGGAGAGCGGATCGCCACGGACGGCATCATTCGGTCTGGACGTTCCAGCCTTGACACCTCAGCGATCACCGGAGAATCCATTCCGGAGGAGGTTGCACCCGGCGACGAGGTGCCCGCGGGTGCGATCAACTCCGCCGGTGTGCTGGAAGTAGAGACGACCGCAGCTGGAACGGACAACTCGCTGACCACACTCGTCGACCTCGTCGAGCAGGCGCAGGCGGAGAAGGGTGACCGCGCCCGGATCGCCGACCGAATTGCCCAACCCCTAGTGCCCGGGGTGATGATCCTGGCGGTGCTGGTCGGCGTGATCGGCTCGCTGCTGGGTGACCCAGAGACTTGGATCACCCGTGCGCTGGTGGTCCTGGTCGCAGCATCGCCGTGCGCGCTGGCAATCTCCGTGCCGCTGACGGTCGTAGCTGCGATCGGCGCGGCCAGCCAGTTCGGCGTGGTCATCAAGTCCGGCGCGGCGTTCGAGCGACTCGGCGGCATCCGTCACCTAGCGGTGGACAAGACCGGAACCCTTACCCGCAACCAGCCCGAGGTTAACGGAGTGGTCCCGGCAGAGGGATTCGATCGGGCTCAGGTGCTTGCTTTCGCTGCGGCAGTTGAGCAGCAATCGACGCACCCCCTCGCCGCGGCGATCGCGGCAGCTGAGCCCGAAGCACCCGCCGCCCTGGACATCAGCGAGGAAGCCGGACATGGCATCGGCGGCACCGTCGAAGGCCGACGCCTGCTGGTGGGCAGCCCCCGGTGGATCGACGCCGGGCCACTGAAGGCAGACGTCGAGCGCATGGAATCCGAAGGCCAGACCTGCGTCCTGGTCACCGTCGATGACACCCTCGCCGGAGCGATCGGCGTCCGCGACGAGCTGCGGCCCGAGGTGCCCGAAGCCGTGCAGACCCTGCGCGCCAACGACGTGCAAGTGAGCATGCTCACCGGCGACAACACTCGCACCGCTCGGGCGCTGGCTGAAATCGCCGGAATCGACGACGTGCGCGCCGAGCTGCGCCCGGAGGACAAGGCAAACATCGTCGCCGAATTCTCCTCCAAGACACCGACGGCGATGATTGGCGACGGCATCAACGACGCGCCCGCACTGGCGGGCGCAACGGTGGGCATTGCGATGGGAGCAACCGGCTCTGACGCCGCGATCGAGTCCGCTGACGTCGCCTTCACTGGCCACGACCTCCGGCTGATCCCGCAGGCGCTGCAGCACGCCCGCCGAGGCAGCAGGATCATCAACCAAAACATCGTGCTGTCTCTGGCCATCATTATCGTGTTGATGCCACTGGCGATTAGCGGTGTGCTCGGCCTGGCCGCCGTCGTGTTGGTTCACGAAGTCGCCGAAGTCATCGTGATCTTGAACGGCCTGCGGGCTGCACGAGCGAAACGCTGAGGCTGTGACCGGCAAGTCTTATAAGAGTTAAACCACGCGCCGAGCGCACACACGTTGGACCAGGCGAGTCATTCGAGTTCACCACCTGGTCCTTCTCGGTGCGTGCAGGCACGGGAACTGTGGGTGAACCTAATAGTTCAACGGCCCGATACCGCTTGCAGATTCTACACACGAGGTAGCGGAATGGACCGAGGCCGAACGAAAACCGGAGTTAGAGACAGCGCTCTTAAACCTACCCCCCAATAACGCGAAACGTCATTAACGCTCCGCGTTACACGCTAAATTTGAACTCCACCACGTTTCAGTACAAAGCAACCTCTCGATCGACAGGCGACGCGGCCGCCGCGGTCGCCCTGCAGCTGGGGCAGGAGCGCAAACTGCCTCCAAGCTCTACCCCGCGACTTCCAGCTGGTGGACCCCATTTAAGACACGCGCGTAACGGACGGCACTAAAGCATCCATATCAATCTTAGTACTCTAGAGCTATGTTTCGAATACCGTCCTGGCGCGGTGGACGACGGGCCACCGGGGGCCATCCGCACGACGCGGCGACGCCCGTCAGTCCGCCTGAACCGAACCCAGATCACGCATGGAAGACACTCGCATTGGTGAACGAGTGGATTCGCCATTCGGATGCGAAGGCCAGCGTGACACTTGCCTTTACCGGGGTGATGGCAACAATGACATACAACCTCGCAAAGGACTTTACTCCTCGGACTGCACTTTTCGACGCTCTCGTTTTCATTGTCTGCTTTTTGCTTCTCCTGACCGGCGCTTTTTGCGGATGGACACTGACACCGCGAGTGAAGGACAAGGATGCAGATCGGGATGCGATCAACAGGCTCTTTTTTGGTAGCATCGATCAAAATTTCAGTGGAAAGAGACGGGAGTACAGCGAGGTGCTCCATGCACTGACCTCTGAACCTGTTGAGCTGATGAAAGATCTCGCTGACCAGATACATGTCAATGCTCGGATTGCCACAGTAAAAGCATCCACCGCAAAGTGGGCCATCCGGTGTGCCCTCGCTGCAGGAGCCGCAATCGCAGTCCTTGCCGTCTTTGTCGGCATCACGAACAGCTAGGACGCAAATGGACGGCAACTACAAACCATATGACTGGACGGCTAGCTCGGCCCGGATCAAAGCGATCCTGGATCAGCCGGCGGGAGCGTATGAGGAGGTAGACGGGCTCCCTGACCGAGACAAGCTCACGTTCTCTAACGGCTTCTACGGCATGTGCTCGGCGATCTTCATAGACATCCGAGATTCGTCCGGCCTGACGTCGAAACACAAGAGGCCCGTTCTTGCGAAGATCTACCGGTCGTTCATCTCGGAAATGGTCGCAGTCCTAAATTCCAACTACTATGTGCGCGAAGTTAATATCGTCGGGGACTGCGTATGGGCCTCCTACAAGACGACGCAGGTCAACCACATCGACGATGTGTTCGCTACCGCAGCGCAGGCCAATACACTCCTGAACCTCCTCAACCACCACTACGAGAAGGCAGGAATCACCCAGCTCAGAATTGGCATAGGCGTCGAGTACGGGCGGGTCCTCATGATCAAGGCGGGGTTCAGCGGCAGTAAGATCAACGACGTCGTGTACATGGGCGACGTCGTCAACAGGGCAGCCCATCTAGCGCACTTGGCGGGGCGCGGTTGGGGATCGAGCCCGATCGTCGTCGGGAACGTCTTCTACTCGAACCTGAACGAGAACAACCAAGGTCTGCTCCGACCGCAGTGGACGTCCGGCATCGGAACCGTGTACCAGGGAGATCCCATCATCGCGGAGATGGACGAGTGGATTAGCTCCCTCAGATGACATCCAGCGTCAGACCGGCCACAAGAACGTCGACCCGTAGATCTGATAGCCCATGTCGGAGGTTCCCAGGTCAGTCCACATGTTCCGCTTCGGATCACCTCCTGGCTTCGAGGTCTCATTCAGCCTGCTGTAGACGTCGGCGGTGATGTAGGTCGGGTAGCGAAGAGCGAGCGCGGCCAACTTCGCCGCATTGTTTGCGGCGTTCCCACCCCGCACCAAGTCATTGCCGCCTCGGATGCCTGTTCGGGCGACGAAAAGCTTCGACGTATCGATTCCGACCCGCTCCTTGAGTGTTGCGACCGGCTATTTGGTAGCAGTGTCGTGACTATCCGGTAGCGCTTCAGTGAGCATCCGGTAGCGGCTCAA
>NZ_JASPJK010000021.1 GCF_030232265.1 Corynebacterium sp. MSK041
ATCGAATCATGTCTTGCCGGGATCACAGACCCCGGCAAGACATGGGAGTTACGCCTGGCGTTGCTGTCGGTTCCAGGGAACTACGACACACTCAAGCGTCGTGCAAAAGACATCGTCCCCGAGGTAGACACACCTGCCCCGAAACCAACAATCCGGTTTGGTCGCTCGCGTAAAGCATCCCGCCCTATGAACATTATGGGACCAGAACACGACATGGCAGCCATCGAGTACGCGCTACGCCAAAAAGTCACCGGTGATGGGCCTGCCGGGCCACAGATGTATGAAGCATTCATGACCATTCTTGGTCTTCGCCCCGATGCTGAGGATGCACCAACCCAGGGTATTGTTCCTGCTGTTCCCCGCCCCTTGATCCTGATCCCACTAGAAGAGCACATCAAGATCATCCGTGGTGTAGGCGATGACATCATCCTGGGGCTAACGGATGGCACCACGATGACTGGTGCGGAATACTTGGCCCAGAATTTTGGGGACGTACTCGAAGTAGCGGTATTCCACCCACAAGCTGGTGCGGTCAACCTGTATGACACGCAACGGTTTGCCAACCAGAAACAACGCGACCTAGCCAGGGCATTATCACCAATGTGTCCGGTACCGGATTGTCGGCATGCGGCGGATAACTGTCAGGTCCACCACATCAAAGCCTGGTCGAAGGGCGGGTTAACCAACATGGACAACCTGGCGATGTTGTGCCGCTATCACAACCGCACCAACGACGATGACCCCGAACACAGCTACCACGGCCGGGTGGAGAACATCCGGGGTGCACCCATGTGGAGATCACCCCGCGGACACCTCATACCCAACACCATCCACCGCTACGGAGCCATGACACTGCTCTACGGCAGGTAAACGACACTCCCCATGACGAAAGCCAGCAACAGCTGGTCTTTCGGCATGCGCAAAGGCGTTTCCACCCGGGGAGGCCAGGTGGAAACGCCAACGGATACTTAATCTCCTACGCAGGAGAGTTCACTGCGTCTTTGACCACCGTGATCTGCCAGCCGGCGTTCTGGTTTTGCACGAAGTCTTTCACGCCATGGCCGTTGTCAGCTGCCCACTGCGGGATGGACTCGGTTGCCTGGGTGCAGTCGAAGTCGATGATGAGCTCCTCCCCTGAGTCCAACTCGGAGATGGCCTGTTTCGCTTCAATAAGTGGGAACGGGCACACGTCACCAAGGGTGTCCAGGATGTAACGGCCGTTACCCAGCGGGCGCGCGGTAGTGTCCTGCTTCGGCTTGGTCTTCAGTGCCACACCACCGGAGGCGGACACGATGTTGAATGCTGGAGCAGCTTCCGTCGTTTCGGTCTTGTTGGATGTGAGTCCAGCGAGTTCCGGGTCACTGATGGACTCATCAGTGGTGTACACGCCCGAGTCAGCAGAGCCCTGCTTCACACCGGACGGCTTGAGCCACAGCTTCGCACCAACGTAGACGCCTGCCGCGATGAACGCCATGGCAACCCAGCCCTGGTAGCTGAACAGGGAGGTCTGAACCATTCCGTTGCCCACGGTGCAGCCGCCGGCCAGGGATGCACCGACACCCATGCCGATACCGCCGATGACCGCACGCACGGAGGTGCGTCCATCCGGAACGCGGAGACGGAACTCGCCGGAGGCCTTCGCGGCAAAGTACGAACCGACCAGGGTACCCAGAACAAGGAGGGTGCCCCAGTTGAAATACTCAGTCTCACCGGTGGTGATGTAGCTGGCCAGATGTGCCGATGGTGTAGTGATCCCCAGGCCATCATTGCGCCCAGTAGCAGCGGACAGCGGCCACGCGATCACACCAAGGAGCCCGATCGCAGCTCCAGCGGTGTACGGGTGTAGTGGCTTGCGGTACCACGGCTGTTCCAGCGTCACCTTCGGGTTAGCGGCATCGCGGGAAAGGTAGTACTGCGCAAGGTAAGCAGTGCCCAATGCCAGCGGAATAGCGAACCACCAGGCGGAGATCCCGAAGGTTTGGGGCAATGTGGTCCAGCCTGTGTCCCACTCTTTCAGCTTGTCATTGAAGCCAGACAGGAAGCCCGATTTCATTGCGGATGCGGACAGCGCATAAAACAGCAGCGCAAACCAGGAACCAACCAGTCCCTCACCGGAGCGGTACCAGGTGCCTGAGGCACAACCGCCGGCGAGAATGATCGCCAGACCAAAGATGAAGCCGCCGACAGCCACAGCGATCGGGGCGAAGGTCCGGTACTCCGGCGAAATCACGCCGAGTGAGGTCAAGGCGGCAAGTCCAATCGCGTGTACCGCAACGACGATGAAGAATGCGACGAGGCCGCGTCCCTGCTTCTGCAGGAAGACGTCGCGAAGCATGCCCGTTACGCAGAATCGTCCGCGTTGCATAATCACGCCAAGTGCGACGCCTACTGCCAATCCAGTAAGAATCATGGAAACCTCCAGTGTTTGTGTTGAACTAATAAAACACTGGGGAGTCTATAAAGCACATACTGCTCTGTCTATAGCGGACGACAATTAAATGAACTGCTCGGTCTGCACATTGCAAAAAAGAGCAAGCCAGGAGACATTCCTGTCGCTGAATAAAAAAGCAAGCCCACCCGGCATCATGCCGAGCAGACTTGCTTTATGTAACTGAAGTGAAGGTCTAGTTCACGCCGTTAATACGGGTGGTCGGGTGAACGTAACCAGTTTCCTCCCACGGACGCGGCAACACAAGGTCGTCGCCGTAGGGGCTGGAAGCTGCGGCCAACTTGGAGTTAATCTCCGTCACTGGGTGGCCGTCACCCGGGGTGTGTGCAGGCCACGCCGGGTTAATCTTGGTGATGTTGTCAACGTCTTTAGCCATGTACATCATTCTTTCACGCCGAAGCCAAAAACGCACGTAGAATCACCCCCGCAATGACTACGTTCTCTGAAGCGCTGGCTGATTACACCGACGACGAGCTCCGCACGCTCATTTTTCTGCGCCCGGATGCGTTCTATCCTGCGCCTCCGTCCATCGCATCGCTGGCCACGCGGCTCGCGCTCCCGGGTTCCGCTGGGCGCGCATTACACCAGCTCTCCACCCCCGCTATCGCTCTTCTGGAGCGTCTCGGTGATGCGGGTGCTGAGTTCGATCCTTTCGATGCTTCCAACGAAAGCCCAGCGACCCTCACCGCCCTCCGTGAACGCGCGCTCATCTACGGCCCCAATAATGCCGTCCGCGTCTCCCCCGGTGTGCTCAGCGCTTTGCCCCAGGGCTGGCGTGTGGCGGACACTGCGCCAGATGATGTGGAAGAACTGGTGGCCAAGCTCGAGCCAGCTGAACGACGAATCTTGGACACCCTTGCACTCTCCGGCGGTCAGGGAACCACGAAGGCAGCTGCACCTGATGCGGACCCGAACACGCCGGTTGCCACGCTCATTGCCAAAGGTTTGCTGGTGCGCGCAAATTCCACCACGGTGCGTCTCCCCCGCCCTGTGCGCGATGTTCTCCGTGGTTACCCGCCGCGCAGCTTTCCCATGGAGGAACCGGTAACACCGGAGGTCGACCAAAGCGACGCGGATAAGGCAGCAGCTACGCAGGGTCTTGACGCCGTGCGTCAGCTTCGTCAGCTGATCACGTCCCTTTTGCAGGAACCGGTGCCGCTGAATAAGGACGGCTCCGTCGGCGTGCGTGCTCGGACGAATCTGGGCAAAGAGCTCGGTTTTGATCCAGCACTCCTCATCACTATTGGTGAATCCGCCGGGCTCATCGGCCGCGGCAACGTGGATGACGTGGATGTACTCGGCGCCACGCGGGATTCCCTGACATGGTTGGATGCGACATTGTCGGACCAATGGGCGATTCTTCTTGCCGGCTGGGCCGCGTCCCCGTGGCGGCTGGACACAGACGCGAAGCTGCTATCCCCTGAGATGCGCTCGCTTGACACGCGCGCGAACCGGCTCACGGTCCTGCGCCAAGCCGGTGAGGAGCAGCGGTTGTTCTTCCACTCCCCGCTCGCAGCCTCGCGTATATCCCCACCGTTTATTGAGGCCACGGCGCAGGAAGCACAGTTCGTCGGCGCGCTCGATGCCACCCCAGCTGCCTCTTCGCCACTGAAGGCGCTCCTTGACAATGCTGACATCGCCGCCGCGACCCGCGCGCTAGTCCCGCCACCAGTGGACACGCTCATCGCCCAAGCGGACATGACAGTGTTGGCTCCCGGCCCACTCGAACCAGAGATGGGCAATTTCCTGGAAAAGATCGCGGAACTCGAATCCCCAGGCATCGCTAGCGTGTGGCGCATCACGGACACCTCGATCCGCCACGGCTTGGACAGCGGTCTTGCCGCTGACGAAATCCACGCTTGGCTGACAGACCACGTGCTCGGCGAGGTCCCACAAAGCATCACGTTCCTTATTAGCGACACCGCCCGCACCCACGGCTCCATCCGCGCAGGCACAGCCATGAGTTACATCCGCAGCGCTGATCCGGCGCTCATCACCACGGCAGTAGAGAAACTCACCGGCATCCTCAGGCCCCTCGCCCCGACAGTGGCCGTCGCGCAACTGCCTCTGCCCAAGCTTATGGATGCCCTGCGCAAAGCAGGCCTGCAGCCAACAGCTGAAGACGAATCCGGCGCGCAGCTCAACATGGCGCCGGAACCAGCCCTCGTGCCCGCGACACCGTCACATTTGCCACAGCAGACGTCGGTTTCAGCCGATCAAGCTGACCAGATCATCGCACGGCTGCGCTCCAACACCCCCGCGGATTCCACCAGCGCACCCACCCCAACCCCCACGGGCAACACCCTGGAGACGCTCCGCGCCGCAGCGCGGGGAAAGAAACAGGTGACGCTGGGGTACGTCGATAAGCATGGGCGTGGACAGACGCTCACCGCACGTCCACTCTCGGTGTCCGCCGGCCAGGTCGATGTGCACATCGCTGCCACCGACGCAGTGGTGCGCATTGCCCTGCCACGCATCACCAAAGTGGTCATGGTCTAAAGACGCCAAATTTTTCAGCCCAATGACCACCTAAAACGTTTACATTCAACAATTTTTTCGTCAGAATCATTGACAGATTGTTGGGTTTATACAACACTTGCTTGTGTGGCAGCACGAAAGCAACCGAAGAGTCCGATTCATAATCGGGTTCGCGTTCTGCGTGCGGAGCGCGACATGTCGCGTAATCAACTCGCGGAACTCATTGACGTGAACCCGCAAACCATCGGCGCTTTGGAGCGTGGTGATCACTCGCCAAGCCTTGACCTGGCTTTCCGAGTCTGCGAGGTCTTTGACCTCCCCATCGAGGCAGTGTTCTCCCGCACCGAATTCGCCCCAATGTCGAAGGAGCTGTACCGCCCATGAGATCAACACCGCCTTTTCCCGGCGCGGAACGGGTACGCAACCAGAAAGCAACACGTGTTCTGATCGCGGCGTATTTCGCGGGCCTGACAGTCGCGGTGCTCCTCTTCATCGCTTCATTGGCCACGAATATGGATCCAACTGTGTTTTTGGTCTGCTACACCGCAGCCATGCTCGTTTCCATGGTGTCCTGGACCATCATCCGCGGAGCAAATGATCGCAAGGACCGTGCCCCGGAAGCAGAGCTCGATGAGTACGAGCGCGATGTTTTCGCGACCTGGCGTAATCGCGCATTTCGGATCATCACAGCGCTCAATAACATTGGCGGATTCGGTTTCTGTATCTACGCATTCTTCGCCGGGGACACAGTGGATAGAACCGTGCTCCTCGCGGCTGGCCTGTACATGATCTTCACCTACCTATTCGTCTCCACCCTGCCCATGATCGGTTACGCGATTACCTTTAACCGCAAGGAGGACTGAAAATGACCACTCTTGAAATCAGAGACCTACGTAAACGCTTCGGCGACACGCAAGCCCTGGACGGAATGAGTTTCAGCGTCGGCGACGGCGAGCTCTACGGCTTCGTCGGTTCCAACGGCGCCGGCAAGTCCACCACCATGCGTATCGCGCTCGGCGTGCTCGAGGCAGATTCCGGTGAAGTGCTGCTCAATGGCATCCCGCTTAACGACGGCTCCCGCCGCCACATCGGCTACATGCCCGAAGAGCGCGGCCTCTACGGCAAAGAAAAGATCCTTGACCAGCTGGTCTTCTTGGCCAAGCTGCATGGCGTGGACGGTGCCGCGGCGAAACAGCGTGGCACGGAGCTGCTGGAAGAACTCGGCCTCGGTGAGCGTGTAAATGACAAGCTCGATGACCTCTCGCTGGGTAACCAGCAACGCGTGCAGCTTGCCGCCAGCCTCATCCACGACCCAGACATCCTCATCCTCGATGAGCCGTTTTCTGGCCTCGACCCCGTCGCCGTCGATGTCATGAGCACCATGCTCACGGACCGCGCCCGTAGCGGCGTCCCCGTGGTTTTCTCCTCCCACCAGCTCGACCTGGTTCAGCGCCTTTGTGATCGCGTGGGCATTGTCAGCCGTGGTCGCATGGTCGCCGAGGGCACCGTCGATGAGCTGCGTGCGGGCGGCCCAGTTCGCTTCAAGGTGGGTACGACTGCTCGCGGATGGTTCCCGGAGGGCACGGAGCTTATCGACGCCTCCCCGACCCACGTCATCCTCCAAACCGATTCCATCGATGATGATCAGCGCATTCTCCATGCCGCACTGGCCGCTGGCGAAGTCCACGAATTCACCCGTGTTGTCCCCGACCTGACAGACCTGTTCAAGGAGGTCGTGAAGTAAATGACTACGAACACCTACTCCCCATTCCACACCATCCTCACCACTGCTAAGCGTGAGATCCAGATCCTGTTCAGCAAAAAATCTGTGATCCTCACCCTGGTCATCATGCTGGTGGGCATTCTCGCAGCCGTTGGAATCGCATCCTGGCAGAAGGACAAGGATCCAGAGGGCAAGACGACACCGGTGGCGGTGGTGAACGTCGATAAGCACATGCTCGAAGGCGCCGGCCTTGAAGCGCGCGATGTGGCTGATCGCGCGGAGGCCGAGAACCTCGTGCGCGACGGTGAGGTCGATGCCGCGCTCGTCGCGGAGAACGGCACCTGGCAGGTCATCTCCGACGGCACCCCCGACATGTCGGTGATGAGCACCGTGAACGCCCTCGCCGAGTCCTACTCGCAGGCCGCCGCACTGGAAGAACTTGGAATTTCACCCGCAGACTTCCAGGCCGCCGCACCACAAATCAACGTCGAAGCAGTGGACATTGCCAACATCGACGCCGGTAAGGACGACGCTGCTTCCGAGCAAGACTTCACGCGCCTTATGACCGCATTCGTCCTACTCATGCTCATCGTGTTCATGGTGGTCACCTTCGCCGCACAGGTGGGCAGCCGCGTAACGGAGGAGAAATCCTCCCGCGTCGTCGAACTCGTCCTCGCTGCCGTACGTCCGCTGGACTTCCTGGCCGGCAAGATCCTGGGCAACCTCATCTTCGGCCTAATCGCCACCGCAATCCTATTCGGCGTGGGATTCGCTGCCGTCCAGTTCACCGGACTGCTGGATGATGTCAGCATCGACTGGTCGATCCTGCCTGTCATGTTCGTGTCCTACCTGCTGGCCACACTCTTCTTCGCCGGCCTCTACGCCGCCGCGGGTGCGATGGTGCAGCGCACTGAGGACCTCCAGTCCACGCAAATGCCTGTCCTGTTGCTCCTCCTCGCCAGTGCCTACGTCCCCGCTTTCGGCTTCGCAAACACCGACGCCACCTGGATGCAGGTAGCCAGCTGGATCCCACCCGTATCCATCTTCACCGCTCCCCTGACCTACGCGGCCGGCGACCTCACCGCACTCCAGCTCGTGGCTTCCCTCGCGCTTGCCGCCGTCGCCACCGTGGCTGTCGTCTGGCTCGCCGCACGCATCTACCGCCACTCCATCCTCAACAACGGCAAGACCACCAAGTGGTCGGAGGCGCTGCGGGGCTAGCCCCTCGATGTCCCAGTCCATCGAATAAGACGAAAGAGAAAGGGTCAGGTCCCAGAATCGGACCTAACCCTTTCACACTGCTACGGCACTACACCACCAGCACCAACCGACTAAACAGCAGGCTCTACCAGAGCATCCGCAGTCAGCTGCCCAGTCGGATCATCCTGCGACTGCCCCGAAACATCCCCCGCACCCTGATCACCAGCAACCGGCGCCGAGTTCTCCGGCTGAGACTGCGGAACCGAGTCCGCCTCCGGCGCCGGCGGGTTACTAGAACCCTTACCAAACGACTCCTTCAACGCACCCGCCAAAGACACATCCCCACACAAACCAGGCACAAACAGAACGATCGAGCCAATAATCGAACCCAAAATCGCACCCAAAGCACCACGATTCTGAGCCACGAACTTCGCAGCCTCCTCGTTATAAATACCCGCCTGCTTCTGCCAATCAATAATCCCCTTATTAATCGGATCCGCATTCAACTGCGACAAACCAGCAGTCAACAAACCCAACACCGGCAACAACGCCAACAACGCACCACCCGGCGCATTCAAACACTTCTCCAACCCAGACTTCTGCGCCGCCGGAATCGTAATCTTATCCCCATTATTCAGCGTCAACGTGATGGAATTATCCGGATTACGCACACCCTCAACAACGTGCACATCCTGCTTGTTCTTAAGCTTCTCCACCTCATCCTTGAGCTTGTCAAACTCGTCCTTAGTAACAACAATCACGTCATTACCCTCAGGATCAGTCACCGTAACAGTCCCATCACCATTATCCTTCACCCGCACAGACTGATCAACCGAAAACGTAAAGGAGTTAGGCTCAACCGTGGTCAGCGGGTAGGAAATGCCAAAGTTGAGGCTCGTTGCGTTTGACGGAACCTCGTACTCAACGGTGATATCCTTCGTCTCATTTGGCTCAATGGCATCACCGGTAAAAACCTTGGTCGACCCATCAGGGAATGTGATCTGCGGGGAGATGATACGCCCGTTACCAGTGTTTTTAACAGTGAAGACGAATTGCTTTTTCTTTCCAGCGATTCGGGCTGGCGCGGAAACTCCGTCGCCAGAGTCTGCCGGAAGATCAGCAATCTTCGCCGCTGCAGTCGCAGTACGTACGATCTGATCGCCGTCACCGCCAATACCCGCCGCCCGTGGGATCACCGCGGTGGAGTGATTCGTGTATTCAGCATTGGTCTTCAGGTTCGTCATCTCCGCAGTAACACCAACGCGCCCGTTGGGCTGATATGTGGTGGTCCCCAGGTACTGCCCCTCCAGAATCACCACTGGCTTGTACCCTGTGCCTTCAACACCAGTGACCGTGACCTCGAGAGCCCCATCTACGAACTTGGACTCCATCTTGATTCCAAGATCTTCGATCTTCTTCGGATCTTCGACGTCATTTCTACTGGTATGCTCACCCTGATCATTGAATGTCCACAGTCGAAGCCTTGGCTTGATCGCCCCATTGGCTACATCTTCACTGAATGACCATTGAGTAGTTGCATTCTCAGTTCCAGCCGGCGTCGGTTTCAATACAACCTTTGTGTCCTCACCGTATGGAAGACGCTGTTGGAATTGGCCAATATTCGCAACTTGGTTGTCTTCATCGACAACCACGCCATTAGCGGGGAACCACGCAGTCAGAACCCTCTTATGAGCGGCTTCCTCGATGTAGGGGAAGGTGACTGTGCGGTTGCCGAACTTCTTGGTACCCGAAGACCAAGGAGCTTCCACCTGCAACACCCACTGACCATCAATGGGCGTGCTCCGCGAAATATCAAGATCCACATTCTCGCGGTAAATACCCACTATGCTGACGGGGATCGTTACATCAGTAGTGCCATTGGCAATATTGTTCAGTTGGTCATTAAAAGTGATCTCTGCACTTCCACCTGCGGTGATGTCAAGCCTGCCAACCACAACACCACCGACAGTGATAGGCGTCCCCCGCTGGGTCGTGGCAAGACGCAAACCTGAGTAAGTCGTACTGTCATCCACACCGGTGGTCAGATGTTTGTAAGAAGTTCTGGGCTTGATTGTTACCTTGTCACTTGGCTTCGCATCCTTGAGATCAATAGAGAGCTGCAGGGTGGAACCCGCCGGTATCTCTTTTACATCGTCTGCGATCGGATTCCCATCTGCGTCGAAGAGACCCTTATAGGTGATCCCATCCTGAGTCACCTGCGCCTGCGCAACAGCAGCACCGAACGGCACCTCAAATGAAGGTGCTACAACCTGGGCACCAGAAGCAACCACACTAGCTGCGAGAGCAATCGCAACCGTGCGCTTAGAAAAGGACAGAGAGCCAGACATAAAGGCTCCTCGACAAGAAACGCGGCTCGAGCAACGATCCACGTAAAGGCCAAAACTTTCCTAGGAAGTAATAATAAATCAAATCTCCCTGCAAAGCACCATCGAGGAACCTTAGATTCACACCCATACAGATGGGGATCTACCCCCCAGTAACCATCCGCGACATCCCTTGGGTGGGAAGGGGTGGAGTGGTGCATTTCTCGTCGATAAGCGAAAACACGCACCGGTTCGTGCAACGTCTTGACCGTCCAGCGAACCGCATCCCCCCCCCTGAAAGCCGCACGCAGACGGAATGATTCGCGTGAACCGGCCGTACGCCCTCATCGTTCCTGTATACGGCGGTGGTCACCACAGCCAAGCTGCGCCGTGTCAAGTGATTACCTTCCTGAACGATCCGCATAACCGTGCGTTTATCCGCCGTGTCTGCGATGTTCCGATCTTGCACCGCATCGAGCTTCTGCGCACTCGGCGCGACTTCGCCATAGAACCGGAATCCCGCCAACGTGATGGGTATTTCAGAGGACACCGATGGCGGGAACTTCTAGCCCTACCGATGCTGCGGGGTTAACCAACCTGGCACTACAAATGCCGGGAAGGGTCCATTCTTTGATGCAGCACGCGGATGACGGTTATCTCTTGATCATCGATGCGATAAATAATCATGTGACTGCCCGCAGCTCGTTGGCGGTAGCCCGGAATCGCCGTTAGAAGCTTCCCCAAAGTGGGTTGAGCAACAATCCACTCGAATTGCTTTTCCACAATTCTCAAATAACTCTCCGCTTGCGCTGATCCCCATTGAGCTTCGGAATAACACCAAATCCCCCGCAGATCCTCAATAGCTTTCTGGCTAAGCCGATACGTCATCGCCGCGCTTCATCTTTTCGATAAATTCATTGAAGTCAAAGTCCTCTACGAACCCAGATTCCTCCCCCTTCTGGAGCTCATGCCGCAAGATTTCGACTCGCCTCTCATAGTCTTCAATCATTCGAAGACCAGCGCGAATCACTTCGCTGGACGTTGCGTAACGCCCACTCTCCACCATCTGAGCAATGAAGTGCTCATAATGTTGCCCAAGGGTTACTGAAGTATTCTTAGCCATGCCCCGATAGTACCAATTTTTGGTACTGCAACCTATGGTCACGTTGAAGGCGCCTACCCCTTCTAGCACCACACATCTAACCGGCGGGCATAATGTCCCCATGGCTTTAGGTGACGGCCCGCTCATTGTGCAGTCGGACAAGACGGTCCTTCTCGACGTCGCGCACCCCCAGGCCGGCGAAGCGCGTGCAGCCTTAGCTCCTTTCGCCGAGCTTGAGCGCGCGCCGGAGCACGTGCACACTTACCGCATCACACCACTGGCCTTGTGGAATGCGCGGGCGGCAGGTTTCGACGCGGAGCAAGCCGTTGACGTGCTGGAGCGCTACTCCCGCTTCCCCGTCCCACAGGCACTGCTCATCGATGTCGCTGAGACGATGGCGCGCTACGGCCGCGTCCGCCTGATCAAGCACCCAGCGCACGGTCTCATCCTTGAGGCGGATGACGCCGCGATACTCACGGAGATCACCCGGAACAAGAAGATTCAGCCCATGGTGGGCAAGCTTATCGACGCCACCACCGCCCCCGTCCACCCCTCCGAACGCGGCCGCATCAAGCAGGAGCTGACAAAGCTCGGCTGGCCGGTGGATGACCAAGCTGGATACGTGGATGGTGAATCCCACCCGATCCGGCTTACAGCCGGGTCCGATTCTGGCTGGGAGCTGCGCGATTACCAGCAGTACGCCACCGAGAGCTTCTGGGAAGGTGGCTCAGGCGTGGTGGTGCTCCCCTGTGGCGCGGGCAAAACCATCGTGGGCGCAGCATCCATGGCGCAGGCGCAGACGACCACTCTCATCCTGGTCACCAACACCGTCGCCGGCCGCCAATGGCGCGACGAGCTACTACGCCGCACCACACTCACACCGGAGGAAATCGGCGAGTACTCCGGGGAGCGCAAGGAGATCCGCCCGGTGACCATCGCCACGTACCAGGTGGTTACCCGCAAAACCAAGGGCGAGTACAAGGCACTCGAACTTTTCGATTCCCGCGACTGGGGCCTCATCATCTACGACGAAGTCCACCTCCTGCCCGCCCCCGTTTTCCGCATGGCCGCGGACCTCCAGTCCCGCCGGCGCCTGGGGCTGACCGCCACACTCGTGCGCGAGGACCACCGCGAAGACGATGTCTTCTCCCTCATCGGCCCGAAGCGGTACGACGCCCCGTGGAAAGAACTCGAAACCGCCGGCTACATCGCCACCGCCGAATGCGTCGAGGTCCGCACCACGCTCACCGAAGACGAGCGCATGATGTACGCCACCGCCGAAACCCGGGAGCGGTATCGCCTGGCGGCGTGTAGTGAGGGGAAGCTGGGGGTCGTCGATAAGCTTCTTGCGCAACATGAAGGCCAACAGACCTTGATCATTGGCGCCTACATCGAGCAACTCGAAGACATCGCCGCGCGTACGGGCGCTCCGCTAATCGACGGCAAAACTTCCACCAAGAAACGCGAAGCCGCTTTTGATACATTCCGCAATGGTGAGATCCAAACCCTCGTAGTGTCGAAGGTGGCCAATTTCTCCATCGACTTGCCTGAGGCCGCCGTGGGCATCCAGGTTTCCGGCACGTTCGGCTCACGCCAAGAGGAAGCCCAACGCCTCGGCCGCCTCCTGCGCCCGAAGGCTGATGGTGCGGAAGCGCTGTTCTACACCGTCGTAGCGCGCGACACCCTCGATGCGGAGTACGCGATGCACCGCCAACGCTTCCTCGCCGAACAGGGCTACGCCTACCGGCTGGTAGACGCGGCGGACCTTTAGACTAGGGAACCATGAATCACTTTCACTTCGACGTCGACGAAGCTTTTGCCAAACAGCACAACGAAATGCTCCGGGACACCCGCAAGGTGGTTATCTCCGGTCTGAGCTTGTTTGTCATCTGCGTGGCGGCTGGCGCGGCCATGTGGTTCCTCATGGATCCCGCGAATCCGTGGCGTTGGCTGGGCGGGCTGGGCCTCGCGCTGTTCGGCTCAATCATGCTGCTCGTGGCCATTCTCGTACCGCGTTCTGTGGGTACGGCACAAGAGCTCTATGACCGCTACCCGCTCGTGCCCGCTGTTATCGCCGAGGTGAACCCGCGTGATGTGCTGCTCATGGCGCTGGTGAACGTCAACGTGGATGAGACGCTGCCACCTCGTTACGCGGCGGCGCTGCGCACCGTGTCCTCCATCCCCGGTATTACGGACCCCAAGGTGGGCACGAAGGTACCGGCAGTCGCTGTTGGCGGCCGCCGCTCCACACGCGATGCTGACCACTGGCAGGAAGTCACCCCCATGCCCATCGCGTGGGCCACGCCAGACAACGCGATTATCAGCGAAGCTCAGCAGGCCATCCCCCACGAACAATGGCGCCAGCTGGACAAGGCCCGGGCACGGCTTGAGGACGTGAAGGCGACCCACATGAACCTCCTCGAGCTTTAAAGAAACCTTGGAAGAAATTCATATTTAGGTTAAAGCACGGCAACTACGGGTTAACCCGGGCACGGCAAGGTAGTCCGCGACAGTGTCAACAACTGCCGAAGGATTTTCAACCGTGCAATCTAAATCAATCACGTTCAAGCTGCTTGCCGTTGTGGCAGGCACCTCTGTTCTTCTGACTGCGTGCTCGCCAAGCAATGAGAACGCGTCGTCGCAGAACACCGGCGCCGACGGAACTGCATCGAAGGATGCCGATCCGGTCTACGGCGATAAGAACGGCCTGGACCTCATCGAGCTCTCCGACAAGAAGCCCGAGGTCGCCGAAGTGGAGCTGGATAATAAGCCAGACCGCATCGCCATGAACATCACCGAAGACCCTTCCACGGAGATGGGCTTCAACTGGTACACCAAGGATGACCTCGACGACTCCACGCTCCGTGTCTCCGAGCAGGAGGACATGTCCGGCGCCATGGAATTCCCGGCAGAAACCACTGAGGTAACCAACCGTTACGCTGAGCGCGACAAGAACGGCTACTACATCTACGCCTCTGCTCCCACCGATGAGGACGGCAAGTTCATCCTCAATGACGAAGGTAAGCCGGAAGAGATCAAGGGCTACTTCACCGACGAGCAGATCACCCGCGAGAACACCAAGTGGACCTCCGAGGGCCCGAAGCTGGGCTACCTCGAGCTCGTGGACGTCAAGGAGAACAGCAACAAGAGCAAGGCCACCGGCCTGAAGCCGGGCAAGAAGTACTACTTCCAGGTGGGCTCTGAGTCCGAAGGTTTCTCCGAGACCGGTTCATTCACCACCGCGGACCCGAACGCCGAGGAAGTCCAGTTCATCCACTACACCGACACCCAGAACGCCTACTGGAACGCCAACGTGAACAACGAGGCCGCCTACGGCGCCAACACCTTGGAGAAGGCCCTGGAGGTTGCCCCGAACGCTACCTTCGCAGTCCACACCGGTGACTTCGTGGAAACCGCGGCGGTTGAAGACGAATGGGTAGACAACCTCAACATGTCCCGCAAGGCCAACATCAACCTGCCACACGCATACACCCCGGGCAACCACGACGAGTACACCCTGCTGTGGGAGAAGGGCAAGCACCTCACCTCCTTCAACGAGCACACCAACACCCCGATCACCGGCAACGCCGTTGACGGTGGCTCCTACTACTCCTACAACCACTCCGGCATCCACTTCGTTGTCCTGAACACCAACGACAACAAGGAATCCGATGACAACCCGGAGAAGGGCGCCATTGGCAAAAAGCAGATGGAGTGGGCAAAGCAGGACATCACCGCCGCCCGTGAGGCCGGCGCCAAGTGGATCGTGCTGACCTACCACAAGCCGGTCTACTCCGCCTCCTACCACGCACTGCAGGATGAGGATGTCCAGGTCACCCGCGAGGAGTTTGTGAAGATCGCTGATGAGCTCGGCGTTGACGTTGTCCTCCAGGGCCACGACCACAACCTGACCCGCACCAAGTCCCTCGTGTACACCCCGGACAACTTCGCCTACGGCGAGGTCGAGGACACGGAGAAGGAAACCATCGACGGCGTTGAGCACCACGTCAACCCGCAGGGTGTCACCTACATCATCCCGAACACCTCCGGTACCAAGACCTACGACGCGATCTACAAGAAGGGCGCCGACCACGTTCACAAGGTCCGTCCGAAGCTGGATTGGATGACCGACGAGGACACGGACTACTGGAACTCGCTTTACGACGTTGCCGAGCAGCCCGAGGACTCCCCCAAGTTCGAGTACAAGCACGAGAACTACCGCCAGTCCACGATTCAGTCCTTCGCTGTCTACACCGTCACCGACAACACCTTCAAGATTGACTTCTACCAAGTCTCCGGTGACCTGCACAAGGGCGAAGAGCGCAAGGTTGAGCTGTACAACTCCTACGGCATCCTGAAGAAGTAACTCTCTTCCCCACAAACACTTGAAGGCCGCACCCCGTTAGGAGCGTGTCAAGTTATTTGTGTGTGGGGCTGTTTTTACAGGTATTTGTCGAAGCGGTCGGGGTAGGCCACAGCCATT
>NZ_JASPJK010000022.1 GCF_030232265.1 Corynebacterium sp. MSK041
TCAATCGGCATCCAAAAAGGCCAAATCTAACCCCACGACACGCCGGGGCCAGACACACTTTTTGACCCTTAACCCCCGCATGCCGCCACCCGCGGCACAATGAAAGGGACCGCCACTACCCAGAATGTGGCGGTCCCCTCACGTTTTCTCGGAGCTGGAGGAATCCGGGAAAGCGTAACCTGATTTTCGCAACGAGATTCGGTTCACCCGATCTCGATAGACAGTATAGGTAAGGCTGCCCTAATTAAACAAGACCTATTTGGAAATATTTTTGCGAGGTGTCCATGCGAGAGGGGATCCGGAAAGGTACCCCGGAGTACCATCGCGCATCAGTAGCCCTGCTTTTCGCAGGTCTAGCTATATTTAATGCTCTCTACGCGCCCCAGGCTCTGCTGCCAGTGTTGACGTCAGAACTCGGCATGACGGAGGGGGAAGCCGCGTGGACGATCTCCGCCACAACGGGGGGATTGGCGCTGTGCGTGGTGCCCGCGTCGATTCTGTCGGAGCGGTTTGGACGCGGACGCGTCCTTGTTATCTCCGCTCTCCTGGCCACCACGCTGGGTTTGGCGCTGCCCCTGGCGCAAACGGGCCATCAGTTCATTGTCATGCGTTTCATCCAGGGCTGCCTCATCGCCGGAACACCAGCGGTGGCCATGACGTGGATTGCAGAGGAGATTGATTCCCGCGATGCCGCCCGTGCCATGGGCCTGTACGTGGCCGGCAATTCCATCGGCGGTCTTCTGGGCCGCCTCATCCCCGCCTTCGCCCTCGAGGTAACCACCTGGCGCTGGGCCATGTTCGCCGGCGCCGCAACAGCGCTGGTTTTCAGCCTGATCATGTGGGCACTGCTCCCGGCCCAGAAGCGGTTCACCCCGAAGGCGATCAACCCGCGCAACGAGGTCTCCGCCATGTTGCGCCACCTCACCGACTGGCGCCTGGCCTGCTTGTACGGCACTGCGTTCTTGGGCATGGGCATGTTCGTGTCCGTGTACAACATGTTCGGTTTCCGCGCGGTGGAGCACTTTGGCTTGCCGCCGGCTCTCGCCGGCTTGGCGTATCTGATGTACCTGTCTGGCACGTGGTCCTCTGCGCGCGCCGGCAACTATGTTCAGCGCGCTGGCCGCGGCCGCGTGCTCGTCCTCGCCGCAGCCCTCATGTTCCTCGGCGCCACCACGCTGCTCAGCGGCAACTTGTGGGTCACGCTCACCGGCCTGTTGCTATTCACCGCAAGCTTCTTTGCCATGCACTCGGTGGCCTCCGGCTGGGTGGGGCAACTAGCCACGCGGGATCGGGCCGAGGCATCAAGCGCATACGTGTTCTTCTACTACGTCGGATCCTCCGCACTGGGAGCCCTGACCGCCCTGTTGTTCCAGCACACCGGCTGGGCTGGGTTCGTCGCAGCGATTTCGGGGCTATCGGTGGCGCTGGTGGCCATCGCCGTGTGGCTGGCACTGACGGTGAAGCGCTCAGCCCAGTGAATTCAGCCCAGTGAATTCAGCCGCGGAATCCCCGGCGCGCCCGCGCTGAGGAAGTGGCGCACCGCGGCGGTGGCGCGGCAGTCATCCTCGTTGTAGCGCAGAAGGGTCTCGCGAGCACGGGTGCTGCCGTGGCGGGCTTCACGGCGAAGGGCGACGGAACGTTCGCCGTCCATATCCTCATCGTCCCAGTTGAACCCAGCGACGGGCGCCACCACTTTGAGGCCCAAGCCCTCCGTGCCCACCAGGTGGCGGCGGACGGAGGCGAACACGTCGACCCATTCGTCGGAAGCAATGAAGGCGCGAACCTCGGCCTCGTCGATAGAAGCGAAACGACGTGCGGACGCCATGAGCCAGTGGTTTTCCCCACCCGCGGCGTAGCAGTAGGCGCGGAAGGTTTTGCCCTCTGCGTGGGCGGCGACGCGGGTGGCTTGGAGCCAGGACCAGAAGGCATAGAAGTTGGCTTCTTCGGCAGCGCTGTCAGCCCCGACATCCTCCCACGTGGCAAAAGCGCGGTAGTCAGTCCCATCGAAAGCACCCCACAGGTAGGCTCCCTGGTCGAGGTAGGCCTCCACATCCACGTCGATTTCCACGTCCGCGCGCAATTCCGCCGGCGGTGTGAAATCAGTGCGCGCCAACACCGGGATCCCCTCACGCCAGGCGCGCGCAATCTGGCTAGTCTCACCCAGTCCAGCACCAATTGCCTTTTCGACGGTCCCAATCCCCTCCTCCCGCAACTCCCTCGCCTTCTGCCCTGGGAAGACCAAGGAGATGTCATCCATCGCTTTCAGCTCCGGTTCACACAGAGCCCAGTAGCGGCAGCTCGCACACTGCTTCAGGCGTGACGGCTGCGTCGGGGTTGGTTGCGCCAGCGCAGCGCGCAGTGGTTCCACGTAGTTCGCTGGATCAACCAGGTAGGCGCGTTCACGGTCTTGGCCGATGGCGGCGGCGGTGCCGGCAGAGTGAACGCTAAGAAGCATATGCGCGAGCGCCACGCGGTAACCGTCGACTGTGTGGTGGCGTAATTTCGCGTGGGTCTCGACGGGCACACCCAGGCCGAGGCGACGCGTGGACACGAAACGCACCGTATGCGTCGGGGCGGGGCGCGCGACGCGATGATTCGACACAACCACCGGCATATACGTGCCGTCGTCCTGCCGCACGAGGATATCCACCTCTGCGAGCACCGGAACCCCATCAATCGTGCCGGTGAGGGCCCCATCAACGATCAACGTCGTGCGATTTTGGATGGCGGTGCGCGTGGCGGCCTCGCGTTCGCCAATAGGCAAGGCAGGGTCGAGATGCACCGCTGAGAACGCTTTCCTGCGCCCATCCCCGACCGCCCGGCGTTTTGGCAACAACCCGAACACGGCCGCACGCCCCGCATCAACCTGGGGCTGGCGCTCCAATGCTTCCGGTGGTGGCGGGATTGCGGGATGGTTCAAACGCTGGCGCAGACGGTACCTACAGCCCACGAGGTCGCTCGCCCGCACAAGCGTTGTCTCATCACGATCTATTCTTTCCACCGCCACCAAGCCTAACGGCACAACATGGGTAAAGTTGAAACGAAGAATCAAAAGCAAAGACACCTGGAGCAGGAGACACACCCATGGGACTGTTTGAATCCATCCGCAAAGCTCGCGCGAAAACCAAGGCGGAAATCAAGGCGGCTGAAGCAAAAGCCCGCCAACTAGCCAAGGAAGAGGCCAAGGCCGATAAGCAGACCGCCAAGCTGCTGGATCGTGCAGAAAAGCGCCTGATTAAGGAAGAAAAGAAGGGCCTGAAGCGCAAGCAGAAGCACGAAGCACAGCTGGCCAAAACTGAGCTGAAGAAGATCGAGGAATCCGGCCTGACTAAGAAGAAAGCCAAGCAGCTCGTGGGCGCCTCCCGCATCCTCATCCCCGTGCTGGTCCCGCTGGTGTATCGCGGTCTGACCGCATGGCAGGAAAACCAGGCCAACCAGCGTTCCCGCGCAGCAGGTCTGCCCACGATGCCCTCGGGAAACTTCTCCAACCAGGGCACTGAGCTCAAGGGCCGCGTTCAGGCCATCCGCCAGAAGGTGCGCAACGAAAGTGAGCTGGGCGATAAGTTCCGTGCCGATGTCATGGCACGCCTCGATGAGTTGATGGCCGCCGTGCAGAACTCTGAGCGCATGAATGACCCGCAGCGTCGCGTCGCCCAGGACACCATTGACCGGGATATCAACAAACTGACGGCAGAGATCCAGGCAAAGATCGCCGGCAAATAGGGTTTACAGGAGCCTTCAGGGCCCGCCGGGAACGCACCGAGAAGGCTTAGAGCACGCCCTGTTCGCGCGCCGACGCTACGGCGGAGGTGCGGGAACGCACTCCCAACTTGTCGTAGATGTGCACGAGGTGAGACTTCACCGTTGCTTCAGAGAGCATGAGCTGCTGCCCGATCTCACGGTTGGAGGATCCATCGGCGACGAGCTGGAGCACCTCTAGTTCGCGCGGGGTCAGGGAGGAACGCGGGGTGCGGTCGCGGGTTTGCAGGCGGTCGCGAACCATCGGGGACATCGCCTGGTCACCCTTGGCGGTGGAACGGACCGCGGCGAGCAGCTCCTCCGGAGGCGCATCCTTGAGCAGGTAGCCCACGGCACCGGCTTCGATGGCGCCGAGGATGTCCACGTCGGTGTCGTAGTTGGTCACCATGAGCACCTTGGGCGGGTTGTCCATGGTGGCGCGGATTTCGCGGGTGGCGTCCGCACCCGTCGTCAAGCGGGCACCTTGGGCGCCAGGGCCGAAGCGGAGGTCCATCAAGATCACGTCGATGCCACCAGCTTGGGCGGTGGCAATAGCTCCTTCGGCTGTGGCAACTTCGCCGACAACGATGATGTCATCGGCTTCTTCCAACACGGCGCGAAGGCCTAGGCGGACAATTTCGTGGTCATCCGCAAGCAAGACGCGAATCATGAATCCTCCTCAATCTTTCGGTTGATGGTACCACTATCCGGGATTGCAACTGACACTGCGGTCGGCCCACCGGGTTCGGATTCCACTACAAGCTCCCCGCCGAGTTCGGCTGCGCGGGTACGCATGGCATCAATACCAATATGCCCAAGGCCACTTGGACGCTGGGGAGCTGCACCAACATCAAAACCACGCCCATTATCCACCACGTCCAGACGGATCTCATCCGGGGCAAACGTGAGTGTTACCCGGGATTTCGTGGCGCCAGCATGTTTGACCACGTTGCTCATGGCGCCTTGCGCGATGCGAAGCAAACCTGCTTCAAGACGCATGGGCAACTGACGGGGTTGGCCATCCGTGGTGATTTCAAATTCCACGTCGCCGGCATAGCCAAAGGAAGCGGCAATGCGGTCGAGCGCCTCCGGAAGGGAGGTCTCTGACAGCGGGGCAGGCGTCAGCGCCGCGATCATCGCGCGAGTTTCTGCCAGGTTGTCGGAGGCAGACCGGCGCGCGACTTCGATGCGGCGCAGTGGGGCGGCCAATTCAGCGTCGGTAAGCGATGTCTTTTCCAAGTCGCGCTCAGCCGCATGCAGAAGCATCTGGATCGAAGACATGGATTGCGCCACCGTGTCGTGGATTTCGTGTGCGAGGCGCTGACGTTCCTGCACAACACCCGCTTCACGTTCCTTGAGCGCGAGAGCTTTCTGCGTGGTCACCAGCTCCTCAATGAGTTCCTCGCGTTCCGCACTCACGCGCGCAATCACGTTGAACGCGTACGTGATCAGCACCACCACCAGGGCGGACACCGCCGGGCCCATCACTCCGCCGAATGTGAGGCCGCGCGGCACCTGGAAGAGGATCGAAATGGCCAGCATGACCACCACGCCGATCACACCCACCCAGTTGCTAAACGCCCTCATATACAGGAAGAACAGGGTAAACACCCAGTACACAGCGATAGGCGTAAACATCATCGCAACAACCCACACGCCGCTCAAGCCCGCCAGCCAGAGGAAGCGGCCAGTGGGGTTGAGCTCCCGCATGTTCATCGCACCGAAGAAGTACATGAAGCTAAACACCGCGATGAGCAGCACGAGCACCGCACCCTGCTCCAAGTTCATCTGCACAATCCCACCGAGAGAGACGAGCAAGATAGCCACCGTCAGCGCCGCAATGCCCGTATCAAGGGCACGGTTGACCGGTGGTGGAGCAGACTCATTCAGGGCAGTTACCATAGACGGCATGTCGAGGAGCCTACCCGCCGTATTACTATTCGCCGCCGTCGCCTTAGCAGGGTGCACGCAAGAAAGCACTGAGCTTATCGACGTTCCCACGTCCACCCCCATCTCCCTTCCCCCCGAAGAACCCCTGAACACCACCCCGGGCCCCTGCCCGTATTTGGAGGTGGAGTTTGTAGAGCACACCAATGGGCAGCGTGTGACCGGGACTGGTACAGATGACCGCTTTGATCCCCCTGCGTGCGTGTTTTTGACCTACGGCGAGGAACCTCAGCTGGAAGTCACGGTCCACCACACTGGCTCGGTTGAAGAGGCCCGTGCCGTTGTTGACCGCGCCGCCCCAGTTGATTCCACCGACCTAGCGGATAGCCCCGCTGGCTGGTCCGGAGGCCGCTCTGGTGGCGAAGATGGCGCCCTCTACGCCGTATCCAAAGACACCGTCGCCGTGGTGGTGCGCAGCAACCAGGCTGAGTCGGTGAAGGCCCAGGCGGTGGCGGAGGAAGTGATTACCAACCTTAGCCTGTAGTGACGTCGTTGTACGGCATCATGGTGGCCACCCACGGGAACACCACTTCCATGAGCAGGAAGAACAATGCGGTGAGCACCACGAGGGTGATCAAGAGTTTCAGTGGGAATGGCCCAGGAAGGGCGTTCCACATTAAGCGGTACATGGGGGTTACCTCTTCGGGGTGATGTCGGTTTGGACGGCGTGGATAATCATGCGTTCTGCGTTGGAGAACTGCGGGTGGCACGTGGTCAGGGTGAGCACGGGCAGCAGGTCTGGTGAATCCGCCGGATCATCACGGCCCGGATGCGGCGCCACCACTCCGATGTCGGAGGGGAGGGTGATGTGCCGACCTTGAACGTCTGCGTAGTCACCATCGGCAACGCGATCAAGCACCGGACCAGACAGGCAGCCGGCTACTTCGGCGCGGCGACCAGCCCCAGCTTCCATCGGCAAGACCCGGTACGTAACCGTGCTGTCACGCGTTTCCACCACGATCTCATCGCACGCTTTTAACCGGCCCAGGTCGTTGAAAGGCGCACCTTTACCCACGCGGTGCCCAGCCAAAGCGAAATTGCCTGGCACGCCCGGCATCTGGCTGTCGGAGTAACGGCCCGGCCCCGTCAACAACGACGCATCATCAGTGCCTTCCACCACCGCGTACTGGTAATCCGCACCGAAGGTGGGGATGCGCAGCACGGCAAAGGCATCGCCTAAGGCGGGGGTGTGGTTGGTGCGGGGGTTATGCCAATCGTCGATAAGCTGCTCTTGCGCATGGGCTTGCTTGCGGCCCGCGTCGAGGTTGGTCCAGTACGCCTCATAGAACGCGAACAGCAACAACAGAACACCGAAGGTGAGCAGCACCTCGCCGATCACCTCGCGCGCGCTGACTCGGCGCGTATTCCCCGTCATAGAAGACATGACCTAACATTAACGCAGCACTGGCCACAACCAACCGAGGAGAGACGAACGCCCCATGATCGAAGCATTCGTCTACCCCGTGTCCGCGGTGATGAAGTTCTGGCACTGGCTGCTCGCCGACGTGTTCACCGTCTCCCCGGACACCGCTTGGGTGCTGTCAATCGTGCTCCTCGTGGTCACGGTGCGCGGATTTTTGGTCCCCTTCAACTGGTCCATCTTCAAATCCACGCGCGTCATGCTCATGATGCGGCCCGAACAAGCCCAGCTAGAGAAACAGTACGGCGAATCCCTCGACGCGGATGACATTGAGGCGCATGAAAAAGCCCTGAAGAAACTGAACAAGGACTACGGCTACAACCCCATGACGGGCTGTATCCCGCCACTCATTCAGATCCCCTTCATCCTGGGCCTCTACCGCCTGCTGCTGTGGATGTCCGTGCCCGAAAACGGCCGTACCGGCACCAACATTGGCCTACTCACCCCCGATGACATCGCTGGTTTCCTCCAAGCTTCCTTCCTTGGAGTCCCTCTGCCCGCCTACGTGAGCATGAGCCCCGAACAATTCGCGGCACTGGGCACCACCAGCCCCGAAGTGCGCGCGGTGGCAATGCCGATGCTCATCAGCGCCATCATCTTCACCACATTCAACACCTTCGTCTCCCAGCTACGCTCCCGCGTCCACCTGGATTGGGACGCCCACATGTCCGTCAAGGTGTACAACCTCATGTGGTGGATGCTGTTTGTCATCCCCGTCATCCTCGGCGTCGCCGGAACCACTGGACTCATCCCGATCGCCCTGCTCATGTACTGGTTCCTGGGCAATCTGTGGACACTCATCCAAACCATCATCTTGTGGTGGGCCCTGTCTGTCCGTTTCCCTCTTGAGGAGCACCACCTCGAGCACATCCGCACCACCCGCGGAGCCATCACGGATCCGCGTGCTTCACGACGCCGCCGGCTCCTCGCCGCACTCCCCCGCCCGTGGACCATCTTCGGTGTCCGTCGCGACATTAAACAGGAAAAGAAATCCGAGAAACTCGCGCGCAAGGAAGAGAAAACGCACAAGAAGTCTTTGGCGAAGCAAAAGCGCAAGGTGCAATCCGAAAAGCGCCGGGCGCAACGCCAAAAAAGACGGGAAGAAGCAAAGGAAGACGCGGAGTCTAAATCGAATAATCCGGCGGCGGAACCGACAACTTCTGACGAGCCAGATCCTTCGCCGTAATCAACGGCCCCTGGTCCCGGCTGATTCGTGCACCCGTCATCCCACCATCAAGGAAGATGAGAAGTTCACTCGCCTGATCAGCAGAGGGATAGCCGTTCTTCTTATTCAGCAGCTCTGTCATCGTGCTGTGCATCCACTCGCGGTGCGCCACACACGTGGCCACGATCTCCCGCTCCGAATCTGTCTCCGGTCGGGGATACTCCGCAGCAGCGTTAATGAAAGGGGACCCGCGGAAATCCTTTTCCGGTTCCTCCTCAATAGCCATGTCAAAAAAAGCCAGGATTTTTGAATCCGCATCAATCATCGTGGCGGTTTTCTCCCGCCAGCGGGCCCGATACTGCTCATCCAGTTGCTCCAGATAAGCAATAACCAAGTTGTCCTTCGAGCCCAGCAGGGAGTAAAGCGAAGCTTTGGCTACATCAGCTTCGCGCAAAATCCGGTCAATACCAATGACACGGATGCCTTCCTCCGTGAACAGTTTCGTCGCCGCATCCAAAAGCCGTTGCCGTGGGCTCGGCCTGTTGCGACGACGCGTGGTTGTCTTCTTCTTCGAAGTGGGGGCACTGTCCTGGGTCACGCCCCTCAATATAGACAAACCGGTACGTTCATTCAACGGGGAGGCGAAAAATGCCGGACTTTAGTTACGCTTGCCCGAAACTTTGTTCAGAATCCACAGCACAATAACTGCACCGAAGATACAGGTCAGGAAACTGAAGAACCAGCCCTTGCTCTGAACATCAACGAAGGCGGAAAGAATCCAACCGCCCAATAGACCACCAACAACACCAGCAGCAATATTGGCGATGATGCCCATCGACTCATCCCGGTTCATAATCATCGAAGCAATCCAGCCAGCGATGCCACCGAGAACAATCCAACCAATGAAACCCATAGAAATAGTCATTATTAGTACTCCTTACATACCCAATACTATTTTTGCTCCGTTGTGAAACGACTTTGGAATAAATGTTCCAAAACGGACTGACTACCCCAGTGTCCCACAAATAAGCAACCGTGGGCAACGGATTGCCCACGGTTGTATAACGTTTCGGCTTTTTCAGCCAGTTAAGCGCTTATTCGCTCGCCCTTACTGCGGCAGGATCTCCGGGCGGACCACCATCATCGGACACGGTGCTGCCTGCAGCAACGCGCGAGACGTGGAGCCAAGCAACATACCCTTGAAGCCGCCACGACCGTGAGAACCAGTGATCAGCAGCTGAGCCTTCTCCGCCTGGTCCACCAGGGCACGAACCGGACGATCACGCGTGATCACCTTGGTCACCTTCACATCGGGGTACTTCTCCAGCAGGGGCGCAAGAGCAGCATCGAGCTTCTGCTCACGCTCCTCCTCGAAGCGCTTCCACTGATTGTCCCCCAGGATGGCTCCGGAGACAGAATCATGCATCTGGTTCTCCAGGTAGGTGTGTACAGCCACGAGCTCTGCGCCACGTGCCTGTGCCTCCTCGAAAGCAACCTCGGTTGCTTTGGCAGAAACCTCAGAACCATCAACACCAACAACAACGGGGCCGTATTTAGTCTCATCGGTCACCGCATTGTCCTCACGCACCACCACAACCGGGCAAGACGCGTGAGACACCACCGCAGCAGACACAGAGCCCAGAACCATGCCGGACAAGCCACCAAGGCCACGGGAACCCATAACAATCATGGTGGACTGCTTCGACATATCCAGCAGCATGTCAATCGGGGAACCCTCAACCACGGTGTGGCCGATCTCCACATCAGGAGCAACCTCGAGCGCTAGCTTCTTAGCTTCCTCGATTTTGTGGAGGCACTCCCTCTGCAAATCATCAAAAAGCTCCTGCGGCGGCACCATGCCTTCCGCATACAGGAACTGCGGCATGGTGTAGGACGACGCCAAACGCAGCGGCACCCCACGCTTATTCGCAGTGTTGGCCGCCCAACGGACGGCGTTATTCGACGGATCCCCGCCATCAACAGCGACGACGACGGCTTTTTGCTGGGTCATGAGCGTGCCTTTCCGCTACGGCTTGATGTGCTTAAGCACCGGACACCACCCATTGTAGCGCCGGCTACGACATCCGTTTTCTCGCTAGTTAGGAATCTCCACTGGATGCGCCCCTGGCGCATTAGCCGGGAACAAAATGGTGTACAGATTCCACAAGAAATCCGCAATAATCTTGCCAATACCGTCACTGAAGAACTGGGAAAGCTGGGCAACAATCGCATCAAGGTTCATGTGGAATAAATTAGTACATGTGAAGGACATACGGAAGCAGAACAAGTACCCACCTTTGCCGCCCCGCCATGGCCTCGGCGCAACACGCGCCCGCGTTCCGGACGGTGACCCCATCAATGCCTGGGATTTCATCTGGCACCTCGTGTCCACCCAACGGCACCGCCACCCCGATGACAACGAGAATGCCGTCAGCGAACGCTTCACGTCCGGCGAAGTAGTTGACGCGGATGGCACCCCCATTGATCCCTCCGAGGAACTACAACCTGGCATCGACGTCTTCTTCTACCGGCGCCCCGCGCCAGAGACCCGCGTGCCATATTCCATCCGCACGGTCTATGAGGACAGTGGAATCCTCGTCGTTCACAAGCCACCATTTTTAGCGACGATGCCCCGCGCCTCCCACATCACCGAAAACGTCACCGTTCGCCTCCGGCGCGCGACCGGCAACGAAGAGCTGACACCGGCGCACCGCTTGGACCGCATGACCTCTGGTCTTCTACTCCTGACAAAACGCGCTTCCCTCCGTGGCGCCTACCAGGAACTCTTCGCACGCCGCGAAGTGGACAAACTCTACGAGGCAATTGCCGACGACAAGGGCCTCACCCCCACCACCTGGGAACACCACATTGAAAAGAACGAAGGCGAGCTCGCTTCCCGCATCATCCCCGAAGCCGAGCCCAACGCGTTGACCTACCTCAACTCAGTCGAACCCATCCCAGGGCACCCCGGCTCCGCACGATACCTACTGCAACCGGTAACCGGTCGCACACACCAACTCCGGGTGCAGATGAACGCCGCCGGTGTTCCCATCCACGGCGACGGCGTGTACCCCGAACTTTTACCTGCCGCCGGTGAAGACTTCGGCAAACCCATGATGCTCACCGCTGTCGCACTCGCCTTCCGCGACCCAGTGACCAAGCTCCCCCGCTGCTTCACGACGTCCGGCTACTCCCACCTCCCCCTCCCCGAACCCCTGTTCCGTTAAACACGTCGCTTCCCCACCCCGGCGTGCGGGTTGGTTTGACGATCGTGTTTTCTCCGCACTGTTTCCCCAGGACAACACGGCGCCGTCGACGCGATAGTCAAACAGTGTGTGGGTACAATAAAGAAACGCGGCGCCCTGGCCACGTGGTGTGGGGGTGCCGCGTTGGGTTATGTAGTTGTTTATTTGTGTTTTTAGGTCGGCGGTAACTTACTCTCCCACACCCTCCCGGGTGCAGTACCATCAGCGCGGGTGGGCTTAGCTTCCGGGTTCGGAATGGGACCGGGCGTTTCCCCACCGCTATCAACCACCGACACATCTTTGGGTGTGTCATGGTGACCAGCATGTGTGGTCGGTATGTAATTAGATGTTTTGTGACACGGATGTGTGGTGTGTCAGATACTGCATAGTGGACGCGAGCGGCATGTACACGTATGTGTGTGTTGGCCGATTGTTGTTTGTTGTTTGGTGTATTAGTACCAGTCACCTTCGCACTTTACGGTGCTTCCAGAT
>NZ_JASPJK010000023.1 GCF_030232265.1 Corynebacterium sp. MSK041
TGTGGGAGAGTAAGTTACCGCCGACCTAAAAACACAAATAAACAACTACATAACCCAACGCGGCACCCCCACACCACAGTGACGGGTGCCGCGTTACTTGCATACCCAGTTTGACTATTACCTCTCACCCCCCCACACACCACCAGGGAAAACACGAAACAGATTCCACAATCATCAAACCAACCCGAACCGTGAACTGTACTGTCCGGTATGTGATGGCGTTGCTTTCGTGTAGTTTTGTGTCGTGTACTTTGTGGCGTGCCCGCGTGCGTCATTGCCAACGTAGTTAGGGGAGACAGGTGGTCACTGTGGGCCGGCATTCAATAGCTGAAGAGGACCTGCAAGAGGGGGCGGCTGCGAGGGCAGTGAGCCTGGTAAAGACATACGGCAGCGGTGATACCCAGGTGACAGCGCTGGACGGGGTGAGCGTGAAGTTCGCGCGTCACCAGTTCACTGCCATCATGGGGCCGAGTGGCTCTGGTAAGTCGACGCTTATGCATGCGATGGCGGGGCTGGATTCTTTCACCTCTGGTTCGGCGTACATCGGGGATACGGATCTAGCTACGCTTAACGATAAGGAGTTGACGGCTCTGCGCCGTGACCGTCTTGGGTTTATCTTCCAGTCGTTCAACTTGGTGCCTACGCTTACCGCGGCGGAGAACATCACTTTGTCCACGGATATTGCTGGCGGTCAGATTGATCAGGAGTGGTTCGAGGAGATCACTACGCGCCTTGGCCTGGCCAACCGCCTGAGCCACCGTCCGAGTGAGCTTTCGGGTGGACAGCAGCAGCGTGTGGCCTGTGCGAGGGCTTTGGTGAGCCGTCCGGAGATTATTTTCGGGGATGAGCCGACGGGCAACCTCGATTCGAATTCATCCCGAGAGGTGCTGGAAATCCTGCGTGCGGCGGTGGATGGGGATGAGCAGACGGTGGTTATCGTGACGCATGATGCCCGGGCGGCGTCATACGCGGATCGCGTGGTGTTTCTTGCGGATGGGAACATCGTCGACGAGATGTACGACCCGACGATGGAGCGCATCCTGTCCACGATGTCGGGGATTGAGGGCTAATGGCTAGCGCTTTAACCAAGGTATCGCTGCGGAATATTGCAGCTCATAAGCTTCGTCTCGCGCTCACGGTTCTAGCGGTGGTGCTGGGCACCGCGTTCATTGCTGGGTCGCTGATGTTCACCACGATGTTGGGTAAGACCTTTGACTCGGCTGTCGCGAGTGCTTTCGCGGAAGATGATGCGGTCGTGCGTGGAAAAGAGCAGGGTGCGCCAGTGCCGCTGGAGCTTCGGGATGTCATTGGGGCGGACCCCGACGTCAACAAGGTCAACATAAGTGGTCGCACGGCGGTTGTTGTGGCGGATAGTGCCCGCAACGCGTATCAGACAGGTGCTGGCGTTTCCGAGGTCCACATTTACTATCCGCCGGCAGATGCGGTGGGGTCGGTCCCTGAGATCGTCGAGGGTGATGCACCCAGCGGCGTAGGCGAGGCGATTGTGAACGCAAAGGGGGCCGACAAGTATGGGATCTCCATCGGTGATGAACTCATTGTTGTGGATACCCAGGCCACTCAGAACATGAAGGTAACCGGTTTCTATACCAATGAGCTGGATCAGGGGATGTCGCTGACGTTGCGCATCCCGGAAGAGTCGTACCTGCAGTTCTATGCCTCGTACGGGACGGTCCCTGGGTTCTCGGTCAGCGCGAAGGACGGGGTTGATCCGGAGCAGCTCACCGCGCATCTCGCGGAGGCGTTCCCGGAGTATGAGGTCAAGGAAGGCCAGACGCTTGCCGACGAAGCCTCTGAAGAAATCCGCAACGCCCTCAGTTTCGTTAGCTACTTCCTCATCGCTTTTGGGCTTGTGGGTCTGCTGGTGGGTACGTTCCTCATCGCTAATACCTTCTCCATGATCGTGGCGCAGAGGACGAAGGAGTTTGCGCTGTTGAGGGCATTGGGGGCGTCGAAAAGCCAGATTACGCGGTCCGTGGTTGTGGAAGCCGCGATTGTTGGTGTGATTGGCTCGGCGATTGGCGTGCTGGCGGGTGCTGGTCTGGTCGCTGTGATTCGTATGATCATGGAACGCCAAGGCATGGAGCTTCCTGGAGCGGGTTGGGGCGTATCTGTTCAGGCTGTTGCAGCGCCCATCGTGGTGGGTGCGCTGGTGACGGTGGCCTCAGCGTGGGCTCCGGCGCGACGTGCGGGGCGGGTGCAGCCGGTGGAGGCCATGCGCTCAAGTGAGTCTGCGACACCACAACCACTGAAGGCCCGCACTTTGGTCGGCGCGGTGTTGCTGCTCATCGGTGCGGGTCTTGCTGCATGGGGTGTGCTGTGGGAGGACGGCTCAACGGGGCCACGCGCGGGACTCGTTGGCGGTGCCGCGGTGCTGGCAATCATCGGACTGTTTCTGGCAGGACCGGCGCTGTCGATGCCGATCGTGCCGGCGCTAGGTAAGGGGATCGGAGCGCCGTTCGGGGCCGTGGGTTCGTTGGCTGCGACGAACTCGAAGCGGAATCCCCGGCGTGCATCGGCTACGGCGTTCGCGTTGATGCTGGGCGTGGCGCTGGTAACGGCGTTTGGCATGCTGGGCACATCCATGCAGCGCTCGGTGGACGACATCCTCGAAGATGAGATCACCGCCGATCTTGTTATGTACGGCCCCCAGTTTGGTGCCTTCCCTGTTCCGGGTGATGTGCCGGGCAAGGTGGAAGCGGCCGAGGGCGTGGGGGATGTGATCACATACTCGCAGGCGCCCCTGACGGTGAATGGCAGAGCTGCCTACGAAATGGGCCCCATGAAGCTCAGTGACGTGATGAATGGCGATCCGGGCCGTCTCACTGTCATCGAGATGGCCGACGGCACTTCAGATCTGACGGACGGTGGTGTTATTCTGCCCCAGCCGTATGCCAAGGAACACAACCTTAACGTCGGGGATGTTGTGGACGTTGATTCGCCGCTCAGCCAAGACGGACCCGTGCAGGCGGCGGTGAAGGGCATCTTCGGCAAATCCAACATCTTGGAATCTTTTGTCATCTCTCGGGCGACGGCGGACAAGTTGGTGCGACCGGATCAAGAGACCATCGTCATGGTCGGGGCCAGCAACGATGGCAGCGTGGATGAAGACACTCTCCGTGCCAACGTGGAGAAGGCGGTGAAGGACAGCATCATCGTCCAGGTGCGCACCCGGGATGAATTTGGTGGGGAGGCTAAGCAGCTGATCACCCAGATGCTGTACATTCTGTACGCACTGTTGTCATTGGCGGTGGTGATCGCGGTGCTGGGCATCATCAACACTCTCACCCTGTCTGTCATTGAGCGCCGCCAGGAGATCGGCATGCTGCGCGCCGTGGGTTCGCAGCGCCGCCAGGTGCGCACGATGATCATTCTGGAATCCGTGCAGATCGCGGTCTTCGGTGCCCTGCTCGGTGTGCTCACAGGCCTTGCATTGGGCTGGGCGTTCCTGACTGTGCTGAAGGATCAAGGACTGTCGAATATTGCTTACCCGTGGAGCTTGCTCGCCGCGATGTTGGTGAGCTCCCTGGTTGTCGGTGTTGTTGCGGCGCTCTGGCCGGCGCAGCGCGCAGCGAAAACGCCGCCGCTTGATGCCATCGCAGAGTAATGGGCTAAAACGCCGGAATGAGCTGCAATCCCACACGCAGGCCGTACCACGCAGCAATCACGCCGGCGACGCAGGTCAGGGTGGTGTAGCGCAGCAGTGGCCACCACTGTTTGCGCTCCACCATCTGGCCCATCTCTTTGGCCATGGTGGACAAGGTGGATACGGCACCGCCGAAACCGGCACCCAAGAAGGCTGGCCACATGGCGGGCATTGCCGCGGAGAAACCAAGGACTGCCGAGCCCACAAGGTTGGCGGCCCACGTTCCAGGCGTGCCCTTCAGAACCACGCTCAACGCCCAGCGGGTCAATCCGCCGAGGAAGGCGCCAAAGCCCACGAAGACGAACAACAGAAAGATTGTGCGCGCACCATCGCCGGTGCTCAAAGCTTCGCGCAGGTGAGAGCCGACAACGCCGTCGGGGCCTAAGAATTGGGGGGTGCGTGGGGTCATGGGGCGACCGATCGTCGATAAGCATTTCCTAGTTCCCACGCGGCGAGGCCCACGATCATCGTGCCCGCCATGTACATGAAGGCGTGCAGGGCGCTGGTCTGCATGGCCAGGAAGGAGACGGCAGAAAACGTAGTGAACCCGCCGATCATCCCGCGACCCCAAAACGGGCCTGGGTCGAAGCGTCCCATGAGGAAACAGCCGATGAAGTTGATGATGAAGATGATGATGATCTCTGCCGGCGGCTCCGGCGCAATCAACGGTGTGAACGCAAAACGTGCAAGCGCACCGAAAGACGCGCCGAAACCAATGGCGAGGCCTTCCTTGAGCGCATTATTCAACACGTGTACACGGTAACGCACCCACCCCCACCGCGGTAAAAGAAGGTTTCACGTGGCGGAGTAATGCAAAGCAGGGGAAGATGGGGGCAGACGGATAGGCACGACCGCATAAGGAGTAAGCATGGCGCACGAAAGAGCCGGCCAACCCGCCCGCCCCGAGGATCTCATTGATATTGCGGAGGTGGTTACCGCCTACTACACGCGCGAGATTGATCCGCATGACCCGGACCAGCAGGTGGTGTTTGGCACGTCGGGTCACCGTGGTTCCAGCTTGGATAATGCGTTTAACCAACAGCATATTTGGGCGACGACGCAGGCAATCGTGGATTACCGCCGCGAGAATGCGATCGGCGGTCCCGTGTACATCGGGCGCGATACGCACGCGTTGAGTGAGCCCGCGATGGTGTCGGCGCTCGAAGTACTCATTGCGAATGACATCGCCGTGCTTGTCGACGATCACGGGCGCTACACCCCCACCCCCGCAGTCTCCCATGCGATCCTGGCGCACAATGCCTCCCTGACTGGTGGAGTGACCGGCACGGATCCGAAGCGTGCGGACGGCATTGTGATCACCCCATCCCACAACCCGCCACGCGATGGTGGCTTCAAATACAATCCGCCATCAGGCGGCCCGGCGGATACGGACGCGACGGATTGGATTGCGGCACGCGCGAACGCGTACTTGGCGCAGGGCCTTGAGGGGGTGCAGCGTACCCCAGTCAGTGGTGTGCTGGATCCGCGGGCAGGCAAGCACTCCTTCATGCAGAATTACGTGGCTGACCTAGTCAATGTGGTGGACATTGATGCGATTCGTTCTTCTGGTTTGAGCATCGGTGCGGACCCGATGGGTGGGGCCTCAGTGGACTACTGGGGTGCCATCGCGGAGACCCATGGATTGAACCTCACCGTGGTGAACCCGGAGGTGGATGCCACGTGGCGGTTCATGACATTGGATACGGACGGCAAGATCCGCATGGACTGCTCCTCCCCGAACTCCATGGCCAGCCTGGTGGCCAACCGCGATAAGTACGACATTGCTACCGGCAATGATGCGGACGCGGACCGCCACGGCATTGTCACCCCGGATGCGGGACTGATGAATCCGAACCACTACCTCGCCGTGGCCATTGAGTACCTGTTCGCGCACCGTGAGGGCTGGGCGCCGGATACGGCGGTGGGGAAGACGTTGGTGTCGTCCTCGATGATTGACCGCGTGGTGGCCTCGCTGGGCCGCAAACTCGTCGAGGTGCCCGTGGGCTTCAAATGGTTTGTGCCGGGGCTCATTGACGGCTCCGTGGGCTTCGGCGGCGAAGAATCCGCCGGCGCCTCCTTCCTGCGCAAGGACGGCACGGTGTGGTCGACGGACAAGGACGGCCTCATCATGGACCTGCTCGCCTCGGAGATCACGGCGGTGACGGGTAAGACCCCTTCGCAACGCTATGGGGAGCTGGAGGCAACCTTCGGCGCACCCGTCTACGCGCGCACCGATGCGGAAGCGAACCGTGAGCAGAAAGCCACCCTGAAGAAGCTCTCGCCTGAGCAAGTCACGGCCACGACCTTGGCAGGGGATCCGATCACCGCCAAGCTCACCGAAGCCCCCGGCAACGGTGCTGCCATCGGTGGGCTGAAGGTGGCCACCGAGCACGCCTGGTTCGCAGCCCGCCCGTCCGGCACAGAGGACAAGTACAAGATCTATGCCGAATCCTTCAAGGGCGAAGAGCACCTAGAGCAGGTGCAGAAGGAAGCACAGGATGTTGTCAGCGCAGTGTTAGGGGAAAGCTAGGGGAGCGGTAGGCGAAGACCCCCTACTTTCGGCTAGTGTCATGTAGGTGACGATTCAACAGGATTCTCCAGTGGCGCCCGTAGTGCAGACGTCGACAAGCGATCGCGTGCTTGATGTTTTGTCGGCGCTTGCCCGGTTCGGCTTGGCCTTCATGTGGATCTGGGCTGGGGCGACTAAGCTAGACAACCGTCTTCTGGTCACGCAGAGCATCGAGGCGTATGACATCTTCACCCCGTATTGGTCGCATCTTCTAGCTGGTTTGATTGGCCCGCTTGAGATCGCCGGCGGCCTTATCCTTCTTCTGGGTATCAAGTTGCGCCCAGCAGGCTGGGTGTCCGTGGGGGTGCTCCTGTTGTTCATCATCGGCTTGGCATCTGCTTATAGCCGTGGCCTGCAAATTGATTGTGGGTGCTTCGGGCCGGATCCGGATAGCTCCCCGACTGATTTGCTGTGGGCGATTGCGCGCGACGTTGGCTACATCGCGGTGACGGTGTTCATGATCTACCGTCCGTTTAAGAAATTCGCGTTGTACCCCTAAACTTTCTTGGTAAAACAGCCCAACCTCTGACTCTAAAGGTGATGTACTGTGACTTCCTCTTCCAAGCCGAATGCGACTAAAGGTGCTTCGCGGTCGGTGACAAACCCGAATTCGTCGGGAAGCAAAGGCTTCTGGGCGGCGATGGCTGCGCTGGTGCTCATCGGTGCGCTGGTGATCGGCCTCATCGTGTACAACGGCCGTGGTGCCCAAGCTGACCGCATTGCGGAAAACATGCAGAAGGTTGATGGGGTGAGCTTGTCGCTTACAGATAACGTGATCACCCTGAGCGGCGACAACGCTGACGATGCGAAAGAAGCTGGCATTTACGAGGACTTCTCCTGCCACTACTGCGGTGAGCTGGCGATGAACACGGATGATCAGATGCTGTCCAAGATCCAGGCCGGTGAACTCACCGTGAACCTGCACCCACTGATCTTCCTGGACGGCACAGGTGACAAATACAACGCGGGCCACTCCACGCGTGCTCTTGCCGCTGTGCTTGCCCTGGCTGATAAAGGTGAAATTGAAGCGTACTGGAACCTCCGCAAGGCGCTGATGGAGCAGCAGCAGAACCTCTACGCCACCGCGGACAACGACACGTTGGCGGATCTTGCGCACGACTTCGGTGCGTCCAAGGGTGCGGTCGAGGCAATCCGCAACGGCGAGTACACCGACCGCGCCAAGGCAATGGGCGAGGCAAATGAGAAGGATCTCGTGGACAAGACCGGTGACCTCTCCTCACCGCGCGTGCTTGTCGACGGCAAGGATGTCCCCTCCAACCCCCTCGCCAACTGGATTGACGACCTCTTCGCTTAAAACCGCAGCGCTTAAAACCGCAGCGAGCAAGCGATTTTGGTCTCGCCCACCAGCGGGTGTATATTGATCGGAGTTGCACGGCGAACATTGGCCTAAAATCCCAGTTCGCCGGAGCTACGGGGCTATGGCGCAGCTGGTAGCGCACCACACTGGCAGTGTGGGGGTCACGGGTTCGAATCCCGTTAGCTCCACAAGATGAGATCTGCCCCGACTGATGGCGGGGCAGCTTTTTTGTTTCGGTTAGAAGCCGAAGTGGCCATCCCGGCTTAAGGGACATTTCGTGTGGATTTGCGGCGTGTCGCACTAAGGGACATTTCGTGTGGATTTAGGAGCGTCCGGC
>NZ_JASPJK010000024.1 GCF_030232265.1 Corynebacterium sp. MSK041
CGCCCACCCCGATTCCGAATCCAAATACTGTCCTGCGAAAAGCAGCGGCGTCGACGTCTCACCGTGCCAGGTTCGAAGAGGGTGTCAGCCGTACGTGCAGCATCCCGGGTAGGCCAGCGCTGCCGGTCGTAGAACTCAGTCTTCAGCGTCGACCAGAAGGACTCGGCCATCGCGTTATCGAAGCACACCCCGGTACGCCCCACGGACTGGGCAATGCCCATCTCGCGGCAGACGTCCCAGAGCTGCTCGCTCGTAAACTGTGCTCCACGGTCGGCGTGAAACACCAGGCCATCAGGAACGTCACCGCGTAGCGTATACGCCATCCGCAGGGCCCGATCGACCAGGGAAGTATCTTGCACACTATCCATAGCCCAGCCCAGCACACGGCGGGAATGACCGTCACGGACCGCGCACAAGTACAACCAGCCCTCCCCGGTGCGCAGATAGGTAATATCCGACATCCACACCCGGTTCAGCCTACCGACATCAAACATGCGCTTGACCAGGTCAGGAAGCGTGGACGTACGCTTGGACTGAATCGTGGTCACCGGGACGAAGGCACGCGGTGAAATCCCCTCAATGCCCATCAGGCGCATCCGCTTGGCCACGGTCTTCCGGTTGAGCGTAATGTCGTAGCGCTCGGCAAGTTCCGCAGTGATCCGCGGTGCACCGTAGACCTGATCGGAGTCTGCCCAGATCTGGTGGATCTTGCGGTCAACATCGTCATAAAATGCTGCCCGATCATCGTGACCTAAGCGTCGTTGCTGCTGGGTATGGAACCATTTGTAGTAGCCGGATCGAGACACCTTCAACAGGCGTGCCATGCGTTTGATGCTGTAGTTTGCCTTCTCTCGTCGCATTAGTTCGAACTTTTCTGTTCGCGTTGCTTCGCGGCGAAGAAGGCTGTCGCTTTTGAGAAGAACTCGTTGTCCATCCGGGCTTCTGCCAGCTCCCGGCGCAGGCGAGCGATCTCGGTCCGAAGGTCCGCCTCACTCATCCCATCGGCTGCGCCTCGGCGCTCCCGCTCGTTTTTGACCCACTTGCCTAAAAGCCCCGGGGCGACACCGATCTCTCTGGCCACTTGGGCGATCGGGCGCTGCGACTCAATCACGAGATTCGCGGCTTCACGCCGGTACTCCGGCGTGTACTTCTTGCGTTGTTGGCTCACAATGAACATCCTCTCCTACGGACACAACATCCGTACAAGTTGGGTGTCCACTAAACGAGGGTAACCTCAGGGCAGTTCACAGCAGTTCAGTGCAAGTGCGTTTATTGTTGGCGTGGTGTCCAGCTGGTCAAGCTGGCGATATCCTTTCGGTGAGTGACCCACCCTTTAATCAAACGTGCAACTTCATCACTCGACGGAGTGAAAGTGAAGAACTGTTCACCTGTATCCGCATTGCGGTACTCTACAGCCCAGTCCTGGTTCTCAGCCTCCCACCGCGCACGGATATGACTGGTACGCAGATCATCATAATCATCCTCCTCATCATCACTGTTGCGTTGAGAAACAACAATAAAACTCTCATCCCCGTCAGGGATGGTGATCTTGTTCATGAACTCAAGGTTCTCATCGATCAGTTCCGGGGAATAATACGGCAGATCATCCTCGTAGGTCCGAATGCGGTGAGTAGGACGTTCCGTACCACGGGTAATAACGTTATTGAATTTGGGCACCGCAAGGCACACATGGTTCTCAATAGCGAGATGTGCCCGATTCTTTGCAAGCGGGGTTGGGTACGGGTGGTTGACCGTCAACCCGATAATCCCATCCCCAATAACCTCAAAACTAGGGATGTACTCATCAAGAGCTTGTTCACCGAAGCGTTCCAACGCAGGAGTAGAACGAGGCGGCAGCGCCAAACGCTGCGCCACCGTAGGCAACAAAAGCTTCTCTGCAGTTGGCTCAACCGCAATAATGTCAGGCAAGGTCATTACCATCATCCTTTTTCAAAATCAGGTGATCATGATCGTCAGAAAACACTATCTTCAAAGGATCGTAAAACCCCTCAGGCATCGGCGGCACAAAAGGATCAACAAGATCCTCCACAAGCTCATCAAAATCCTGGTAAATAAGTGTTTCTTCCTCCTCTTCCAAATCCAGATAAATAATTGCCCCATCCGGGTAAGCACGATGAGAAATATTCATCAACAACGGAGTATGAACAGTGCCACTACCCTGGCCAATAAACAGTCCCCACTTCGGATAACGCCAAATTTTAGCGATACGACAAGCATCCGTATCAAGGTTGTACCCATACACCGAATCTCCCCGCGGCCCATGACCATAAATCAGATCAATAGCCTCAAAACTCGTCGAAGAACAACCATCATACCTACGTGAGCACTCATACTCAGACGTGACGGTGCCACCACCACAACTTTTAATCAACTCCCGATACCCCTGCGGCAACTGCAGACCAAGATTACGTTCAATTTCCTGAACCCTCGCCTCATCACACGGCCGAGCCGGAGCAACAAACACCTCTGAGTAATCCATGAAGCCATCCTAAGCTCGGGATAAAAAAGCATGCACCTAGCCTGTAGCTGCATGCCGGGCGATCAGATGTTCTCCCGGCTAAAGCCCTCTAACAACTTTCGACGCCCCGCGCGGCCCACCCGAGATGCGAAACGTGTGGCCGTCCGCTATCTTCCCGGGCCCACCATCAGCAAGCGTTACACCACACTAAGGGACGCAACCGGTCCGGGCCACTAATACCACGAGTGATCACCCTGCCCTTGTGCACACTTAGTCCGAACCAAGCATACGGTGAGTGTGGTTAGTCGATGCTGATACCAGCAGATTCAACATCAGCGATCAACGCACCCAGCTGCGCCGCATCAGCCGGTAGACCATTGAGCTTCTCACGTACCACAGCAACCTCATCAGGCTGGCCAGTAACACCAACACCGTCGCCTTCAGGATCCAACTCAACACCAGCAGCAATAGTGTTGATAGCTTGCCAATACCTCAACACAGCATCCAAGAAATACCCACTAGCGTCACCCCCTGCTTCCGTCACTGCTTTATCAAGCTGGCTATCAACAAGGACTTTGGCATACATCGTGTCCTTCCCAGCATCATCACCAGCCGATTCATCAAGCCTGATCACACTCGTACGCATACCAGCATCAGTGGTGCACTCATCGCGTTGACCATCAATGTCTTCATCCGGAGGACTCAACTCAGTGGGAATATCCAACCCCAAATGGAAACAACGATACTGCTCCAACCACAGATCAAGATCACCTATGGCAAACCAAGCCCAGGGAATCAGAAGGTAATCGCGTTCTGCGGGTTCTGATGAACGCGTTGCCTGGCCAGCGACCCACATTCTGATGGTCCAATCAGTGGTGTCCACCTCTGTGACATCAAGGGGATAATCCAACTCTTCAGGCACAAACCCCGGCAAACCCGGGCGGTAATCACCGTGAATAACTGCAGTGTGCTCGATGTTAAAACCAGGCCAGTCCTCAGATAGTTTACCGTCACGAATAAACGGCCCACCTTTAGCAAAAGCAGTGTTCAACAACGGAAACGGCGGGATAATCCAACGGCTCGTTGTGGTGTGTGCCTCCGGGTCAAGGCCAAGCACACGCACATTGTCATCAGTAAGCGGCACAGCAACTAAAGACGGGCCAATCTGCCGAAACTTAGTCGCATAAATATGCACCTCAACATCCCCACGAACAGTTGGCATACGCAACCGCGTATTCGCCGTCGGCCGAATCGCCTTCATCGAAGAATCAAACTGCATAAAATACGTCATTTTTAAAGTCCCTTCCTAGTGAGCGAATTTAAGCGCACCCTTGTCCATCATCCAATTGGCCCACTGGACCGCACCTTCATGCACGCTTCTAGACGTAGCTATTTCGTGGCGTCGATTGTGCAGCAAGGTATCGCTGTTTCCGAACTTATCGAAACGTAGATCAGAAATCTTAGCTTCTTCGAAGGCCCGTGCTTGGTAACGCGTGAAGGCATTAGCCCCGTCATTGAGTTGATCAGTATCTATGTCCGCAACCTTCATTCTTGTCTTAAATCTGTCGCCATGCTGGAGAGCACGTTGCTCGGTGTCGACTGACTGACCGACATACTTCATTCCTGGCCCATTTTCATGCCCATAGCTGTATAGATAGGAGTCCTGGCCACTCGGGTTCCTATTGAGAAACTCCATCGTCTCATCAATCTTTTCCGGTTTCACACCTGCATTGCGCAAATCCTGCGCGGTGACTTGGTGCGCCTTTAAGCCGAATACATCTACCCAATGAGCAGCGTGGTCTACATACCCCTGCGCGGAGGCCAGATGCGGACTGACTCCAAGGGGGTCTTGTGCGTTGTAGATTCCCGCATGAGGGTCATAGTAGCGGTATCTGTTATACGCCCATCCGGATTCCGCATCGAGGTATTGGCCTGCGTATAGCAAAGGCGAGGACTCCGCGCCGCACCACGTGCGTTTTCCATAGAGAGTCTGTTCGGCATAAGCAACAACGGTCCCATCCACAGGGCTGACAAGTTCTTGGGGTGAACCGGCGAGATCTGTCATAACAAACACAAAGTCGGCAATTGTCTCTCCTGGCGTGGTTGAACCATCGCGCTGGTGCCCACGCAGTTTGATTTGGCCGACAACTTGAACTGTCGCTGGATCGGTGATCCACACATATCCCGAGCCCAGATCATGGCACAGAGACTCATCAGAAGCTTCATGGTTCACAGAACTGTGCTCGCTGATCAATGTCTCATCGGCGGTAGAGTAGCTGACCTGCTCTGCCACGAGTTGCTCCCCCGCGTGAACGTATACCGTTCGTGTGAGCAGCTCACCAGTTTCAATGTCTACTCGCTCCTTCGCCACGCGGCGCCCCCGCGGATCATAAAAGTAGCGATACCCAACTCCCGGCTCGTCCGATGTCGTGAATCCGATTGGCTGTTCGCCTGATGCGTAGAAGAACTTATGCACCAAAGGTTTCTTACTGATCCGTTTGGTGACAGTCTGAGTAACCCGCCCAGCCTTATCGTAGGTGTAGGTCGTTCGGCCAACTCTGGTAGGCATCGTGCCATCGAACTCCACCCGTGAATTAACGCCGGACAAAGCTGCTTGGTTGATCGTCTTCTTTTGGGAAGGACCGCGGTTACTTCCCAATGCGGTTGATGGTAAGTGTTCCTTCGCGTCAATGAAGTTAAGCACCCCCGCAGAGGAGAAACCGTAAACCTCCTCTGTGGTTTCTCCAAGTGATAATTGCCCAGTAGTGAGTGGAGCTTTTTGGTCGGCGCTTCGATTAGTCCTGGTGAGTCGAGTAACCCTCCCAGCCAGATCAAGGTCAAATGTGGTGATCCCGCGCAGGTAATCTGCAATGGATTTAAGAGCCCCATCTTCGCGCCACTCAAACATGCGAGAAGATACGGTTCTCAATCCATTCCCAGATGATGAGTCAAGTGCTAGCAGCGAGACGGCGGTTGTCCGCCCGCGATCATCCGTTAACAAGTTTTGAATGAGAGATCCGGTTCGAATGCGGTTACGAAGACCTCGCTCGTCGACACCGTATTCAATGTCGGCGATTGACTCACTTACCTCAGAACCCAAAGAGATACGTGAGTGCTCGGAACGAATAATCTCGCCTTCACCATCACGCATGAAACGCGAACTAAACGTATCTCCAAGGGGGAGAGCAATACTTTCTGAAAGTATGTTCCCAGCGCGGTCAAGTTCCACACTGTGTTCGGTTGTTTCACCGCTTAGGAGCGTTATTCGCTCAGCCGTCGTACGTCCGAACTCGTCTCGGATGTAATCGATAGTCGCGGAAGGTCCACTGATCCTCGTTAGTCTGTCAAATTCATCGTAGGTGAATTTCGTTACCCCGGACGCGTCGGTTATTGACTTAGTGCGGCCATCTGCATGCCGCAACTGGGACGTAGTACCCGCTGGTGTCGTTACAGTTGCCAGCAAACCGTCCGGACTTACCGTTGCAGAGGAGGAAATTCCGTTGTAATCAAGCTCACCTGCCAGCATGCCGTCAAGATCGTAGGTGTAAGACCAACGGTTGCCGTCAGAATTAAGCAAGACAATTGGCTGCATCTGAGTGTTGTACTCAAGACGCGTCGTCGCTCCACAGAAATCTATTGACATACTCGGCTTGTCAAAAACGGTGTACTTAACTGTTCCCGTTGCGCCGATCTCATTTGTATGAGCAACCCTGTTGCCCTCGCTGTCATACTCGATGCTCACTGAGGTGCCATCCGGATTTTCGACTACCGCTGGCCAGCCCTCGGGGGTGTAGCGCACCGTGGTGACTGCCCCAACCGGATCGATACTTTCAACAACTAAGCCTCGAACATCGCGCAGCATGCTGGAACGTCGACCGGCATGATCAATTACAGCAAGCGTCCGTCCAGCATCGTCGCACTCAACCTCAGTTACAGTACCGTCCGCGTGACGAGTTGCCTGCGGTACAATTCCGCTTGCCCGAACGTCGTAGCGGTATTCGGTCACTGCCCCACTAGAAGATGTCACTGACTCAACAAGGCCGAACGCGTCGAGACAAAACTCAGTTACCGATCCATCGGTATCGATGCTACGAACCGGCGTACCCCATTTCCCCGGCTCGATGCTGGAGCGCGTACCATTTGGAAGCTCCTTTGAAACCATCAGACCATCTTCGTTGTAGGTGAAGCTGGTGGTGGCGCCCGCAGAATTAACTGTCCTGGTGACCTGGTGATAGTCATTGTGATCCTCGTCTTTAATCCCTCCTTCCGGTGTGATGGTGCGCCATACGTCGCCTTCTGGGGTAGAGCGGTAGACGGTGGGGCGGATATCACCTAGCACCTCGTCGTGGAGCCATTGTTGTGGAACGGTCCATGTGTCATCATCACGCTCCGCGGTGCGGCCGCGACCAGTTAAACCAGCTGCGTCAAGCCCACCTTCAACAAGTGCCTGGTAAAGGGGGAGTTGTTCAAGACGATTAAAGTAGTCCTCAACCACGGTGTCACCTAAGGTAAGTGGGTCACCTTGAAACTCGCCGGCTGTTTCAATGAGTACACACACTGTTCCACCAAGTGGTGCGTCTTGACCGGTGTCGTTGCCCCAGTAAAGAATATTCGGGAACATCCCCCCAGTACCTACCTGCGAGTGAACACGACCATGCTCGTCGAAACGGTAGTAGTAGGACACACC
>NZ_JASPJK010000025.1 GCF_030232265.1 Corynebacterium sp. MSK041
GACTTCATCCACACCGACCTGGAACTGCTCTACCAGCTCGCCGACGGCATCGACGGCGAGGACGCCGATCCGGGTGCCGCACAAGAGCTACGCGACCTGGAAGCAGCAGGGGCACATCTGCCCTGGGCAGTGCTGTAACAGCACTTACAGCAGCAAAGCCGCTGCTCAAACACACAATTGAAAGACAATCACACACTCATTCATATAAGGAGAAATCACAATGTCCAACCCGTTTAACAATGGCACCATCGTTGGCAACGCAGCACGCGAGCCGAAGATCTTTGAGCACGCAAACGGCGGTGCGACGGTGAAGCTCAGCGTCTATGCGCGCAACACCTTCAAGAACAAGACCACCGGCAAGGTCGAGTCCGAGATTGTCGAACTCACTGGCTACGTGGCTGACGCCAAGAACCTCGGCGTCTTCGGATGCATCGGCGCTGGTGATCGCGTTGCAGTGAGCTACTCGCTGAAGACTGACAACTACACCGATAAGGACGGCAACAGGCACTACCCGCTGGCCGCACGCATCGACACTGTGCAGCTGATCGACTCCAAGAAGGAGTCTGAGGCAAGAGCAGCACGCCGCGAGAACAGCGCAGATAACGCTGCTGCTAATGACTCTGAAGAAGTGCCGTTCTAGTTGCAACAACACCCCGCAGGGAAACCTGCGGGGTTATTTTTTCAGCACAGACCACGCATAACGCCGTCGCCGTCCAGTACGGGAGCGCTGATACTCCTGCTCCAGACGCTCTGTCTCTACACAGTGCATTACATGAGCCATTACATGCGCTGTTTTACTGCACTGTGTACTAGCCATTCCATTACGCACTACGCTGGCGCACTTCAAGTTCATTGAAATCTTCTCAGACATTAGTGGTTCTCCTTCAAGTGAAGAATGCTTTAACTGGCCCCACCTTACCGGCATTCCTCTCAAACTTGGCCTCTGTTCGCTATGAGCGTTGGGGCACAGCGCCTAAGGCGCATACGGAAGCTGGGTTAACATTTACTCATGTCTGTTTCTGAGCTGTCCACCAGTACCCAGAACTATTTGAAAGCTATCTGGGGGCTAAAGGAATGGTCATCCGAGCCCGTTACCGCCACACTTATAGCGAAACAGCTGGGACTCAAGCTCTCCTCGGTCTCCGATGCAGTGCGCAAAATGTCGAAGCAAGGGCTCGTGTCACACACGCCCTATGGCTCTGTGGAGTTAACCGAACTTGGCAGGCAGTACGCATTGGTCATGGTGCGCCGCCACCGATTGCTTGAGTCTTTTTTGGTTCAAGCATTGGATTATACGTGGGACGAGGTCCATGATGAAGCCGAAAATCTTGAACACGCGGTGTCTGACATGCTCATAGAGCGCGTGGATAAGTTCCTCAATTACCCCACTAGGGATCCACACGGCGACCCTATCCCTACGGTTGATGGACAGGTCACTATCCCCAGTGCGCACCGTCTCACCGACAGCGGCGCACAACCGCAGGTGACCGTGGAACGCATTTCTGATTCCGACCCACAACTGCTGGCCTTCCTCAAAGAGCAAGGCATCGTCATTGGGGCTGTTCTTACCACGCGCGAAGGAACGCCCTTTTCAGAATCGCTCGAAGTACAGGTAGCCGACAGTACTCAGTGGGTAGTACTTGGGCGCCCAGCTACGGACGCAGTGTTTGTAGCACACCACAGCCTGTAGTCTTTCCCTTTCTCATTAATCCTGTCCCTACCTACCCTTTTAAAAACTACGGTGCGGCGTAGTTTGTAACTACGGTGCGGCGTAGTTTGCAACTACGGTAGTACGTAGTTAATCTTTTCGATCATCACCTATCCCACTTATGGCTAAGGCCAGGATGAGCAGGATTGTCATGTCAGACTCACCAGATTTGGTGTACTTTTCTAGCGTTTCTGAAAACACAAAAAGATTCGTCGAACGCTTAGATAGACCCGCAGTGCGCATTCCACTGCGGCCCAAGAAAACCGGAATGATCCAGGTTTCACACCCGTACGTACTCATCGTTCCAACCTACGGCGGTGGCTCGCTCAAACGCGCAGTCCCCAAACAGGTCATCGACTTCCTCAATGACCCAATCAACCGTTCCTTTATCCGGGGCGTGATTACCTCAGGCAATACCAACTTCGGAAGCGCTTACTGCGTCGCCGGCCGCATCATTTCCGCTAAGTGCCACGTTCCAGAGCTGTATCACTTCGAGCTACTCGGCACGCAGAAGGACGTTGCCGCTGTAAAGCAGGGCCTTCACAAGTTTTGGGAGCAGCAAAGCAACTAACAATTACACCCCATTGATTTCCCACAAAATGAAGACCACATCCGCAACACACAGATTGGAAACCACAATGCCGCCACTTAAGGCCACCCCCACACAGCCCATTGGCCCTACGCCCCGCACCGCTTCAGCAGACGATGCCGGCGGTGTCGGTAAGCGCAAGAGCTACCATGCACTCAACGCGCAGCTGAACCTATTCGACGATTCGGGAAGAATCCAGTTCGACAAGGACATTGAGGCAACACAAGACTTTTTAGCGCACCATGTCACTCCCCGCATGCATCAGTTTGAATCCACCAAGCAGCGCTTGGAGTGGTTGGTTGATAACGAATACTACGAGCGGGAATTCCTTGAGCTTTATGATGACGATTTTCTGTGCACTATGTACGACAGAGCCCACCGAGCCAAGCATCAGTTCCGCACTTTCCTCGGCGCATTTAAGTTCTTTACTTCATACGCACTGAAAACCTTTGATGGCTCGCGATTTCTGGAAGGCTACGAAGAACGCGTCGCCACCACAGCTTTGTACCTTGCACAGGGCGATGAAGAGCTTGCGGAGAAGCTGGTGGATGACATCATGACCGGACGCTTCCAGCCCGCCACCCCTACTTTTCTCAACGCAGGAAAAGCCCAGCGTGGCGAAATGGTCTCCTGCTTCCTCCTTCGCATCGAAGACAATTTGGAAAGCATTGGCCGCAGCGTGAACTCTGCACTGCAGCTTTCAAAACGCGGCGGTGGTGTGGCCTTGTTACTGAGCAATCTGCGCGAATCCGGAGCCCCAATCAAAAAGATTGAGAACCAAGCTTCCGGCGTAGTCCCAGTCATGAAAATTCTGGAAGATAGCTTCAGCTATGCCAACCAATTGGGCGCTCGACAGGGCGCTGGAGCCGTCTACCTACATGCGCACCATCCAGATATTCTTCGTTTCCTGGATACCAAGCGGGAAAATGCCGATGAGAAAGTCCGCATTAAGACTCTTTCGCTGGGAGTTGTTATTCCAGATATAACCTTCCAGCTGGCCAAAGAGAACAAGGATATGCATCTTTTTAGCCCGTATGACATCGCTCGCGAGTACGGCGTAGCCATGTCTGACATGTCTATCACCGAGTATTACGACGAGCTGGTTTCCAATCCGCGAATTTCTCATACGACTATCAAGGCCCGCGAGTTTTTCACCACGCTGGCTGAGCTTCAGTTTGAATCTGGATACCCCTACATACTCTTTGAGGATACGGTCAACCGCGCTAATCCCCTCAAAGGACATATCAATATGTCCAATCTGTGTAGTGAGATCCTCCAGGTCAACACGCCATCCACCTACGGCGCCTCAGGTAACTACACCACCGTTGGCCAGGACATTTCCTGCAATCTAGGGTCGCTCAACATCGCTAAAGCTTTTGAATCACCGGACTTTGGGGAAACTGTTGAAACCGCGGTGCGCGCTCTCACGAAGGTCTCAGACCTAACAAATATCGAAGCTGTTCCTTCCATCGCTCACGGTAATGCATCCATGCATGCCATCGGGTTGGGCCAAATGAATCTCCACGGTTTCCTGGCTTCCAAGCGTATTCCTTATGGCTGCGCCGAAGCACTGGACTTTACAAATATCTATTTCCTGACCGTGACCTATCATGCGCTCCGTACATCCCATGCGCTAGCGGTTGAGAAAGGTCAACGATTCACTGGCTTTGAAGAATCCACCTATGCCACTGGCGTCTACTTCGACAAGTACATCGACCAAGACTGGGCGCCGGCCACTGACCACGTAAAACAGCTATTCCATGAGGCTGGCGTGCAGATTCCTCAACGCGAGGATTGGCTACGGCTCAAGAACCAAGTGATGCAAGACGGCATCTACAACGCCTACTTGCAGGCAGTTCCACCCACTGGATCAATTTCCTACATCAATGACTCCACCGCGTCCATACACCCGATTGCCTCCAAGATTGAAATACGCAAGGAAGGCCGCTTGGGGCGCGTGTACTACCCCGCACCGGAAATGACCAACGACAACTTGGAGTATTTCGATGACTCCTACACCGTGGGGTACAAAAAAATCATCGACACCTACGCTATGGCCACCCAACACGTGGACCAAGGGCTTTCCCTGACTTTGTTCTTCACCGCTGACACCACTACGCGGGACATCAACAAGGCACAAATCTATGCCTGGAAAGCCGGAATCAAGACCTTGTACTACATCCGTTTACGCCAACCTGCACTCCAGGGAACCGAGGTCGAAGGCTGCGTTTCCTGTGCTCTGTAGGAACACGGTCCTTCCTTCATTCACAACCATCCATCAAGAAAGAAAGAAGCTATGTCTTCAACATCAAACACTGCTGAGCTAACCAGCATCTCAGTTACGCCGCCAAGTTACCGGCATGACCCTTCAGCCCGCATCCGCGCCATCAATTGGAATCGGGTGAGCGATGAGAAGGATCTTGAAGTGTGGAACCGCCTCACCGCCAACTTTTGGTTGCCAGAAAAGGTTCCACTTTCAAACGATCTCCCGGCGTGGCAGAGGATGACACCGGAGGAACGCAACCTCACCATGCGGGTGTTCACGGGACTCACCACCCTGGACACCGTCCAGGCCACTGTGGGCGAAATCTGTCAGATCCAAGATGCCCGCACCGAGCACGAGGAGGCCGTGTATACCAACATCGCCTTCATGCAATCAGTCCATGCCCGTTCTTACTCTTCAGTGTTTTCTACTTTGAGCAGTACGAAAGAAATTGATGAGGCATACCGCTGGGCGGTGAATAATGACCTTCTCCAGGCACGCGCCAAAAAAGTGCTCACTCATTATTTTGGACCCGATCCACTCAAGCGCAAAGTGTCATCGACGCTGCTTTCCTCGCTGCTTCTCTACGCGGGTTTCTATCTTCCCCTGCATTTTTCCGTCCACGCCACCCTGACAAATACGGCAGACATGATTCGCCTCATTCTGCGTGACAAGGCAGTGCACGGTTACTACTCAGGCTACAAGTACCAGCGCGGACTGGAAACGTCTGCTCCACAACGGCAACAGGAGATGCATGATTTCACTATTTCCTTGCTCGAAGAGCTTTATGCCCTAGAGCTGGATTATTCCGGCGAGCTATATGAGCCGTTGGGGCTCATGGATGATGTAGCTGTATTCGTTCGCTATAACGCCAATAAGGCGCTCATGAATTTGGGCTACCCGGACTACTTCCCACCTGAAGAAACGGAAGTGAACCCGGAAATCCTCGCTGCCCTAGCACCTGGAGCAGATGAAAACCATGACTTCTTCTCCGGCTCCGGTTCCTCCTATGTCATTGGCACCGCTGAAGAAACGAGTGATGATGACTGGGATTTCTAAACCGTTTCCACGACCAGACCAAGGAAGCTGGCTTGAGACCATCGCGCTGTTTGAAGCCATCCGCGAAGGAAACCAACCAGCAGCCATGCGGCTTTTGGATACGTCCGCCGCACGGGAGGCCGTCCTCGGGGGACTGTTAGGACTCATCGAACTGTACTTCCGCCATGAAGAAGACAAAGTGGATAACTTTCTTACTGCCGCCCACGCCGCCGGGCCACCGCCTGCCTTTGGCTGCAAGCCTTTTCTCCCTTGATCGCACGTACCTACGCCCAACTAAGAAGAAAGGACTTCCTATGACCACCCCACGCATTAGTGTTATCGTCGGCAGCCTGCGCCGCGGCTCATTTGCGCGCAAGATTGCACACGAAGTGCTCACAATGATCCCTGAAAACTACCAGGCAGACATCGTTGAAATCCGTGACTTGCCGCTCTATGACTTCGACTACGATGACCCCTCGGTCACGGACAAGCCCATTCCAGCTGAGTACACCACTTTCCGCGACACCATCAAGAACTCGAGCGGCGTCCTCTTTGTTACCCCGGAAAATAACCGTACTATCCCTGCCTGTCTCAAGAATGCAGTGGACATCGGTTCCAAGCCCAACTCGGATGTGGCTTGGAAGAACCTTCCCGCAGGTATCATCAGTCACTCTGTAGGCCGCATGGGCGGCTACAGTTCACAGAAGAACCTCCGGCTCGCCCTGTCCTACTTCGATATGCCGCTTCCTGGTCAGCCCGAGGTATTCCTTGGCCAATCCCCCACCCTCTTCGAAGACTCCGGCCATCTCAATGAAGGCACCGCAGGCTTTGTCAAAGACTACGTTATACGCTTCCTGCAGTTGGTCGACATGACATTAACAGCCAAGCACAGCTAGCGACGGCGACTAACCCTAGCCACCGCCCTCTACGAAGTACTTGAAGGCTTCTAAAGGGCCTTCTCAAAGACACAAACCCCGGATGTTCAGACCACCGATTTAGTAACGCCATGGTGAGGATCGAGTAACGCCCGGGTGAGTATCCAGTAACACCCGGGCG
>NZ_JASPJK010000026.1 GCF_030232265.1 Corynebacterium sp. MSK041
AACACACCCCACAACAGGGCCCGTTCAAAGCAGCTTGCTGAACCTTACACACACCCACACCACAAACAAAATCGCAGTCAATGCAGATTCAAGTGAAAGGAACCATCAACGCTCGTTTTCCTACCGCCATCTCACCAAAACCCAGTCCCAATCAGACTGTCTGGCGGGGCGTTGTCGGTCACGCTGACTCACACAAAACTACACACACCCAACCAACAACACAAATCAGCAGGTGGGAGGGGAGAATCGTCGATAAGCACATGCCTATACGCGGCGCACATCAGCACCGAGATGATTGAGGTCTTCAACGAAGTGGGGGTAACCGCGGTCGATGTGGTCAACGTCATGGACAATCGTCTCCCCATCAGCGACAAGACCAGCCAAAACGAGGCCGGCGCCTGCGCGGATATCGGAAGACCAGACATCCGTGGATGACAGGCGCTCCACGCCGCGAAGAACCACATGATGGCCATCGACGGTGGCATCTGCGCCCAGGCGCAACATCTCATCCACGAAACGGAAGCGGGACTCAAAGACATTCTCCGTAATCACGGAGGTCCCCTCAGCGACAGCGCTCAGACCAATAGCCATGGGCTGAAGGTCCGTGGGGAAGCCGGGGAACGGCAAGGTTTGGTAGTCCACGGCTTGAGGGCGGCCGTCCATGCGCACGCGGAATCCGTTGTCGTAGGTCTCCACATGAGCGCCGGCATTCTTCAGCTTCGCCAAAGCCAAGTGCAGGTGGCGGGGAGCAATACCAACGACGGTGACATCACCCCGCGTCATGGCGGCGGCATATGCCCAGGTGCCCGCCACGATGCGGTCGCCGATCACGGTGTGCTCCGTGGGGTGGAGGGACTCAACGCCCTCGATGGTGATGGTGGACGTGCCAGCACCGGTGATGCGCGCACCCATCGCGTTGAGCATGTCGCAGAGATCCACGATCTCCGGCTCACGCGCTGCATTGTCCAGCACAGTCTGACCATCAGCCAAGACAGCAGCGGTGAGAATATTCTCCGTTGCACCGACGGAGGGGAAGTCCAGGTTAATTCGCGCACCATGCAAACGACCGGCGCGCGCAACGACGGCACCGTGCTCAATGTGAGTGGTAGCCCCCAGCTTTTCCAGGCCGGACTGGTGCATATCCAAGGGGCGGGAACCAATCGCGTCACCGCCGGGGAGAGCTACGATCGCCTCCCCGCAGCGCGCCGTCAACGGGCCCAACACGGCCACGGAGGCACGGAACTGACGCACCGCATCAAAATCCGCGCGGGAAGACAACTGCGCGGGGGTGTGAATGCGCACAACCGTGCCATCAATCTCCACCTCGCAGCCCAAACCTTCCAGCACCTTCTGCATCAACGGCACATCGAGGATCTCCGGGCAGTTATTCAGAGTTGTCGTGCCCTCCACCAACAGCGCGGCGGCCATCAGCTTCAACACACTATTTTTGGCGCCATCAACTCGCACAACCCCTTCGAGGCGGGCTCCACCTTGGACCAGAAAACGCTCTTTCACGCGACCCAGGGTAGTGAAAATTTAGCCAAGAGGCGGTTAAGGCAGCGCACCAATCCTGCGCGCAGCGTTCACAGCCTCATAACGAGTGTGCGCCCCCAGCTTGCGCATCACGCTGCGCAGGTAGGACTTCACCGTCTCCGCGCCAATACCCATTTCCTCGGCGGCCTCCACGTTCGTGTGGCCCAGGGCAACGCAGGAGAGAACATCCAGTTCGCGCGCAGACAGCTTCGTGGACTGCTTCACACGCACCGGCGCGACCATCTGGTCACACAGCTGCTCAAGTTCCTTACGGATCGGCTCATCTTCAACACGGTTAGCCAGCATGCGCAGCTTGGAGTGGGTGGCACGGACCTGCTCCCATTCCGCACCATTCATCACGCGGCCCGCTTTGGCAGTGGCTTTGCCACCTTCGACTCGTCGTAAAGCTGAATTGACCGCAAGGTCCTGCTCGAGCGTGCGCGCAGTCATGGTGACCTCCTCGATCACCTTGTCCCCCAGGCGCACCGGAGAATGCACGCCCACATACAACACACCACGAATCTCACGCTGCACAATCACCGGCACAGCAACAACAGAATGAAGTCCCTCATCCTGAATCGCGCGGTCATGCTCATGCGAAATCACATTCGCGCGGGTGTAATCAGACACGCCCACCGCACGTCGTGTCGAGACAACACGGCCACCCACACCCTGATTCTGGTCAATCACCAGGTTCTGCAGAGCCGGCGTGCGCAAACCGATCCACTGGGTGATCTGAAGGCGATTATCAGCAAGAAGGGTGCCATACATCGCTACCGGAATGCCGGTAGCTGTCTTCAGCGCAGTCAGAGACGCGCGGATCGCATCGTCGTCGTCCTTAACCCCTTGCGCGTCCATGTTCTCTCCTTCTCTGGCCGTCGCATTGCCCCCGTTCGAGTGTCCCCGACGGAGGAAGGACACTGTCCGGATCCAACCCGAAAATGCCCTAGTGGAACAAACAGCCCCCATCTTAACGGTTAATCGGGGGTAACCAAATCCGAAAAATGTGCGCAAGAAGTACGCAATTGCTTATCGACGCTACCCCCAAACCACCTGGTCCATAGTTATTGGACCACTCGGTCTAGATTTTTAGCGTGGGTCGTGTAGGATCACATGTCAACAGCTCATAGCTAAAGGAGAAAAAATGGGAAAGATCTACAACAACATCCTGGAAACCATCGGTGGCACCCCACTCGTCGAACTTAAAGGCATCACCGAAGGCACCGACGCCGCACAGGCACGCATCCTGGGCAAACTCGAATTCTTCAACCCCGCTAACTCCGTGAAGGACCGCATCGGACGCGCGATTATCGACGCCGCGGAGGCCTCCGGTCAGCTCAAGCCCGGTGGCACCATCGTCGAAGCCACCTCCGGTAACACCGGTATCGCCCTCGCACTTGTCGGCGCGGCGCGTGGCTACAAGGTCATCCTGACCATGCCGGAAACCATGTCCGTTGAGCGCCGCGTCGTACTGCGTGCCTACGGTGCCCAGATTGAACTGACGCCGGGTGCAGCGGGGATGAAGGGAGCCGTGGAAAAGGCAAACGAGATTGTCGAGCAGACTGACAACGCCATCCTGGCCCGCCAGTTTGAAAACGAAGCCAACCCGACCGTCCACTACGAAACCACCGGCCCTGAGCTGTGGGCGGACAGCGACGGCAAGATTGACATCCTCGTCGCCGGCGTGGGCACCGGCGGCACCATCTCCGGCGCCGGCAAGTACCTGAAGGAGCAGAACCCGGACATCCAGCTCATTGCCGTGGAGCCGTCCGCCTCCCCTCTCCTGTCCGAAGGCCAGGCTGGTCCACACAAGATCCAGGGTCTCGGCGCAAACTTCGTGCCCGCCACCTTGAACCGCGGGATTATCGACGAAGTTCTCACCATCTCCAACGAAACTGCTGTAGCCACCTCCCGTGAGCTCGCCCGCAAAGACGGCATCCTCGGCGGCATCTCCAGCGGCGCTAACGTTGCAGCTGCCCTCGAAGTGGCTTCGCGCCCGGAGAACGCTGGCAAGACCATCGCCACCGTCATCTGCGACTTCGGCGAGCGCTACATCTCCACCATCCTCTACGAGGACATCCGCGACTAACCTTTTGGTCTCCTGCCCCCTGGCGCGTGAATCTAAACCCGCCGCGAGGGGGCTTTTCCTTATGCGCTTTCTTACGCGCTGTTAAAGTGGGCTGTCATGTTCAAGGTGATCCAAACAATCCGTGAGGACCTCGAAAACGCGCGCCTCCACGACCCCGCTGCCCGCGGCGATCTTGAGAACGCCATCGTCTACTCCGGCCTTCACGCCATCTGGATGCACCGCATCTCGCACGCCCTGTGGACCCGCAACATCAAGGGCCCAGCGCGCATCCTGGCGCAATTCACCCGCTTCCTCACCGGCGTGGAAATCCACCCGGGTGCCACCATCGGACGTCGCTTCTTCATTGACCACGGCATGGGCATTGTCATCGGCGAAACCGCCGAAATTGGGGACGGCGTCATGCTCTACCACGGCGTCACCCTCGGCGGACAGGTCCTGACCCAGACCAAACGCCACCCCACTATCGGCGATGACGTCACCATCGGTGCTGGCGCCAAGGTCCTCGGGCCGATCACCATCGGCGAAGGATCCGCTGTCGGAGCGAATGCCGTTGTAACCAAAGATGTTCCCCCCAACTGCATCGCCATTGGAATCCCCGCCAAATGCCGTCCGCGTGGCAGTGACGAGCGTAAGCACCTCGTCGATCCGGACGCCTACGTCTCTGGCGCCAACGACCACAACGACAGCACCACCCGCTAAGGCTGCCTGCCTCTACTGCACCAGGTTTTTGTAGCCTTCGTTCTTCTGCACAAAATGTTCCACCGCAGAGCAGGACGGGATGATCTTCTTTCCAGACTCCCGCGTGTCGTCGAGAGAGGCTTGGATCAGGGGTGAGGATAAGCCACGCCCACGGAACGCCGGATCGATGACCGTGTGGTTGAAATCGCGGACATCCCCGACTTCGTGATAATTGGCAAACCCGGCCTGCTCACCGTCAACCGTGATGACATAGCGGTGGTGTTCCGGTTTGTGCTTAATCTCGAAATTCTGCTCACTCATGCGCACGAGTGTACCGGCCCCAGCAACACGAAACCCCGCGTCAACGACGCGGGGTTAACTGTGGCCAGAGCCAGGATCGAACTGGCGACCCCACACTTTTCAGGCGTGTGCTCTACCAACTGAGCTATCTGGCCGGAACCGCTAAAAGCAGTTCAGCGACCCTGACGGGACTTGAACCCGCGACCTCCGCCGTGACAGGGCGGCGCGCTAACCAACTGCGCCACAGGGCCTTATGCACTTTTCGCGCTCAGACGGGATCTAAGCCCGCGTCTTGCACGAATTGATACCTTACACAGAGTGCTTAAAACAATACAAACCAGCACTTCAATACTCGTTTTTAAGCACACCAAATGGCCGGACATGCCGGCTACTTGGTGGGTTACCGCCCGTAGAGCAGTGTCATGGCCCCAAACGGGTGGATGGTGTTGGGGATGAGGTGTCCGCGGGGTGATCTCCATATGGGTGCGCCCCGGATGTTGTCTACCCGGCCATGGTAGCTGTGTTCGGGGTCATCGTCGTTGGTGCGGTTGTGATAGCGGCACAGCATCGCCAGGTTATCCATGTTGGTTAGCCCACCCTTCGACCAGGCTTTGATGTGGTGGACCTGACAGTTATCCGCCGCATGCCGACAATCCGGTACCGGACACGTTGGTGATAGTGCTCTGGCTAGGTCGCGTTGTTTCTGGTTGGCAAACCGTTGCGTGTCATACAGGTTGACCGCACCTTGTTGTGGATGGAATACCGCTACTTCGAGTACGTCCCCAAAGTGTTTGGTGAGATACTGTGCACCAGTCATGGTGGTGCCATCGGTCAGCCCCAGGATGATGTCATCGCCAACACCACTGATGATCTTGATGTGTTCTTCTAGTGGGATCAGGATCAGTGGACGGGGCACAGCAGGAGCAATACCCTGGGTTGGCGCGTCCTTAGCATTGGGGCGAAGACCCAGGATGGTCATGAATGCTTCATACATCTGTGGCCCGGCAGGCCCATCACCGGTGACTTTTTGGCGTAGCGCGTACTCGAT
>NZ_JASPJK010000027.1 GCF_030232265.1 Corynebacterium sp. MSK041
GACTCACAATGAACATCCTCTCCTACGGACACAACATCCGTACAAGTTGGGTGTCCACTAAACGAGGGTAACCTCAGGTGATCTTGGTTAGTTTCAGCGCTAGTGCGTAGATGGTTTTGCCGGCGTCGGTGCGTGGACGTGAGGTTGTGTAGTGGCGGATGACGCGTTGGGCGTGGACAAGGCAGCGTTGAATCCGTGTGTTGGGCCAGCAGGTTTTGATTGCTGAGTAGGCGCCTTGGCCGCCGTCGAGGACGACGCATAACGGTTCGGCGATACCACGCAGTAGTTGTGTGTAGGCGTGGGCTGACTCGCGTGTGGCCCAGTGCCAGGCGATGACGTGGTCACGGCTGGCTGCCACAAGCAAGCAGCCAGCGTCGGTGTAGGTGCCGTCGATAAAGATCTGGTCGTAGACCCGGTTGGGATCCGGGGTATTAGGGACATCGATGAGCCAGAATGGTTCGAATTTACGGTCAAGTGTCCAGCGTGAGCAGCCGACTTCCGAGGCGATGCGAGTCAGTGGTGCTGTCGTAGTGACATAGCGGTGAAATGTTGTGGGTCAAGTCGCGGGCAAGTGCTTGATCTTTACGGTGTCGTGTTGGGTTGCAGCCCGTAAGTTTTCGGGTTGTCAGTATTTCTACTTACCCCACTTTATGCTCGGAGGATTGTGCTCTTGCAGGCGTGACTGAATTCTCCACTGGGGAGGGGAGATTCGGTCTTTCTGGAGGTCATCTCACGTAACCTGGGGCGCATGAGGCTCGACAATATAACCCGCCCCTTGCTGGCGTCCTTTTTCGCCGCGGTCGCGTGGAGTGTTTTAGGTGGGCTAATCTTGCCGAAGCCCAATCTCGCCTACGACGAAGGAATTGCGTCGTGGATTGTGTCGATGCTGGTCTCAGTAATGCTGGTTGGTTCAATGGCCGTTTTCGCCGGTGATGGCTCGTCGGCTCGGGGGATGACCAGCGCGCGGAGCATTGTCGCAGCAGCTACCGGCGCAGGAATTGCCGTGCTTGGCGATCTGGCATTCCTATTTCTCACTACGCCGCCCGACGGGCAGGACGGCCTGGCCGTCGCCTATGTCGTGTTCTTCTACATCCCGCTACTTTTTCTCGGCGGATGGGCTGCCAGTGCCGCGATTAATCGGATGCGTAGGTGGTACCGGCAAGTAAAGAAAGAAGGAGAGACCTAGCTGTCGGCTGTGAGCTAGGCCTCTAACTTTGGAGTCGCCAGCGTCTGGTGTGTCAGGTTAAGGTCGACCATCGTAACCTGCCAGGCGCGGAGGGCGTTGGGCAAGGCAATAGTCGGCGCCGTCTTCGGACGTGAATCGGAATCGACAAATCGCCTAGCCCCGAGGGCATGAATTCTTAGAACAGGCCAGTCGGGTTCTCGTCGTAAGAGACGAGCATGCACTTGGTCTCCTGGTAATGCTCGAGCATCATCAAGTGATTCTCGCGGCCGATACCGGACTGCTTGTAACCGCCGAAGGCTGCGTGAGCAGGGTAGCTGTGGTAGTTATTCACCCACACGCGGCCAGCCTGGATACCGCGGGCAGCGCGGTAGGCGTTGTTCTGGTTGCGACTCCACACACCGGCGCCAAGACCGTAGATGGTGTCGTTGGCAATCTCGAGAGCCTCGTCCAGAGTTTTGAAGGTTGTCACGGCCAGGACCGGGCCGAAGATCTCCTCGCGGAAGAAGCGCATCGAGTTGTTGCCCTTAAAGATCGTCGGCTCGACGTAGTAGCCTCCCTCCAACCCTTCGAGCTTGGCGACGTTGCCGCCGGTGAGAACCTCCGCGCCCTCCTTCGGCCCGGACTCCAAGTAGCCGGAGATTTTGTCCAGCTGCTCCTGGGAGGCCTGGGCGCCCATCTGTACTGACGTATCCAGCGGGTTGCCGGTCTTAATCTGCTTGACGCGCTCGACCGCGAGCTTCAGGAACTCATCAGCGATGTCTTCGTGGACCAAGGCTCGCGACGGGCAGGTGCAGACCTCGCCCTGGTTCAACGCGAACATGGCCAGGCCCTCAATGCACTTCTCGCGGAATGCGTCGTCGGCGTCCATGATGTCGGGGAAGAAGATGGATGGGGACTTGCCGCCGAGCTCCAGCGTGATTGGAATAATCTTGTCGGACACTGCCTTATTGATCACCTGGCCAACGGCAGTCGATCCGGTGAACGCAATCTTGGAGATCCGGTCGCTTGCGGTCAGCGCAGCACCGGCCTCGGTGCCGAGGCCATTGACGATGTTGAGGACGCCGTCCGGAAGCAGATCGGCGATGATCTCAGTGAGCATGAGGATCGACGCGGGGGTCTGCTCTGCAGGCTTGAGCACGATGCAGTTGCCGGCAGCGAGGGCCGGGGCGATCTTCCAAGCGGCCATCAGGAGGGGGAAGTTCCACGGGATGATCTGGCCGACGACGCCGAGTGGCTCGTGGAAGTGGTAGGCGACCGTGTTGTCGTCGATCTGCGAGATGCGCCCCTCCTGCGTGCGGGTGGCGCCGGCGAAGTAGCGGAAGTGGTCGATTGCGAGCGGGATGTCAGCGGCGAGGGTCTCGCGGATGGCCTTGCCGTTCTCCCAGGTCTCGGCGACGGCAATCTTCTCAAGGTTTTCCTCCAGACGGTCCGCGATGCGGTGGAGGATCAGCGCCCGCTCGGCCGCAGGAACCGAGGCCCAGGAGTCCTTTGCTTTGTGTGCGGCGTCGAGGGCGAGCTCAATGTCTTTCTCGTTAGACCGCGGAACCCGGCAGAAAACCTCGCCCGTGACCGGGGTGGAGTTGTCCATGTATTGCCCGTCTACTGGAGGTGTCCACTTACCGTCGATGAAATTCTCGTACTGCTCCTTGTATGTGAAAATTGCATCGGGGGTGCCGGGGTTGGCGTAAACAGTCATGTAGACACGTCCTTTCGATAGGGAAACAAAAAACGTACGAGCAAACTTTACTTTGTGACTCGCGCCACAGTCAACACTTATTTTTTCATCGCTTTTGCGAGAGATGCGATTGCTGCCGACCCTAAATCTGCCCCGACGTCGCCGTGAGAAATTCCAGAATTGCCCGCACACGGCGGTTTTCCTCGCCGGGCTCCAGATGCAGCTTCATAAAGATATTGGACACGTGTTTCGCCACTGTCGCCCCTGAAAGCACGAGGTCATCGACAATCTGCTTATTGGACTTGCCTCCTGCCATCAGCTCCAGCACTTCGCGCTCGCGCGCCGTCAAACTGGCTAGCCCCGATTTGCCGGACTGCATCAATGCCGTCGCCACATCAGGGTCAATCACCACGCCACCACCTGCGACGACTTCGAGCGAACCCAAGAAGTCCAACACCTGGCCGTGAAGTGTCCTGGGTTTAGTTCCGATCGTTTCTAGAGGAGGATTGGATCATGCCTAGGAAGTTCAGTGACGAGTTCAAGGCCAAGGCAGTGCGTTTGGCTGAGGAGCTCGTTGAGCTCGAAGGGTGCTCGAAATGGAGTGCAGCCGTAGAGATCGGTGAAAAGCTCGGCATTCCAGCGCACACGCTCAACGATTGGTTGAAGCCGAATATGGCCTCGTCCGATGTTGAGGTCGGCGCCGGCGAGTCAACGGCTAACGAACTGATGCGGCTCCGGAAAGAGATTAAGGAGCTACGCAGGGCTAACGAGATCTTGAAAACCGCGTCAGCTTTTTTCGCGGCGGAACTCGACCGGCCCACCAGAAGATGATCGAATACATCGATGCGTATCGCGATCGCTTCGGGGTCGAGGCTATCTGTCGCACATTGAAAGAGACAGAATGTGGGTTCATCACCTCTCGTGGCTACCGAGCAGCGAAAACACGAGCCCCGTCGGCGAGGAGTTTGTCGGATGCGCTGCTCATTCCTGAATTGGTGAGGGTCTACGAGGACAACTTCAGCGTCTACGGGGTCCGCAAGATGTGGAAGGCTATGCAGCGCGCCGGCTGGAACATCGGTCGTGATCAAACCGCGCGTTTGATGAAGCAAGCTGGCATTTACGGCCGCAGGCGTGGCCGCACACCGATGACAACGCTTCGGGCCAACGTTCCGGATTGCCGCCCTGACCTGGTAAAACGTGACTTCACTGCCCCCGCGCCGCACCGGTTGTGGGTCGCTGACATCACCTATGTGCGCACCTTGTCTGGTTTTGCCTACACCGCGTTTATCACCGATGTGTACTCCAGAAAGATCGTCGGTGTCGCAACTCGGGCGAGCATGCGTACCGATGAACTGCCGCTGGAGGCCTTTGAGCACGCCCTGTATCACGCTGGTGATCTTCGCTCAGAAGGGCTTGTCCACCACAGTGACCGCGGCTCCCAGTATGTGTCGATCCGTTACGGTGAAGCGCTCGCCCAGGCGGGTATCGATCCGTCCGTTGGCACCGTTGGCGACTCCTATGACAACGCGTTGGCTGAAACGGTCAACGGGCTCTACAAAACAGAGCTGATTTATCCCCACCGGCCGTGGGCATCGGTCGGTGAAATCGAGATCGCCACTCTTCGCTGGGTGCACTGGTGGAACAACCACCGCCTGCACGAGTCATTGGGATACATCACCCCACAAGAGATGGAAGACGCCTACTATCAACAATCAGGCGCTCAAACGTTAGGCGTTCAATAAGCGGAACGAAAACCAGGACGCTTCAACCACCACTAACTAACCGCCTAACCACAACCCCAAACTTCAAACCGAGCCGAAAGCACAAACCGCTACACCACTACACGGGACTTGACCCATATGGGGCATCGGGGTCTGTTATGAGTCACCCAAAAAGACAACCAAGCCTCTGCTACCACATGCAGGAGCCATTCCGGTGGATTGTACAAGAAACGGGCCTGAATAAGGCCTCAAACCCTATTCAAGCCCGATTTACATATCCTGATCAGCAGATATGCTGAAAATCAGACACACTTTTTGACCTTTAACCCTCTATTAACCCCCGCATGCGGCTTAAGGGTCAAAAAGTGTGTCTGAATTGGGCGATTTCCAGTAGGTGACCTGCATTAACGCCAAAAGTATAT
>NZ_JASPJK010000028.1:0-1636 GCF_030232265.1 Corynebacterium sp. MSK041
ATTGATGCTCACGTTTGTGGGTGTTTTTTGTGGAGAGTTTGATCCTGGCTCAGGATGAACGCTGGCGGCGTGCTTAACACATGCAAGTCGAACGGAAAGGCTCCTGCTTGCAGGGGTACTCGAGTGGCGAACGGGTGAGTAACACGTGGGTGATCTGCCCTGCACTTCGGGATAAGCCTGGGAAACTGGGTCTAATACCGGATAGGACCATCGTTTAGTGTCGGTGGTGGAAAGTTTTTTCGGTGTGGGATGAGCTCGCGGCCTATCAGCTTGTTGGTGGGGTAATGGCCTACCAAGGCGTCGACGGGTAGCCGGCCTGAGAGGGTGTACGGCCACATTGGGACTGAGATACGGCCCAGACTCCTACGGGAGGCAGCAGTGGGGAATATTGCACAATGGGCGCAAGCCTGATGCAGCGACGCCGCGTGGGGGATGACGGCCTTCGGGTTGTAAACTCCTTTCGTCAGGGACGAAGCGAAAGTGACGGTACCTGGATAAGAAGCACCGGCTAACTACGTGCCAGCAGCCGCGGTAATACGTAGGGTGCGAGCGTTGTCCGGAATTACTGGGCGTAAAGAGCTCGTAGGTGGTTTGTCGCGTCGTTTGTGTAATACCGCAGCTTAACTGCGGGGTTGCAGGCGATACGGGCATAACTTGAGTGCTGTAGGGGAGACTGGAATTCCTGGTGTAGCGGTGGAATGCGCAGATATCAGGAGGAACACCGATGGCGAAGGCAGGTCTCTGGGCAGTAACTGACGCTGAGGAGCGAAAGCATGGGTAGCGAACAGGATTAGATACCCTGGTAGTCCATGCCGTAAACGGTGGGCGCTAGGTGTGAGTCCCTTCCACGGGGTTCGTGCCGTAGCTAACGCATTAAGCGCCCCGCCTGGGGAGTACGGCCGCAAGGCTAAAACTCAAAGGAATTGACGGGGGCCCGCACAAGCGGCGGAGCATGTGGATTAATTCGATGCAACGCGAAGAACCTTACCTGGGCTTGACATACACCGGACTGGGCCAGAGATGGTCTTTCCCTTGTGGCTGGTGTACAGGTGGTGCATGGTTGTCGTCAGCTCGTGTCGTGAGATGTTGGGTTAAGTCCCGCAACGAGCGCAACCCTTGTCTTATGTTGCCAGCATTTGGTTGGGGACTCATGAGAGACTGCCGGGGTTAACTCGGAGGAAGGTGGGGATGACGTCAAATCATCATGCCCCTTATGTCCAGGGCTTCACACATGCTACAATGGTCGGTACAACGCGCAGCTACTCTGTGAGGGGATGCGAATCGCTGAAAGCCGGCCTTAGTTCGGATTGGGGTCTGCAACTCGACCCCATGAAGTCGGAGTCGCTAGTAATCGCAGATCAGCAACGCTGCGGTGAATACGTTCCCGGGCCTTGTACACACCGCCCGTCACGTCATGAAAGTTGGTAACACCCGAAGCCAGTGGCCTAAACTTGTTAGGGAGCTGTCGAAGGTGGGATCGGCGATTGGGACGAAGTCGTAACAAGGTAGCCGTACCGGAAGGTGCGGCTGGATCACCTCCTTTCTAAGGAGCTTTTATTTTGCCCACAGTTGTGGGTGTTGGTGGTTGAGTACCCGAGCGTGGTGCTGCCACTGTTTTGTGAAATATCCAGGTGGA
>NZ_JASPJK010000028.1:1736-4968 GCF_030232265.1 Corynebacterium sp. MSK041
GTGGTTGGTGGTGGTGGGTGTGGTGTGTGAGAACTGTATAGTGGACGCGAGCATCTTTCTTCTTTGAAGAATATTTTTTGTGTGAGTATGTGTTGTGTATCCGAGCATGCATTCTGCTTTTTGTGGGGTGTGTGTTGTTGTGTTTGTTACTGAAGGGCGCATGGTGGATGCCTTGGCATGCTGAGCCGATGAAGGACGTGTGAGACTGCGTTATGCCTCGGGGAGTTGTCAACAAAGCGTTGATCCGAGGGTGTCCGAATGGGGAAACCTGGCCACAGTTGTGTGTGGTCACCTGCTGGTGAATTCATAGCCGGTTGGGAGGTGACGTCGGGAAGTGAAACATCTCAGTACCGACAGGAGAGGAAAATAATAATGATTCTGCTAGTAGCGGCGAGCGAACGTGGATGAGGCTAAACCGTGTGCGTGTGATACCTGGCAGGGGTTGCGTGTGCGGTGTTGTGGGGTGCGGTTGTGGTGTTCTGCCAGACACCGGTGCGCATTGTTGTGTTAGCGGAAGTGGCCTGGGATGGTCTACCGGAGTGGGTGAGAGTCCCGTACGTGAAGACATAGTGGTGTGTGCTTGATTGTGTCCCCGAGTAGCAGCGGGCTCGTGGAATCTGCTGTGAATCTGCCGGGACCACCCGGTAAGCCTAAATACTCAGTGTGACCGATAGTGGATAAGTACCGTGAGGGAATGGTGAAAAGTACCCCGGGAGGGGAGTGAAATAGTTCCTGAAACTGTGTGCCTACAATCCGTCAGAGCACCTCGATGTGTGTGATGGCGTGCCTTTTGAAGAATGAGCCTGCGAGTCAGCGGCATGTCGCGAGGTTAACCCGTGGTAGGGGTAGTCGTAGCGAAAGCGAATGCTAATTGTGTGTTGTTAGTGGCATGTCCTGGACCCGAAGCGGGGTGATCTACCCATGGCCAGTGTGAAGCAGCTGTAAGAGGTTGTGGAGGCGCGAACCCACGTAGGTTGAAAACTGCGGGGATGAGCTGTGGGTAGGGGTGAAAGGCCAATCAAACTCCGTGATAGCTGGTTCTCCCCGAAATGCATTTAGGTGCAGCGTCGCGTTAGTGTGCCGGAGGTAGAGCTACTGGTTGGTTGAGCGGGACTATCATCTTAGCAATGTCAGCCAAACTCCGAATGCCGGTTTACATGGTGCGCGGCAGTGAGACTGTGGGGGATAAGCTTCATAGTCGAGAGGGAAACAGCCCAGACCGCCGGTTAAGGCCCCTAAGGGTGTGCTAAGTGGAAAAGGATGTGTAATCGCGAAGACAGCCAGGAGGTTGGCTTAGAAGCAGCCACCCTTGAAAGAGTGCGTAATAGCTCACTGGTCGAGTGGTTGCGCGCCGACAATGTAGTGGGGCTCAAGTACACCGCCGAAACCGCGGCAACAAGTTTTTGTTGGGTAGGGGAGCGTCGTGCATGGGGTGAAGCGTGATCGTAAGGGCGCGTGGACTGTGTGCGAGTGAGAATGCAGGCATGAGTAACGAATGATACGTGAGAATCGTATCCGCCGGATGACTAAGGGTTCCTGGGTCAAGTTCGTCTTCCCAGGGTGAGTCGGGTCCTAAGGCGAGGCCGACAGGCGTAGTCGATGGTTAACGGGTTGATATTCCCGTACCCGTATACATGCGACCCAGAACGAGTCGGTGATACTAACCACCCAGATCGTCTGCCATGGTCATCTTTGATGATCAGGTGGGTGTGATGCGTGGGGCCTGATCCGTAGTAGTTCAGTGATGGGGTGACACAGAGTGGTAGCCACGCCGTTTATTGGATTGCGGTGTAAGCGTGCAGCATGCAGGTTAGTCAAATGCGGCCTGCGTATATGTCAGGCGTGATGCGTAGCCCATAGTGGGTGATGGTGGTGATCCTGTGCTGTCGAGAAAAGCCTCTAGCGATGTATGTGTACGGCCCGTACCCGAAACCGACACAGGTAGTCAGGTAGAAAATACTAAGGCGGTCGGGTGAACTGTGGTTAAGGAACTCGGCAAATTGCCCCCGTAACTTCGGGAGAAGGGGGGCCATAACTGGTGATCTAATCTTGCGTTGGTGAGCTGGTTGTGGTCGCAGAGAAGAGAGGGAAGCGACTGTTTATCAAAAACACAGGTCCGTGCGAAGACGGTTAAGTTGATGTATACGGACTGACGCCTGCCCGGTGCTGGAAGGTTAAGAGGACCTGTTAGACCCTTTTGGGTCGAAGCGGAGAATTTAAGCCCCAGTAAACGGCGGTGGTAACTATAACCATCCTAAGGTAGCGAAATTCCTTGTCGGGTAAGTTCCGACCTGCACGAATGGCGTAACGACTTCCCTGCTGTCTCAACCACAGGCCCGGTGAAATTGCACTACGAGTAAAGATGCTCGTTACGCGCGGCAGGACGAAAAGACCCCGGGACCTTCACTATAGCTTGGTATTGGTGTTTACTGCGGTTTGTGTAGCATAGGTGGGAGACTGTGAAGCGCTCACGCTAGTGGGTGTGGAGTCATCAAGTGAAATACCACTCTGACCGTAGTGAATGTCTTAACCTTGGCCCATGATCTGGGTTGGGGACAGTGCCTGGTGGGTAGTTTAACTGGGGCGGTTGCCTCCCAAAATGTAACGGAGGCGCCCAAAGGTTCCCTCAGCCTGGTTGGCAATCAGGTGTTTAGAGTGTAAGTGCACAAGGGAGCTTGACTGCGAGACCTACAAGTCGAGCAGGGACGAAAGTCGGGACTAGTGATCCGGCACCTACTTGTGGATGTGGTGTCGCTCAACGGATAAAAGGTACCCCGGGGATAACAGGCTGATCTTCCCCAAGAGTCCATATCGACGGGATGGTTTGGCACCTCGATGTCGGCTCGTCGCATCCTGGGGCTGGAGTAGGTCCCAAGGGTTGGGCTGTTCGCCCATTAAAGCGGCACGCGAGCTGGGTTCAGAACGTCGTGAGACAGTTCGGTCTCTATCCGCCGCGCGCGTTGAAACTTGAGAAAAGCTGTCCCTAGTACGAGAGGACCGGGACGGACGTACCTCTGGTGTGCCAGTTGTTCCGCCAGGAGCATCGCTGGTTGGCTACGTACGGAAGGGATAACCGCTGAAAGCATCTAAGCGGGAAGCCTGTTTCAAGATGAGGTTTCATAGGTTCCCAGCAGACTACTGGGTTGATAGGCCAGATCTGGAAGCACCGTAAAGTGCGAAGGTGACTGGTACTAATACACCAAACAACAAACAACAATCGGCCAACACACAC
>NZ_JASPJK010000029.1 GCF_030232265.1 Corynebacterium sp. MSK041
GGTTTAACTGGTCGCGGCCGCACCGCGGAGCGTGATGATGACACATGGACCGTTCCACAACAATGGCTCCACGACGACGTGCTAGGTGATATCCGCCCCACCGTCTACCGCTCTACCCCAGAAGGCGACGTATGGCGAACCATCACACCGGAAGGTGTGGTTGTGGATTCTGTATTCAACGAGTACCACCAAGAAACGGCTGTCGTTTCACCGGCTGGGGCGATTGCGGAATTCCATTTCAATGATGACGGGGTTCAGATCGGCGCAAGTTATGAAGATGGTACTGAGTACCGCATTGAGCCGGCTGCTTGGGGTACACCGGCGCGTCTTATTGGTCGTGATGGTCTTGTTACCGAGTTTGATGTGGACGCCTTTGGCATGATTCAGTCGGTGACGAAGCCTTCTGGTCTGACAACGCTGTATACCTATGAGGTGCGTCCTGAAGGGATCGTTCCTACTGGAACAAGCACCGTTGACGGTGTTATTAGCCAGATGGAGTGTGATGGTGCTGGCCGTATTATTGCTCGTACGGACGGGGCTGGCAGGAGGGTAAGTCATGTTCGTGACGTGCGGGGACTGGTTGTTGAGACGATGGATCCTGCAGGGGCGACCACAACGATTCAACACACCCCTGAAGGGTGGCCGTGTGCTATTGAGCTGGCAGACGGAAGCAAGGTAAGCGCTGCCTACGATGGTGAGGGAAATAAAGTTGCGGCGACCAATGAGCTCGGCGCGTCAACGTTTGCTCAATACACTGTTTTTGATAGGCCAGTAGTAACCACCGATGCTTCAGGTGCTGTTACGCGTCTTGAGTACAACACGCAGATGGAGCCGATCAGGCTTACGAACGCTGATGGGAATACCTGGACGTATACCTATAACTTGGATGGCACGGCGGTTAAAGAAACCGACTACAACGGCATCGTAAGGGAAACTGTTGCCAGCATCGATGGGTTAAGTGCAATACAGCAGGGACCGGAAGGTACGTCGCAGCAGACTTATCATCATGATGGGCGGGTTGCCACCTCGCACGACACGACGGGACTTACCTCGTATTTTTATGATGATGTTGGTCGATTGGATCGTGTGGTAGGGCCGCAGGTACGTGTCGCTTATACAAGGGATGAGTTTGGTCGCGTCATCGAAGAAACTGTCGTACTAGCCACGGGTGAGACTACTACCCACCGTGTTGATCTCGATTCAAGTGGGCTGGTGGATGCTGAGCACATTGATCTGGCGATGGGCAACACATTCAGTGCCTCTTTTATGAGGGATGAATATGGAGAGATTCGCGCTAGTATTTACACGCGAAAGACAGCAGGTGCACCACGCAGCCAACGTGTTGCGGATATTAATTACGGTGTTGATGAGCGGGGAGTTCGCAACCGTATTGGTGCTGGTTCAATCTTGCGATCCTCACGAGTTGATTCCCGTGGGCGTGTGGTTAGTGATCACATTTCGGTTCTTGATTCCGAGGCTTCGGCGGGTCACCGTGTTGTTTCGGCGCGGGAATACTCATGGCGTCGTGACACCGTTTTAGCTTCAGTGGCAGACTATCTGCGGGGAACTACTGAATATCAGCTCGATATTCTTGGTCGTGTTACGGGTGTTTCCCGATCCGCCGAAACGGCTCGATCTGCCAGCTTCATGGCGGAAAGCGCAATGGATGAAACCTATGGTTTCAGTCTCGCAGGTATGCTCACTACGATTGATGTGCCTTCTGTTCAGCTTGGGTCTACGAATCCGCTTGGTGGGAACCGCCATGACACGGTGGGTCGCAGTTTTGATACCCAAGTGGAATTCAAAGGCACACTTCCAACTCGGGTGGGCAGAACTACATATACCTATGATGCTGCTGGACGGGTGACTCACACTGTTACCAAGCGCATTAGCCAGAAACCGTTGGTTCACCAGTTTTTCTACGGTTCGGACACTCAACCTATTGGTTTTACCTCGTCGGACGAGCCTGGCGTTGGGTACCGCTACCTCTATGATCCGCTTGGTCGCCGAGTTGCCAAAGAGCGCGTTGACACTGAATCTGGAGCGGTACTGACGCGAACTATTTTCACGCACGCTGGTGACCAACTCGTTGCTGAAGAAGTCATTGATGTCACCAGTGGTGCAGGTGTGCTGAGATCGGGTCATGTGTGGACAACCGATCCTGTGACTGGAGGCGTAACCGGACAGGTACAACTTACCGGTCGAGGACCAGAGGACACAGGTGATTTCCGGGCTGAGCATCCAGCTGACTGGACACAGGCTGAGATTGATGCCGAGTTCAGGCTTATTATGGATGACCTGTCTGGAGCGCCTTTAGAGTTTGTGGATCCTGATTCAGGACGTGTTACTGGTTATTGCCAGCAGAGTCTTTATGGTGTTCGAACCTGGCACGGTGAGACGTCGACGCCGCTGCTTTTCGCAGGACAGTATTTGGATTCGGAATCGGGGTGGGCGTATAACAGGTTCCGGTACTACTGTCCGTCTGCTGGAATTTATAACGCGCAGGATCCGCTTGGTTTAGCGCCGCGGTTAGCATCTGCACAGGGCTATGTTGATCACGCCGGCTATGTTTGTGATCCGTTCGGTTTGCAGGCGCATGTGAAAAATCTTCCAAAGGACCAACGATGGCGCATCGTTGCCCACAATAAAGGTGTCGTCGGGGAGCAGGCCGCGGCCGATCTCCTCGAGAAAAACGGCATGAAAATGGGCAAACGTGACACCTACACAATAGGTGATCGGAATCGCATTTCCGATGGCCGTGTTAAGCTTCAAGATGGTACGATCGCAGGTCTGGCTGAGGTGAAAAACGTCAAAAAAATCTCCATGACCCAACAGATTCAAGACGCCGTAGCATTCAACAAGGAGCGGTACCCTGGGACGAAGCTAAACTTGTTTGTCCGTGAGGACACTCATGTGGCTAGTACCGTACTTGCTAACGACGATATTGTTGTTCATAAAATGTCGTCTGAGCTCCTATCGGATGCCGAAACTGCTGTGCGGTTATCGGATACGAAGTCGCTGTGGCTGTTTCCTTCCAAGTGATAGAAAGGTTGTTCTGTGAGTGATACTGCAACAGAAGTTGCTCGTTTGGTGGGGTTGCATACGCCGGTTCCTGATAGGTATGGCACGATGTCGGATGAGCTTTTAGAGCACTATGTGTATGGGCTGGAGAAGGTGCTTTTGCGCGATGATCTGCTTCCTACCGCTAAGGATCAGCTTGTTTGCGCGATCAATGAGTTTCTTAAAGCTAAGCATTATTATTTGTTTGATCAGTTGGAGCGGTGTTACTACTTGGAGCCACATGCTGGTGTGAGGACACAGTTGTTCTTTTCTTTGGAAAGGCTTGCTGGTAGTAAGGAGAAGTATCTTGATCGGATGTTGGAGATGTATCTGACTGATCATCGCAGTATTGGTACAACCAGTGAAATGGTCAAGGAGTATTTCCAGAGACTTTTTATTAAGAAGGGGCGGCAGCGTCATTGGGATGTGGTTGCTGAAACTGCTGATACTGATCGTGATGTTGAGTTCATTGCGTTTATTGCCGGGAGGTCCCAGCGGCAGTTGGAGCGTCATCAGGTCAATGCGTGGATGCCTGTTCTTGATGAGGCTAAACGGGTTACCCGGCCGGAACTTCCTGCGGAATAATATTTAAGGAGACGATACGATGATTATTCCGATTTATATTGCTTTTGGTGCTGATGAATACACCATTCTTAACAATGGTGGTGTTGAGCAGCGGCGTGATGCGATTACAGGTGCGATTGAGACCTCTTCGCATCCTGTGACTGATATCGATGTGGTGTTTGTCGATACTGCTGACGGCCTTGCTGAGGTGGTTGATCGTTCAACTGTTAGTGGCATTGTTTTTGGTGCTGCTGACTGGGATGGGCAAGACCTTACGGATGGAATGCGTATTAATACCCCTGAGCAGGTTGCTGATTTTGCTCACGTGCTCGAAGGTCTTGATCCTGATGACTTCGAGGAAGTTGACGCTATTGACATTCTCACTGATTTTTATGCTGCGGCGCGCACCCGTGGTGACGCTATTGCGGTGTACTTCAACTAACAGGACGTAACTGATATGCCTACTTCTACTGATTTGCCGAGCCGTTTTGATCCTGTGACTGATCAAGAGCTTGCTGGTTACATCACGGCGTTGACGGATGCACTCAACGATGGTGCTGATGGTGATGCTGCTGCTGGGTTGGCGAAAGTCGTCAATGAGCATTGTAAGCCTTGGCATTATGAGCATTTTGATGCTGTTGAGGCTTGTTATCTTAAGGAGCCGCGTTTTGCGGTGCGGTTTCCTATGTTTCAGTGTCTTGAGCGGTTGTGTGGGCAGGACGTGCAGTTGCTTGATCGGATGCTTGAGCTTTATAAAACTGATCACCGTACCGAAGAGGCTGATTGCAACCGAGAGGTGATCAAAGAGTTTTTCCAGTATTTGTTTGCCACCAAAGGTCATCAGCGTCACTGGGATGCGATTGCGGAGTCTGCGACGACAGTGCAAGACGTCGCTATGCTTGAAGCTTTGCAGTACAAGAACCTGAAAAGCAACACGAATTCCGTTGACACCTGGGTGCCTGAGCGTCCGAAGACCACATAGAAAACTGTGCGCCGGCGGGATGATTGCGGTAGGTGCCGCACGGAAAGAGTCTTGAACGTATGACGTATTTTATGCAGTTTGATTCTTCGATGAAGGCGATTCGGCCGACGGCGAAT